>PAWT01000034.1 GCA_002714165.1 Acidobacteriota bacterium
GCCGCTACCATGCGCATCCCATCGAGTGCGTTCGCGGACAAAGGCTCCTCGATGCCAACGAACGAGAACTGAAGATCGTTAAGGTGCCGCACCGCGCTTTCCGCATCGTTCCACAGATTGTTTGCGTCGACTCGAACACGGAGTTTCTCGACATCGGATAAATCACGTAAAGTATCTACCTTGGCACGATCTTGAGCTGGGTCACCAGATAGCTTCAGCTTGAAATCGGTGAAACCCATCGCACAGTATCTGGCGACGGTCGCTTGAAAGACGTCCAGCTTGCTGTCACCCACAACCGCGGAATAACGGAAGGTGCCGGTGGTAGGGACCGCCGCCACCAATTGCTCAACGGTCACTCCTTCACGCTTCGCGAAGAACTCAAGCATGGCAAGTTCGATAGCGCACCACCCTGCGGGATTCGCGTCAATGACGGTTCTATGGTCATCAACCCAAGTAACCAAAGCATCAATGGAACTCACGGCCTGACAAAGAGCTTCACAGTAAGTGTTAAAAAACGTTTGCACCGACGCGATGTTTTCTCCCGTGACATATTCACGAGGACAGCCCTCTCCCATGCCGACGCACTCACCGGACTGAGCCTTCACCCACACACTTTGCGTAGCCGTCCGGACGGCGGAGTGGTGTCTGAAGGCAGTCGTGAATGGAATATCCAGCCGATAGAGTTCGAGCTGCATGGCTACCCCGACTCCGTACCCAGCACATCCAGGCGAAAGTCAGCGAAGGGAAACGTGCAATCGGACTGATACTGCAAAGCGATAAGCTTGAACTGGCCCTCCCGCTGCCCTTGACTCAGGCAGTGCCGCTTGTAGGCTTCCCCAGTGCCAAGCCGGACAGGTAGTAGCTCGAGGTGCTGGAGGCGTCCACTGGCCCGCTTTGCAGCGTATTCCACATTCAGGGAGAGGAGTTGGCGTTCAACCGACCCGAGAGTTTTATGCCACCAAGTTTCAGTCGGAGTGGAACACTCAATAACAAGACGATAGGTCGCCCGATCTGCATCAGCCAACATGAGAAAAAATCCTGAGATAGACGACGTCTCGTCTTCGGTAAGACGTACCGCTTCGATAACCTGGCTTTCATATAACTTTTCACCGGTGATATTCGTCACGCCCTTACCTTTTTGGACAAACTCAATGGTCGGAGTGGCGTGGAATGAACCCGTCACACGGACGATATCATTCATGAAATAGCGGTAGAGCCCAGCTCCGGTGGTTGGGATAATGTAATACTCCTTCCCCGGCTGGATTTGATCGACCAAACAAAACGTTCTACGACCCGCATCCCAGTCATTTCGTTCCACGAATTCAAAAAAGTTTTCGTGAATCGTTGGCGTGCCGCCGTCCCGATCCAAAGCTGGCACAAGGGTGCCGCGAAGTTCACTGGCCAGATAGCCTAATTCGCCCACTCGAGTACCGGGCGGTAAGGTTGGTCTCACTGTGGCGAGGGGAATCCGGCAACTGCCGCCGGTCCAGGTTGAAACTAAACGTAGTTCAGGCCACAGATCAGCAAACGTCGGACGCGGCGACGCCAAGACCGTTCGAAGTTCGGTCACGCGGGCTGGCGAACACGACAGAAGGGGTGCAATCATAGCCTGTAGTTCGCCTGATAAATCATTGGCCCGGCTGAATGTGCCTTGTATGACATCTTGGAGAAGGGTCGCGCGATTGTCTGCCAAGACGGACAGCAGCTTGACCAATGTTGACGGGTTCGCACAAGCAACGTGCGTAACGTCCCTGTATGTGACGGCGAGCCTAAGAATCAGGAGATACTTGAGGTCATAGTCCGTAATTCCGAACACCTGATAGGGAAGCACATACTTCATCCTTGCAAGCGCGGGCATGTTTTCGTACATGAATCCCGATGTGGAACCATACGGTGTCCCGGAGTCCAGAGTGCCCTCCTCAGCTGGACTGACGATTGCAAGGCAATGCCCATAATATGCATGAGCATCGGCCGAAAACTGAACATACGACTGTATGGCCTGGCTCCGTTTGTGGGCCTGGATCGTATCTTGAAGGATTGGAATCAACTTAGCTGCGCCGGTCGTACCACTTGTCCGTGCGTACATGACAGGCGGCTCCGCATTAAGCGCCGGTTCGCCAGTACGTTCTTGGTCGTCTATGTAGGGGCGGAGGGTCTCGTAAGTTTGTACCGGCACTACTGCCGCAAAATCGGCGTAGCTCTTAATCGTGGAAAATCCGTGCTCACGACCAAATCGCGTATCGCGGTTTCGGTGCAGGAGACGCCGCAAAAGGCTCGTTTGAACCTCTACGGGCTGTTTGGTTGCCTGAACAAAGGGCCTCCAGTGGGTCCACCGAAACAGTTGCATACGCGCCCACAACGCGAGGTTGAGGAACACGCTAGCTGCCATTAGAGGGTGGCTTCTTATCAAGACCTGGTGTGAGTGGTGCAGACATCTGCCCAAGAAAATCCAGCGGGTAGTCACGGTTTTTTAGGCCCAGCTCGCCCACCCGTGCGGAGTTAGGAAGAAACCAAGTGCCAAAGATAAGGTCCCATACGATCAGATTGTTGCCGTAATTTCGATTCGACTCGTCTACCAGCTTGGAGTGATGCCAACGATGCAACTCCGGGCCACTGACCAAATAATTCAGGAGTCCGTAACGCACGTCGACGTTGGAATGCTGATAGAAACCATTGACAGCGTAGAACACAAAATACAACGCGACGGCCTCCGCACCGACACCAATAAGAATAAACGGAAGGGTGTCCAGCGAGTACTGCAACGCTTTTTCAACCGGATGAAAACGACCAACATTAAGCCAATACAGCTTCTTCGGCGAATGGTGTACCGCATGAAGCCGCCAGAGAGTCTTCGTGTTGTGAGCAGCAATGTGCAGCGGGTAGCGAAGCAACTCTGCTACAACGAGCATGAGAGCAACCTGAACGAACAGGGGCAACGTACGTGGCCACACGTCACTCAGAGGCAGGTCGAGTGGCTCAAGGTAGCCGAGCAAGTTGAGAGCCAGCAATAACCCAAGGAGTTGTGGCAACACCATTTGCACGGCAACCATAAAGAGGAGGTCGTTCTTGACGTCTGTCCACCTAGGTTGCCACGTTTTATCGTAAGGAATGACGAATTCAAACAAGGTAACTGCCCCAGCTGCAACCACTACAGCCACATAGGAGGCGGATAGGATCGGTAGGCCGGCCGACAACAACGTGGCGTTGATGATGAAGGCCGCCACCATTGTTGCGGGATAGACGGTCCAAGAGGTGATGCTACGCGTGCTCTGAATAAGGCGCATGCTCTAAGCAGAGATCGTTCTACGTCTTGGAGTGAAATGTGTGAGGTTCTAACGCACGCTTCCTAATTACTTAGCAATTCTCGTGCGTGTTTTTCTTGCGGCCCGCTTGGCCGCCTTCTCTGACTCTGACAGCGCATCCCAGCGAGCCTTCCGTTGCGCCATCCGAGCCTTCATGGCTGCTTTCTCTGATTCCGACAGCGCGTCCCAGCGAGCCTTCCGCTGCGCCATCCGAACCTTCCTGGCTGCTTTCTCTGATTCCGGCAGCGCGTCCCAGCGGGCCTTCCGCTGCGCCATCCGAACCTTCCTGGCTGCTTTCTCTGATTCCGACAGCGCGTCCCAACGAGCTGTTTTCCCAACTGAAGCAATACCCTGAGTCGCGGTGCCAGTTGTGTCAGCATTGTGGAACTGCACCTGACCACCACCCGCACCTCCGTTGACCGCGCTTGGCGCAAAGGCCGAACCCATCTTTTCGCTGCAACCAGCGCTCGCGGCAGCAGCCACAAAGAGCAGTCCTATCAGACTCGATACTCGAAGTTTCAGTATGCCTTGACGCGTCTCGGTCACAGAATCTCCTCGGAACATTCTATCGTGAATGCAAGAGCCGCTCAAAACTGGTCAAATTGTGAAGAGGAGTTAAGAATTCCTGAAATCATCATCAGTCACTGGCTCCCCATCACCGAGGTGCACGCGACGTTCGAGTTCCGAGAAACCACTGGCAGCTTCCGGCTCCGGCCACACCATCGCCACTACTATAGCTACAACAAAAGCGAGCGGAATCGAGACGATACCGGGATTGCGCAACGGAAACACTGCCGCAGCATTACCCAGCACATCTACCTGAATCGTCGGGGACAGATAAATCAGCAACAAGCTCGAGACCGTGCCGGTGAGCATGCTGGCCTGTGCTCCTCGAGTGGTGAAACCCCGCCAGAAGATCGAAAGCAACAACGCCGGAAAGTTGGCACTGGCCGCGATCGCGAAGGCAAGGCCGACCATGTAAGCAACGTTCTGCTCTTCGAACGCGATCCCGAGAACAATCGCGAGTACCCCGAGCAAAGCCGAGGCGACCCGCGCCACACGCAACTGCTCCTGGTCAGAGGCCTGGCCATCACGAATCACATGGACCCATAGGTCGTGCGAAAGCGCAGCCGCCCCCGCCAGAGTTAACCCCGCCACCACAGCGAGAATGGTGGCAAACGCCACGGCCGAAATGAACCCTAAGAACCCGGGCCCACCAACTGTTTCGGCCAACAGAAGTGCCGCCATGTTGCCGCCCGCATCAACGTTTCGGATCTGATCTTGACCTACGATGACCATCGCACCGAAGCCAAGAATGAAAGTAAGCAGGTAGAACACCCCAATAATTGCTGTAGCGTAGGACACCGACGTTCGAGCAGTTCGCGCATCCGGTACGGTGTAGAACCGCATCAGGATGTGCGGAAGGCCAGCTGTGCCGAGCATCAGTGCCATCCCGAGCGACAGAGCATCGACTGGATCGGATACGAGTCCACCGGGACCTAGTACGCCGGGGCCATACTGGTCGCTCGCCGCCTGGAAGAGCGCAAGTGGATTGAAATTGAATTGTGCGAGTGCAAGACCCGCCAACAGAAAGGCCCCGACCAACAATAGGACCGACTTAATAATTTGTACCCACGTGGTCGCCAGCATGCCCCCAAACAGCACGTAGGCCAGCATAACGGTGCCAACAATGATGACGGCCAGTTCATAAGGCAATCCGAATATCAGCTGGATGAGATGACCCGCGCCCACCATCTGTGCAATCAGGTAGAACGCCACCACAGCAAGCGACCCGATAGCGGCGGCCACACGCACCGGCGCCTGACGCAGCCGAAAGGCAACGACATCGGAGAACGTGAATCGTCCAAGATTCCTGAGTGGCTCAGCAATCAGGAACATCACGATCGGCCAGCCGACCAAGAAACCAATCGCATAGATGAGACCGTCAAAGCCTGAAAGCGCGACCAAGCCAGCAATACCAAGGAAACTGGCCGCACTCATGTAGTCCCCCGCGAGTGCTAAGCCGTTCTGGAGGCCAGTGATGCTTCGACCGGCGGCATAGAAGTGCTCAGCGTTATGTGTCCGCCGCGCGGCAAGGTAGGTAATGCCCAGCGAAAGTACGATAAAAATGAAGAATCCCGCGATCGCGATCAGATTAGGCTCATCCAGACTACTCGTCACAACCGCCCCCGCAGCGCAGCCACGCCACTGTCGTAGTGCCGGTTGGCCCACCGGACATAGACCCAGACCAGTATCCACGCCGCAACAATCACAAGCGCGCCGAGCAGAATGCCAAGACTTAGACCAGGGCTCACCAGCGTCGCGAGAAGGGATTTACGAAACGCGACCAGTAAGATAAACCCAAAATAGAGGACCATCATGGTAATCGTGAGCCCAATCGCGATACGCCAGCGTGCAGCGTTCAAGCGCCTCAACTCATCAAAAGAATTCATAATCACCAATCTACGCTACTGGGTTTCAGTTCGACTTTGCGTCGTCTGGGCTTGAATAATTATATTGCCCGCTGCGTCTCTCAAAACGAGTGTCACCTCTTTTTCATCTGTGGATAGAAAATGCTCTGTAAGTAAACCACTGATAATCCCAAGGTCCATCTTCCAGACCATAGTCTGCCTATCATCCTGCCAATCTCCGATCCAATACGAAGAATCTCCTTCTGACGTAAAGTTAAACCGGTGGTATGACCCATCAGCGTAATTAATCATGTCCCGGCTGTCCTGTGACTCACCAATAGATGTGACCTCCAGGTACTGATTAGACAAGACCCATTTAACCGCTTGGGTGGCTGTCTCGTCGTATCCTCGAGGAACCAACTTTGTAGGGCTCATGACCGTTCGAGCTTGCCAGGTTCCGAGATACCGATTCAAAACATCAGAGCCTTTTAACTGCGCTTCTTCTTCGGTAGAGGTTGTTGCCGGTAAAGCGAATAAGGCCATCATCAATGCCAGAACAAGTCGTGTCATATTGTTCTCCACCGCTCGAAAACCAAACACGCCCTCATCAGGTTTCCAAGTGTTCACGATTCGGAGCAGCCATAACGTACAGGGCAACCGCAGCCATTGCAAGATAGCCAATTACAACGTGACGAGGGTAATAGACACCCACTTGGTAAAACAGATGAGGGCTCAAGAACACGAGTGGTAACCCGACCATCAACAGATCAGTCACTCGCCCGAACCTCCACAGCGCTCGAACAGCGACTCCCACAGCCACCATCCAGATCAACTGTAGACTACGGAATAGTAGTTGTAACCCCCCGCCAGCGTTCACATGGTCCTGGTTCATCGTCGGGCCATAAAGAAGAAACTCAAGCTGCGCCCAGACCTGCCGTCTGGCCTCCGGGTCGCCCAGTGCGTCTCGCCAACCGTCTGGTGGCAGCACAAGATTCACCGTGCCACTGGTAGGCAACAGCCTGAACTGATCACCGTAATAGACATTGTGGAGGGCTGGAAACAGGCAAATAGTAGCCGCAAGTCCCAGCGCGGGCAAAAGCGTCCGGTCCCGCTGCTGCAATGCAGTCCGACCGCGCATCACAAGAAGCCACAACAGCGCCGGAGCTTGGTCAGTCCGAGCGACGAACGAAGCCGCTAGAGCAGCGAACCCTTTTCTTGTAGCTTTTCGACCTGGACCAAACAGCCACGTGAAAGCCAGCGGGAACGCGACCCAAGTTGTGTACTCTGACACTCCTCGACGGATGAGGCTTGCGACGACTGTGCTATTAACGAGCGTTACCAGAAGAACGATTCCAGTCAAAGCAACGACCGTCCCAAAGTGACCACTGCCACGGAAGCGCCATCCGAGCCATAGCAACGCACTCGTCACCATGATGCGGGCAAAAACAGCAATCTGGCCATCGCCATCGCCAAACACGAGATGNTTAAAGAACATCACNTATCTNGACAGNGGCTGAGCGTTGAAGACNTCTTCCCCNGCACGNAGCGAACCAGTCTCAAGGATCGAGCGAGCAAAGGATTCATACATTANAAAGTCCGAGCCACCATCCCTNAGTAGCACCGAAGTCAACGAAGGATGCGCGCGGGCTTCATGCGCAAGNATGACAATCGCCATTCCGGCACACGCCACGAGGAAATGACGCCGTTTCCGACCCGACATTGTGACGAGAACGCCGGCCGCAAGTGTAGACAGAAACAAATAGCCATTGATGGCGGATGGTGGGTCGATGACTGGACGTAGCGTAATCAGAACAGCCGCTAAACCTGCGCCGAGAAGCCACAACCATTGCGCTTTGACGAGCGGCCAGTAAAAACCTGCCAGGATGAGGCCGCTCACCATGGCGAGGACGTCAATAAACCAACCAAGTAGACGGGTCCAGAGAGGTGGCTCCGAAGCCGGAAGAGGACCCTCTCGCCCTTGGAGACGAAACGTGGCCAGCGGTCCCGGGGCACCGTCTCCCCCGGAGCGTTGCCCATCGTCAAATCGATAAGACACCGTGAGGTCGTGCCGACCTGCAGGAAGGCGGATCTGCTCGCGCGCAACGCGGTCGTACGAAGGAGAAAGTCTCAGCCTTGCTGACCCTATTTGCACCTGTCCCGCACCAACATACGTCACAGTAATAGATTCAGAAGCATCGAGTTCTATGGCGCCTCGCCAGAAAGCAGTAAATGGGATTCGCTCACGTAGGACTGAGCCGGCTACCCACCAGTAGTAGTTGAAGCGTAGTGAGTTCATGAACGAAAGATTCCAGTCGTCTGGACCAAAATCGATGACCTCATCTACCCGCGTCGCTGTAAAGCGGGCCAACGGATTGTCGTAGGACTTCTCGCACAGTCCTACTGAAGGCTCATGTCCCATGGCCCGGTAACAGACAGGAAATCCCTGATATGTTTCACTCATCAACAGGACGCTCTTGCTGACAAGACCCAGACATAGAAGCCCGGCGATAATAGTGATGCGACCACCGAGCAGCATAGGCACACGGTAAGCCCAGTGCCGCCGAAGCCATCGCGAGCAAATCAGTGGAAGAAGTGCAAGAGCGCTGAGTAATTCTGGGAGGGAACTGAGCGGTAACCCAGATGCCTGAACATAATTGGCGCTTGGGAACACAAGAAGCACACCAACCAACGCCAAGAGTAGCGAGGGTGTGCTAAAAGCTTTCACGTTCGAGTCCCTTCCGCGGACGAAACACAGTGCGGGTAGTGATACGACCCGTATGGTGCCACACGTGGTAGGTTGCGATGAATGCCGAGATCCAAAAAACTACTACCGTGAAATGACCGAGTCTGAAAGATGGCCCAAGCCGTGCAAGAGTCTATTCGAATTCTTGAGAGGAAACACGATTGGTCACTGACACGGTGCAATTTAACCTCTACTGCCGAGCACTCAAACACACACCAATCCTTGCCTGGATTCATGATGACCTAAGAACAATCTTTGAATTTCGTCAACACGAAATTACGAAGGTGTTTAAAAATGGGTTCGAATGTGTGGAGAGCACCCAGTCCTGATATCCTCAACACCTCATGACTGACGCAATCACCAGCGGCCTAACACTTCCCCACCGTGGTAAGTGGGCCGGTAAAATGGGGTTTGCACATGAAACACAACGACTTTCCTGGCTCCTAATCCCCACCTTGTGGTTTCTAAGTGTCGGTGTCTATGGGCAGTCGATTCCTTCCGTAGCGTCAGAGGATCAAGCACGTTCGGTCGAAGCGCTCGTGGCTCCGCCTAGAGATGACTGGCCGACCAACGGTGGCAACATTTACAACCAGCGTTACTCTCCTCTCGACGAGATCAATCGGGAGACCGTGGGTGACCTTGGAGCGGTGTGGCGGTTACACCTGGATGGCTCAGGCGTTGGTCAAAAATACTCTGGAGAAGCGCAGCCAATCGTGAGCGACGGAATCATTTATATAGTCACAGGAGCCAACGACGTTTTTGCTATCGGCGTAGACTCCGGTCAGATTCACTGGCGGTATAGTGCAAACCTAGATCCCGACATTTCACCGATCTGCTGTGGGTGGACTAGTCGTGGTGTCGGACTCGGTAACGGCAAGGTCTACGTCGGTCAACTCGATGGTCAGCTCATCGCATTGGACCAGCAGACAGGCAAACTGGCTTGGTCAGTTCAAGCCGCGCGGTGGGAGGATGGCTATTCGATTACGAGTGCACCGTTATATTTCGACGGCTTGGTAATCACTGGCTTTGCCGGTGCAGAGTATGGCATCCGTGGACGAGTCAGTGCGTTCCATGCTGCTGATGGGTCCCCGGCCTGGGTCTTTCACACCATTCCCGGACCTGGCGAAGTGGGACACGACACGTGGCCACAGGATAACGATGTGTGGATGCACGGCGGGGCGTCTGTCTGGCAAACGCCGGCCGTCGATCCCGAGTTAGGTCTACTCTACTTCTCCACTGGAAACCCCGGACCTGATTTCAACGGTGCAGTCCGTGCTGGTGACAACCTGTTCTCGGTCTCGATCGTCGCGATAGACGTGGCAACTGGGGAATATCGNTGGCACTTTCAACAGGTACACCACGACCTGTGGGACTACGACTCACCGAGTCCNGTCGTTTTATTCGATGTCGAGATCGATGGNGTCGTCCGCAAGGCGTTGGCNGAAGCAAGTAANACNGGCTGGGTCTACATTCTCGATCGAANTAACGGNGAGCCACTCATNGGCATNGAAGAACGACNNGTNCCACAGGAACCNCGCCAGGCAACAGCNGCCACCCAACCCTATCCAATCGGCGATGCNATCGTGCCACAATCGATCGACATTGCNCCCGAGGGCTACACGCTNGTCAANGGTGGCNNAATCTTTACGCCATTCTGGACTGAAGGCGTNGTCGCCAAACCNTCNCCCTTCGGGGGNATCAACTGGCCNCCACCTGCCTACGACCCAACAACTGCCACTCTCTATGTGTGCGCGAATGACCGAACGCAGTTCTTTAACGGTGGTGATCGNGATTTCGAGATTGCTNCAAATGGAGCGAGNTATNTCGGNGGCACATTCGCGAGTGTGCCANTGCCATCGACNGGTNTTTACGCTGCGGTGGACATGACAAACAACCGCTTGGTGTGGCGTCAGCAATGGGCAGACCTGTGCTACAGCGGTTCACTGGCTACCGCTGGGGGCCTCGTCTTTGTTGGACGGAATGATGGCCGCCTAACAGCACTCGACTCAAGTAATGGTGGTCTCTTATGGGAATTCCAAACAGGCGCCGGCTCGAATTCTGGAACGAGTACATTTGAGCACAATGGAGAGCAGCACTTAGTCAGCTACTCGGCTGGGAACCTCTTNGNTGGGTCACCGCGTGGAGACAGCGTCTGGCTCTTNTCNCTATCCGGCACTCGGGAACCAGCGCAATCTCCGGCACTAGCGNNACNACCTCCGGCACCAGACCGGCAAGNCGATGTCAACTTNGGTCGTCAGGTCTTTNTTGAAGCCTGCNGTTTCTGTCATGGGCCGAACGGAGATGGGGGACACGGCGGTCCGGCACTCAATGGCCTAACAGACCTCNACCTCGGAGTCGCGAGCCTTATCGTCACGGAGGGCGGTGCTGACATGCCAGCGCTCGGGTCAAGTCTTACATCAGCTGAAATCCAAGACGTGGCCGCCTACCTCGTCGAGAGACTAATTGTGCGTTAGCACCTAACCTTGGGCGGACCACCATCGTCTTGGGTCTATACGTTCGCCGTAACCCAACCACCCATCGAGCCATAGCATCAACCGTCGCAGCGGTGTACCTGCGAGCCAACGACCGACGCGAAGCCACCATTTCGAAAAATCTTTGTTGTAGGGACAGACCCTGATGCAAATTGAACAGTCGGTATTCTGGACCGTCCAGTAGCCAAAGCACTTCTCACCATCAATTGACCATTTTCGGACACCTTTAATGTTGGACTGGTTGTAGCGTTCTGTGCTCGGAGGACCATTCGGAATCGCCTGGACAGGACAGGCCGTGCTGCACTTCTGGCAAGCGTCGCAAAATTTCTTCACGCCAAATTGAATCGGCTTGTCGTGCGCCAGCGGAAGGTCAGTGTAAATCTTTCCCAAGCGAACACGTGGTCCGAACTCCTTCGTGATTAGTAACCCATGCCGGCCATACTCGCCGAGCCCGGCCCTGATCGCGAATGGAATGGCCAACGACGTGTCATTCATGCTAGCAACCGCCTGATAGCCAAGATTTTGGATGTACTGCGCGACTGATAAAACCACCATCGCATCCCGTGAGTATCCGGCTCCAGTTGCTGCTCCACTAAGTGCGGATGGGACAGTGCGGATCAGGTCGTAATCCATCGACTGGGCCGTGACAATGACATTCGTCATTTCAGCTGGAATCTCTTGCGGTCGCTCAGTGAGGGAAAGGTCACTAAACTTATTCACATACATCCAGCGCTCGTCGTAGTCGGTAATACCAACGAGGTCGGCACCAAAACCCTTGGCGACGCGCTTAATCTCGGCGGCCGTCTCCGCAGGCGTACCCAAGTCGATACGTTCATCCGCCACGCCACGGGTTAGTGTGAACTCGTCATTGAAACCTTCGCGCCGGTCAGCATCCAGTTTTAGGTCGGTAAAGAGGTCGGAGACCTGCCAGGCAGCGTTGCGCAACGCGTAATCCTTCTGGGTAAAACCGTCTGTCGACCGCCAATTACTGAGTGGCTCACGATAGGTTGCGTAGAACAGGTCACTCTTCGCGCTTCGGATCCGTGCATCCCACCAAGACCGGCGAAAAACATCATCTCGCTGAGAAAACCGCTGGAAATCAGACTGAATCTCAAAACCAGCCTCGGCATCTTTCGCATTGCGAGATGGACTGCGAGTGTGACGACTCATAACGCTGTCGAGCTTAATTTGAGGAAGGGGTTTTTACCAAGGCCTACCCTGCCACACCGGATGTAGTTTCTGAACTGACAGTACTCGCCGAGAAGCACGGTCGGCACAATTAATGGTAGAATAAGGAGTTCGGCCCGCCTGTAAAGAAAACGCAGTCGATCTTCCGACCGAATTTGGATGCCTCGCCGGTGAACTGGCTCGAAATCGCAATTGCCATCTCGGCCGTTTTGGTCGGCTCCGTCGTACAGGGAGCTGTGGGATTCGGTCTAGCGTTGGTCTCCGCACCGGTTCTTATTCTGATTGATCCGCGTTTTATTCCGGCCCCGTTGTTACTCGCATCACTTTCATTAATCCTACTCACCGCTTACCGTGATCGGCAAGGGATCGACCTCTCTGGCCTGCGATGGGCATTAATCGGCCGGTTCGCTGGCACCGGAGTTGGGATCACCGCACTTAATCTGATTTCCGGTAGTCAACTTACTCTCACATTTGGAGTGATCGTCCTAGCTTCGGTCGGCCTCAGCGCCTCCGGACTCCATTTGCGGCCTAACCCAGGGACCCTGATCGGTGCAGGCACAATCTCTGGCTTTATGGCTACAACTTCGTCGATCGGCGGACCACCCATGGCACTCCTTTACCAAGACGAATCAGGAACCCGATTACGTGGCACTCTNGCCGGATTTTTCGTCGTTGGNGTATCAATCTCACTGGTGTCACTAGCCCTTATCGGNCGACTGGGNCAAGAAGAACTTAAACTCGCACTAATACTGCAGCCAGGAATCTTGATCGGATTCGCTGCTTCGTCGCGAGCGATTGAGTGGCTTGACGGTGGTCACACGCGGTCGGCGGTTCTGACCGTTGCAACCGTCATGGCTTGTGTCGTAATCCTGAACGAGTTGTACAANTAGTTTTCTAACCCCGCAATAGCCANAATGGTCGTCAGCACGACCTGCAAACCGCGGACGGTCGGTTCAGGATCAACGTCAACCCACTCGTCTAGCGAGTGACTCCGCCCNCCGAGCCCGCCACGACCAATCGTAATAGCTGGTATACCTAGACTAATTGGTAGGTTTGCATCAGTGCTCGACGTCCGCGGCACCACCTCAATCCCGAACAATCCAGCCGCAGCGACAGCTGCCTGCATAATCGGGGCACTGGCCAGCGTAAAGCCAGACGGACGGTCCCCGATCAATTGAAGTTCGAGTTCGATTGGACCTTGGGATACTGAACGCGTGGCGTTTTCTTGGTCAACCGCTAGATCCATCGCGCTAAGAAATGCTTCGACGAGCCGGTCAAGTTCTTCCGGCGACTCCGAGCGCATATCAACATCCATAGAGGTCTCGAACGGAATCGAATTGACCGAAGTACCACCTCTCACGACCCCAATGCTGAACGTCGTCTTAGGCTCTTCGGGCACAGGGATGGCCGCGAATCGCTGCATGGCACCCGCCATAGCGAATGCAGGATTGACGAGCCCGAAAGCACCGTAGCTATGTCCTCCAGGCCCCTTAAAAACTGCGCGGTAGCGGCGACTCCCAAGAGCACCATTTGTAATCGTAGATTGACCTCCAGACTCGACAGACACAAACTTCGCAATCCGATTTCGATAGGCACCCTCACGAAACAAGTGTTTCACCCCACGAAGGTCTCCTGGGCCTTCCTCCCCAACGTTTCCGATAAAGAGAATGTCAGACGTTGTGGACACCGATGCGGCATCGAGTGCACGAANCACGGCTAGGACAGCAGCCAAGCCGGCCGTGTCGTCACCAATCCCCGGTGCCATCAGCCTAGTACCGTTNCTACGGACCGTCACATCCGTCTCCGNTGGAAAGACCGTATCAAGATGCGCGGCGACAGCAAGAAGCGGGCCGCCGCCAATACCAGGACGTATGCCCATCACGTTTCCGATCTCGTCCTGAACAACATCATCCAGCCCAGCCGCCCTCAACAGTTCAAGGTAGGCAGCAGCCCTGCTCTCCTCTGCAAAGGGTGGCGCCGGAATTTCAGTTAGCTGAATTAATTCTCTTACGTAGCGATCGGACTCCTGGTCTAGGTAGTCAAGGGCAACCTGATACTCCGGACTTGCTTGAAGCGATGAAAGGTCAGCCGTCGGCTGAGCCCAGAGAGGTGACACAAGTCCACTCAGGAAAATTGCCAAAAAGTGTCGAATTCTCATTCAGTACTCCAAACAGCCAAACGGACGCCAAGCCCCTACCGGGCCCACAACATTGTGCCAAGCTTCGCCGACAAATTCTAATGGTGATCTATACTGGANGCGAATGCCAATCTACGAGTATCAGTGTCGCAAATGCGATCACCGCTTCGAAATCCTCCAGCAGATGGGTGCGGGGTCCNACGCACTNTCCTGTCCGAATTGCAGTTGTCATACCGTCGATAAGCAATTCTCGACCTTCTCCAGTTCAGTCAATGCCAACATGCCGNAGAACCCGGCAGGGCCAGGCGGCTGCGGACCCGGTCGTTTCACCTGAGCAGCGTGAATCCTGACGACCCGGTGGGTCGCTATCGAAGCAGTTATCGGTTTACCAGTTCTCACACCCACGGACAGGCGACGAACCGTTCGTCTTTTAGTTCGAGTGGGGGCACCGCATCTGCACACGAGGCACGAACAATCGGGCAGCGAGTGCGAAAACCGCATCCGGAGGGTTTCTTGATCGGAGTCGGTATGTCCCCAACTAGGTGGACGCGCTCATCAAGTCGTGCACGTGGGTCGGCACGTGGTACAGCCGAGAGTAACGCACGCGAATACGGATGCTTTGGNTGGTTATACACTGANTCGGTAGGCCCAATTTCAACTATATTGCCAAGGTACATCACCGCGATCCTGTCAGAGATATGTCGCACGACTGACAGGTCATGGGCAATAAAGAGGTAGGACAATTCAAATTCCTGCTGTANGTCCTGCATGAGGTTAATCACTTGAGCCTGAATCGACACGTCGAGTGCACTCACTGGCTCATCTGCAATGACTATCTTCGGATTCGTCGAGAGTGCCCGTGCGATGCTAACTCGCTGACGCTGTCCACCCGAAAACTCGTGGGGATAACGGTCAGCCTGTTCGTCCGTTAGACCGACTTTTTCGAGCAACCAAATTNCCTTGTCTCGTCGGTCGGCCGCCGAGAGCTCCTTGGCGTGAATCGTGAGTGGTTCCTCAACGATGTCACCAACAGTCATTCGAGGATTAAGCGAAGAGTAGGGATCCTGAAAGATCATCTGGAGATCTGAACGATAGGGCCGCATTGAAGCCCGGCTCAGAGCAGTTAAGTCAACAGTCTGTGCTTCGTGGTGATAAAGGATTCGACCCGACATCTCTACGCCGTAACTCATCGTGCGTAGGATGTTTACAATCGCCCGACCGACAGTGCTCTTTCCACAGCCAGACTCACCCACCAGTCCGAGTGTCTCACCTCGCCCGAGCTTAAGCGACACGCCGTCCACCGCTTTCACTTCGGCAATCCGCCTGAGGAAAATGCCTCCGTGAACTGGGAACCGCACGTGAAGATCGTCAACTTCGAGAACAAGGTCCATTACAAGTCCAACAAGTGACACCGAACCAGATGCCCAGGCGCAACCTCAATGAGCTCGGGTTCNTCTGTTTCACANCGTTCCACTTTCATTTCACAGCGAGTGCAGAATTTACAACCAGCCGGTAAGTTGTGGATACTTGGCACCAAACCAGGAATGGCAGGAAGCCTGGCGGTTCTTGGGCCCTCGACGCTTGGAAGCGATTCCAGTAAACCTTTGGTGTAAGGATGCTGCGGCGCATCAAATAATCGTTCCACCGGTGCTACCTCCTGCACCTTGCCACCGTACATCACAACGACCCGCTGACAGGTTTCGGCCACCACTGCCAGGTTGTGGGTGATAAGCAGGACCGCCGCGTCTGGTTGCTTCGCTTTCAACCTGAGCATCAGTTCAAGAATCTGGGCTTGGATAGTCACGTCGAGAGCCGTGGTCGGTTCGTCTGCGATCAGTAACGCCGGCCCACAGGCAACCGCAATTGCGATCATCACGCGCTGGCGCATACCACCAGAAAAATGATGCGGGTAATCCTGCATACGCAGTCGCGCCTCGGGAATGCCAACCAACTCGAGCATTTGGACAGCCCGTTCGAATGCTTCCCCTCTCGAACAGTCCTCATGTGCCTGGATAACTTCCATCACCTGCATCCCGATGGTAAAGACCGGGTTGAGCGACGTCATCGGCTCCTGAAAGACCATGCTGATCTCCTGGCCCCGAATGTTACGAATTTCTTCCAACGGCATCTTCAGTAGGTCCCGTCCTTTATAGGTGATCGAACCGCTGACAATTCGCCCCGGCGGATCGGGGATGAGCCGCAACACGCTCAACGCGGTAACACTCTTCCCAGAACCCGATTCACCCACCAACCCAACGACTTCACCCTTTCCAATATCGAGGTCAACGCCGTCCACCGCCNTGGCAGTGCCCGCCTCAGTAAAAAAATAGGTCCGCAAACCACGAACCTTTAGTAGCGGTTCCACCGATTGTACGGGTCCTGAACTTGGCTCCATAAGGCACTACCGGAGACGAGAGAATTCTTTCGGGTCGAAGGCCTCACGTATAGCCTCNCCAATGAAAACAATAAGNAGCAGTGTCACAAACACAGCACCTAACGGATAAAAAACGAGCCACCATTTCGAGAGGTTGTTCATCCCTTGTCCAATCAGCTCTCCCCAACTCGGTGTCGGTGCTGGAAGACCGAAGCCAAGAAAATCCAGCGCAACGAGCGCGCCAATGTTGGCAACAATTGCAAACGGTGCAAAGGAGACGACCGGGGTCAGCGCATTTGGCAAAATATGCTTAAACATGATGGTTCGTTCGGCTGCACCCATCGCGATCGCCGCACCAACGTAATCTCTCGCCTTCTCTCGATAAAATTCGCCCCTGACGTAATAAGTAATCCCCATCCAACCAAAGGCCGANAAGATCGTTACCAGAAGCCAAAAAGCGGGTTGTAAAAATTGGTTCCTCCCAGGCAAGTAGACCGGCACAACAATCGAACTAACGATAATGATTGTGTAGAGAAACGGAAGCGAGGCCCAGATTTCGATTGTTCGCTGGCCAAGCAAGTCAATCTTACCCCCTAGATATCCGAGGGCTGCCCCAACGACTGTGCCTAAAGAAAAACTGATCAGCGTCACCACCGCAGCAAAAGTAAGCGAGATNTTGAAGCCGTAAGCAAGACGGACGAGCACATCACGCCCTCGGTCATCGGTACCGAACAGGTGCTCACCTGATGGTGGATGGGGAGGAAAACCCTCCTGGTCGAGCAGTGACTCATTAGGGCCATACGGATACGGCGGCATTAGCACCCAATCACCCAAAGCTTCCTGAGCAAATCGCCTCTGCAACTCGCGATAGTTCGCTTCACCGATCGCTACCTGCCCGAACTCAGCCGCCTGGTAGACGCGAAATCCAGGAAAATAATATTGACCGTTATAACTAACTGCGATTGCATTGTTACTGGCTAGAACCGGAAGGAAAAACGAAACCGCGTAGACGGAGGCAAGNGCCACNGCAGCCCAATAACCNCGCTTGAGCCTCTGAAACTTTCTAAACCGGCGACGAAGAATTGATTCGGATCGAACCGGAGCAGTAGGTGGCGCCGTTTGTTCCGTCATTTGAAACGAATGCGAGGATCTGCCGCGGTATAAATAACGTCAGACANAATATTGCCAAAAAGCATTAGAAGGCTGGAAATGACGAGAATGCCTAGCGCGACCGGATAATCACGTTGCAGGATTGACGTATAACCAAGGTAACCCATGCCGTCGATGTTGAAGACTTTCTCAATCAAGAATGAACCAGCTAGTACCAGCCCGAATACGTGACCAAGTCCGGTCGCCAACGGAATTAGAGAATTTCTAAGTGCGTGCACAAAGATAACGCGGTGCTCGNTAAGGCCTTTCGCGAATGCCGTACGGATGTAGTCCTGTCCGAGGTTCTCCATTAGGGAATTCTTAGTCAGGATCGTCAACGTCGCAAACGAACCCACCATGTAGCAGAACACCGGCAGGAACATATGGTGAAGTTGAGCAACGATCTTCTGGCCAAGGTTCAAGAACTCCCAGTTGTATGGCCGAAATCCTCCGAGCGGAAAAAGGCTCCAAAAACTACCGCCACCGAATAACACCAACAGTGCGGTGCCAAGTGCCCAGCCCGGAACAGAGTAGCCAAGAAAAACCACGATGCTACTAACTACATCAAACCTTGTGCCATGCCGAACCGCCTTCATGACGCCCAAAGGGATACAGATTACATAGCTCAGCAGAAATCCGGTGAGCCCAAGAAAGATTGAAACAGGAAACCGAGACTTGATCACATCCCACACCGGTTCCTGATAGATATAGGAATTGCCGAGATCTAGGCGAATGACGTTCCAGAGCCACTGTCCATACCGAACGTGAACTGGTTTGTCGAAGCCGTAAAACCGACGAATCTCGTCGATCGCATCCTGAGGAAGTGAAACAGGAAGTGCTTGAGCTCCACCACTTACACCACCCTCTGTCATAATCGCCATCCTGTACTGAAGAATCTGTCTCTCGACCGGTCCGCCCGGCACGAAATGCATGATGACGAAGACAGCGAGTGTAATCCCGATGAAGGTTGGGATCACCAAAAGTAATCTTCTGAGAAAGTACGCACGCATAATGACAACACCGTGGAGAATCCGACGCCACGCTTACCAACACCGACAAGCCAAAGTGCTGTTAATCGACTACTAATGACCGTCTGGCATCGCTCTTAATTCGGCAGAGCCCTCAACATACTGTTCCCAATAATGAACATCGGTCTCACCCAGCTCCATTCTTTCGGAAGTGCTCGCCATTGCCTGCCGCCAACTCGCCTCTTTCTGGGGATCGACCCACCATAACGACAATGGGTCGCGATAGTAGCCAAAGCGACTCAGGTAACCTTCGGGGGCGCCGAACCTGTTCCAGAATGCAATCCGGAAGAAAGGCGCTTCCCAGCCAAGAATGTAGTTATGAAGGTCGCCAAGAATTCCATCGACCTCGCGGATAATCTCCTCTCGCGCTTGCTGATCGAATTCCGTGTCATACCGAATGAGTAATTCGTCGATCCGTGGACTCTTGACAGCGGTAATATTGTTCGTGTTATCGACATCCGCCAACGAGGAATGAAACGTCGTTTCCGGATTTGGAAACAGTAAACCGGTATAAGCAACCGACACGAGGTCAAACCGTCGCTCATCGATCAACTGGATCATCGTCTCAAAAGTTACAAGTCTGAGGTTCAGCGTGATCCCAACTCGACGGAGGTCTTCCTGAAACATCGTGAAGCTTGGTTCCAGACCCTGTTGGCCATAAAGCAACTCGGCGGTCAATGNCTGGCCATCCTTTANGAGACGCCCCTGAGAATTTCGCTCGGTCCATCCAGCTTCAGCGAGCAACGAAACCGCTAGCTCGGGGTCGTAGCGAATGTCGGGGTTGCCTGGATTCCGGTAGGGTCCGGAAAAATAGCTCGTCTTACGGAAGTACTCACCAAAGAACAGTTTCTCGATCATCAATTGGCGATTGTAAAGGTGCGCGAGCGCGCGCCGCACACGAACATCCTGCCAGGGCTCACGTCGGGCATTGAAGGCTATACCGGACATCCCCAGCGGATACTCATTAAACACCTTCCGCTTCTGCAATAAACCGCGCTGGACTGGCTCGGTATCAAGTTCTTCAACCCATTCACGTGAGACATTGACGTGGTAATAGTCGAGATCTCCTCGTTTAAACATCTCGAACGCGAGATTATCGTCACGGACAACGATCTGATGTATCTCATCAAAGTTATGTANGCCGACGTTACGGCGAGAACTCTCCGCCCAGTAATCAGAACGCCGGCGGATGACGACACGATTACCTCTNTCAACATCNGCTTCATTCACAATATAGGGACCCGTCCCAGGNAACATCTTATAGTTGTAATCCCTGAGGTATGTTTCCCCATCGATCGTGTTGAGCACGTGAGCTGGATAGATCGGCATTGACGAGAAATAGAGGAAGTTTCTCCAGTTGAGTTGCGTACTCGTCACACTGACGATGTATGGTGTTTCCGCCACAGGTCTGTTGTATTTCCCGTAGACGAGCCTAGCCGCAGGATCCTGCAGTCCGGGATCCATCATCAACTCCCAAGTTGCCACAACATCATCGGCTGTTACGGGTTCACCGTCAGAAAATCTAGCGTTCGGATTAATCCGATATCGATACGTCAGCCGGTCAGGCGAAATCTGCCAATGCGTAGCAAGGGCCGGCATCCATTCGGTGGTCGTGGGATGAAGCGTCAGTAACCCTTCGTATACGAGGC
Organism: Acidobacteriota bacterium; assembly: GCA_002714165.1. Lineage (GTDB taxonomy): Bacteria > Acidobacteriota > Vicinamibacteria > Vicinamibacterales > UBA823 > UBA11600. The sequence goes on from PAWT01000034.1 coordinate 20,474, forward strand.
CATCTAGCATCAGGTNGAACTCCGTTGTGTTCGGACCGCGGGATCGAAAGGTAGTCGGAAAGTCCAACTGATGGGACCGAATAACCCCTCCCCTTACCGCTGAGGGATCACCCATTAGGTCGAAATCAAGGTTCGTTTCCCATGCTTCGCCGGCGAATCCGGAACCGCCATCCTCAGCCGATACCTGAGGGTCAGCACCTTCATCGGAATTGGGAAACACCGGATAGTCGTTCTTATCGGCCGAAACCAACCCTGTTCGCGACGCAGGAACCGTATTGTTCTCTTCGGGCACTGGACTCGAACCGACACATCCGCATAAAACGGACACACCCAGCCCAAGCATCCATACTAGACGCTTCGTCATCACGTTAACTCCTCAGAAGACCCCAATCCAGTCGCTTGGAAAATCTATTCTAACAACCGGCTCGAAGACGGGAGAATTTACTTCTCAGTGCCTGATCTTGAGAAACTTAGTCGCTTGGTTACGCAGTGAGCACGGGGGTTGCCAACCACACCTGCGCCACCTTCGGTCGGAACATCAACACCCGCTCGCGGTAAGAGACACGACCTCGGCTGACCTAGATTTCATCTCATTCAACGAACCAGTGCGGTAGCCCTGAAGGTCGACCGTGACGTCCTTGAAACCTGCGGCACGAAACTCGCGCACGACAAGGTCGCGCAGGTCTGACTCAAGTAATCGCGGTATCTCTTCCGGCTCTACCTCGATCCGCGCGACCAAATCATCGTACCGGACTCGACACACCTGAAACCCCTGAGCATGAAGTGTACGCTCACAAAGCCACACCTGTCGAAGACGCTCNGGGGTAATCTTTGTCCCGTATGGAAACCGGCTCGACAGGCACGCTAGTGCCGGTTTATCCCACACCGGTAAACCGATACGGCGAGCTGCTTCACGAATGTCGTTCTTCGTAAAACCCAACTCGTCGAGTGGCGACCGGACACCTCGCTCAAGTGCCGCTTTTCGCCCTGGGCGATAATCTCCACGATCATCAACGTTGAATCCGTCGAGTACGTGGGGAATCCCGAAGCGACGTGCCTGCCTTGTTGCCACTTCGTAGGTCTCAACTTTGCAGAAATAACATCGGTTGATTGGATTAGCAGCGTATCGCGGGTCATCGAGTTCGTGGGTCTGGACGAGCACATGGCGAGCGCCAAGCTGTTCGGCAAGGCGGCGTGCATCAGCACCTTCTTCAGGAGCCAAGCTCGGCGACACAGCCGTAAGTGCAACGGCATCTCCACCAACGACCGCGACCGCTTCGGCTAAAAGATAGCCAGAATCGACACCGCCCGAGAAACAAATGACCATCTGCTTCATCTCGCGCAGCATCGATTGGAGACTGGCCATTTTTGCCTTTAGCACTGGCATCAAGGCTAACCTACCGGTTCGTTCGCACGTTCGAGAACGTCCCGTTCAGTGGATGTCCGCCTTTCATATCACTACTCACCGACCTCGACTTAGAAAAACGCCCGGCCATGCCAGGCCTCACGCGCTGGAATCTCCCAGCGTCCAGCACGTACATCGCCAACGGTCGAAAGCGTGTTATCGAAAACACAGGTCTCCGGGCTTACGTCACCTACGCCAGCAAGGTTAGCAAACTGGCCACGCGACACACGCTCAATAGCATCACCCCGTCGGAAAAGCACAGGCCCACGGTCGGCTAACGTCACACCGANCACCTTCTCCAAGCGCTGAATTTCACGCACCAGTGCATCAACGGAACACCCTGACGCTCCAGCTGCCGATTCGTCGACNCCTATGAACAAAAAGCGTTTAAATTTCCAGTCACGACCAGCAGTCAAGTGTGACCGATGAGCGGTCCATTCCATCAGGAACCTGTCGATTTCACCGAGTAAGCGNTCGGAGTCTTGGTATGAAAGCTCGTGATCAGCAGCGAAGATCCACAAACGCGCCGACCCCGGCAGTTCCTCAAATGAAGTTAACGGCATGCTCCGCTATCCTCGTTCCAATGGACGACCCAGGCTCTGCACTGATTGCTCAATCGTCATCACCTGCGCTAGTTGGACGTTTACCCTTGCAGTTCCTGGGCCACACGCTCCACATCACGTAGTACTCGAAGCAAGTTGCCCCCCCAGAGTTGGGTGATTTCCTCTTCACTATATCCACGTCGAACAAGTTCCAACGTGACGTTAAACGTTTCACTGGCATCGTTCCAGCCAACGATTCCCCCGCCACCATCAAAATCGGAACTTATGCCCACATGATCGAGACCAATCAGCCCGACAGCATGGTCGATGTGGTCGACGAAATCCTGTACATTGGCCGGAGGCCACTGCTCGTCAAGTTCGGCCATACGACGGTCGTAATCAGCACGTAACTCGTCGCTAAGATTGCGCACCCCGGCGCGTCCTTCAATTCCCATCTCCTCTCGAAGCGCAGCGACCGCCTCCTGTTTCTCTGGCGGCGGCGCCTTAACAAACGAACCAAGGGCAACGGTCTGCATCACACCACCATTGTCGCGGAGCGCGAGTAGTTGCTCATCATCCATGTTACGAGGATGGGGATTAATAGTGACCGTGCTAGAGTGCGAAGCAATCACCGGAGCCTGAGATGCCGCTGCCGCATCAAGCATCGCCTGCTTTGCGATATGGGATACGTCGACCATGATCCCAAGACGATTCATCTCGGCCACAACCTCTTCACCAAACTCGCTTAATCCGTCGTGCTCGGATTCAGGTTCGTTCTCACGCGGAGTTGCCGAATCGGCGATGTCATTGTGACCACCGTGCGCGAGCGTAATATAACGCGCGCCCAGTTCGTGATACTTCTGAAGTAGGGAAACATCCTGACCGATGACATAACCATTCTCAATTCCTATCATGGCCACCAGCTTACCGCTCGCATGTATCCGCTCGACGTCATCGGCCGAGTAGGCTAGCTCGATCTCATCCGGGTACATTTCCTCAGTCATCCGGTGAATCGCTTCGAACTTCGTCATCGCGTCGGCTTTAGCCTGCTCGTAATTCTCGACCGTACGCTCAGTTTGTCCGACAAACACTATGAAAAATCCCACGTCGAGAAGACCCTCGCGCATCTTGGGTAAATCGAGTTGCCGATCACCCCGCACGCCAGGGTCCACCTCTTCGGTGGCAAAGTTAAATGGAATATCGTCGTGCGTATCGATCGTAAGTGCCCGCTCGTGGATACCACGAGCCATCGCAACAATCTCTTGCTCTGTGGGTTCTGACGTGACCTCACCTTGGTCCGTGTCACCACTACACGCCCATGTGACCACGCTAATTAATAACAGGGCCGCAAATCTTAGAATTTTTCGGAACATGACACCCTCCCCCAAATCAGTGTCGAATGGAACATACCAGGACAGCAACTTTCGCGCGGCAGGTAAAACCCGCCGCGCGTCGGTAATTCGGCCGCCGGCTATCCAGACGTCGTCATGTAGTTACCTGCATTCGCCGCAATATGCCGAACTCCTTCTAATAGACGGTCCACCTCATGCGGCATGTTATAGAAGTGGGTTGAGGCACGAACGCCGTTTAGATTACCAGTGCCCATAGTTCGAATGTGTACACGGAACTCATCAAAAAGAGCCGTGACAACATTCTGCATCGGAATATCATGAACCGAAAACAGGGTCAGTCCAGCACTAAGACCTCGGTCACTTGACGTCCACAGGTGTACACCAGGGATCTCGTTTAACCCCTCTCTCAACCGGTTACTGAGTTGTCGGTCCCGTTCCTCAATGTTCCGCTTCCCTATCGTCTCCTGGAGGTCCACCGCGTCACCCATGCCGAGCACCGATGGAATGTGGTGCTGACCAACCGACTCATAACGCGTGGCCGTCGCGCCCTCACGTGGTGGCCCGCCCATGAGCGGCCACACTTGATCCTGAATGTCACCCTTGACGTAACAGACCCCGGTACCACCACCCGCGAGTAACCATTTCTGCCCCGCAGCCGAATAGTGGTCGCAACCCATTTCGTGGAAGTTAAGATCGATCATGCCGAGTGGGTGAGCGCCATCAACAGACACAAGGACACCGTGTCGATGCGCCATCTCAGATAGCATCTTGATTGGTGTCACGAGCCCAGTCACGTAGGTAATATGGCTCACCATGATGGCACGGGTCCGCGAAGTAATCGCCTGCTCGTAGAGGTTGACGATCTGGTCCGTGCTCTCAGGTGGTGACGGCACATCAATCACATTGATTCTGATGCCCTTGCGCTCCATAAGTGATAGGTACGGTCCTCGCCCACCACCGTGCTCGTGTGAATTCATAAGTACTTCGTCACCCTCACGCCAGTCGAGCCCGTGAGCGAAGATGTTCATCCCTTCCGTCGTGCTTCGGGTCAAGGCGATTTCAGAGGGGTCGGCGCCAACAAAGGGTGCGACCTTTTCTCGAACCGCGTTGATGTCGTCCCGACGATAGTTGTCCGATGGGTCTTCAGCGATTTCACGCAAAATACGTTCGTTTTTTTCGAGAACAACTCGGGGCATTGGGCCCTGAGTGCCGTTATTCATGAAGGCCAGCCCATCAACAATGTTGAACTGCGAGCGAACCTTCCACCAATATGCCTCGTCAACCATTCCACCTGGGCGGAGCCCCTCAAGGCCTATTGCAGGCACGGGACGCTGCTTGGCCTCTACACTCGTACCCATCAGACCTGTGGAAACTCCACCGAGCCCTGCAGCTACAGAAGTGCCGAGGAAATGGCGACGTGAAATCCGAAATTTCTGACCACTCATGTGACCCCTCCTTGAAGACCGTGAAACTCCTCGTTCCAGCGATCGACCACAACTCTCGGCCCCAAGCTTCCAAAAAACGCTCACATCATGTCACGATCACGTGGTTGTTGCCATCGAAAGTGATAGACCGAAAGGCTCGAGAGTTCTCACCACTGCTCGTGAGGCGTGCCAACAAAACGACCAGCATGATTTTCGCTGGTCGTGCGCTATCCTTA
>PAWT01000035.1 GCA_002714165.1 Acidobacteriota bacterium
TTCCGAGATACCGGTCCTCCTGGACGTGAATCTCAGCGAGCCATTTGACGAGAGCCATGCCATACCAACCCGGGACGAGCAATCGTAGTGGGAAGCCTTGATGGCGGGACAGCGGCTCGCCGTTCAGTGCGTAAACCAGAATCGGGTCAGACGACAGTGCCTTCTCCCGCGCGAGACTCCGACCATACTGTTGGTCCACTGTGTAGGTACGGCCACGAAATTCAACCGCCTCTTCACCGTGGTCTGCTCCGAAAAAGACGAACTCTTTCGCATCAGCCTTCACACCAGCACGGTCCAGTACCGTTCGGAGCGGTACGCCGGTCCAACGACCGTTGCCGGAGAGACCGTTTAACGGACCTCGATTTCCAGAGCACTCGAATCCGATCACGATTTCTCTGCTGGGCATGGCACGTAGGTCGTCGATTGAGAGAGATAGTGCTTGGTCGACTAGACCAGAAATCCGTAGCCGGTAGGTAGCAGGGTCAATGACCGGGTGCCCGTAATGCTGCGTGGTAGCGAACTGATCGGCAGGGGTGAACTGACCGTTCTCTGGGATCGTCCGGATATCAATAATGCGTCGTTCGGGACTCCGCACGAGGGTGAGAGGGTCGTCTATGTCGGTGAATGGGACGAGCGTCTCGCCCTGCGCGAGAGCTGGAAGCACCCATTCCGGTATGCCGAGGATGCCAAGTCCGGCTGCCGCGAGGCCGCCTTTCAGAATGTCCCGTCGATTGCTCTGTATCGTCATTTCCGAACCCTTTCTGTATCAGGCGGTGACAAATGCCCCGCAACACACCCTCAAGTTTTATCACGATCTGCGTTCTAGCGTAAGAAATCGTCACGTGGCCAGGTCGGGAGAGGAGGTAAGTGCCCTGGCAAGCTCCATGTATGATCAGCGCACTTGACAGGACCGCCGTTGGCCTCGGTATCTAGGAGACAGATATGCAATTCGTGACTCGGTCTATCGGACTTTCGTTCGTGCTCGGTATTGTGATCACTCTCATCGTGACCGGAGTTGTCAATTCACAACAGCCCAGTCGGCAAATTCTTGATCCTGGTGGTTCCGGAACAGAAAACCCGGATCGTGCTTACAGTCGAGGTGTACGGATTGGAAACACACTTTACGTCGCTGGGAACACGGGGCAGGTGGAAAACACGGGTAGCCTCGATAGGGACCTTGAGACGGAGATCAGAAGTCTACTCGACGGTTTCAAGAGCAATGTTGAAGCAGGCGGTATGACGATGGACGACTTGGTCTGGGTGCAGATCTTCTGCACTGACCTTGCGCTATACGATATGTTCAACGAAATCTACCTGAGCTACTTCAGCGGGCCGTTACCGTCCCGTGCCTTCATCGGGACCAGTACACTTCTTGGCAACTCTCACTTTGAAATCATGGGCACTGCAGTGGATGAATAGGTCGCGACAGTCGGGCTCTAAACACCGCAGCACGCAGGGGTATGGGTGTGGACCTATACCCCTGCGATTCCTTGACTCTGTTGACAGTAGTTAGGGGAGGGTCACCATGAGGTGCGCATTCGCCGTGCCTGCCTGCATGAGAAACAGGACACCATCCGTTCGCTCAGCCGGCAGACTGAGGGATTCATGGGTTGCGTATGGCACCGTGACCGTCATGTGCGGTGTCGCACTTTCCTGATCGTCGCCCCAGTTGTAGTAGTAAATCGAGCCGAACACCGGAAGCTCCCGCGTGCCGTTCTCTTCGGCTGCGGCACCTAAAGCGTTCACCTCATCGCGACTGTTCCCGGCTCGGGAGAACGCGAGGTTTTGTTCGTATCGTGCTAGATTGCCTTTATTGGTGCACTGTACAAAGAATGGGCGCCGGGCGTTCTGGTCGGAGCGGTCCCAGCAAATAAAGTCGTTACCACCCTCGCGAAGCATTTCGCGATTGCCGTCCGCATCCCATGTCACCACGGAGGCGTCGGCCTGGGCTCGAGCGGGTGCTGCCGATATCGCCCGTGCGATAGTTTCTTCCGCGGTTTGAGCATTCGCGGCAGTCGACACGGTCAGGACTATACAAGCGAACTGTATGATGCGCTTCATCACGTTACCTCCATTATTGCGAACCCCGCCAGGCCTCTTGGCCCAGCGAGACGCTCAAGGAGGATTGTAGGCGTCTTTAGCCACCTCTGACAATGAGTCTCGCTGCTGGGCGGATCTTGTGAGGTGTATAGTCATAGTCGAGTGCACGTAATCTGGCGGGCCAGCGGTAGGTAGGGGTTTACACAATGAGGAATATTGCGATGACGCGTTATTTGTTTGCGTTTAGTACTCTCGCCGCGACACTCGTGTCGGCTGTGCCTGTTGTCTCACAGACATTTCCTACGAACGATCCAGTTCTTCGGCAGATGTGGACAGAAGGGATAGAGAATTCTCAAACCGAGGTTCTAGCTCAGGTTCTGTTTGACGAAATTGGGCCGCGCCTAACCGGGAGCCCTGGTCATGAGAAGGGGAATGAGTGGCTTGTTAGCACGTACAACCGTTGGGATATCACTGCTGAAAATCAGGAATATGGCACATGGATGCGCTGGCGGCGTGGCCGTGCCCATGTTGACCTTATCGAGCCCAGGGTTCGCACCCTTGAGATGATGAGCCTGGCATGGAGTCCAGGCACTGGAGGTCAACCGGTTCGTGGCGAAGTGGTAGTTATGCCGAACGTGTCCAACGTTACAGAGTTTGAGGCGTGGCTCCCAACCGTACGCGGAAAATTTGTTGCCATTGCCTTTCCACAGCCGACATGTCGACCTGACGCGGATTGGGAACGTTGGGCGACTGAGGAGTCGATCGTCGAAATGCGGGACGCGCGCAGTGCGGCAGAGCAAGCATGGCGCGATCAAATGAACCGGGTTGGGCTTGAAATTCTCGGGCGTGGCTCGGAGACCGCAATTACTCAACGTTTTGAACGTGCAGGTGCGACCGGTGTTATCGCGTCACGTTGGTCACAGGGATGGGGTGCGCATCAGATGTTCGCTAGTGGCACCGAGCGGATGTTAGCGCTGACGGCGGGTTGTGAAGACTACGGGTTGTTGCATCGGCTGGCCGCAAATGGTCAGCACCCGGTGATCGAAGTCCTCTCCGATGCCGAGTTCCTCGGTGAGGGTCCGGTGTCCAACGTCATTGCCCGGCTCCCCGGAACCGAGTTCCCTGACGAGTATGTCGTGCTTTCAGCGCACTTCGACTCCTGGGATGCGGCGTCTGGCGCCACCGACAACGGCACGGGCACCCTCACCATGCTTGAGGCGATGCGTATTCTTCGGGCGACCTATCCCAATCCGAAACGCACAATTCTTGTTGGACACTGGGGTGGAGAGGAACAGGGCCTCAATGGTTCACGAGCTTTCGTTGAAGACCATCCTGAGGTGGTCCAGAATCTCCAAGCCTTGTTCAATCAGGATAACGGAACCGGACGGATTGTGAATGTGTCCAACCAAGGACTAATCGGCGCCTCGGGATATCTTGCACGATGGTTTTCTGGACTCCCGACAGAATTTTCAGAGAATGTGGCTTTCAATTTTCCAGGCACCCCTGGCGGTGGTGGTAGCGACTATGCCTCATTCGTCTGCTATGGTGCCCCAGCCTTCAGCCTGAGGTCGCTTAATTGGAGCTACAGGCCGTATACCTGGCACACAAACCGGGATACCTTCGATAAGGTCATCTTCGCTGACCTGCAGCGCAACGCAACCCTATATGCCATGCTGGCCTACATGGCGTCGGAGGAAGAGATGCGCTTACCTCGGGACCGTAGGACCGAGTTTCCTGTAAACCCAGCAACGGGTGAGGCCGGGTCGTGGCCGGAGTGCCAGCCGGCGCGTCGCGAGTGGTCTGAGCGGAGGTAGACGTTAACAGCTCAAGGCTTCGGCGCACCGCCCCTCGTAGCAGGGTGAAATAGTTGCAGGATAGGGGCGTAGCAGGCAAGAATCCTATGCGACTCTTGGCCTTCTCACCCTCACCAACTTACTGGTCAGCGGGTTCGAGCCGAACAATCGGCGTGAGTGCACCATCGCGGCCCTCGATGGCAACGTAGATGTAGCCATCTGGTCCCTCGCGCACGTCACGAATCCGGCCGATTCCTTGAATCAGAGTTTCTTCCTGTTCAATCCGTTGTGCGTCTTCACTGAGGGTAAGGCGCGCCAACTGCTCGCCGGCCAGGCCTCCAGAGAACATGTTTCCCTGCCATTGCGGAAAACGGTCTCCACGATAAATCATCAAGCCTGAGACTGCGATTGATGGTACCCAGAAGTGGTCAGGGTGTTCCATATCCTCTCGCATTGTCCCCTCATGAATGGCCAGGCCTGACCGGTAGTTCACACCGTAGCCAATCACTGGCCAGCCATAGTTCAATCCGGGTTCAATCCGGTTGAGTTCGTCCCCGCCTTGTGGGCCATGCTCGGTAATCCAGACGTCATTAGTATCGGGGTGAATAACGAGGCCCTGCGGATTGCGGTGCCCATAGCTCCAAATCTCAGGCCGCACATCGATTCCGGCCTCACTTTGTTCGACGAACGGATTGTCGACTGGTATACGGCCGTCGTCATGGAGTCGAATGATCGTGCCGTGGTGGTTTGAGACATCTTGGGCCGGATGGTTCTCTAAATCACCGCTGGCAGGTGCTTGGCGTTCTCCGACACTGAGAAAGAGTAAGCCATTCCGGTCGAACGCAAGCTTTCCACCATAGTGCCCTCTTCCCTGTGACACTGCGAGGAAGATTTCCTCAAGACCCGACAGTTGATCATTTTCGAATCTGGCCCGCACAACTCGCGTTGTCGAGCCGCCGGAATTTGGGTGCGCGTAAGCCAGATAAAGCAGACGGTTCGAGGTGAATTCTGGATGTGGCAGAACATCGAACAGTCCGCCTTGGCCCTCAGCATGAACTTCCGGTACACCCGGCACCGAGTCTGGGAGGAGCACACCGTCCCGTATGATGCGAAGCCGTCCAGGTCGTTCAGTGACCAGCATGTCACCGTCCGGTAGGAACGTGATTGACCACGGGACTTCTAGTCCCTCGGCTACGGTAACCACGCGATAGCTGTGGTGGGTCGAGCCGATTGACCCTGACTGTGCCCAAACGGCTGTTGCCATCGTGAGGAACAGACCCGCGGCTATTAGAATCAGCGATTTCCTGACCATCTCACTCTCCTCCGAGAAACTCTCCAAACGAGCACTAAGAAATTAGAACGTTAAACATATTGTAATGCGTCCTCTGGAGTTTGTGGGGTGAAGTCGTGCTGCCTTGGGGGAAAAGCCGGTGCTTGGAGTCCCACGATGCTGGAAATACCAGAATGGGGTATCAACGACATCGCGTGTTATCTACGGGTGTGAGACGACGTGGGCACTACGACCGGTCAGCGGTATAATTCGCCCGGAGCGTTTGAAAAACTAAGTTACTGGCCTGCGTGACTCCTATGTCGCCGCTGGAATTCTTCGAATGGCTCGGGAATACGCCTTGGAGCATTGCCCTCCTTGAATCGCTGTGGGTCTATCCCATAGTGGAGACAACCCACGTGTTGACCTTATGCCTATTTCTCGGCCTGATCGCGACATTGGACCTGCGCCTAGTGGGCCTAACCCTTCGTCGAGTTCCAGTGTCTGAGGTAGCCGGACGTCTCTTGCCGTGGGCCCTAGGCGGCTTTGCATTAATGGTTGTGAGTGGATTACTTCTGTTCTATTCCCATCCTTTGCGTGCATACGAGAACATCTTCTTTCGTATCAAGATTGTGATGCTTGTCTTGGCCGGTCTTAATGCTTTTGTTTTTCACACAACGGTATATCGCCGGGTCACCGACTGGGACCTGGCACCGATTGCGCCCCTCAGGGCACGAGTGGCTGGCTATCTTTCGCTCGTGCTCTGGTGCGGAGTGGTCGTCGGGGGACGGATGCAAGCCTACAGCTGGTTCAATTGAACTCTGGATGATAACGATGTCTTTTTTACCTCTGTTTGAGTGGGCCGGTGAGACAACTGTCGGGATTACGATTAGTGGCTCGGTATGGATGTTCCCGGTAATTCAGTGTCTTCACCTGTTGGCACTTGCGATCCTGGGCGGTGCGGTTTTGGTAGTCGACTTACGGTTGCTTGGTCTGGGGTTACGACATCAACCAGTGTCTCAGCTGGCGCATGACACCCAGCCATGGCTGGTTGGCAGTTTGCTGGTGATGTTAGCCACGGGTGTGCTGCTTCTTACCTCGGAAACACTTCGCGTTTACTACAGCCCGCCCTTTTGGTGGAAGATGCAGTTCCTGCTGCTTGCGATGCTCTTCACATTCACTGTGCGACAGAAGGTTGCGAGGTCGGACGCAGCCAGAATACCTCCACTTCTCGGTAGGTTGGTGGCTGTGGTGTCGCTCAGTCTGTGGTTCGGCGTCGGGTTTTCTGGACGCTGGATCGCCTTCTATTGAGTAGAGGCTCGGACCTTCTCAGGCAGTATCAATGATGTCGTAGTCGGTGGGGTCGCTGACCCTGTGGATGGTATCGCTCCGTCTTCGTCATACCAGTAAAGTACGTGGCAGGTTTCACAAGCGCTGTAAATATCCCCGCCAACCATAAAGATTGCATCCGCGTCCTTGGCTTCCGCAGCCTCGAAGGCGATGCGGGCAGATTCAACCAGTGCTTGAGACATGATCATCCAAGGTCCCTCACCTTTGGCTCGTTCGCCAAGCATAAGTAGATTGCCAGATTCGGCGAGGACGAGTGCGCTATTGCGTACAGTTGCCCACTCTCCGTCATTCTTGGGAAAAATCTCTTCCGTCCCCTCCGCGGTGATGATGGCACCGACTGACTCCCACACAACGTCGGCGGCGGGGTCAATGACCATCTCCATCAACTCCTTGACATCAGCGACTGGAGTGAACGGTGGTGCAGCTGGTACAGCTGGAGGAGTCTCGCACCCAGTTGTCAAGATGAAGGCCAGGGGTAGTAGGTGGAGGAGGGAACACCTCAACCGATCAGTTTTCATTGCGGCGGTTGGTCACGCCAGGGCGGAGTCCAGAACTTGAGGCGCCCCTCCCAAAGTGACCGGTTGTTTTCATTGCACACATACTCCATGAGTTCACCATCGAACGGCGTGAAGACTCGTTCATTCGTCCATGGAGCACTGTAAGTTTTTGGGTCGTCAACCGTTATTGTGTAGTTGATGTGATCTGCGTCAATGCGTTCGTATGTCTGGATTAGATGTAGGGCATCGCTATGGGGATGGCCTCGGGTATCGAGTCTAGTCCAACCGTTGAACCCGACTGTGTCAATGACGAGCGTATCGCCCTCCCAGCGACCAACCGAGTGTCCGTACCAGGTTGGCTCGAGCTCCTCCGGGTGCTCGCTTCCATCGACGGGGGCGATGTGAAACCAATTACCTAATTCGAACAGAAACGCGATGTGTGTTTCGTCATGCATGATCCGCATAGGCCACGGACCGTTGATGGACCGAGGCAGACCAAACGGCATGCAGTTCGCCGTGTAATCGCCATCGGCTGGGTCGTAGTTCCACCAATCCTCCAAACCAGCCGGGGTGTATGGAAGTTCTGAGGGGCCCTTGTGTCCGGCCCTGGGCTCGGTCACGTTTGGCACGTAGGGTCGTTGCCAGATGCCAGTTAAGTCGGGTCTCCCGTTCGGCAGTCGCGGAGTCGGCCCTGAAGGCGCCGAGGAGCTAGTTACCGTCCCAGCTTCTTGGGAAGTTTGTGCTTCAGCGGGTTGCTGTGACCAGTAAACGAGACTCACAACTGCGGCCGCAGTGACGCAGGCTGTCCACGACACTCTCATAGCGACGCCTCCTTGAAGTTCAGTTGATTCTGGCGCGTCAAAAGGCGATAGGTAAGAACGCTAACCAGGCTCGGGTAGTCTACACCTATTTTGTTAAACGCTCCTTACGAGTTACTTTTTCTTGCGTTAGCTTGTCACCGCTGGCAAAATGGAAGCCGGCGAGCGTATTTTGATCGCGTCTTTCGTGTTTAAGGGGTTACACATGAAAACCAGAGGGCTCACGATCGTCGCTTGTGTCGGACTACTGCTGGCCACTGTGCCAGTGGTTGCCCATCATTCCTTTTCTGCTGAGTTTGATGCTAATGCTCCGGTCGAAGTGACGGGGGCGGTCCAGAAAATTGAATGGCTCAATCCTCACGTCTGGTTCTTTATGGACGTAGAGGACGATGAGGGTGACGTTACGAGCTGGGCCATGGAAATGGGTAGCCCAAATCAACTCGTAAGGGCCGGGTGGACACGGCGCACGATGAGCATTGGTGACGTCGTTACGGTGCGAGGGAGTCGCGCTCGGGACGGAAGCGATACTGCGAGCACCAGGTATGTGGTTCTGGCCAACACCGGAGAGAGGCTGTTCACGGCCTCGAGCCAAAGACTGCCAGGGTAACCTGCCGTATAGGTTCCCCGGTTTCAGCTAGGATGATGTTTACGGCTGGACTAAGTCTTCCGATATCCAACCCCGACAGCTTGTGCCAGCCACCTTCAAGTCATACCGGTCTTCGTCTTCGAAGTAGGTTGCAGCAACTATCGTGACGGCGTCTCCGTGTGTGACTTCACAGCTTGGTTCGTCTCCGGTTCTCTCAACCAAATAGAGCGATACCCCTTCTAGGACAGCTATCCGCACCTCGGCACCAATCGTGACTGAACCGTTCGAAGTCTCGATGGTGCCGGAGTCGATCTCTTGACCACGGGGCTCAGCGGCTGCCTCCATTCGCTCACGCTCTTCGAGCTCACTTACGACGCGGCTGGCAGGCTCAGGGCTTGACGCTTCCCGGTGTTCAAGTGTTATCTCCTGATGCACCGGCTCAGTAGGGGAGCACCCACCCGTTACAGAAAAGAGAAGACCAGCAACCAGTACCTTGCCCAACGGGCTTGCTGCGAAACCCATCGACTTCCTACTCTCGAACCTGCTGGTCATTCACTTACTCGATCATCTCTGCTTCGAGCTCTCTCTCGACAACCTCTTCTCCTTGGACACTCACGTAGTAGACCTTGGCCTCCGCTCTGGTGTGTACGACTCTCGCAACCTCATTGTCCTCAAAATAGATTCCTGCGTTGTTGTCGCAGGCATAGCCAGGTTTCATTTCACCGGACTTGATCATACGGTGGTAGGTCGGTCGGCGATTTGCTTCACCGTCATAGTGAGGGGAGTGGCTTCCTTTAAGGAACCCGAGACATTTAACCACGGTCAGTTCCTTAGGTCGGGAATCTGTCGTGCCTTCTTCGAACCAACAAAGGGATCCGGCACTTGCACCACCAAGCACGATCCCACGGTCCCAGGCCTCTCGAAGGACCTCGTCAATTCCGTGGGCTTTCCAGATCACCTGCTGGTTTAACGTATTGCCGCCTGAGACAACGATGCCATCCACCGATAGCAGAACCTCTGCAAACGTTTGATTCATACGGTTGCTGTTAATGAAGCTAACCTGCACCGATGGAATGACATTTAATGGTGCACAGTTGGCATACCATCTGACGATTCCCGACTCTCGGTCAGCCGACGCGGTCGGTAAATAACAGAGCTTTGGTCGCTCCTTACCGGTGAGAGACGCCATGTAGCGGATGAAAGATGTGCCGTAGCCTCCACCAGCGATCAAAATCTTTCGGTTGCTGGATTGTGAGGAGGTGTTGGGTCGTGAGGCAGCTAGAGACAGCTCTGCTGAACTCAAACCGACCGCCCCTAATGTCGTTGATGCGAGGAATTCTCGTCTTTCCATCATGATTGTCTGTTCCTTACGTTTATTGAAGAGTGATGTTTACGACCCTCGTGCTTCTTGGCAATGCTAGTCAACAATGCGTCCAGACTCGTCGATACGCAACGTAAGAATGGAGCCACTGAACATTACGGGGGAGATGTTTGCGACCATCCCGGTATGTCGCCTGCCGGCTCCCACGACTGTTACCGCCACATCCACCGGATTCCCATTCCTCAGACCAAAATGGAGCGGCAGGTCAGATTGTGCGTCATAGCTCGAGCCCGTGTCGACCAAGCGCGTTCCTAGTAGTTGATCGGTACCCGCAGTGTATACCCTAACTTCCGTACCCGGACGGGTGGCATGGCCTTCGGCGTCTAACACTCGGACTTGCAGCGATTGGCGTTCGGAGGCTCCAGGGAGTAGGTTTTCCATGAGATAGTGCATCGCGTCTTCGGCGGCGCCTGTGAGGGCTAGGTCGAGGTCGCCGTCCAGGTCGAAGTCAACCCAAGTGGCTCCGTGGCTCGCGTTTAACTGCAGCAATTCGGATGGGGTGACGTCCACGAACGTCGTATTTTCTTCCTGGTGATAAAGCCAATCACGGTATTGAATGCCACCCGCGACGGTGCCGTTTACATACAAATCCAGGCCGCCATCGTTGTCAAAATCTCCCCATGCGCAGGTGTCGTAACGTGCGTCGATCGCAAGGTTTGGAGCACCGCTGGCGTCAGCCCAGGCGCTCGGGCCAGACGCATACAAGAGAGCGTTCGGTCCGTAGTTCGCAAAAGAAAGGTCGAACCAGCCATCCATGTTCACATCGGCTGCGCACACCCGTACGCTTCCTTGCGATGGGTCTCCGAGCATCCGTCCCCCGGCTTCCATAGGTTGTCCGGCTGCGGTGTCTGTGAACGTTCCGCCGTCATTTTGCCAATGGCCGTTTGCATCCCCATCCATGTTAGCGGTGACTAAGTCCAGGTCTCCGTCTTGGTCGGTGTCGAACCAGACCGCCCCAACGGTACGCCGAACATCACCGATACCACTTTCCAGAGTGATGTCAGTAAAGTTCTCGCTAGCATCGTTCCGGAACAGCCGATTGGCTCGGTCCCTTAAAGCAAGGAAAAGGTCGAGGTCTCCATCAGCGTCATAGTCTACCCATGACGCCTGTCGAGTAGTCCCCTCTAGTAACTCCAATCCAACCAGCCCGGCCACGTTTGTGAAGCCCGTGTTACTATCGTTACGATAAAGGGCTGTGACGGGTGCTTCTCCTGCGAACCCGAGCAGCAAGTCAGGGTCCCCATCTTTATCGAAGTCACCCCAAGCGGCTGTTCGGACGCTGCGGGTAATATTGAGCCCCATCTCAATCGCAATATCAACGTAGCCGTTCCCACGGTCATTGCGGTATAGGCGACTAGCAGCACCGTTAAAACCAACGAATCGGTCGGGGTCACCGTCACCGTCAATGTCAGCCCAAGCATCCGTGAGAGCACCACTATCCTTAAAGAGTTCGGGTTGAACTGGTCGAAAATGAACATCAACCGTGCTGGATGTTGTTGGTTCTGGTACTTGGGCACTGCAGGACAGAGTGCTCCAAATCGCTACGAGTGAAACGGCTATCACTATTGAGTGTCGCATGGGTCAACCCTTCATAATTGTGCTTACTGAGCCTGCCGATTCCGTGAAGC
This sequence comes from Acidobacteriota bacterium, assembly GCA_002714165.1. Lineage (GTDB taxonomy): Bacteria > Acidobacteriota > Vicinamibacteria > Vicinamibacterales > UBA823 > UBA11600. The sequence continues at coordinate 11,361 of PAWT01000035.1, forward strand.
AAGGCTCATACAGTCACGGCCCTCAGACAATTATGCATCAGAGACCGCTTGGTCGCTGTGTTGAATTGCCAGCCGCTCCGCGTTAGGCTACCGTCAAATGAAACCACCACTTTTGTCCACGGTGTGGCGAGGGCTACGTAGACGGTGTCCTCATTGTGGGCGGGGTCCACTCTTTGTCCACTGGATCACCTTACATTCTCACTGCCGACGCTGTGGCCTGCAGTTTCTACGAAACCAGGGTGATACTTGGCTGTTTTTTCTCGTGATGAATCGCATCCCGATCCTAGTCGCTATTGCGACTATTTATTTCGGATTTCGTGTCACCAACTGGATGACTGGCTTGGCGTTCTTCTTTGCGATTGCCGGCCCACTCGTTGTAACGATGCCTCAACGGCAGGGAATTGCGGTGGCTTTGAATTACTTATCGAGAGTTTATTTTCATGACCCGTCTGACGAGTTGCCACTCGACGTAAAATAAGGCTCACGCGAGATGCCACGANTCTTATATGTAGAGCNAGNGGTGACTATGTTCATGAAGACGAGNCCGACNACGATGANACACGAGNGGCTNATCNGATTTTCGTTTGTTTGTCTTGTGATGTTGGGGACAGCCTGNGGTGGTGGCGAACCGGTGACACCTANTGACACTGCNTTAGTTNCGGAAACGCCGATCGCNATTCCNTCTTTTCGCATCCTNTTTCAGAGCGANCGGGATGGAGGCTTCGAGGTCTACATGATGGATGCGAACGGTGCCAACCAGACGAACCTGACCAACAACGCCGTCAACCGTTACAACGACCGACACCCAACTGGTTCACCCGACGGGTCCGCAATTGCTTTTCGTTCTGANCGGGACGGGAGTCCGGACGTGTGGGTGATGCAGGTTGACGGTATGAATCAGCGGAACTTGACGAATCATCAAGCGACCGATTTGGATGCTGCGTGGTCTCCTGACGGGTCGCAGATTGTCTTTGACAGCGATCGGGACGGAAACATGGAACTTTACGTCATGAATGCGGATGGGTCTGAACCGAGGCGACTGACGATGAATGACGCGTTGGACAGTCATCCATACTGGTCGCCCGATGGGAACCGGATCGCTTTCCATTCTGACCGTAGTGGACAGATGGACATCTACGTCGTCCATGCTGACGGAGATGGGTCTGATGCGACTCGCCTTACTGACAACCCGGGTAACGACCAATTTCCCTCCTGGTCGCCTGATGGGACACAAATTGCTTTCGATTCAGACCGTGATGGTTTGAGTAGTGTTTACGTGATGAGTGTGGACGGCACCAATCAGGTGGCCTTGACCGACCCTGGACAGGTGGATGGCGTCCCCTCTTGGTCCCCTGATGGTTCTCAGCTTGTATTCCGTTCACAGCGGGATGGTAACGAAGAGATTTATGTCATGAACGCTGACGGCTCTGGCGAAATCCGGTTGACTGATAATGAGGCTGCGGATGGGAATCCCCGATGGTCGCCGAGTATCGCCCGCTAAACGACCAAGACCGGTTCGAAGCACACACTTACGAAGGATGAGGAGGACACACCCATGTTGACTTCGGTAGTCGCGATACAACNACGTTCTTTAACTTGTCTCAGCGTACTCGNATTNGCTGTTGGCATAGCCCTTTCAACTCCGACAGCAGTATCGGCCGAGCAATCGACGACCACCGCCGTTCGTGCTGGGATGCTGATTGATCCCGAGGCGGGCACAGCGACCCCGAACCAGGTCATCTTGGTCGAAGGTGGTCANATTACCGCAGTCGGTGACGACATTACCGTGCCAGCTGGCGCGGCGGTGATCGACTTGTCCGACCTGACAGTTCTACCTGGCCTAGTGGATGCNCACAACCACTTAGGACTGACTTACAAGGTTGACCCTGAACGGAACATTTACTACCTCACTTATATCCTCGATTCGACCCCGATCCGCGCCATCCAGGCGGTGTCAAATGGNATCCAAATGCTTTCGTCNGGTTTTACGATCGTCCGCGATATGGGCAACAACGGTAATTATGTTGATACCGCCTTACGTGTTGCGATCGAGCAGGGTTGGGTGCCCGGTCCCACGATTATCAACTCGGGCATCATCATTGGGGGCATGGGCGGACAGTTTTGGCCAACGCCTGAGATGGCACGCGAGCACAACATCATCTATCCAGAATATCTTGATGCCGATACGACAGACGAGATGATTAAAGCGGTGAGGCAGAATGTACTTTTCGGGGCCAAGGTGATCAAGATTTGTGTTGACTGCAAGCCCTACGCTTACACCGCTGANGAGATGAGGTTGTTTATAGCTGAGGCCGCGAAGGCCGGCATGAAGGTGGAGGGTCACATTCAGACAAGGGAAGGTGCCCGTGCCGCCATCGAAGCCGGCTTGTGGTCACTTGCTCATGATGGTCCGCTCGATGATGAGCTTCATAAATTGATGGCCGAAAAAGGGATTTGGCGTGCAGGTACCGAGACGCCGTTTACACCATANCGTGGCAGTGAGNGCGCTTTCGAGCGCACGGTGGCTGGTTTGCGGAACGCCTACGCGAACGGGGTAAATCTAACGTTTTCGACTGATGCCGATTATTACATTCCAGGCATGACCCGNGGCGAGGNGGTGATNAACTTCTTGCTGACNTGGCAAGCGGCTGACATTCCTGACGCGGAAATTTTGAAAGTCATGACGATCAATGGCTATAAAGTCTCCGAGACCTACGATGAGCGTGGGCCAATCGCGCCAGGTCTGGCAGCCGATATGATCGCGGTGGTTGGGAACCCGTTGGAGGACATTGACACACTACGGGACGTTCGGTTTGTAATGAAGGATGGCTTGGTTTTCAAACGTGACGGTGTTGTGGTGCCAGAGGTTTTCTTCAACCCCGGACCGGTGAATGGATGGCAGATCGGTTTCGATGAGCGTGTCCGGTAACCTTCAGGTGCGGGTGAATCGGGTATGAAATGCGGACTCTGAGTTCCATCACGCTTCTTGTGCTTGTGGCGTCTTGGTCGGTGTCAACGCAGTCGTTNAGCCGAGTCTCGGCTCGAGGGGGCGACATCGTTATCACGCCGCTCCTTCACGCGAGTGTCCAGGTGGAACATGCCGGCCGGGTGATTCAAGTTGATCCCTGGAGTGTGGCTGACCTCTCCGAAGCAAAACCGGCTGATCTGATTTTGGTNACCGATGACCCAGGGCACCACCTAGACCCAGCGGCCATTGCTCACCTTCGTAAGCCTGGGGCACCGGTGGTGCTGACCGCTAAAGCCCACGCACGGTTCTCTGATAGTACGGTGCTTTCAAACGGNGAGTATGGGATTTTCGCTAACATCCGAGTAGAGGCAGTCGGTGCGTATGACATGACTCCGGGACTTCCGTTTCACCCTGAGGGAGAAGCAAANGGCTATGTGGTCACTTTGGGAGACAAGCGGNTNTTCTTTTCAGGGGTGGGNGAGTGCGTGCCTGAAATACGGGCGCTGAAAGATATCGACGTTGCATTTATGCCGATGAATCTACCCGTGGACCGGATGCGGCCACTTCCGGTCGCCGAATGTGTTAAGACCTTCATGCCGACGATTGTCTATCTCAACCACTACGACCAGCCTTATGTACGGTGGCTGACCAACCCCGAGGGAGACCCGCCTGCCGACACGCAGGACACGCCAGGAACAATCCGAACGTTCCAGTCAGCGATCGCCGGAGAGACTATCGAGTTCAGGGATGGCGACTGGTATCCAGGACGGTCTAGATAATAACGGTCAGCCGATTCTCGATTCGTTTCGACGTCTGCTCAGCAAAGCGTGCCGAGTTTGAATCCCCGTTCCCGTAGGGCTGGAACGAAGAGCGCTGTGGCTTCCACAGCATAGCGGCGGTCGGCACGCGGATTCTTGTGATGGCCGTCATGTATCACAATGATGTCACCCGCGGAGGCACGTTGGGCTAACCGGTGAGCGAGTCCTTCAGCCTGGCGTGGCCGATACCAGTTCCAGTCCCATAGTCCCCAGCCCCAGCCGACCANCACGAANTCGATANTTGCTAGCCCTTCATACATTTGACCGCTTCGCCAGCCGGCGTGCGGCCGAAACACCCGGCAGGGCTGTGTACCGGCCAGTGTTTCAATCCGGTCTGCGGCGGCTGCCACAGTATCGGCTAGCGCCTGTGGCGACTGCCACATGAGTCGGCGGGTGTGTGAATGCACGCCCACGGCATGTCCCTCCGCGAACATCCGCCTGACGATCGGTGCGGTCTGCTCGGTTAGATGCTGGTCGATTAAGAAAAATGTCGCAGGTGCGTTTACGTCCGCGAGGACATCGAGGAGGTCTGGTGTGGCGTTGGGATTAGGACCGTCGTCGAACGTCAGATAAACCGTGGGCGGGCCCGGGTTGTGGGGAATGTGCCAGACGGCCTCTCCTGGAGCCACCGAGTCNAGAATAAAAGGAAACGGCGCCGTGTGNGCCAAGAACACCAACGCCGTCCCGACTGCTGCAAATAGAAACACCATCCGCGCTGAANCTCCTCCCGAAGGNANTGNCGAAACGCCGTNGTGGCGNCNCGCCCAATCCTGTGGNGGGCGCTTCGTGNGAACCGANCCCCANGGATGTTGTGCACTCATGATAAACCCCAAAGCCTANGTCGNGTCGCCTTGAACCCCTTGCCTGCCAGCAGTAGAATTTTGGTATGTACAAGCTTCGTCGTGGTTGGTGAAAGAACACTATGGTTGGTTCCCGCAAATATCTTGTCGCTGTGTCCGGCATTATTTTCGTGGTGCTGGTAACAGCTTCCTGTGCACGCCAAGACGCGATTTCCGAAGCCCCACCGGCGCAACACACTTCACCGTTGCGGCAGGACTCGGAGGCAGCAGAACTCGTTGAGGCCGGTCAAGGAACTGCTGACTTACGTGCACTTGCCGAGCAAGGCGATGCCGAAGCACAGCTTAGGCTTGGGGGGATGTATTTTGCGGGTCAGGCGGTTGCGGAAGATGCGGCCGAGGGGGTCCGGTGGTGGCGGCAAGCGGCCGAGCAAGGGCATCTGCCGGCGCAGACTGGACTTGGCGGCAGGTACTTTAATGGGCGGGGTGTGGANCAGGATGTGGCCGAGGCTTTCCGGTGGTATCGGATGGCGGCGGAGCAAGGCGATGAAGAGGTGCTGGCATTTATGCGCCTCAACGCGGAGCAGGGCATGATGGNAGCCCAAGCGAATCTTGCGGAGATGTATGCCGAAGGTCGAGGTGTTATACGAAATGAGATGGAAGCCGTCCGATGGTGGTGGCAAGCGGTGCCGCAAAGTCCTGTGGAAGTGGTGGTGTTGATCCNACGAGCGGCTGAGAAGGGTTCGGTCGCAGCGAAGATTGCTCTCGGGCGTATCTATGCTACNGGCCGGGGGGTTTTCCGGGATGTGGGCGAAGCGATGCACTGGTATCGGCTGGCGGCGGAACAAGGCTCGGCTGAGGCACAGGTTACCCTAGGGGACATATATGTGGATGGGCGTGGAGTTACACAGGATACGAATGAAGCGATGCGCTGGTATCGGCGGGCNGCGGAGCAAGGCTNGGCTGAGGCACAGGTCATTCTTGGNAGTATGTATGGCGAAGGTCGAGGAGTANTACAAGACGAAGAACAAGCGATGCGTTGGTATCGGCGGGCGGCTGAGCAAGGCTGGTCAGATGCGCAGTTTTCTCTCGGCGGTTTGTATTTCGCCGGCCGTGACATTCCTCGGAACGAAAAAGAGGCGGTGAAGTGGTACCACCGGGCAGCCGCACAAGGCCATACGGGGGCGTTGGCGTGGGTCCGCCGGGCTGCCGAGGAAGGCGATGTTCTCGCTGAAGTCACTTTGGGGGATATGTATTGGAACGGGCGTGGTGTTGCGACGGACGCGGGCGAGGCCGCACGCTGGTATCGCATGGCCGTGGAACGGGGTGATGTGGAAGCGCTGAGGTGGATGCGCCTGACGGCGGAAGAAGGTTCACTNGCTGCACAAGCACATCTTGCGGACATGTACACCACGGGCCGTGGTGTGGCACAAGATGAGACTGAAGCGGCACGGTGGTCTCAGCAGGCGGCTGAGCGGAGAGAAGCCGAGACTGAGAAGGTGTCATGGTTTTACCAAACGGCCGAGGAAGGCAATGCCGAAGCACAACATGTTTTAGGCGTCCTGTATTCCTCAGGTCGGATTATTGCCCGTGACGGCGTGGCTGCGGTGGAGTGGTATCGCCACGCGGCGGAACAAGGCCACGTTGTTGCACAGTTCACCCTTGGGCTCAGGTATGACGCGGGTGAAGGTGTGACCCGGGACGAGGCGGAGGCAGTGCGCTGGTACCGGATGGCGGCGGACCAGGGACATGCCGCGGCGCAGTTCGCCCTTGGGCTCAGGTATGACGCGGGTGAAGGTGTGACCCGGAACGAGGCGGAGGCAGTGCGCTGGTACCGGATGGCGGCGGACCAGGGACATGCCCTGGCGCAACTCGCTCTTGGAGTCATGCACTCTGACGGTCGTGGCGTCACGGCGGATACGACGGAAGCGGCACGGTGGTTTCATCGAGCAGCGGTGCAAGATGTTGCTCGAACGCAGCACGATTCCAGGGTTGTTTACGCTAACAGCCGTGAGGTTGCGCAGGACGATGTAACCATTTATCTATGGTTTGATCTCGCGGTCGTACGATCGACTGATGACACACGGGATTCGGTAGTGCAGTCGCGCGAAACCGTAGCACAACGAATGACTCGCAATCAGGTCGCTGAAGCTCGGCGCCGCGCGCGTGCGTGGGACGTAGTACATCTGCGCGTGCCGTAAATCTGCACGTTGAACTGCCTTCTTCCCAATAGTGGGATCGGCTTCTACACTGCGAACTCTAGAAAGAACTTCATGCCATACCTTGCCCGCATCGTTGTCACCACAACTGTTCTCGCCCTGCTTCCGGTGGTGACCCCGGCGCAGGATCTCGGTCACACGCTCCGTTTTATCTGGGAAGAGGCGCCTTTTCCGCGAGCCCATGCTTCGACGATTGTTGAAGCCTCTGACGGTTCACTAATTTCCGCTTGGTTCGGCGGAACGGGGGAGGGGAATAAGGACGTGGGGGTATGGTCCTCCCGCAGGCCAAAGGGCGGCGACTGGTCCCCTCCTATGGAACTTCATAAGGAGCCTGGTCAGCCTGCNTGGAACCCCGTGCTCTTTCAGGATGCGTCAGACACTATCTGGCTCTTCTTCAAGGTTGGCCCGAGTCCCCGCGAGTGGAGCGGGGCCTACATGAAGTCCACCACGTCGGGTCGGCGTTGGACAGACCCGGTCTGGCTTCCCGCGGGGATACTGGGGCCTGTCCGGGCGAAGCCGGTCACCCTTGCCAGTGGTGACATTCTCGCGGGCACTTCCTGGGAGAGCTACGAGGCGTGGTCCTCGTGGATGGAGGTTAGCGCGGACGGCGGCGAGTCATGGNCTAAACANGGTCCAATTCTTTTCGGNGACATGGNGCAAGACCGCAAGGGGACGATTCAGCCCACCCTGCTGGAAATCGAGCCAGGTGTGGTACGCGCGTTTTTCAGGACTCGCAGGATGGGTAAGATCGCGACATCGATTTCGCAGGATAGTGGGAGAACCTGGGCACCCATGCAGCTCACGGACCTCGACCACCCCGGCGCTGGTATCGATAGCGTTCGGCTCGCCGATGGGCGGTGCATCCTAATCTACAATCCTTCGACCACTCGGCGCACGCCGCTCTCGCTCGCGGTTTCATTTGATGACGGAAGCACNTGGAAGGATTTTCTCGTTATCGAAGAGCTTGCAGTAGACCAGCGTGGAGAACTTTCCTATCCGGCGATGATCCAGGATGTGAACGAGGACTTGCAGATTACCTACACGTGGAACCGCCAGCGAATCCGTCATGCGACCGTACCGTTCGACCTTATTCCTCAGAAGCTCGAAGATATACGTTAAACCGACAGGCCAGGGTGAGATGTCGATGTTGAGAAGGGTATGTGTGGTTTGTGTGACGGTGGTCACCGCGAAGGATCGCCGGCACACAAAAATTCTATACAAACGACCGGTCGGAAACACGAGTCCCGACCGAGATAAGGCTGGAACCGTGATTAACTAACGTGGGTAGCGATCTTCTAGGGTGTGGTCGTTAGATTGGTTTTATTGGTCCAGAAAATATCGAACGCTCCAAAACTACTGTCCGACCGATCTGAAAACCACGTCAATGTGCCCGCGCCTGGTGGTAACGCCGGGCACATGTCGGCCGAAGACGTGTTGACTCGTGGTCCGAGGTTCACCGCGGGAGCCCACGTATTTGGTCCGAGTTGTTCTGCGCTATACAGGTCCAATCCGCCAAAGCCGCCCGGTCGGTTCGATGTGAAGTACACGACCCCAGTAGCGTCCTGCGTGAAATGGAATTCGTTCGCGGCCGTATTAATGTTCGGTCCTTGATTCACGGGGTCTTGCCAGGNGCCAGTGGCGTCCTGCTGTGCGCACCAGATATCGGATTGGCCATACCCACCAGCTCGCGCCGACGCAAAACANAGACTTTGTCCATCTTGCAGCAGCATNGGGCAGTGTTCATTCCCTTCGTCGGTGCTGATTGGTGCGGGCAACAGTTCTGGAGTCGACCAGACACCATTGACGAGGTGGGTTACGAATAGATCATTGTTATTGCGAGGTGTTGTGGTGGCCGTTCTGTCGGACTTGAAATAGATGGTCTGGCCGTCGCCGGTTATCCAGGGTTCGCGGTCGTCGCCCTTGCGTAGCGGATCCACGTCAGTAGCGGGCGGCGCGTTGACTGGCTCACCCATGTTGANGGGTTCATTCCAACTCCCGGTCTCTTGATTGAAGGTCGCAATGTACAGGTCCTTCGGATCACCAGCCGCCGCGTCCAAATCTTCCCGGGCACTGCAGTAGACCATAGTGCCATCGTCGGCAAACGTGAGCTCACCCTCGTCCCACATGGTGTTAATCGGTTCACCAAAGTTATGGACCGCAAGCTGCACCCAATCCTGTTGTCCCGCCCAAGCTGTGTTTGAACCGGTGACGGCGAACAGTGTTATCACGCTGCAAACACACACTCCGAGTGGCCCGACCTTTGTTGTGATCATAGTTCGTCCATTCTACCTGTTTCTGGAGCCCTTCCAACCACGTTGAACCCGGGCCCCCGTCAGCGGTAGACTCTAGCCACCCATTACAATCGTTGGCGGCGTTGGAGGAACACTATGACCTGTTGCCCCTTGAGTGCTGAAGACGACTCAGTCCATGTTTTTTTGAGACGTCTGGCCTTGGTTTCGTGTGGACCGGTCGAAGCAAATCCAAAGCACGGGTCNTAAATCACTAAGTCAAAGAGTTTGAGTGAGCGGTGACGGGTAGCCGGGGAAGGGAGCAAGGCACATGAGGAGGACAGCAGGACCGCCAAGAATCGTGGATGTGAGTATCGCGTGCTTCATCGCAGTGTTGCTTGCAGGAATGAGTGGCTGCCAGCAACCTGACAATGCGATTCAGATTGATAACGATGATATCGGCGGCATTGTGAGTGGACCGAACGGACCCGAAGCTGGTGTTTGGGTCATCGCGGAAACGACGGACCTGCCGACTAGGCTCAATAAGATCGTCGTCACGGACGCTGACGGGCGTTACGTTATTCCGGACCTGCCGAGTGCGAGCTACGCCGTGTGGGTTCGTGGGTATGGTCTTGTTGACTCGCCCAAAGTCGAGGTGGGCCCNGGTACCATTCAACATTTAGACGCCATACCGGCACCCGACCCGCGTTCCGCGGCGCATTACTACCCGGCTGGCTATTGGTTCTCATTGCTCCAAGTACCAGGCGAGGAGGAGTTCCCAGGCACAGGACCTGNGGGGAANGGTNTCTCGCCAAACATGGCAAGCCGAGCCGAGTGGCTACGAAATTTGAAATCTGGTGGCTGCATGCAGTGTCACCAATTGGGTAATCGGCCTATACGTGAGATCCCCGAGGAACTCGGCGACTTCGAGTCTTCGGTGGCTGCGTGGGACCGACGCATCGAATCTGGTCAGGCGGGTGGGAGTATGAGCAACGGGCTCAATCGTATGGGACGGCGACGAACCCTCGAGATTTTTGCCGACTGGACTGATCGGATTGCCGCTGGCGAAGTGCCTGAGGCACCACGCCGCCCGCAAGGTGTGGAGCGCAATATCGTTATTACGCAGTGGGACTGGGCTGACCCGAAGGCTTACCTGCACGATGAGGTGTCCACCGACAAACGGGATCCCACCGTGAACGCTAACGGCCCCATTTATGGCGCCTTGGAAGCCAGTGCGGATTACGTGCCAATCCTGAACCCTGTCGGGCACGNGTCGAGTCAAGTGACCCTGCCGGTCCGAGACCCGGATACGCCCGTGGCATCGGGTCCACCACTACAGGCATCACCCTACTGGGGTGACGAAGCGATCTGGACGAGCCGCGCCAATGCACACAACCCGATGCTCGACCATCGGGGGAGACTCTGGCTCACTTCACGAGTCCGCCCGAGGGAAAATCCCGCTTTCTGTCNGGACGGCTCGGACCATCCTTCGGCGAGGCAGTTCCCNGTCNCGGGTTCCGGNCGACANCTNGCGATGTANGATCCGGAAACGGAGGAATACGCGCTCATCAGTACGTGCTTCAGCACGCACCACTTAGTGTTTGCCGAGGATGATGATCACACGCTATGGACGAGTGGTGGTGGCCAGGTGATCGGCTGGTTAAATACGAAGATGTTCGACGAGACGGGTGATGAGCAGCAGTCACAAGGTTGGACGGCACTCGTTCTCGACACCAATGGGAATGGCAAACGAGACGCCTATGTGGAACCTGATGAAGCGCCTGATCCCAGCAAGGATACGCGTGTCCGTTCTGGCTACTACGGCGTTGCGGTGAGTCCGGTTGACGGCACAATTTGGGGTTCCTCGTTGGGATTTCCCGGGGCCATTTTACGACTTGACCCCGGCTCGGACCCNGCGGCAACTGCACTCATAGAAGTCTACATGCCCCCGTGGAACAACCCAGCCGCACCGGTCCAGGGATACTCACCGCGCGGCATGGACATCGACCGCAACGGTGTTGCCTGGACTCCCCTTGCCAGCGGGCATATGGCCAGTTTCGACCGTAGTAAGTGTACAGCACCGCTCAATGGCCCCGCCGCGACTGGTCAACACTGCCCGGAAGGATGGACTCTTTATCCAGAGCCGCTGCCGCAACTCAAGGGGTTGGCGGATTCAGGAAGCGCCGAGTCGAGTTACTACACGTGGGTGGACCAGTTTGACACGTTGGGCTTGGGTGCAAACGTNCCGATCAATACGGGNAATGGGTCTGAAGGGNTNCTGGCCNTGAAGGACGGGGAATGGGTTGTCATGCGGGTCCCTTANCCNCTTGGGTTTTANACCAAGTGGATGGATGGTCGGATTGATGACCCGAATGCCGGTTGGAAAGGGAAGGGGCTATGGGCAACCTACAGTACCCGGACACCGTTCCACCTTGAAGGTGGGAAAGGCACCACGAGCAAAGTCGTGAAATTCCAGTTGCGACCCGACCCGTTGGCACGCTGAAGGGCGCCTTATAGAAAGCATCGTCACGCGATGGTTCCGGTTTGGGTGATCTCTTGCTAATAATCTACTCCGGTCAGGGTGGAGTGCTGCCACTCGCGTAGTTGTCTCTCCAATGTCTCCACGACGGCAGGTTCGCGCTCTACGAGGTGATTATGATCTATCGAGTGACTGCGCGCTTCAAATCTGAGACAGCTGTTGAGTTAAGTCGACGACTGAACGACGGCTCCATCGCTGCTCAGCAGCCCGATGGCGAGGAGATTGTCGCTTCGCTAAACCGAGCCGTATTTACGGGACCCGGTGATGAGGTGCGTTGGACTGAGAGGTGCTTTTGTGACACACCACTTGCTCATGAACGTGCAACCGTGCTCGACCACTACTTTGACGACATTGCCACTGAACTCATTGATGACTACGAGGAATATGCCGGGGAGTCGTTGTGGGTGCATTTACAAAATCAATAAGACGCTCTCAATGACGAAGCCAGACGAATCGCGTGCCCCGGATCCCGTGGAGCCTTATCCGCATGCGCGCCGCGTAGGCAATCTTCTGTTTCTATCTGGAATCGGTCCACGCGTGAAAGGACAACGCGAAATCCCAGGTGTTACGCGCGACGGTGATGGACATGTGGTCGCCTATGATATTGAGGTGCAGTGTCGTTCGGTGTTTGACAATGTGCGCACGGTACTGAAGGAATCTGGGTCTACGTGGGAACGGTTGATCGACGTGACGGTCTTTCTAACGAACATGAGGGATGACTTTGACACGTTCAACGCGGTGTACGCTGAGTATTTCTCGACTAATCAACCGTGCCGCACGACAGTGGAAGTGAATCGCCTGCCCACACCAATCGCGATCGAACTAAAATGCGTCGCGACAATGTCCTAAATCAAGGAGTGAGTGAATGCGTGAGCTCAAGGCTTTTAACTTCAAGCAATGGATCGATGACCACCGAGATATGCTCAAGCCGCCGATTGGGAACAAGCTGGTGTTTCAAGATGCCGAGTTCATCGTGATGGTGGTCGGCGGGCCGAACGAACGGAAGGACTATCACTACGACGAGAGCGAAGAGTTCTTTTATCAGGTAGAAGGCGACATTGTGGTCAAAATCATGGACAACGATACGCCGGTCGACATCCCGATTCGCGAAGGAGAGATCTTCCTGTTGCCACCCAGGGTGCCGCATTCGCCTCAGCGCGGGTCCAATACAGTTGGCTTGGTCATTGAGCGAAAGCGGGCCGAGGATGAGAAGGACGGGCTTATCTGGTTCTGTGAGAAGTGCCACCACAAACTCTACGAAGAATATTTCCGCCTCGACAACATCGAAACGCAACTGCAGACGGTCTTTCATCACTTTTACGGTTCCACGGAACATCGTACGTGCACGCAGTGCGGCACGGTGATGGCGCAACCGTAGCGTCGATTTAGTCAGGGATGACCACTGTCTGAGACGTGATGCTAAAGGTTGATATCCATACACACATCCTGCCAGAGACCTTGCCCGATTTGAAGGCGCGCTACGGTTACAGCGGATTCGTNCAACTNGAACAGCACGGTCCAGGCTGCGCGCGCCTGTCGATTGACGGTCGGGNGTTTCGGGATGTCGGCAAGAACTGCTGGGATCCTNGGACGCGCTTGACGGAATGCGACGGCCACGGAGTCGATGTGCAAGTGCTCTCGACCGTCCCGGTGATGTTCAGCTACTGGGCCAAACCACAGGATGCCCATGACTTGTCGCGACTGCTGAATGATCACATCGCGGNTGTTGTTGGCGACCATCCCAAGCGGTTCGTTGGCCTGGGAACCGTNCCGATGCAGGAGACGGCGCTCGCGGTGCAGGAACTCGAACGGTGCGTGCAGACCCTCGGCTTGGCAGGCATTCAGATCGGCACCCATGTCAACGGTAAGAATCTGGATGATGAAAGACTGTTCCCGGTCTTTGAGGCGGCCGAGGCGTTGGGAGCAGCGGTCTTCGTGCACCCCTGGGACATNCTCGGGGGGGACCGGATGTCACAGTACTGGTTGTCCTGGCTCGNGGGCATGCCCGCCGAGACCGCGTTGGCGATCTGCTCGATGATGTTCGGCGGTGTCTTCGACCGCCTGCCACGGCTGCGCGTAGCGTTCGCTCATGGTGGCGGTGCGTTTCCGGGCACGGTGGGACGCATCGAACATGGGTTCACGGTGCGGCCCGATCTTTGNGCGGTTAACGTCGAGACCAGNCCGCGCGAACAGTTGCGCCGCTTCTACGTCGATGCGCTCGTGCATGATGGCGATGCGCTGCGANNCCTGATCGATTTGTTCGGCTCAGACCGCGTGGCGCTCGGGACGGATTATCCGTTCCCGTTGGGTGAACACGTGCCAGGCGCGCTGATTGATTCGCTGCCGTTGGACCCGGCGACGCGCCAGCGACTACTCGGCGCTTCTGCGCTGGAGTGGCTGAATCTTGATCCGGGCCAGTTCTTGTGAATCTGCAAACGACAAGGGGAAAAAGCGATGATGAGGTTCGAGCGCGGTCTTGATTTTGCNNNGGCGCAGGACGCGGCGGATCCTCTAGCATCGTTCCGCGATCGCTTTGCTATGCCGAGGCGACCTGACGGGACCGACGTCATCTACCTATGTGGGAACTCCTTAGGCTTGCAGCCGACCGCGGCCGTGTCGCTCGTCCGTGAGGAGTTGGAGGCGTGGGGCGCGATGGCGGTCAGCGCACACTTCGCAGCCGAACGACCGTGGGTCTCCTATGCGGATCGCCTCGCGCCNGCCACCGCAGCGCTTGTTGGTGCTCACCCGAGCGAGGTGGTCACCATGAATACGCTCACGGTCAATCTGCATTTCATGATGGCAAGCTTCTATCGGCCCACGCCGGACCGGCGCAAGGTGTTGATCGAACAGCCGGCGTTTCCTTCAGACCGGTACGCCGTCGAGTCACAAATTCGTTTTCATGGGTTNGACCCGGCCGACTCGCTGATCGAAGTCGGCCCNCGTCCTAACGAATCCACCATCCGGATGGAAGATCTCGAGACATGCATCTGCGCTGAGGGTTCGACGATTGCCCTCGTCTTGCTGCCAGGAGTGAATTACTACACCGGCCAGGTGTTCGACATGGCGGCGGTTACCCGCCTCGGTCAGGCGCAGGGCTGCGTAGTCGGATTTGATCTGGCCCACGCCGTGGGCAATATCTCACTTCGGTTGCATGACTGGAACTCGGATTTCGCCGTGTGGTGTAGCTACAAATATTTGAACGGAGGGCCAGGCGCTGTCGGAGGCTGTTTTGTACACGAACGCCACCGTGATTGGGTGGACAAGCCGAGACTGGCAGGATGGTGGGGGCATGACCAGGCTTCGCGGTTCCAGATGGGTCCAGACTTCATTCCCATTTCAGGCGCNGGAGGCTGGCAGGTGAGTAATGCGCCGATCCTCTCGCTGGCNCCGGTGTTGGCATCACTGGNCGTCTTCGAGGAGGCCGGCATGGAGGCNCTNACAGCCAAGTCCGACCGTTTGACGTNGTATCTTGCCTACTTNGTGNGCGAGGAACTCGGNGCCCGGGTCGAGATNCTCACCCCNTTGGAGTCNGGACGGCGAGGGTGTCAGCTCTCGCTGCGCGTTCGAGGCACTCGGGNGGACCAGCGTCGGGCNTTCGAGGCTCTTGAGACNCACGGCGTCGTTTGTGACTGGCGGGAGCCAGATGTGATCCGCGCAGCACCGGTGCCGCTCTACAATCGTTTCGAGGACGTTTTCGAATTTGTAGGCGTGTTACAACGAGCGCTGGTGTTGGACGGCTAGGGGAGGAGACATGGGCAGGAAGTGGAGGTTGTTCGGGGTCACCTTGGTCGCGTCGGGAATCGGCCTGATCGCGGCCGCATGTTCCACGAACGGTGAGGAAGTGGGGTCTGGCCAGCAGCCCGCGCCGCCATTTTTTAGCACGGCTAAGGTT
>PAWT01000036.1 GCA_002714165.1 Acidobacteriota bacterium
AGCCGCTTGATAACTACGTATCACCCCGCCCTCGTCACCGAATCCCCGCGTAAAAATGTCGAGGTCTAACTTGCGCGTCAGCGCAGCGAGAATCTGGTCGATCTGCGCCAGCACGCCGCCGAGCTTCTCCATGTTCATCCGACAAAGCTTCTCAGGTAGTCCGGTTGTCGCCGACTGTTGCCGCACAAAATCCTCAGGCGACTGTAGCGCGTCTCCGACTGGCAAGTCGGCCGACTGAAATAGCTCGCCGGCACGCTGCACCATACGGATAAGTTCCGCACACGGAATCTCTCGAAGCGCATCGCGTGCTTGCTTAGCTTTTCGCAGATCCCGGGCTACTAATCCGCCGTTGGCCTGACTCACTTCGGCCACGGGCTCACCAGTGACGAAGTGCGACATGGAATTCACCTCGAGACTTCGATATGGTTCGCCCCACCGAAGGATAGGAAAATGAATCACGTCAATACACTCCTACTGTCGTTGTTGACGACAGGCGGCTAAATGGTCGAACCCCGCTTACGCCGTCCCATGCATAACGCTCGTCCGGGCGTTCGCGCTCACCCTCATCACGTTCAAGAAATCGAGGCAGGAAGAACTCCTTTGTGAGAGTCGTGATCATAACCCTCCCGGTTGCGCCATAACCAACAATCCGACCTGTATCGTCAGCATCAACCACCTGGATAACTGCCCTCGGTTGCGGGGCATAATACGTGATCTTGTAGTTATTTTCAGGGGTACTCGGCGCACTTGGGGCTAACCCCATCAAGGTATTACCGTAGGTTGGCGTCATGTAAACTCCATCGAGTAGTTCTTCATGCGCAAACCGGTTCCACTGCGGCGTGAACTCGGTTCCTCCAGAAAAAATGCCGGTGATCCCTACGTCTTTGAGGCTCGCCCCATCGGCCGCAAGACGCTCAGCCAACGCTTCAAGCAACTTCGGGGTGGTAAATAGACACTTGATGTCGTGATTCGCACCGAGGATTGTTAGCGCCTGTTCGATCACATGCGCTTGATAAGCCTTCAGGTGTTCCATCCAGTTCTTATTGATTAGCTTGATCACCCACCGCGGATCGAGGTCCACGCAGAAGCAGATGCCACCCCGATGTTGAGCGAGGTGTTCGACGGCCAATCGTAAGCGCCGAGGACCGCTCGGTCCGAGCATCAGCCAGTTTGAACCAATTGGAAAGTGAGCGGCCGGTAATGTCTTGGAAAATAGTTCATAATCGATCCGAAAATCGTCGATGTTGATTCGACTCTTGGGCACACCGGTCGTGCCACCGGTCTCGAAAACATAAGTCGGCCGATCANCNTAANCCTTTGGTAACCACCGGNGAACTGGACCGCCGCGGAGCCATTCGTCATCAAAGTGTCCGAACTTTTCAAGATCGGCAAAGCTGTTGACCTCACGCCGTGGGTCCCAGCTAGCGCGCTCAGCCCACTCTAGCCAGAAGGGACAGCCTGTAGACGAGTCGAAGTGCCACCCGACAACGTTTCGAACCCACTCATCAAGTTCCTCTTGCGCTTGGCGAACTACATTTACCATCGATTAANGCATCCTACACTAGTGTTGTTTGAAAANGAGGAAAACTCAGTGTTATAGANTNNCCGCGAACGGTNGGCCGTTACGGGGGANAACTATGAGCGGACGGGTCGAACGAATCTGGATCAAGCGCTCTAAACAGCACAACATGGATGAAATCGGTGAAGTGCGTGTCAAAGCCGGCAAGGGGATCGTGGGCAATGCAGACCAGGGTGGGTGGCGACAAATCACACTCATCACCCACGAACGTTGGGAAGAACTTATGCGCGAACTCGNGGTCTCGCTTGATCCCTCGAACCGACGTGCCAACTTGCTTTTGTCAGGCATCGAACTCGCTAACACCGGTGAGCGCGTACTCGAGGTTGGCGACACCCGTCTACGGGTGCGGGGAGAAACCCTCCCTTGCGACCTTATGGAGCAAGTGGTCCCCGGTTTGCGCGACGCCATGGCCCGAGGGTGGGGCGGGGGGGTGTTCGCAGAGGCTCTCATCGACGGCTCAATCTCAGTCGGCGACACGGCGCGTTGGAGTGACGAGAGCAACAGGTAGTGAGAACCTTAGCACAACTCACAGCGGCATTCCCGATTTGGGTGCTCGTCGCCAGTGCGATCGCACTCTACCATCCTCCGTCCTTTACCTGGTTCAGTGGAACTTCCATCACGGTTGGACTCGGCATCATTATGCTTAGCATGGGAATGACCTTAGATGTCGACGACTTCCGCCGAATCGCAAAGCATCGGCGTCTAGTCGTGCCCGGCGTGGTGCTTCAGTACACCGTCATGCCCCTCCTCGGGTGGAGTCTCGGTTATCTCTTCAACCTACCCACCGAATTCGCGGTTGGACTCGTACTGGTCGCGTCTTGTCCAGGTGGTACAGCATCGAACGTTATTTCGTTTCTCGCCAAAGCTGATGTGGCACTGTCTGTAACGATGACCACAGTATCAACGATGCTTGCCGTCGGTATGACCCCGATGCTTACTGCGCTCCTCGCAGGTAGTCGAGTGGACATACCTACCACTGACCTACTGCTNGACATCGTGCAGGTCGTGATCGTTCCAGTTGTCCTTGGAGTGAGCCTAAATCGTTACGCACCACAGGTTACACGGTCTATTTTACCGGTAGCGCCTTTCGTGGCAGTCATCACGATCACCGT
Organism: Acidobacteriota bacterium; assembly: GCA_002714165.1. GTDB lineage: Bacteria > Acidobacteriota > Vicinamibacteria > Vicinamibacterales > UBA823 > UBA11600. Next base: position 2,692 of record PAWT01000036.1, read on the forward strand.
CATCGTGGCTTCGATTATCGGCGCAGGCAAGCAGCAAGTGCTGACCGCTGGCCTCAGCTTNCTATTCGCCGTCTTCACCTTACACATTGGCGGGTTCGTGTTGGGCTACGCTGCCGGCCGACTGATTCTTGGGCAGGAGCGGGCCGCACGGACTGTGTCCATTGAGGTTGGTATGCAGAACTCNGGATTAGGCGTCGTGCTCGCCCGTCAGAATTTCGCAAGTCCGCTCGTTGCCATTCCGTGTGCGATTTCAGCAGTTGTTCACTCGCTCATTGGCAGCCTAGCTGCAGCTGTTTGGAGACGGAAGCCGTAGCGTTCGCACGANTCACTACTTCCAAGTCACCTCCATTCCAAAGAAATGATCAAAGACCCTTCGGGTTGGGTTGTTACTCGAGTCATTTTCAGGGCTCCGAATGAAGAAATCAATCTGTTGAGTCGCCGGGTTGACCGCGCCGGCTGGCGAGCGCTTACCCACCAGTGGATAGTTCACCGCAAGCGTTTCACGGTCCCGCATTCCCTGCGTGACCATAAAATGGACTTGGTAGTCGTTGTAGAGGGTCTCTCCGTTCAGGGTTGCCCGACCGAATCCCCATCCGGCTAGAAAAATAAAGGTCTTCGGCCAAAGCGTGTCACCGCATCCGGAATCGCCATGCTCGTAGATAGATGCTGCGATGCCGCCATCCTGACAGGGACTGAATTCATTAAACCGATCAATTTCGAGAACTAGTTCCCCAGCCGGTAACTGTAGCCGAGCAATAAATGTGCCTGTATTCTCGATTTCGTCGACATCGATCTCAACTGTGCCGTCAACCGCGTGCACATCCGACCCATCGTTGTCGATATGGTCCCAACCTGGAGGGTCGTTAAGACGACCAACCTGATAGATTCGAGATGCTGATAGCACCCAGCGGCCATCGTATAGATCGTGTTGCTCCGGCGCATAGAAACTAACTTCGGCACCAGGCTGCTGCCGAGGCGTCGACTGTGCAGAGAAAATCTGCTTCCCTACCATTGCTGTTACCAATATCGCAAAGAGCACTATTGGCATCCTGTGCGTCACCGTTGGAAGCATCTGTTGCCCCTTTCTTTAAGTGTGTCTCGCAATTCATCGATAATCGTAGCTCAGAGTGATCTCCGTCGTCTGCGCGGGCTCAATGCGTATCGACCGGTGCAACTGCCCCAGACGTTCGTGCCAAAACTCAAGGGTGTAATCACCAGGCGGTATGTTATTAATACGAAACGCGCCGTTAGCGTCGGTCACAGCATGAAACGGATGCGGGTCGATTCGAAGGAACGACTGCATCCAACCGTGCACGTCACACTTAACGACAACCATGCCTATCCCTTCGGCCACTCGCGAGACCCGCAGGCCAGCCGTTGGTAGCGCGAGGTTCGTCTCCATCGCACCGTAGAGATGAGTCGTATGCAACACCGGATCACTGTTAGTGACTTCAATCACCGTGCCGGCCATCACCACGCCCACGTGTGGCGTAAACCGGCAACCTCGGTTGTCGATGATGAGCGGTTCGTCGACTATCTGGGGAATACGAGCTTCCGGTACGTCTACTAGTGCAGCAATGACGTAACGAATGCCACGATCAGGCCCCACAATCAGATCTTGAAGTGTATGCTCCCGGCCACAGATTTCAGGGTCTGTGCTGTTTTCAATAATCGTCGGTGTGACAACACCTTGGCCACTTAACCGCACAACACCAGTCAAAAACCCCAGTCCTGCATCTTGGGCTCGTGGGAGTGAATCTTCAGGTCCGGAACACCCGAAGACCAAGCTCATGATAAGTGTGCCAATTACCCTAACTAGGCTCATATGCACCGTCACTGATGATACACGGCCGAACAGCTCCACCTTTTGCTAAGATGCACATCTCTAGCCCGGCCGCTCTGCGGGGGACAAAATTCCGGGCAGAAACTTACCTGAGGAGGCACTGTGGACGCAGGCACTCTTGGCTGGCTCTCGGTCGTTCCACCGGTTCTCGCGATCAGCATGGCTATCGCTACTCGTCAGGTGACAGTCTCGTTAGTCGCTGGCATTTGGGTTGGCTGGCTGATACATGACGGCTGGAATCCGGTGAGTGGAACCGGTGCAGCCATAACAGCCATAATCAATGTGTTCGTCGACGCTGGCCAAACCCGTGTCATTGTGTTCACGTTGTTAATGGGTTCCCTGCTTATCCTCATGCAGCGAGGCGGGGGAATTGATGGATTCCTTGCCTGGATCAGCCGGTGGGCATGGTCACAAACCCGACGAGGCGCCCAGCTTATGGCCTCGTTCATAGGGCTCGGTGTGTTTATCGAATCGAACATCACCTGCCTGGTGGTCGGAACGGTTTCTCGCCCACTGTTCGATCGCTTAAAAATCTCTCGAGAAAAGCTCGCCTACATTTGCGACTCAACCTCCGCACCGGTCTGTATGTTGATCCCGTTCAACGGTTGGGGCGCTACAGTTCTTGGCCTGCTGGGCGCGCAAGCCGCACTTGGCAACCTCGGCGATGCTGGACCGCTCACTGTATTTATGGCTGCCGTACCACTTAACTTTTATTCGATTATAGCCGTCCTCCTAGTGTTCACTGTTGCTGTAACTGGCTGGCATATTGGTCCGATGAAAGAGGCAGAGCGCCGTGCCGAGGTGGAAGGTAAGGTACTCCGCGACAATGCCCGTCCGGTTGTTGATGACCAAGTGATAATGACACCACGCAAACCGGAGGCGCCGCCCCGCCTAAGCAACATGCTCGTGCCGCTACTGCTCATGGTGCTCATGGTCATCAGTGGCATCGGCATCACCGGCTCAGCCGGCGTGCGGGCGATGGGCATCGAGAACCCTGGCTTGATGGACTACCTCAACCAGGCATCGGGCTCAACATCGGTGCTCTGGGCCGTACTTCTTGCGCTAGGTGCGATGGCGCTCATGAGTCTAACGCAGGGAATCTTCTCAGTACAGGAGTTTGTCGATTTGTCGTTCAAGGGAGCGGGTGGCATGCTGCCGCTGGCGGTACTTTTGGTGCTTGCTCTCGCCCTAGGTAGCACGTGTGCTGCGGTCGGCACCGGTCCGTTCCTAGCCGGACAGGTTCAGCCATTCTTAACCCCAGCTTTGGTGGCGCCCCTTGTGTTCTTGGTAAGCGCCTTTATCGCATTCGCGACAGGTTCGAGCTGGGGCACGTTTGCTATTATGTTGCCGTTGGCTCTGCCACTCGCCGCGTCATTCAACGCTGAAGCGACTGTGGTTTCTCTACCGCTTGTGGTGAGTGCTGTCCTCGGGGGTGGTGTCTTCGGCGATCACTGCTCACCGATCAGTGACACAAGCGTCATCTCATCGATGGCAGCAGCCAGCGACCACATCGACCACGTGCGGACACAGTTACCCTACGCTCTGGTTGCGGGAACCATCGCTTTCACACTGTATCTTGTGGTCGGAATCGTGGCGTGAGTTACACCTTAACCAGCTACTCGGTGCATTAGTACCGTCGCGTCATCAACTTGATCGGCCAACCCTTCAAGAGCTTCGGAAACACGCGTAACGAATGTGGCTACCTGGTTCCACTCCTCTTGCTCGATACTTTCGCGAATTCCTGGGAGAGTCTTCACTCCGTAGCCTGTATATAGACCAGGTGCGTAGATTAGATGCTTAAACCAGTCACGCTTAGGTAGCCCCACCCGAGAGGCTAGTGCTCGCTCAGACGTGAAGAGTAGCCGATTTAACTGAGCCAAATCGCCAATTCTGGCTCTAACCGCTGCGGAATCGGTCTCATCCAGCCTGCGGAGCGACAGCTCGTACGCTGAACCAGCTCTCTCAAGTCTCGCTAGCGCCTCACGAATGGGCTCAAAATCGAGGCTCGGCGGCTCATCAAACGATTGGTAAAGTATCTCTATCTCCTCCAGATAGGTTGCAATCGTGTTCGCGTAGTCGACGAAGTTAAATGGCAGCACCGTCGCGTCGGCAAGTCGCAGAATACTCGTTCCCACGGTTTGGGAAAGCGCGCGAACATGGGTAAAGTCTGTGTCCGAGAATCTTGTATACCAATCGAACGAGTCGTATTTCGAATGGTAGACGCCGCTACTTGAACTGTCACCGCCAAAGCCAAGATTCAAAGAGGCAACGGTCAAATGATCGAGAAACACCGTGTAATCCGAACCTGATCCGAGCGCACTAATGGAAAACCCCTTCGATGACTCAACAGCAGCTCGCGCCCCATCGTCTTGGGCAGCCTCCAGTCGATGCGCTAGGAGTTCCTCGCGTACTGACCCACCACCCCGCGGACCCGGAACGTCTCGTGCAACCTCGTTGATGAACTGCTGCAGCGAGTGCGACCCGCCAGCCGACAACCAGCCACGATTTGTACTATCGGTATTGATATAGGCAACGGCGTTTGCGCGCAGTTCTTCTGCGTGCTTTTCGCCCCATTCAGTGGAACCCAAGAGCCCCCATTCCTCGCCGTCCCACGCTGCAAGGATGATCGTCCGCTTCGGACGCCAACCCTGCCGGAGAAGTTCGGCGAGACCTCGTGCCGTTTCCATGAGCGCCACGTTGCCGCTGGTGGGATCGGCCGCACCGCTAACCCAAGCGTCGTGATGGTTACCGTGAAGAACCCACTGATCAGGGAAATCGGTGCCATCAATGCGTACTACCACGTTGTAGAGCGGCCGTGTCTGCCAATCGAATGACAGTTTCATGTGAACCCTGGCCGGGCCTGGACCGATCCGATAGGTAATAGGTAGGGCGCCACGCCAGTCCTCAGGGGCCACCGGTCCCTCCAGCGCGTCGAGTAGCGGCTGTGCGTCGGCGTGGGAGATTGGCAGTACAGGAATCTGCAGGATGGTTGCCGCGTCCGCCCGGTTCAGTCTCCGCGCACCCGGTTCACTACCCCACCCAGGCGTCAGAGGGTCCCCAGGATACACAGGCATATCCATCACGCTACCCCGCTGCGCGCCAAACGCTGGGCGAAAGGGGCCGTCAGGGTAAACTTCGCCTTGATAGTAGCCGTCTTCCTTTGGGTCGGAGTAGATAATGCACCCTACTGCGCCATGTTCCCAGGCAAGCTTCGGCTTAATGCCGCGCCAGCTCCGACCGTATTTCGCAATAACGATTTTGCCTGCCACATCGATACCAAGCTCTTCGAGTCGTTCGTAGTCCTCCGGGATACCGTAGTTAACGTAGACTAATTCTGCTGTCACGTCGCCGTCAGCCGAATAGGCGTTATAGCTCGGGAGCGCTTCTGCATCTCCAGAATCCTTGTCCTGTGCAATCTCTGGCTCCTCGAGACTCAAGCGAAAATGCGTTGGCTCAACTAACTCGACAATGCGTTCAATGGGCATTGGCATCAGCGCTTCGGTTTCTTCGATCCGTGCCTCGAGGCCCCAACTGCTGAGCTGTTCCACCATGTAGTGCGCAATGCGGCGACTGCCCGGGGAACCTGCGTGATGCGGCTCTTCAGTTATAAACCTCATATACTCACGTAAACGTTCAGGGTCGGGCACGGCCCTGAACACCTTTTCGCGTTCGCGCTGAGCCGATACTTCGTCAGGAAGAAAACCTCGCAGTGCGGTTTCCTGGGAGAGCACCGCTGAACCTGCCATGGCAACGATGAAGCACCCAACCAGCATGGCATGCCAGGCTAACGGGTGACGGTTCACTGGTCGGCGTTGCGTTCTGTGATACATCTCCGTCCTCTCATTTTTCCATTGATGTTACAAGAACCGTGAACCACACATCGACTGCCCAATGGCTGAAAGCTATAAAGGAATTTCGAGAATGATTCCCGCAACCTACAAGGCATCACATGACACAGCCCTACTCGTGGCCGCGCACGGGCTGTGGCTGATACGGCTCCCCGAGCGCCGTGCATTCCGCATCGTCTAACTGAATGTCAAGTGCTTCAACCGCTTGATCGAGTTGATCCATTTTAGATGCACCAATGATCGGCGCCGTTACACCAGGCTGCGCCAACAACCACGCTAGTGAAATCTGGGCCGCCGACACGCCGCGCGCTTTGGCCACTTCAACAACTCGGTCCACGACGTTGAAATCTGCATCCGTGTAGTAAAGGTTATGCGCAAACTTATCGTTCTTCGACCGTTTAGTCGTTCCCCAATCATTTCTGCGCCGATTTCCAGCCAGAAACCCTCTCGCCAGAGGACTCCAGGGAATTACACCGATCCCTTCCTCACGACAAAGCGGCATCATTTCCCGCTCTTCCTCACGATAGACAAGATTGTAGTGGTTTTGCATCGAAACAAACCGTGCCCAGCCACGCTGGTCTGATAGACAGAGCGCCTTCATGAATTGCCAAGCGTACATGCTCGAAGCACCGATATACCGGGCCTTGCCTGCCACTACAATATCGTTCAGCGCGCAGAGAGTCTCCTCTATCGGCGTGTCGGGATCCCACCGATGAATCTGAAATAGGTCAACGTAATCAACACCAAGTCGGCGCAGGGAAGCATCAATCGCACTGAAGAGATGCTTTCGCGATAGACCTCGATCGTTTGGTCCATCACCCATAGGATAAAACGCCTTGGTTGCAAGAACGACCTCGTCGCGCTGGGTAAGTTCCTTGAGCGCCCGGCCAACGATTTCCTCGGTTACACCGATAGAATACATGTCAGCCGTGTCGAAGAAATTGATGCCATGCTCAAGCGCCCGCTTAAAGAACGGACGACTTTCGTCCTCTGGTAGCACCCAATTCCGCCAGGTGGGGTCACCGTAAGTCATCGTCCCAAAGCAAATTCGGGACACCTTTAATCCGGTCGAACCGAGATTCACGTAATCCATGAGATTAACCGCTGGTCAATAATTCTCCGTAAGACCCAACAGACTATCACGGCCATAGAGGCCAGAAAGGCGTAGGCTATACCTAGAGCGTCTGGCCCAGATACTAGCCTGTGCCGACCTGAACAGCCTTACCAGCAGAATTGAAAGGAACCACCGTGATCATCAATGACGCACACTGCCATTTCTTCTCGGAGGGCTTCTTCAGTGCGCTCGCCAAAGAGCGGTTTGGCGGAAGCACGCCTGGCCCGGTCGAAACAATTACCAACTACCTCAAATGGGAGGCACCAGGCGATCGGGTGACGCTGGCTGACAGATGGGTGGCAGAGTTTGACAAGCACGGAGTGGGTCGTGCCGCCCTTATCGCTAGCGTGCCCGGCGATGAGGATTCAGTCGCCGCGGCTGTCGCGAAGTATCCGGAGCGGTTTATTGGCCTCTTCATGTTAAATCCGAAACAGGCCGATGCTGGTGACCGTTGTGTGCGTGCGCTCACCGAACTCGGGTTGCACGGCATTTGTCTCTTTCCAGCAATGCATCGATATTCGATCGATTCGCAGGAGGCCGACCGTGTGTTCGAACTTGCGGCCAAGCATGGCGCGAAGTCAGTGTTCGTCCATACCGGTGTTTTGTCAGTTGGCATTAGAAAGAAGCTTGGCCTTCCGAGTTATTTCGATATTCGTCTTGGCGATCCATTGGCTCTGGTGCCGATCGCGAGTGCCTACCCAAACCTAACGTTTGTAATCCCTCACTTTGCAGCCGGTTTCATGAGAGAAGGATTTATGGCAGCCGACCTTTGTTCAAACATCATTTTCGATACCTCAAGCTCCAACGGCTGGATTAAGTACGACCCAGGGCTCACGCTCACCGATGTATTCCGGCAGGCCTTAAGTGTCGTGGGGCCTTCACGTATGATGTTTGGAACTGATTCGTCGTTCTTCCCTCGAGGGTGGCAGCAATCAATCTTTGAGCAGCAACGCGCCGTTCTACAAGAACTCCATGTCGAGGACGAAACACTACATGAGATTTTTGCTGGCACTTTCGAGCGAATCTATGGTTCATAGTGTTACCTGACGTTACAATTGGAGATGGTGTTAAATCGGCTGTTCGCTGCGTTCACGCTCTCCGTCATTGCATCGGTTCAATTTTCGTGCGGAGGAGCTTCCATAACCGATCTAGCCGATTCTGAGTCCAACGTAGGAAGTGCTGCTGGTCAACCAGCACGGGCGGCGATCGCGTTAGCGCCAGAATTGGAAGTGCTAGCTGTCTCGGCGTACACCATTGACGGCGTCAGCATCGAGTTGCTCAGTGTCTCGAGGACCGGAGTGGATGCAATCACCGTCCGGTGGCAATACCGAACTAGGGTTGTTGAAGGTGTTCACCTTGATCCTGACGACGACCCGTTAGACTTGGCGCGTGATGCCTACCTTTACGACCGTGTTCATCAGAAAAAGTATATGGTCATCAAAGACAACACGGGTCAACCGGTAACAAACATCCACTCAGACGATACGAGTTTAACCATTACACCGGAGTCTCCGCTCGTTGTATCGGCTAAGTTTCCTGCCCCACCTGACAACATCAAACGAATTTCCGTTTACCTACCTGGGGTCCGACCATTCGAGGACCTGGTTTTTAGCCAGTAATTTCAGAGAGTTCGCGTTCTGTACTTGGTACTAGAGCACTAGAACTTATGACCTCAACCCTTGAACTCCAGGGCGTTACCGTCAGACGGGACAACCGACTGATTCTCAACCGTATTGACTGGACCGTAGCACCTGACGAACGTTGGATCGTTCTCGGACCAAACGGCTCTGGCAAGACAACACTTTGCCAAGTGGCGTCCCTGTATCAGCACCCGATGAACGGCACGGTAAGAGTCCTAGGTGAGACGCTCGGTTGCACAGATGTCAGACAACTTCGGAAGCGGATTGGTTATATGAGCGTACAGTTGGCTGACATGCTGGGACCTGGACTGACCGCGACAGATGTTGTCGTCACCGCCAAACACGCGGCGCTCGCAACCTGTTGGCACGTCTATTCGCAGGACGACTACGCAAAAGCGAGACGGTTGCTTAATCGGTTCAACTGCGAAGACTTGGCAGATCGTCGGTTCATTACACTGGCATCCGGCGAACAAAAAAAAGTTGAAATCGCAAGGGCCCTCATGGCGGATCCTGGTTTACTGGTGCTGGACGAACCAGCTGCCGGTCTCGACTTGGGCGGACGAGAGATGCTGGTCGCAACGCTGGCCTCACTCGCTAAGGACCGTGAGACGCCACCCATTGTCTTGGTTACGCACCATATTAACGAGATCCCTCCTGGTTTCACCCACGTGTTGCTACTCGCCGGCGGCCAGAAGCTAGCAGCCGGTCGGCTCACCGAAACGTTGAACGATGCTGCGTTGTCTCGGTGCTTTGGACTTGAGCTTCGTGTTGAGATGCGTGGGGATCGGTGGCACATATGGACCGGGTGAGCGTGATAGCAAACGCCTAATACCTACTCGAAACCCTCTCGAGTCACGAATGCTTCTGACCCTCAGTCAGTAGCGCTAGGGCCTCGTCACACGACGAAATCTCCGTCGTTTCCATAGCTCTCGCTAGCAATCCTGTCAGGTTGGCGACAGCAAAACTAAGGCCTTTCAGATTGCGCGAGGGCGACACACCGGGAATCGGCCTCGGTAACCCCGAAGCGGCGAATACCACCGCGCCGGACTGCCTCGTCCACCGGTACTGATCACGAGGACAGTTCCAATCCAAGGCAACCGGTACGACACCCGGCAAGTTACCAGGTAACCATTGCGTGTGTTCATCAGCGGCCGGTGCGACGACTAATGTGCCACTCATAGCCGCTCGCTCCACGGCTGTGCGGAGTTGATTTTCGTGTTCCGTATTCACCATTCCGAGACTAAGGTTAATCAGCCGGATGCGTGCCCCGACGGCCCAGTCGATCGCTGCTACCAGAGCCTCACCACTCGTCGAGAGCTCCTGGTCGAAAACCTTAACCGCGTAGAGAACACTCCTCGGAGCTTTCTCCCTAATGGCTGCCGCGACAGCAGTACCGTGCCCAAGNCGATCAACGAAGTCTTCATGCTCAGCACCGTCGATGGCGATCCCTACACCCCCGGCGACACTGCCAACGTGAGGATGGTTGGGGTGCACGCCACTATCCACGACGGCTACGGATACGCTAGTGAGACCACGCATCACGATTCTGGAGCATTCGTGGTAGAGCTCGTATCAAACAAGCGAACAAACGGGCCGGCGCGAGCCATTAATTCCGATGGTGCGCCTTGCTCAACCACATTTGCGCCATCAAGTACAACCACTCGGTCCGCCTGCCGTGCAAGCTCGAGCCGATGAGACACGACGACGGTCGTACGACCCCTCATTAGTGCCTCGTAACCGGTCATCACCTGCTTCGTCATCGAGGGATCAAGCGATGCAGTCGGTTCATCCAGCACCAACACGGCGGGCGCGGCGAGAAATGCCCTGGCAATCGCAATACGTTGCCGTTCGCCAGCTGATAACGCTCTTCCCCCCTCTCCTACTTGGGTAGCATAACCCTCTGGTAAGTCGGCGATAAAAGCCTCTAATCCTGCTGCACGGACCGCCACCGCAAGATCCTCGTCAGTCGCCTCCGGACTTGCGTATCGGAGGTTCTCGAGCAGCGACGCATGAAAGAGAAACGGCTCTTGATCGACGAGGGCGATATGTCGTCGGATTTCGCGAAGTGGGACTTCCCTGAGATCCCGACCGTCTAGCAACACCCGTCCCTGATCCGGGTCAATTAGCCGCAGCAACAACTCCGTCAACGTCGACTTCCCGCTACCGCTAGGGCCTACGACCGCCAGCACCTCACCAGGAGCAACCTCAATCGAAACATCATCGAGCAACGGTGCACCGCGACCAAACGAGACGGTTACGTGTTCAATCGTCACGCGACCGTCTACTCGGTTCAGCCCAGCACTCTCGGGAGTATCAATGACGTCGACGTTGGCATCTAGAAGCTCTTGGACACGTCCCAGCGAAACTTTTGCTGTAGCTAGACTTGCATAGAGACCCATCAATGCCTGGACAGGCGGAAGAACTCGCATCTGGTAGGCCATGAACGCCACCAACGTCCCCATTGTGATCGTGCCATCTATAACCCGACTGCCGCCATAAAGAAAGATGATCGCCGTGCTACCAGAAAGGATTAACCCGGGTAGCCCGCCCGATAAGTAGGTAACCCATTGCATCGACATCAGGGCTTCCACAAACGCATCGTTACGTTGTCGAAAGCGATCGGCTTCGCGGACTTGGGCATTCGACGTTACGACCAGCTTCATGCCCTGGATCGTCTCTATCAAGAAGCTTCCGATATCCGCACTGCGCTCACGGACAGTTCGCACCCGACCTTCCAGGCGCCGCCGGTAGCGGACNAGTGCCCAGAGGCTTGGCGGCAAGAACAATACACTCAACAAGAAAAGTCGTAGGTCCAACCAGACCAACATACCGAGCGAGCCGACGAGAAAGATGACATTGCCAAGAGTGGCAAGTACTACCTCCGAGGCGACCCGCTGAATCTCGCTAATGTCATTGTTAATGCGCGACATGATGTCGCCAAGGCGGGTGCTCGCAAAGAATCTCGGCGATAGACGCTGTAGGTGTCGATACAGCTCTAAGCGCATATCAAATAAAATGTCCGCCGAAACACGTGTGTACCGTAGCCCGCTCACGACGTTTAACGCAAAACTTGCAACCGTAATCAACGCGAACGTGAGCACAATCCGGCGAAGTGCATTGCCATCGCCACCGAGCAACGCACCATCAATCAAACTTCGTGATAAGTAAGGTACGTAGAGTGCAAGGCCTGTGCTCAACAAGCTAAGCACAAAGACCAGCAGTAGCCGGCGCCAATACGGCACCACGTAGGCAAGCGCGCGTCGAAACTGGGGTTCTAACAAGGAAAGCGTCCGACGTCAGGCATCTGACGTCAGTCTGGCGGCAGTACAATCANACTGGTCGTGGAATCAGCTTCNAGNTCAANCGTTCGCAAGTATCGGAATGTACTAGCCTCGTGAATATCGATCGTCTGGCCAGCTTGCCACACATACAACAGNTGACCNTTNGAACTTGGTGTCAATTGCATTCTCGGCCGACCACGGTCAAAGATTTGTCGCGGACCGAGACGGCGATTCTCCAGGTCAAACGCCCAGAGCTCATAATGCCCAATTGGGGCCTCTTTGACGAAACCGTACGCCTTTGTGCCGTCCGCCGTCATACTGAAACCGACTCTTGCTGCTGGCCCAAGCATGTAAAAATAGTCAACTTCTTTCTCATTGAGATCGACACGAGCCACGCCCATCTGCCGCCCATCCCGCCTAGGCGAGCGCACCGTGAANAGACCAGTGTAGATCCCAAACTGTTGATTNAGGCCTCCACTGAAACCGAANNTCAACGAACCGAGTCCTGNTTCAAACGGTTCCGACAGGTCCCATCGGTCAACTTCNGTGAAATTAGCCGTTTCATAGATTACGACTTGGTCANCAAAAAAATACAGAAGTGCACCGTCTGGCGAGATCAGCATNTTCAGCTGCTGTCGCTCNTGGTCATCAGGAAAGGGAATCGTTCGAATGACCTCNTGAGTTGACANGTCGTACTGCNACAGTTCATTTGGACCAATCTCAAACCGGTCGACGAGCTTTGTTAATNNGCGCGTCAGAAGAATAACGTATCGTTCCTGCGGATCCACAACGAAGCCTTCAATCCGGGNCCTCGTGTTTCCTCCACTCAGTGAAAACGTGTCTAGCGTTGAGCGGGACGCGATATCTATGATCTCGAAATGCTCCGCCGTCATGTCATTCAAGTAAAAATGCTCGCGGTTCGTCGAGAGCGTTAGGCTCCTCGGAATCCCTGATGTAACCTGGATCGCGTCGACAACCTGCTCGGTCGCCTCGTCGATGACATAGATCTCATGCGCATATCCGCCAAGGAACAGCGTACCCTCGCCGCCCCTTAGGGTCGCACCTTCGTTGTCCTGAGCGTGCAATGGCACACTAACCAAGACCAATACCAACCACGCCAGGTGAAACAGGTTCATCATCGCACTCACCGTAGGTCGAAAGTCACGGGAAAATAAGGTCGATCTTCCGCCAGTCTTTCTGAGCCGAAGAACAAGTTGCCGTCCAGTCAGGTGCATGATTCAGTTGGTCAGGCACCTGCGCCGGCCAGAAACACCCGAGATGACAGTCGAACAAATCCCGCTCGACCGGAGAACAGAGCCCTGCGGTGCCACCTTCGATGTCAACCTCCCAGCCCGGGAAGAAGACGAACGAACACCCCAGAGGAACTTGCGCATCTGTTTGTTGCAACGCTACGACATCGCCTCCGGGCTTGGTCTGACCTTCAAGATGCTGCTNGACCCGGTCGGCNTTCTGATTAATTGGTTTGAGATGCTTCATTAGTCACTCGTCCTTCAAAACGNGCAAGATACGNNGGNTTACGCTCAGCGANNTCGCCGTAGATACGAAGACATATGTCAGTCCACTCACGGATCCAGTCACAGTAGTGCAGATTCGGCCCTTCGGTCGTTCCATACCGGGTATGGGCTTCATGATAACANCCNCCGGCACATAGNGGCCTCGCCCAGCACGTTCGACAATCAGTCTTGTTCTCAACGTGATGACGGTCCAGAAAGTCATTTTGTCGTTCCCGATCAATGCCTTCGGTCACCGTCCCCAACGAGTGGTCGTCTGACCCGGCGAACCGGTGACACAACGCCACCTGCCCGTCCGTNGCAACACCCATTAACCCGAGGCCGGCCCCGCACGGATACGCTTTACTTGCACCCTTGTGAATCTCCTCCAGGGTGTCCTTCACGTTCGCAAACGCGTGATGCCGATTTTCCACTGCGTAGTCAAGAAATTCATGAGCGAGACCNCGAAACTGCCCAAGCATTTTGTCAAATCCGCCATCCTCAATTGCGTATTCCTGACCCGGAGACGTCGTAACGGGAGCAAAGCCCACTTCTCGAAAGCCAATTTCCTCAGTCAAATGCTTGAAGATCCGCTGTACATCCAGNGTTTGCGAAGTGAGTGTCACNCGGGCACCGATCGGCTTCGCNCGNTGGCGGCGCAGCAACTCNTTAATTTTTGGCATTGCCACGTCATAACTGCCGGCACCGNTNTGAAACACACGGAACTTATCCTGCAGGTCCTGCGGNCCGTCGATTGAAATTGTNACAGCAACATCGTTCTCAATCAGAAAATCAATNATTTCNGGACTCAGNAGNGTTGCGTTCGTNGTNAGATTNAACTCAACTCGNTTNCCAACTTCGCTNGCGCGCTGCCGAGCATAGGGAATTGCAATCTTTAGTACGGGAAAATTCAGGAGCGTCTCGCCGCCGAACAGGGTCATGTGCACGACTTTATTCGGCCCCGCCTCGCGAAACATAAAGTCCACGCTCTGTTTAGCAGTCTCCTCAGACATGAACTTCGGCTGTTTTCCATTCGTTGTGTCAACGATCTTATCTTCCCCGTATTCATAGCAGTACGTGCAGGCGAGATTGCACTGGTTGGTGACGTTCATCACCATCGTTGTCAATGGAAAAGGCTCAAGCGGAATTACCTTGGGAATTGGTTTTGGGGCCTCGTTCACAGGCACAATGGCCTGCACGCGAAGAAGTTCATCCATTCCTTCGTCGAGTTCGGCCGCAGACAAGCGCGTCCCCAGCATCCCTTGAACATCCTCGCGTGTACGCGACCCAACATCTAGCAGTTTGAGAATTGACTGACTCGCGTCATCAAGTGCAAAAATTGCTGCACTCTGGAGATAGAGAAACGGTTTTCCAGACGCTTCGAACTGATGCAAATGTGAGGTACGGAAATGCATCGTCATTTAACGACCAACCTCCCACGAATCGAACCGCATGTAAACTGGCACAGTCACTACCAAGTGCCCACGCGCTTTAAGTGACGTATCGGCACCCGCAGGTGTATACGTGGCGACAACCCAAACGTCCCCAATGTTGTTCCGGTTACCCACTCGGTCGGGGTTCGGGCCGTCCACCGCCGGGGTGAAGACCCCATTCTGGCCCAGTGAACCGACATATTTAAGGTCCTCGTCACCGTAGGTCGCGGCGTACTCTTCTAGACTCCAATTGGGCGCGACCACGCCGAGATTTAAGTCGTCATCCGTGTTCGGCGTATCGTCAGGNCCATCGTGCCACGCCACAGTGTCAAACTGTTCATATTGCTTCGGCACNANAACACCGCCTACTCGGGCCATNCCGCGTANNGGCTCNACCGTGATCCGGTCCATCTGGTCATACACCGCTATCCCACGCTCCAACATTCCCCGGCCTACGAAAACGTCTCGGTCACCAACGCTCGCGTCGTCCTCCACCGAAATTCGCACCGAGGCCACACTAGGCGTGACACTAACGACCTCCAACAACTTGACCCCCGCACCAAGATTGATGTCCTCTGGCGCTAACTCTTCGGGAAGGTTTGCACCGTAGATACTTACCTCTTGACCACTGGTCGACGTACGCACCGCCCGAGGATAGACCCCAGAAACACTCGGCCCTCCGTCGACACGTGTGAGCGTCACGTCGAGGCCAATCTCATCCCACGCACCTCGAAACCATCGTCCAGACATCGAAGTCCAGTCCCGCTCGACAAACATCACCTGGCGCCAAGTAGCAGCATCGGCTTCAGACGACCCTCTCCACTGATACCCCGTGTAGACGATGGACTGACCCGTGTGAGTCACGGACCGTCCATCACGAGCGTAAATCAACGTCGTGTCAGTGGTGAACTCAGCACTGCCGCTCGGCCCGGCGCTGATCGTCATCCTCCCGAATACGGGACCGCTGCCGGGATGGTTCCCTGAAACCATCCAAGACCCTTCAAGCTGCGGCGCGCGGAGATTCGCCGACCACGCGGCCCACGCGGACGAATGCAACGGAAACACTTCGGCCAGATGATCAATCGCCCGATTCATCGGATGTCGCCGCTCGGGCGTCTCATCCGGAGCTGGAGAGTCACGCCGCATCATCCCGCCTTCTCGAAAGCCTTGCCGGTCAACAATGGGGTAATACCCTCGGTGCATTGCCACCACCAGTGCCCACTCTTCCTTGGTGCGGCGCTGATTAAGTATCCGCCCCATTGAGTGACAGGCACTACAGGTAAGCTCGGTGTCCCGGTCGGCCTCGTATTCATACTCTATGAGCCGGCGTTCGACTTCAAACGCCCCGCCTCGTGCTTCTTCCGGCGCGAGCCCTAGGTTACTCGAAAGGTACTGAACGATTTCCCGTGCCTCATCCGGGTCGAGAATCATGTCGTTGAGGCTAACCATACGCTTGATCGTCCGCTGCCACCCTTCCGGAGTCGTCCGTCGGTATGAAATTCGAGACAAAATTCCCGGCTCGTCAGTTATATGACAGATGCCACAAGCCTCAATAACCGTTTGATTATCTATTGAAATTCCATCAGCGCCTTCCGAGTCGGGCTGACCAAACGCCGAGGAAACCGATACCCAAGAGACAAGGAACAAGGCCGTAAAAATGCGCATAATCATGACTTGACTACCTAAGAATATCGAAAAGGACGCNCCTTTTTAACACAAGGACCCTACAAGCACAATTGGAGGAGTTAGGCCTCTTTACCAAAACCATTGATAAGTGACCCAGACGCGAGCAGAAGCGACAAAGCTCCGAGAAANTCNGGCAGANTCACNGGGGAATANNGTTGATTGTAGGCCTCGAANANGTCAGGGACGTGCCGGTGGTGGCCCGCTATTCGAACTAACGCTGGNAAATCAACATTCCTGACNAACCTCACCGCCACTCGANNGATANNNGNGGTCTCNAGCCCAAGGCGCTCCTCGAGCACNACCTCCCGCCCGGCAATNCCNGGCCAACGNTCAATCTCGAGNCCATCTCCAGGANTCAANGCGATCTCAGCGCTGTNTTTCAACTCGGCAAACGCCGCCTGNACCNNTGGATCNCGACGNACAGAATCCANGTCNATGGCCGNCNGAGNATTATGATCCAGNTCGTAATTGAGCTCNGATCGTCCGGTCCAGAACGGATGGTCATGCATAGTCGCTCCATCGCGAAAGTANGCNGCGGTTTGCNTNGCGTAGGTNGAAAANATCTCCATCTCNCGNGCGGTNTAAAAGNTGCGNGCCNCCTCACCCATNNCAGGTNTCACTANGCAGGTATTAGCCACNATGGCTGCCATCCAAGCTGAGGAAATNGCCTTCTTCACNCCAAACGACGACAACGGGTCNATGAANGAGGCNGCGTCGCCAACTAGTAAGAACGTGGAACCGGCGCAACGACTGGAAGAATATACCGACGCGTCACAGGCCCAGGGTGCTTCAGAAAGCTGTGCATCCTGTGTGAGGCCAGAAATCTCACGGGTCTTGGCGAGTTCCCGGCGATAGGTTGCCGCAATTTGCCCAGCTTTGTCTAAGTCGGTTTCACGCGGATCGACCATCACAGTTACATAGCGCCGCGACGTGCTGACCGGAACCGACCAGGCCCATCCATCATGGTAAGCCTCCACCAACGTGTGACTCGGCTCGGCCAGGGACCACCCCTCTGGTCGCTCCCACACNCCGGCNATGGCTAATGTCAACGGCATCGNGCCCTGACGTCGGAAGCCCCGCCTAGCAATGATTCCGGATCGGCCAGAGCAATCGAGCACAACACGGGCCTCTACTNCGACNGTGGTGCGGNGNTCACTATCGGTCGCAACATGCACGGTTGCGGTGTCGTCAGTATCAAACTCAACTCGCTTCACCGTGCTCTCCANAACAGTGGNATTCGCGGCTTCAGCTTGGTCCCGAAGCAAGTGATCGAATTNTCGCCGGACAACCTGGTAGCCNCGTTCGTCGTCCGCGAAGTGCTCCGACCGCATCTGGTCNTTACCCCACCAAAATGTATTACCCGTCGAACGNTAGAACNCTGCTTCGTCNATAGCCTCCAAGACACCNATNGCCCGAAAAAGCTTTCGGCAACTAGGNGGCAANGATTCAGCGAGCGTTGGCGNCGTGTGACTGGNTCTTCGTTAAGAGCAGCACNNCGTGGCCCCACGCCGCCAAAATACGNGCGGCTGAGGCACCGGCAGGNCCGCCNCCNATAACGANGATGTCTGAAGTCGANGGTAGGTGAATACGTGACATCTCTAGTTCCGAGNCATCCCAGTGGANNGTGTTANNCAAGAAAACNGAAAAGGGGATTATANGCTGGCACGACGNGACAATAGGATTGANCGAGTGACAGACACNAATGGATCNATGACAATTGGTNNGCTGGAGCGNANNAAATGCAACTCGCCATTATCTCGGATATTCATGANNGGGGNGANCATCTCGCCGTCATCCTCAGCCAAGTAACNGATGCNGATGCACTCATCTNCTGTGGNGATCTGTGNTCGCCTTTCATTGTCGTACAACTTGGNNAGGGATTCACTAAACCGATCCATGTGGTCTTCGGCAACAACGATGGCGACCTNTTTAGGATTACGCAGCAGGCAAGNCGATTTTCCCACATGACANTNCACGGCGAGTTTGCTGAACTCACTTGTGATGGCAAGCGTATCGCCGTNAACCACTTTCCTGAGATAGCTAGNGCATTAGCCGCNTCCNATCGCTACGACCTCGTCTGCTATGGTCATGACCACAANCATTNGATCGAGANGAATGGTGATACGTTGATAGTGAANCCTGGAGAGGTCTATGGCGGNCTGACAGGAGTAGCCAGCTACGNCGTGTACGACACAGTGAGCGGCGTGGCCNNACGACGNGANATCGGCTGACCANAAAGCNTTTCCCGCAANTGANTGCACTGNTGTNGGACACCTTGGGCTAGACAGGCGTTATTGATGGTATATGGAACGAATATTTTCGAGATAAGGAAATAGAAATCATGCAACAGTTCATTGCAACGGCTTGCATCAGCTTCATCTGTACCGCATCCCTCACAGCCCAGGACATCACCAAGTACGTGCGNTANGCCNACGAAGGNNCCGANTCCTANGGGGTNCTTAANGACGGAGAAATTCACGAGTTGCGCGGNGACATCTTTGAAACAGTGGAANTNACCGGCCAGACTGTGGCGCTAGACGACGCAAGNCTGCTCATTCCCGTTCAACCATCTAAAGTNATTGCNGTCGGCTTCAACTANCGGAGTCATCTTGGCGAGCGTNAGCCGACGTTNTATCCCGGACTGTTTGCCAANTACCCAACGTCACTGATTGCTACGGGNGAAGAGATCGTCTTCCCNCCTGGAGCCAGAAACGTGCACTACGANGGGGAGATGGTGCTCGTGATNGGCCGNCGTGCAAAACACGTNTCCCGGGAAGAAGCACTNGANTATGTTTTCGGTGTGACGGCNGGAAACGATGTTAGTGAAAGGGATTGGCAGGCNAANGATCTNCAATGGTTTCGAGCAAAGGGTTCCGATACCTTTGGTCCCCTTGGGCCAGTCCTCGTNCGCGGTTTGAACCCAGACGATCTGTTACTCCAGACTAGGTTGAACGGCGAGGTCCGTCAGTCACAGCGGACAAGTGACCTCTTTTTTGATTCATCGGAGATTATCAGTTACGTCAGTCAATTCGTCACGCTAGAGCCTGGAGACGTCATCTACACGGGAACGCCTGGAGAGACCCGAGGTATGCAATCAGGCGACGTCGTCGAAGTAGAACTGGAAGGAGTCGGCATCCTGCGCAACATTATCAACAACGCCGACGCTCGATAGCCATAACCCTGCTGCCCGCCGGCGCTGCCGTTCGTCATAACCGGCCTGATAATCGACCGGGCTGTCCCAAGGCCCGCGAACTGGTTCCAAGTTGGAACTGTTAGGGGCCGGTAGACAGTTGAACACCTGGTCAGTCGCTATCCAGGTACTGGTTGATGCCCTCTTGCCAATCGTCGCGCCGTTCGGTGAAAAAGTCCCACACGACGCAATCCTCAACCACCCATGCCTCGTGCTCGACGTTCGCGGGAATCACGAGCATTTCTCCCGCTTTAAGCAACACGTCTTGGCCGTCAACGTTGAGACGTATAGCGCCCTTAATGATGCACGTGAACTGCTCAGCCGAATGCCGGTGTTTCGCAACGTGGGTACTACTGGCGAGGGTCAACTGGGCAAAGGTGCCCTGATCTCCCCACAAAACGCGCCGTTGAACGGAATTGGAGATNCGCTCGACTGAAATGTCTTCCCAAGTCACCGGTTTCATAACTGTTCTTCCCCTGTTTCAGATACAAAGTGCTTGTAAGTGATCGCTGATTAGGAGGTTAGGACGATCTTACCAATGTGCGCACTAGTCTCCATTAGTTGGTGCGCCTCGCTGGCTTCTTTCAGAGCAAACGTCNCATAAATAACTGGCTGCACCTGACCCTTCTCGATGAGAGGCCACACATTCTGATGTAGAGCCTGTGCAATCGCGACTTTCTCAGCGGTGGGACGGGGCCTTAGCGTGGATCCTGTCAGCACTAGTCGCTTCTGCATAATCGGAATCCAGTTAATTGTTGTTTTCGGCCCGCCAAGAATCGCGATTTGCACCAAACGACCACTTGGGGCTAACACGCGAATGTTGCGCGGTGTGTAGTCACCGCCAACCATATCCAGTACGACATCGACGCCGTTGCCACTAGTTACCGTGTTAATTACTTCGACAAAATCCTCATCACGATAGTTNATAGCCTGTTCTGCGCCCAAGCGCTTACAGGCGGCACACTTGTCGGCCGTACCAGCCGTGGCAAACACCCGAGCGCCAAACGCCGACGCTAGCTGAATTGCAGCCGTCCCAATACCACTGGACCCGCCGTGTACAAGGACACTCTCTCCAGGTTTCAGCTGCCCGCGGTCGAAGACATTAGTCCAGACCGTGAAGTAGGTCTCNGGCAACGCAGCAGCGGAAATGAAATCAAGACCGGCGGGAATCGGCAACGCGACCGATGCCTCNGCGACGCAGTACTCCGCATAACCGCCCCCGGATACAAGGGCACATACCTTGTCACCAACGTGCCAGTTGTTCACATCGGATCCGCACCCAGCTACAGTTCCTGCGACTTCCAATCCCGGCAGGTCTGACGCTCCAGGCGGTGGCGGGTACTTCCCCTGCCGCTGCATAATATCCGGACGNTTTACACCGGCCGCCGTCACGGCAATTAAGATTTCACTGCGGCCTGGTATTGGTTTCGGCCGATCGACTGCAGTNAGAACTTCTGGTCCACCCGGTCTGGATATCTCGATTGCCAGCATAGAAGGGAGTCCACTATACCTGAGTGGTGACCACAGGNGTCCACCGGCACTGGATAAATCTACCGGGGGCGGTTGTGGGCTTACCGTGGGTGGTAATTAGACACTGGTAACACCCCGTGGGAACCGTTACTCTCATTACCTGGTTAACAGCAAACAGGATCGCAACTGAGTATTTTGCGTCGGACTAAGACTGAAGGAGGGTGCGACATGAATGCAGGAACACGAATGCGAGACGCTTCTCTAGTGGCCTTTCTGTGGTTGATGCTCATAGGCCATGCGTATGGGCAACAAGGAGGCCTAAAAATCTATATCTCAGCTGATATGGAGGGTGTCACTGGAGCAGTCAGCAGTGAGCAGCTGGGACCGAGCGGATTTGAATATCAACGTTTTAGAAAATTCCTCACTGAGGAAGTCATCGCGGCCATCGAAGGTGCTCGGGAAGCCGGCGCCGACCAAATCTTGGTAAGTGACTCCCATGGTAACGGACAGAATCTGCTAATTGACGAACTTCCTGAAGATGTCCAGATCGTTCGGTCTTTTCCTCGTCCCCTCGGCATGATGCAGGGAATTGACGAGACGTTCGATGGCGTCATCTTCATCGGCTACCATTCGAGCACAACTAACCCGAACGGTGTCCGCGCCCACACTACTTCGAGTGCCAGACTTGCAGCGGTACACGTCAACGGCGTCGAGATGACCGAGGGTAGTTTCAACGCGAGCATCGCTGGTCACTTCGGCGTACCGGTCATTATGGTCTCCGGTGATGACGCGGCTGTGGAGGAGGTACGATCTGTAATCGGTGACATCGAGGGAGCTGTCGTGAAATGGTCCTACGGTTTTCATTCGGCTCGCACACTCCACCCTTCAGCCGGACGGGCATTGATCCGGGAGAAGGCTCGTAATGCCGTCAGCCGTATCGTGGAGTTCTCACCATACAACCCATCAACACCCATCGAGTTCGACGTAACGTTTAAGAACTACCGTCCGTCGCAGCTTCTAGCCTACTTACCAGAAGTTGAACGTGTCGATTCGCACCGTATTCGATTCATTGGTGATGACATGGTAGAGGTCTCCAAATTTTTCACCTTTATGATGAACTACGATTCGTCGTTAACACCGTAACGTTTGTGAACGCGCGATCCTCGCATCGATAGACGCAGCTAGAAGACTGCAGCCACCGTTTCCAGGGAGAGGGGTGAGGCAGAGTGAACTGCACTAAAGACAGGAGACGTGGCTGAACGTGCCTCACTTGAACTATTGAAGCCGAGTCACTATGACGGTCAGCCCTCTAGCGGATGACTGAATTCATCAGCGTAAATCTGGTTTACTCACAGGGTCTCATCCAGAACAACGGTCCCTGCTAGTTAGCGTGCGACCTGCACAGCAAGAATTTCAACTCGTTCCAAGGGAGTCTCGCCATTCAGTGGCAGCGATTCAATGGAGTCCAGAGTCGCCATACTGTCGACCACTCGGCCAAACACGGTATAGTTCCCGTCGAGTGAACTCACCGTGGCTGTGCAGATAAAGAAAGAGGTCGACGCACTAGCCGGGTCGTCCCCCCTAGCCATGGAAACAATCCCGCGAACGTGTGCAGTGTTTGAGAATTCTGGCTGAAGGTTCGTAACGAGGCGCTCTTGGTTCTCGTCCAGGGGGCGATCTCGGCTACCAAGCCAACCAGTCTGAATGAGTGCTCCTTCAACAACCCGATGGATTGACATCCCATCAAACACCCCAGCTGAAGCGAGTCGTAAAAAGTTTCGGACGTGCTCGGGTGCAATCTCGGGCATGAATTCGATCGTGATTGTCCCTGAGGTAGTCGCGAGGATCACTCGGTAAGCAGCAAGCTCCTCAACACTGTCCTGCGAGAACGGCATCGGCTGCGGCGATGGCTTGTCGCGGATGGCAACAGTGTGGATAGCAATCCGTTCTATGGCCTTGCCCTCCTTGTCGGTATCAGCCTCTGAAATCTCAGTAACGAGATTCATCCCTCTTGAAACTCGGCCGAAGACCGTGTAACTGCCATCAAGTGCAGGTTGGTCTACAACACTGATAAAGAACTGTGACCCTGCACTGTCAGGCTCGCTCGGAACCTGAGCAGCCGACACTGCACCACGCGTGTGCTTCTCATCACTTATTTCAACGGCGAGAACACCAAGTCCACCCTGGCCGTAAGACTCGGTCTTGTCAAAATCTTTTGTTAAGGGGTCTCCGCCTTGGACAATCCCGTGCCGTACCATTCGATGAAAAATCGTACCGTCGTAGACCCCTTCTCTTGCTGATTTGATGAAATACCCAACGTGGTTCGGCGCAGCTTTGGGTAAGAGATCGATAATAAATTGGCCTCGATCGGTTTCAATAATGGCCTGTTTGGCAGTCATCTCGTCGAGGCTGAAAGGTGTTACAAAGTTGGCTGGCCCGTCTTGGGCGATCGCAGATGGATTGAAACACAGCAACCACATAATCACTACTGCCATAACCGCTCGGGGTTGTTCCACGTGACAAGAGAATGTCATAGGCATCGATCGTATCCTAGTTTCTAGCTTCCCCTCTGAGACAGTCGGATGGCTCCATATGGTAACCGGTTGCCTCGGTCGCTCACGAAGCTTTACCCCGCACGTGCTAGCATGAGTCTATGGCTTTTCTTGATGAAAATTCATCTGCTAGCCCAGACCGAGGCGGTAAGTCATTTGGCCTTGGCGGACGGCGCGTCGTCCTGCTACTTCTCATGACCGTTGCCGTCGGTTCTTATTTCCTTTTTTCGTCACCTGAGGAGGAGCCACTGGCGGATGTTGTTGAAACCGTGCCGACACCATTACCTACGCCAGAACCCACCCCTGAACCCGAGCCAGAACCTGAGCCTGTTCGCCCAACACCGCCGCCAGCCGAACCAGAACCAACTCCTGAGCCACCTCCACCAACCCATATCCTCCGAGTGACCAGTGATGTCACCGGAGCACAGGTTTTCCTTAATCGTAAATTTTTGGGCAATACACCGCTGGACATGGCTAACCTCGAACCCGGGCAGCACCAGTTGAACGTTGCGGCACAAGGCTACGAAGGGATCGCCAGAACCATCGACATCTCTGACACGCCAGTCGAATTAAACATCGAGTTTCAAGTTGTGCGACTCGACGAGACGGTCGACGTCATTCATAAGCATCGGTTTGGTTCTTGCCAAGGACAACTGGTAGCAAACCTTAAGGGCTTCCACTACCAGACCACCCATGATGATGCATTTTCGGTTCCGCTCGACCGAGTTGAGTTATTCGAAGTCGACTATCTCGATCACAGGTTGCAGCTAAAAGTCCGCGGCGGTCGAAACTACAACTTCACCGACGAACAAGATACAGCCGATCCATTGTTTGTCTTTCACCGAGATGTTGAGAAGGCGCGAACACGGCTTGCACAGGGCGACCAGCCAGCTTCCAATGACCAATAGAGCGGTCGTTGGTAAAGCCAACCCGTTATCGTTCGACCGAGATCTAGGCATCTCATATGTACCACCTAGCGTGGCGGAGTGAGACTACGCCCGGACAATGGATCGTCTGCTCTGGTGACGTTTGAGAACCTCTCGAGCGAGTCGCTTGCTTAAATAGACTTTCGATTCACAGTTGTTTTGCTTGTTGATCTCATACTTAATAACGTTGAACTCAAGACTGTCGAGCACACTCCTCATGGAATAGAACTGGTTCTTCGTTTTCACGACAATCTCATCAAATCCGTTGTCTAGTGCCCAGACCTCCTGCTCTTCACTGAGCGCGCGGAACTGCCCTTGACCTCGCCAATCCCGACGGGTTGCCCCGATCCAGCTATACAATATTTTCCGCCCGCTAAAATCAAGGCAGTTGGTCAACCGCACAACGAGATCTATGAGCTTCGGTTCAGACTCTTCGAGCCTTAGTTCATGCGCTACCTTGTAGGAGACAGGGACAACAGTCGCTGGATCATTAGGTAGTGGCGCTTCGGCCATTAGGATTTGATGATCGCGACCATCCAGACGCTGAATCACTTCGGTCGCTGTCTTCCGCCTGGGAAATTCACCGAAATACTCCTCGATATACTGAATCTCCAGAGCACCTTGCTGTAACGAGTACTGCCTGATGTGGTATTCCATCGGCCCCATCACCGCTCACAAGTCTTAGGTAAACCTAGCAGGTGTCCTACTCAAGATTCGGGGTCAACCAGCGTTCAACCTCATCCACCGGCTGCTGTTTGCGGGTGGCGTAGGCTTCCACTTGATCTCGACCAATCCGACCAACAGTGAAATATCGCGCTTCCGGGTGACCGAGGTAGAGCCCACTCACACTGGCAGCTGGCATCATTGCGCACGACTCAGTCAGGCTGATACTCACTCGCCCAGCATCAAGTACCCGAAACAACCTGACCTTCTCGCTGTGATCGGGACACGCTGGATAGCCGAACGCCGGGCGGATACCACGGAAACGCTCAGCGAGCAGATCCTCGTGGGTCAGCTCCTCCGCTGCACCGTACTGCCATTCGCGCCTGACACGTGCGTGTTGGTACTCCGCGAACGCCTCGGCCAGTCGGTCAGCGAGGGCTTTCGCCATAATCGCGTGGTAGTCATCGTGGTCGCGCTTAAATTCTGCCACTACCTCCTCCACGCCCAAACCACTAGTGACAGCGAAGGCACCGATATAGTCGGTGCGGTTACTATCACGCGATGCAACATAGTCAGCGAGAGATCGATTTGGTCGTCCGTCAGCCATCACCCCTTGCTGACGAAGCATCGGAAAGCGAGCTAACTCGTGTGTTCGATCCGTGTCAGTGTAGACGGCGATTGACTCCTCATCGGCATCCGCCGGCCAGAATCCATAAACCCCGCGTGCCGTAATGAGGCGTTCATCTACTATCCGGCCGAGGAGCGCCTGAGCGTGGGCGTATAGTTCCCTAGCCGCCGACCCATACTTCGGATGGTCAAGAATCTGAGGGAATCGCCCTTTGAGTTCCCACGCCGAGAAGAAAAAAGTCCAGTCGATGTAGGGCACGAGCTCATCCAGTGGCACATTGTCTATTACTCGCGTACCAGTAAACGACGGCACTGGTAGTTCGGCGGTTGACCAATCAAACCGGAAACGATTGGCTCGGCATTCTTTGAAGGTTAATAAAGGCTTCTTGCTTCGGTTGGCATAGGTCTTCCTAATCTCTGCCTGCGCACGGCTGTTCTCCGCTTCGAACCCATCCCGGGCCGTGGGACTTAACAGGCTCGATACAACATCAATCACCCGAGACGCGTCCAAGACATGGACCGTGCTCTGGCTGTACTCCGGCGCGATCTTAACCGCCGTGTGTTGCCGGCTTGTCGTGGCACCACCAATCAACAGCGGTAACGAAAAGTCTCGGCGTTCCATCTCCTTGGCTACATAGACCATCTCATCGAGCGACGGGGTAATGAGTCCACTGAGACCGATAAAATCGGCGCCCCCATCAACCGCCTCCTGAAGGATCGTGTCGCACGGCACCATCACCCCAAGGTCGACCACCTCGTAGTTATTGCAACTCAATACAACACCAACAATGTTTTTCCCTATATCGTGCACGTCACCCTTGACAGTAGCCATCACCACCTTAACCGGCTTCGTGTCGCTGCCTGACGTGTGTTTTTCAGCCTCCATGAATGGTTCAAGATAGGCCACGGCCTTCTTCATCGACCGCGCACTTTTCACCACCTGCGGCAAAAACATCTTGCCCGCCCCGAACAGGTCTCCGACAATCTTCATGCCCTGCATGAGCGGACCCTCTATGATCTTCAGAGGCCGCGAATATTTCTGTCTCGCTTCTTCCACGTCACCATCAATGAAATCCACAATGCCGTGCACAAGCGCGTGCGATAGTCTGGCTTCAACAGAGTTCTCTCGCCACGACAGGTCGGCCTCTCGGGTCGTGCCTTCGCCCTTCACCGATTTCGCGAACGTCACCAACCGCTCGGTGGCATCCGGCCGACGATTAAAAATGATGTCCTCAACATGCTGCAACAGCTCCTGAGGTATGTCCTCATAGACAATAAGCTGCCCCGCATTGACGATCGCCATATCAAGCCCGGCCCGAATAGCGTGATAAAGGAAGGCCGAGTGGATTGCCTCGCGAACAACGTTGTTACCCCGAAAGGAAAACGAGAGATTGCTTACACCACCACTCACCTTGACACCGGGACACGCGTCCTTAATAACCTTGATGGCTTCAATGAAATTAATCGCGTAGTTGTTATGCTCCTCGAGTCCAGTTGCAACTGCCAGAATATTCGGATCAAAAATGATGTCGTGCGGGTCGAAGTCAAGCTCTTTAGTTAATAGTTGGTGAGCACGCTTACAGATTTCAACCTTGCGCTCCACCGTGTCAGCCTGGCCGACCTCATCGAACGCCATCACAACGACACCAGCCCCATAGCGCTGGGCCAACGTCGCCTTTCGAAGAAAATCGGCTTCGCCTTCCTTGAGGCTGATTGAATTAATGATCGGCTTGCCTTGGACACACTTGAGCCCAGCTTCAATGACCGACCACTTGGAACTATCGATCATGAACGGAACTCTTGCGATCTCTGGCTCTGTAGCAATGAAGTTCAGAAAACGCGCCATCGTCTGCTCGGACTCGAGCATTGCCTCATCCATATTGACGTCAACAAGGTTAGCGCCACCCTGGACTTGCTCCATGGCGACCGAACTGGCCTCTGAATATTCCTCGCTCTTGATAAGTCGAGCAAAGCGCGCAGATCCGGTCACGTTCGTTCTTTCGCCGATCATTTGAAAATTACTATCAGTATCAATCGTCAGCACCTCAAGACCGGCAAACTGAGTCCTGTGCTCTGGCGTCGGCACAACGCGGGGGGGCAGCCCTGAAACGGCCTGCGCTATTGCCCGTATGTGATCAGGTGTCGTACCGCAGCAGCCACCGACAATGTTGACCAAACCACTTTCGGCGAACTCTCGTAGCAGTTGGCCTGTTTCGTCAGGGAGTTCGTCATAATCACCAAATTCATTAGGTAGGCCCGCGTTTGGATAGCAACTAACGAAGGTACTCGCCTGATTCGACAGCTCCGCCAGATACGGGCGCATTTCCCTGGCGCCAAGGGCGCAGTTGATGCCGACTGAAAAGGGGAGTGCATGTCGAGTGGATACATAGAACGCATCGATGGTCTGTCCCGACAACGTCCGACCACTGCGGTCAGTCACCGTTACCGACAACATCACCGGAACTTCGTAGCCGCGCTGCTCAAACTCTTCACTTAGCGCAACAATCGCGGCCTTAGCGTTGAGCGTGTCAAAGATCGTCTCAACGAGTAGGAGGTCAACTCCACCATCAAGTAGTCCGCGTGCCTGCTCCGCATAGGCGTCACGAAGCGCATCAAATGTGATTGTTCGAGCCGCAGGATCGTTCACATCTGGAGAGATCGACAGGGTGCGATTAGTCGGACCGATGGCACCCGCCACAAATCTCGGACGGTCTGGTGTTCGGCCAGTCCAGACAGTCGAGGCTCGCTTAGCAAGTCGGGCTGCCTCCACGTTCAGCTCATAGACGATCGCCTCAAGGCCATAGTCTGCTTGTGAGACTGAGGTCCCATTGAACGTGTTGGTCTCGATGATGTCACTACCAGCTTCGAGATACTCGTGATGTATGTTCTCAATTACGTCCGGTCGTGTGAGGACTAGGAGGTCGTTGTCCCCCTTTAGGTCGCGCTCATGTGTGCGAAAGCGATTGCCACGAAAATCAGCCTCCGACAACCCACATCGTTGGATCATCGTGCCCATCGCACCATCCATCAGCAGAATCCGACCGGCGAGTGCCTGGGTGAGCTGAGAACGCACTTCCCCACTGCTCTGGAGGACTCCATTCAATTGAGATTCTTCCGACATTGCGTTCGCTCTTTCGTCGTTCGGCACCAGAATTTTCGTAGGCAACCTTTCCCTGTGACCGGCACGAAGACCGATACAAGCCTAGGCCTGTGGTCTAGATGCCGTTAACAAATGGCACCGTGAAGGGATCGCCTCAGAAATGGGGGCTGGCCTAGCCGCTCCTTTGGACAGCCTGACGCCCACACGATAGATATATTATTGCAGGATTCGGCCGCCTGCCTCTGATTCCGGAATCGAAACTTCAGAGAAACAGGCACTTTGTCCTATTGTCAGCCGTATGCTTGGCAACCCAAGAACGGTTAAACTCACCTGCTGGCTTTGGCTATTTTGCGGGCTTCTCGGCTTCGCAGGACCAATCGGTCTCATGCTCGAAGCCTCCAGGTTAATCGGGGGTCTCGCTTATGGTGACCTAGTCACTGGAACGGCACTCGCGGTCAGGGTTATTTTCTGCGGGCTGGGCGTCGCCGCCGCCTTGGCCCTTATTCGACGGCATCGCATCGGAATTGTGCTCGCTCGCGCTTCATTGGCGGCTTCAGTTGTGTTCGCGTTGGCCCGAGCCAGTCTGCCCTTCATTCCATCCAATCTCGCGCCGAGCGACGAATGGGTTCGCTTTTGCCTCACTACCCTGCACGCGGTTGGATGGTGGACCTACTTTGCAACGTCGGATCGTGTCCGTCAGATCTATGGGACCAACTGAGGATTCTGGGGTTAGGTGCTCACGCTCGAGACATAGTAAAATCCGCGTCTCAGTATCACTCCTTCTGATTTCAATGCGGTACTAATGAGATCGAGAAATACTTTGCCTCTGTATTCGCTGTGTTCTTCTCGGGCCGGTTGGCCGGGTGTTCTAGTTAACACCGTTGTAATATTTGCTGTGCTCCTCGGCACGCTAGAGGCGTCGGCACAGTCGGAGTCTGGCCACTCCTACTATGCTTATGTTTGCGCCGAATCTGACGATGAAGTCGCCTTGGTGCGCTTCGGACCCAATGGCACTGAAGTGCTTAAACGCATATCGGTCGGAAGCTTCCCGGCCGAAAACGAGGGGCCACACGGCATTAACGTCTCCCCCGATGGTCGACATTGGTATGTTTCGCTCGCCCACGGTATGCCATTCGGGAGCGTTCACAAGTACGAAACTGGCACCGACCAGTGGGTAACCGATGTCACGCTCGGTATGTTCCCAGCCACGCTCGATATAGCCGCCAGTACCGGCCTGATGTACATAGTTAACTTCAACTTGCATGGTCCCATGGAACCAAGCACCGTATCAGTCGTTGAAACACAAAGCATGACCGAGGTCGCGCAGGTGGAAACTGGCGTGATGCCACATGGAGCTCGCCTCAGTCATGACGGGCGATGGCTCTACACAGTCAGCATGATGAACGACACGCTAGTTGAAATTAATGCACTTACTTTTGAGGTGTCGCGGCAACTTAAATTCGGTGAACCCGTCGAGAATGGTGCTGCAGGAATGGAGTCTTTTCNAGTCAGTGGCTTAGTTCAGCCAACTTGGGTGAGTCGGCCAACGCCGCAGGGAAAAGTCTATGTGACTGGGAATTCTTCGAACGAAATTTTCGAAGTTGATCTCAATNCCTGGATGATTACTCGGCAGTTCAAGGAGACTGGTGCAGGACCGTACAATCTTGACATCACACCAGATGGACGCATCCTGGTAGTGACTTACAAAAAAGATGCGGCTGTTGGCTTCTGGGACCTCGAAACGGGAGACGAACTAGGACGTATCTCCACACTACGCACGGTGCCACATGGCGTCGCGATCACTCCCGATGGCCGCTACGCTTTTATAACAATCGAGGGAGTTGGCGGTGAACCCGGTGGACTTGAAATCTACGACATAGAGACGCGGGAACGCGTCGGTGACGTCGAAGTCGGCAAGCAGGCAGGCGGCATAGCTTTCTGGAAAACAGAACCCTAAGAGGAAGACTGCAGACCGTTAGACCTGGCGCTAGGAAGTGCTTGAGTGATCACTCTCGGCCAAGCGCTGTTTCAGTATTTCGTCGACCAAGAACAAGTCCGTCAGTAGTGTGCGGATGTGAATCGAAGCATTCAGATTATCCACGAGCTGCGAGCTGATCGCAGGCTGCGCGAGCGCGAGTCGCACTGCGGCCTGAGCGGCTTGGGCGTCGCGCTCGAGCATCTGGATAAATACTTCATACACATCTGGCGACTCAACCTTCGTCTCGGTTACCAGCCTCCTAAAGACGTCGGCGAGGCCAGTGAGTGCGGCGTCGGTACGGGTTAAGTAGCCGTGTATTTGTCCGCCGGTCTGTGAACCTGACTCACCAGACACTCCCTGGGCGGCATACGCCAGCATGTACTCGTAGCTCTCTTCAATGGCGTTACACCGCTCGTGCAACTCGTCTTGCGCCGTTTTCGACAAGGCTTATTCTCGAGACCGAAACAACTAATCTTGGCCCTGACCACCCTCGGATCGGGCGGCCCACTGCTCAGGATCGTGGTGCTCACTGTAGTGGCGNCGATCGATCCAACCNAGGATCATCGACCAGGTGATCCACCGCTTTTCGGGGCGGAGACCAAAGTAGATGTGGGCGATGATGAGCGTCACCAGCGAGACGGATGACAGCCCGTGCACCACATAGACCATGCCCCACGTCTGGTCCGCGAACAGGTAGGGGTTGCGAGCCCAGAGCGGCGTNTCAATGCGGACGGTCATGAGCAGNCCCGTAATGATCACNAGCAGACCAGTGAGCATGATGGCGTGATGGTAGAGCCGGTTCTCCAGGGGATACTTCGCGTGCTTCCGCGGCGGCGGCGCATCCTGCCCAACGCTACGCTTAAAGCGACGCAGCGCGTCAGTGATGTCCTTGGGACCAATCCACATCGACCACAGGTCCAGCCAGAATGACGCGTGGATGATGTGATAAATGATCGAAAGCGTGAGCACCACACCGGCGACCCAGTGGATGGTGACCCACGGAAACTGGATGCCGATCACCGGAAGGAACCCGGTGAACAACAGGACCAGCATCGTCACTGCCATGATCCAGTGAAAGGCTCGAGACGCGAACGAATGCCGCGCCACTTTCTTTGGCAGGTGTGCCAGCGAGGCGTCGTCAACCGGCGCACTGTCCTCCTTGACGAAGAACGCAATCCACACAGCGTGTCCGACGACAAAAATCACACCCAGGAAGGATGCCAGGTACAGTAAATCCCACGAAATGCGTATCAGGACCTCCTGGCCCCATGGATCAGTGCCCCACGTCAGAAAGTTCATCTACGCCTCTCCACGAATCGAGCGCTTCACCAGATTCCTCATAAGCGGAACCTTGTATGCGTTCTGCCGTAGGGGCCGCGCGCCACGAACGGCCACTTCGCCTGCGAGTTCAGCTGTCGCTTCGCTCTGAGAAGCGCCGCGGACTGCATCCTCCACTGCGACCAGCCGCATTGGATACGGTGCCGTGCCGTTGACCGCTACTCGCGCATCATCAATCGTACTCCCACTCACCCGCATAGCCGACGCAACGTTGACCAACGGGAAATCCCAAACCTCNCGGTCNCGCACCTTCTCAAAGTAAAACTNCGCACCAGCCCAAGTCGACGGAATNCGGATTTTCGTCAAGAGGTCACCAGGCTNGAGGACGGTCATGCGCATGATGTCTATNCTCGGCCCAATGAAATAGTCCTCCGCATCAACAACNCGCTCACCATCNGCAGTCTGNAANACCATCTTCGCGTCAAGCGCGATGAGCGCCGGNGCGGTGTCAGACGGATTCACAGCAACACAGCGGTCGGCACCAAAGATGGCGTGCTCNCGGTTCATCGACGTCGGCGTGTCGGCATAACAGATGTTGCCGCCAGCCCGATAACATGTCCACCCATCCCGGTAGTACCAGCACCTCGTGTCCTGAGTGTTGTTACCACCAATCGTTCCCTGATTCCGGATCTGCGGTGACGCGACGAGTGNAGCTGCNTCACTTAGAAGACCGTAGCGTTCTCGAACCTCCGGGTGTTCAACAACCTCTGTCAGTGGCGTCATTGCGCCAATTTCTAGGCCATTAGCCGTAGCCGTAATTCCCTTAAGCGTTTCAATACCGCCAAGATCAACNACAACGGCAGGCCGCTTCACGCGGTCCTTAAACCAGTCGAATGAGTCTAGGCCCCCAGCCATCACCCAAGCCTGGTCACCATGCTCCCTGAGCAGCGCCGTGGCATCTTCCACACTAGCCGGCTGGAACAGCTCAAACACGGGCATCATGTCGCGAATCACGGCCATGATGATTACCTCCTCCTAAAAATATGCGCGCACCGCAGCGGCCTACCCAGGCCGGCGGCCCTGCTTACGCCTGCCGCATGTTCTCGGCAGCCCGCTCCATCGTGGTCAAGATTTTGTCGTAGTCAGCGCAACGACACAGNTTGCCTGAGAGCCCGTGCGCCAACTCGGCGCGCGTCGGATTCTCATNCTTCTGTAAATAACCGACTGCGCTCATAACGAACCCGGTCATACAGAACGCGCACTGGAAACCCTGCTCGTCAACTACAGCTTGCTGTACTGGATGTAACGAGCCATCTTCGTGAGCCAGACCTTCAATCGTCCTGACATCACGGCCGCGCACGCTCTGTGTCAGGATCGAGCACGAATAGTGAGGGACTTCATCTATCAAAACCGTGCAGGCCCCACACTCGGAACGGTCGCAGCCAAGTTTTGTTCCAGTCANACCAAGCTTATAACGGAGCGTCATCGCCAGCGTTTCTTGCTTCATAACGTCTACGCGGCGCTGCTGTCCGTTGACGGTTAGTGTAATCAGGCGCTCNACNGCACCNGGTGAGGNCGGCTGAGCGAAGATGGNNCCNACGCCCCGGAACATGTAGTTCGCCGAGCCCACGGCGGCACCTGCCGCAATGACACCCTTAATGAAGTTTCGCCGCGAAACTCCCGAATCAATTGCTTCAGTGATCTCGATATCAGGCATAGGTGCGATCACCTCTCTGGACGTGCAACACCGAACAACACAAACTCCCANCTCGCCGTAAGCGAGGAAACCCTTCGCTCCGAGGACTCAACATCAATCCCCCGAGCCGGTCACGNGACGCATCATACTACGCGCGGGAGTCTAGAAAAAAGGCAATAAGTCTGGCAAGAAATTGAGATTAGGTCTCATTATTCTAGCCAGGTGTCGAGGATTTCTTGGTCCAACAGGCACAACGCTAGGTGCCGGCACCTCCACGGAAGAAAATACATCGTTTTCACCTATTTTCTGGTGGAAGTAGGCCGCCCCCTAAGCATTTCGTTGCCGTGGGCCTACAGGAGACCTCGGTAGCTTGTCAGGACTGGAAGGGTGATGCGAGATCAGCACTCGCCTCAAACAGTCTAATCCGCCTAAGGAGCAAGTCGAGCAAGTAGAGCGCTAAGGCCAAAGCCGCCAAAAAGGGCCAAAGGGCAATCGGCCGAACCGTACGAANNCCATCATCTTCAAAGATTTGCTCCGGCGACGGTGCGAACACGCCGCCCGTGTCGTGGGCAATGGCTTGTAGCAGTTCGACGTTGGCCGGCCGGAACTGATACTCAGCCGGATACGAATAGAGGAGCGATCGAGCAACTTCTGAACCGTCGGGTAGTTCGGTTTGAAAAGTTTGGTCGTCCTCAGGTCCGAGCGTAACACTAGCTGCATAAGATGCTGAGCTAACGCGCTCAGTCCTAACAGTCGTCGTCATGCCGTTGCCGACAGTCCACCGAACCGTCGGCGGGGCGTTCACATCCCCAGCAGTGGGCGGAATGTCGACAGTTATGTGTGCCCGGTCCGCTTCGCGCTTTACCGTGAGTGCCCTAACGCGATCATCCGAGCCGCGCATCGTTTGTCTTACAAGCTGCGTCCAGAACTTGCCATAACCCGGCCACTCCAACCACTCGGTCGCCCACCGGTTTTTAACGTCGGAGGTGAAGGCAACCGCTCGCCCGAGNCCAAATTGCCATCGCGCAAGAATTGGATCGTCCTCCTCCGAAATAAGCAGCGCCTCAGACGTCTCCTTCAACCTTGTACTAAGGTAACCCTGCAGGGGTGGGGAAGAAGCGAAGTCAATCCCCTTGAACATTTCAACCGACTTTTCCACAATCGGACTAAACGGCGCCTCGACTAGTGTTGGCCTTGCGGCGCGCCGTGTTTCCTGCGCGAAGATTTGTGGNACCTCCTGCACATCCTCCACAACATAGTCCCGTCCCTCTCCCCAGTCTGCGATGTTAGCGAGTAGTTCGCGGTCTGCCTCCTGGCCCATCGCAACCGTTGAAACAGTTATCTCCGCCTCGGCCATCTTCGTGACAAGCCCTTCATAATCGTCAGGATATGTCCGGCCATCCGACAACAGAATGACGTGCTTCAGACGACTCTCACTCCCTTCAAGTCCGAGAAAGGCTTCCTCAAGCGCNGGATACACATTGGTGTGCCCACTCGGCATAATCGTGCTGATTTTGTCCTTAATCCACTCGCGGTTCGAAGCGCGCTGGAGAAGAACAGGCCAGTCAAGACTNTTGTTGAACGCCACGACCCCGATCTCGTGGTGATCGTCGAGCACGTCAACTGCAGCTTTTGAAGCCTCCTTCGATAACTCAATTTTCTCGCCCACCATGCTCCACGACTTGTCGAGCACGATGATAAGTGCGAATTCTTCCGGTCGCTCCTTCACGGTGAACGTGATCGGTAGCAAAGCTTCGAGCACACTATCGGCGTACCCTTCCTCTCCGTACATCGCATCACCGCCGGCCATAATGAAACCGCCGCCGAAATCGCTCACGTAGCCCGACAGTGCCTCCATCTGTACCCTGCCGAGGGCATCGGCAGCAATGTCGCTAAAAATCACCGCCGAGTAAGGTTCTAGACTCGCCGCATCGCCTGGCAAAGACATCGCCGTTGCTGTGTCGACCGACAGGCCGCCTGCTTCAAGCGCTCTCGTTAGAAAGTGCTGACTCTCGGTGTGGCCTTCGACATAGAGCACCTTTGGTCGTTCAGTGGTAACAACAGATCGGCGGACCTGGTTGTTTTGCNCCATTACGTCCCCAACAGCACGGAGACGGACGACAAGTTCGGCTGACCCGACCTCAGTGAGGTTCCCTTCAAGTGTCATTTCCTGTGGCCCTGAGGAGAGTTGGATCGATTTGGCGTCAAGCACCGAGTTGTCGTGTAGGACCTCGACCACCGCTGGCGTATCGGTCTGTCCCAGGACGCGTACATTGATGGCGAACGGCTCATCAATGGTCACTACGTCGGGCATTCGCACGTCGTCAACCCAGCCATCGCCGAGGTCTCTCGGGTCCAGTGGCATCGTGTAAACAGCGATCCCCTGCTGTTGAAGCAATCCCACGGCCTCAATGAGACTCCCGCTCGTCTCGTGCCCGTCAGTCATCAAGACGAGGCGNTTGACTTGGTTCGGCGCAAATGCTCGTGCTGCCTCGCGCACTGCCAACTCAAGATTCGTGCTCCCTGCATCATCCGACAATGACGATAACGGGGAATCAGCCTGACCACTGATCGCCACTTCAACGGCTTCCAGATCGTCTAAGGCAACTGTCGAGGCACCGAAGGTCATCGCCTGCCAGTGATCGGGCTGGCCCTCAAGGGTCGACGCCGAAATCCACTGCGAGGCCGTTACAGCTGATGCTGGGGATACACTGGCCGACTGATCAAGTAAATAGACCACCGATAACCAACGCCCGGAACGCTCCCATGTCGGTTGCATCAGAGCAAAAATGAGCAACAGTAATACGGTTGAGCGCACAACAGTCTGCAGCGCCCGCTGTTGCGCTGTGAATCCAGTGAACGATCGCCGCTGGACCCACCAGACTATTGGTATTAGCACCAATAGAACGATCGGCCAGTAATACTCGACGGCAATATTCATGATTCACTCGGTGTTCGGGCTAACGGAGCTCATCCAAGCAGTATCACACGGTGATTCGTCGATGNTAAGTCCACCACTCAAAAACGACCAGAACCAAGGCAAGGCCNAGTAGNTACTTCCANAGTTCACCTGATAGCCACCACCCGGTNTCCCAAGCGATATTTTCTCGGCCCGTTAACGTGACACCGTTGACGTCTGAGAGGCCTGCCGGTAAATTCACCGCCACATAAGTGCGGGCTGCGCCGGCTGACGCCACGTAGAGCCCAGGCACAGGTGCCTCAAATGACGTGCTACCAAGCCTTGACCAGGTCGTGAGATCCACTCCGTTAATTGTCGCGACCGTCGCACCTGATAGCGGCACATCCACTGTACCGACCGATCGCCGAAGTGGCAGCCTGTCCCCCACAAACCAAGTCAACACATTCTGCATAAAAATCGGGAAGCCTGGATGCACTGGGAAGTCCGAATCGTCGAGCGCAAAGTTGACCGCAACCCACTTTGGTACAGCCGAGTTGACAACAACCAGAGGTGTCTGGCCACCCGATGCCAGAATCCGAGTGGTTGGAGAGGTCGAAGCGAATTCGAGGTGTCGTGCGGCGGTAATCCGCACATCAAGCATGGAGACATGTTCCAAAATTGGATGGGTTTCATCCCAATTCGTCACCTCTATCGCCGACGCACGAAGCGGCGGTGTAAGGTCGGATGCTGCTAGCCACGGTCGTCCAGGCGGGCGAAACAACAAAGCAGGGTGCCTCGGCTGGATGCTTGGTGCGAATTCGTCAAAGACGTAGAGGTCGACCGCCTCGTTACCGTTGTAAACATCAGGGCTGATCACACGAAGATCAACTCGCCCATCAAGTCCGAGTAGCGTTTCGAGAAATTCATTACCCGCAGTGACCAAGGCAACGGTTGTATCTCGCAGTGGTGGAAGGTAATCAATCGCTTCATCGTCGACAGCAAGCACGTCCTCATCGGTTGTAACTCTGGCGCGGATTACACCTACCGGATTTCCGCTCAACGCAACCGTGCGCATAATCGTATCTCGTCCATTGACCGTAACATTCTCGATAAAGCCTACTTCGCTACTATCCTCAATCGTCAGACGGATGTGCTTCGATTCCAGAGAGTGATTCGTAATAACAAGCCGCCCATCATAGCCCTCGCGCTCACCGGAACGCGCGACCACCGTGAAGTCAGCGATCGCTACATTGTCAGCTGGCTCAAAGACAGACAACACACGGGCTGTCCGCGGTAAATCAAGTGCGGCGATCCCGTCGGAAACAACGATCACTTCACGACCTGACACATCTACCTGAGGAAAGACAGGCCTGATTGCTGACGGCGTCATTCGTTCAAGCGCAGCATCGAGCTGCACCCTGTCAGCGGTCATCGCTGTTGCCACCCGGCCGGACGTATCGGCCAACAGGAAACGGTCGTTTCCTCCGGCACTCTCGATCAGACGTGTTGCTGCATCACGAGCATGGTCCCAGCGAGACTGGTTGTCAGCGGTTCGAGCGGCCATTGTGATTGACGTATCCAACACGATTACAGCCTCGCGCGGCGCTCCGGTGATTGCNCTCGCCTCAGGCCGACCGAGCGCTAGAGCAATGAGTAACGCGATGGTCAGCGCCAGCAACAGCGAGAGCAAGCGTCTCAGACGTTCAAGCAGTGAGCGATGNTGCCTGTCGTGGAGAACCCTCTCCCACAATAGCAATGACGCCACNGCGACCCGTGGATGCCTGAGCTTCAGNAAGAACAATACNATCACGGTGGCAGCCGTTAGACCACAGAGCAACGCCACCTGCAACGGGGTCAGCGCTAAGAACGTCACGTTAGGAACCTGTTCTGACGGAATACCTGCAGGATCACGTCCTCAAACGGCACTTCAGTCTNNGTGCGTACATAGCCGAGCTGATACTTGGCACAGAATCCTTCGACTTCACTGCAGAACTCCGCGTAGATATGTTGATAAGCGTTAAGTAAGGAGGGAGTAGCTGCGATGTCGTGCGTTGAACCGGTCTCAACATCCACCAATTGCAAATCACCCCTCATTTCAGGCTCGCTGTCGGCTTGGCTGACAACATGAATAGCGAAAATGTCGTGGTGCGAGAAGCGTAGCAGGTTTAGTCCAGCTTCATANCCGTGCGGATCGAGAAAATCCGAGATAACAACGCTAATACCCCGCGGACGCTTGCTGCGACAGAATTTCTCAAACGCAGCCTTCGCGTCGGTCGTGCCACCTGATNCGAGCTGCCCAAGAAATTTGAATACCTTGAAAATCTGGCCCTTGCCGCGTTGCGACGACANTTCTCGACCCAGGTGATCTGTATAGGGAGCCAAGGTGACGCGGTCGAGATGAGCCAGCCCGATATAACAAAGTGCGGCCGCTACCTGACAGGCGTAGGCTAGTTTGGTCGGCCGGCCATCGGCCATTGATCGGCTGCAGTCAATGAATAGATAAATTGGAAGGTCCTGCTCCTCCTCGAAGAGCCTAAGTAGGAGCTTCTCGAGACGCTGGTAGGCACGCCAGTCAACCCGTCGGAAATCATCACCGGGCGAATACGCTCGGTGGTCAGCGAACTCGAGACCCGAACCGCGTTTTTTGGCACGGCGCTCTGCGCGGAACTGGCCAGCAAATGCCCGCTTGGATACGATGTGCAAGTATTCGAGTTTCTTTAGAAACTCGCCGTCGAATAATTCGTCTTCCGTAGCCATCGAAGACTCTTGTTGGANTCCGTTCCGGTGCCCTTACGGGGAATTCGGCACGACCAGNAGCCGACACGTCATTCAGTCGGCTCTGGCGTGTTCGCGAGCACGTCCTCGAGGATTGTGTCCGGGTCGATTTGCTCGGCTTCGCCTTCGAAATTCAAGAGTACGCGGTGGCGCAGTGCCGGTAGTAACATGGCGCGGATGTCCTCACACGACACGTGGACGCGGTCGGCTAACAGTGCCCGGATTTTGCCTCCAACAACGAGCGCTTGTGCACCCCGCGGGCTGGCACCGTAGCGGACGTAACGGTTGACGATCGGTTGCGCGTAGGGTGATTCAGGGTGTGTCGCCAACGTCAGTCGGATCGCGTAGTCCTGAATCGGCCTGGCAATTGGCACCTCACGCGAAGTCCGTCGCATCTCCATCAATTGATCGCCAGTCAGCACACGTTCCACATCGGGTTCGTCGAACTGGGTAGTGCGATTGAGGATTTCGTGAAGGCTTTCCGTGTCTGGATACCCAACCCTCAACTTCATAAAGAAGCGGTCGAGTTGTGCTTCGGGAAGAGGATAGGTTCCTTCCATCTCAAGAGGGTTCTGGGTTGCAAGCACAAAGAATGGCAACTCCAGTTTGTAGGTCTGCCTTCCGACTGACACGCTCTTCTCTTGCATCGCCTCAAGCAGCGCGGACTGGGTCTTCGGTGTTGCCCTGTTGATCTCGTCGGCTAGCACGATGTTGGCAAATAGTGGGCCCTGTTGAAACTCGAGGANTTTCTNACCCTGCTCGTTCTCCTGCACGACGTTGGTACCGATGATGTCGGCTGGCATCAGGTCAGGAGTAAACTGAACACGAGAGAACTTTAGGTGCAACACATCACTTAGCGTATGCACTAGTTTCGTCTTGCCCAGACCAGGGATCCCTTCAAGTAGGACGTGCCCGTCCGCCAGTAAACTAATGAGGGTTCCCTGAACGATTTCCTNATAGCCCACGATCCGCTTACCGATTTCNTNNGTAGCGAGCGCAAAGTTNTNCTGGAACTGTGCAATNTGCTGGTCGATTTCAGTAATCATGCTGTCCGCGTGGCCCGACGGCCTGAAAATAACGTTTGACGAGTTCTCGGTATGAANGTGGGATTGTATCCGTATTGAGCAAATCGGCCTCACCGTAAGTGACATCTGGCTCGACAGGTTCGTACTCCAGCCTAGACTCTTCTGCCTGACTCGGCTCGTCAATCAGCTGCTCACCCGGGTCGTCACCTGACTGGGGCGCAAG
This sequence comes from Acidobacteriota bacterium, assembly GCA_002714165.1. GTDB lineage: Bacteria > Acidobacteriota > Vicinamibacteria > Vicinamibacterales > UBA823 > UBA11600. The sequence goes on from PAWT01000036.1 coordinate 43,450, forward strand.
ATCCATGACTTCGGGTAGAAGCTCAACTTCCAGTGTAGTCGGCGTACCGTACTCGATTTCGTCGCCCGCNCCGGGGGCCGACAGATCACCCTGGCCCTGCTCGGCCGATTGTGCCCCACCTTCGGCAGCCTGCATCGACAGTGAATCCGGATCTTGGGTTCCCGGTTGCGGCATTCCAGCTGCGGCCTGATCCCCAGAAGCCATTTCATCTGTGGCTGCCTGAAGCTGGTTCGAATCATCACTGAGCGCCTGCTGCAACTGTTCGAGGCCTTGGGCCGCAGCTTCACGAATCTCTTGGCCCTGCTGCTGTTGTGCAAGTTGCTCTAACTCCTGCGCAAGCGTCTCCATCGCCTGCTGGGCCTGCTCCTGGTCGCCTTTCGCGAGTTGCTCGGCCGCATTGGCGAGATTCTCAGCCAGTTCCTTGAATTCGTCTTCCGCCTGCTCGGCTATTTGTTCAAGCACAGCCTGAAGTTGCTCCCGCTCTGCGTCGGACATTTCAGCAGACAAGTTACGTAATTCTTCGGCCGCACGATCTAAATCTCGATCAGACAGCGCATCAATGAGCGACTCAGCATCGGTCGACGTGAGTGCTTCGGCCATGCTGTCTATCAGGTCGTTCAGCTCGGTTGAGTCGAGCGTATCGAGCATTGTCTCAAGTTTTTCAAGTTCAGCCAGCGCTTGTTCCCGCGTGAGCAGACCCTGCTGAAGCTCGGCGAGAGCCTCTCGCATCTCGGATGGAAGCTCCGCATCCTGTAAAGCCGAGGCTTCAGCTAGCATCCGTTCGACCTCTGTCAGTAACATCTGGTCAGCATCGGTGAATTCCACCACGGGCGGTGGTCCTGCCTCCAACCAATTTCGTGTCCACGACAAGGGCAGCAGGTTAAGCACCAGGAGCAGCACCAGTAATCCACCCGTTGTTCGCGCGCGAGGCGGCATCGACCAGGCATACAGTTGATCAACCTTAAGGTCATCCGCTGTGACAGCAGCGCGGTGTAGCTGCAAATTAATCCAACCTGAGGACCGGCCCTCGCGATGAAACCAGTATGCTGTCGTCAACTCATCGTGCAAGTCAGCCTGACGGTCTACAGACTCGGCGGCNCCCAGTAANGTACCCTTCCGAAGAATCACTGTGACACCGTAGACCGCCACCCCGAGCAACCACAGCCCTACGAGTACAGCCACAGTCATCCAGCTCATTGCAACGAACCGGTAAAGCACGCTGACCGAGACCGGAAGGATGAGTGACAAGGTAAACCCATGAAGAAGCTCACGCATCACTCGGGCTTGGCGTAGCCGCCTAGCGATGCGAGTCAACGCATGAACAACGCGCTCTCGGTCGACGACTTGACTATGATTATCGGACATCGGACGGCTATCTAACGATACTCGATCNCGACCCGACCGGAAATGGAGCCNTTTACCTCAACGGGGTCGCCAGCCGATTGTTCATGGCACATAGGCGATGACNTCGATTTCCACCTTCATCTCTGGCACCGGTAATGCCGCGACCTGAACGGTTGTCCGGGCAGGTCGGTGGCGACCAAACATTCGCTCGTAGCCAGCGTTCATCTTTCTGAACTCGCTAATATCAGTTAAGTAGACACCGCATCGAAGGACGTAATCCAAACCGGATCCCGCCGCCTCTAAAATCGCCTGAACGTTCTTGAGCACCTGTTCGGTCTGCATTTCAGTGTCAGCTGACGCGATCTTTCCCGCTGCCGGGTCCACGGCACCTTGTCCAGACACGAACACGAGCCGCTCAAAGCTAACACCAGGCGAGTACGGACCGGCCGGCTTAGGTAAATGCTCACCGGTGATCAGAGTGTGAGTGCAACGGTCACCCGTCATTATTCCTCCTCCCTCGTTGTTTCTTTATTCGGATGATTCATACTCGGTTAACGGCAACTGACTCATCGGCACCTCCGGCAGCGTTGGTCCCCAAGCCTGCCGATAGGCTTCGAACGATAGCAAGCTCTTAACGTCTTTTTGGTCAAACCAGAGACGATTGATGGCAAGGTGCTGCGTTCGGTGAGCTCGAAGCGCCGCTACCTTCCGGTCGCGCCATCGGGCGATGTCAAACAGGAAATCAATACCGGGGCTCCGTGCAAGGTCGGCCTGTCGTGCTAACTCCCACGGTGGCACAGGCGGCGTCCACAGTAAACGGTCCACGGAATGTGGCTGGCCATTACTCGGCCACCTGGCATCAGCGGCGGCGGCGATCGCGTCGGAAGTGAAGCGGCTGATTGCAACGTGGTCGGGGTGTTGGTTTAAGCCATTCGGATCGAAAGTGATGACGATGTGTGGGCGGAACGCCCTCAGTAACGCCACAAGATCAGCACGGACCAGTTCCGGCGCCGCCTCGGCAAGTGCCTTGTCCTGATAATCCAAGACGCTGACTTCCTGGATGCCAAGAATCTCGGCCGCGGTGCGGAGTTCGCGCTCGCGGGTTGCCGGAAGCTCATCACGCGTACAGACAGGTGGCTCACCCATCTTCCCAGCCTGGCCACGGGTCGCGGTCACCAGTGCTAGGCGAGCACCTGCCTCCGCGCACTGACACGCGACACCCGCTCCGGTGAAGGTCTCGTCATCGGGATGTGCAAAGCTGAATAGGACCCGTGCAGCGCTCANGGCACACCCAATGATGGCTTGCGCGCGACAACCGCTGCAACCATCTGACCATCGCGCTCACCCTCATACGTCCGGAGAATCTCGAGTGGTCTCACAAGCTTTTGTAGTTCGTTAGGCTTCAGAAGGAACTCTGGATTCTTCGGATGTCCTCGCTCAGCCTGGGCAATGGTGAAAGTCTCATAGAGAAGTATTCCCCCAGGCTTAAGCGCGTCACAGATTGCGGGAAAAAGTGGGCGATGTAAGTAACGGGTAACCACGATGAGGTTATAGACCGCATTACCCAAGTCAACCGAACCACTCTCTAAGTCAACTACTTCTACATTGACCTGAAGACCTAGACACCTCGCGACTCCCTGAAGCTGCTCAATCGCTTCTGCGTTCCGATCGATGCCACGGACCTGCCACCCAGCAGCTGCCAGCGTCAGCACGTGCCGTCCACGCCCGCAGGCTAGGTCGAGGGCAAGTCCGCCTCCATGCAGGAGATCGCTATTCTCGAGTAGCCATCCTGACGGCCCAGCAATCGGCTGCGAATCGTAGGCACGCTTACCACGCCACGTGGACATGCCGCCAGATAAGTTGAGTACCTGTTCATACCCGCACCGCAATAACACCTGGGCGGCGTGCTGACTCCGAACGCCGTGCTCACAATAGACCAGGATGGGTTTGTCATCGCGCGGCACGACAGCCGGTGCCGCCGCGACGAGTTCTACGGGGAGAAGCAAAGCCTCGGGAATATGTCCGAGCGATGTGAATTCCTGTGGTGTACGAACATCAAGGAGATGGAGCTCACCCTCACTGATCAACTGCTCGGCCTCAGCCGCGTCGACGTGGCGCAGACCTGACGTTGTCGGCTTAGGCTCGTCGGGTATTGTCATCCTTCAATCACCCAGCATATCTCACGCCAACCAGCTAGACGAAGGCCGGCACGGTCATCCTAAGCTGACGTTTCGCCGGGTTCTCTCTCGATAATTTTTCAGTTATTGCACACACTTATATCGCTTGTTAATCTCATCGGTATGCGCATCGAGATAATCCTCTTGTTTGGACTGATCGGTCTCGCCATCACCACGATTGGTGCCCAGCAGCAGGTACCGCTGTTCAGGTCAGGCACTAATATTGTGCCTTTGTATGTAACGGTCACCGATGACAACGACCGGCTAGTAGCCAACCTCGTAAAAGAGGACTTTGAGATCTACGACAATGAGGTTCAACAGGAAATCGTCGTGTTTCGTAACGACGTTCAACCCATCTCGGTTGTCGTTATGCTCGATACAAGTGCCAGCATGACCGGCAAGCTCAAGCTGCTGATGGCGGGTGCGGAGCAGTTCTTCATCCGAATGTTACCGGGCGACCAAGGACGGGTCGGAGCGTTCAACGACAAAGTAGAGCTTACCTCGGAGTTTACCGGTGACCGCGATCGTCTCATTGCCGAATTAGACACACTCGACTTTGGAAACCCGACCCGCCTGTACGACGCCATCGCCACCAGCCTNGACGCACTGCAAGGAATTCAAGGACGCCGCGTCATTCTTGTTTTCACCGACGGCGACGACACAAGCAGCACCGCTGATTCCGATGACGTGCTCGAGCATGCAGTTGTGGAAGAAGTGATGGTCTATGCTATCGGTCTCAGGGTGGAATATTTTAATGGTAGACGCATGGTGCGTAGCCGACCCGATCGCAACTTGCGGAAGTACGCTCAAGAAACAGGCGGTGGCTACTTCGAGTTACGCAGCGATGACGACCTCGGCTCCACATTTACACGTGTCGCTCAAGAGTTACACAGTCAGTATGTAATCGGCTTCACGCCAGCCGAGCTTGACGGTAGGCCGCACATGCTTGAAGTGCGCCTTAGACGACCCGGTATGACAGCGCGCGCGCGCCGGAGTTACATCGCCAGCGCCGAAAATCTCTCAGGAACGCCCTAGGTAAACATCTGGCGTTGGCTCGTCATGACGAACGGTGTACCGACGTCCGCGCCCTATGGTCTCCCGCCCGAGAGGGCGAGGATAATCTCAACCACATCGCCGTTGGTAAGAACCCGTTCCTCGACACGGTGTAACACTACCTCGTCATTCACCGAAAAATTCAGCATCGAATCGTCCCACTGGGCGGGGAAGCCAGGCAGTTGTCGCCTGAGAACCCGGACAAGTTCCGCAATGTTTTCTACTGGCTCGATGATGGTGAGACTGTCTTGTCCGCTCGTCTGTAACGTCGTCGGTAGACGTACTGTGATCGACATCACTACGCTGGACCAGAAAGCACCGATTCCAACTCTTGCCGCCATGCCTTAGCTGGCACACCCTCGTCACTAAGATTCGATATCGCGTAAAAGCGCGATAGCATGGCATCGAATTCCTGTCGGTCGATTTTTTCGGTCTTGTACGCGCCCACGGTAATCTCTTCGTCGAACCATCGATCGGGCAGTGTGTCATCGCTCCGCCGCACGCCGAGCCGATGGTTAATTAGCCGCTCAACGCCCATGATGTTGAGACCGACCCGGTCAAGTGCGCCAGCGTCAAATTCCAGTCCAGTCACGTTGGCGATCTGACTAGAAAATTCCTCAAGACCAGGTAGCGACGGGCTATTAAAGAGTTTCGTAGTGAATCGGCACATCCCGACAGCATCCCCCACACCATAGACGTTCTCGCACACCCGAACTGCCCGTTCCTTCGTCTCGTAGCTATTCGGCTTGGCCGAGACCGGTCCGCCGTAAAGCTTCGCTTTGAAGCCAGGGTCGTCGTTAATGCGAGCGTTGATCTCTAGAGTGGCCCTGTTCCGGAGGTGATCCATGCCACGGGTCGAAACCGCTAGACCCAGCGCGAATGCCTTGAGGATCCGCGCATCGTGTGGGTCAGATTGCATCAGTCCTTTAACCGCCATTTGATACCTGCGCGCTTCAGTTGAATAGTGCCCGCGCTCGATGGCGCGCGTGCTATCAGCGAGCACATTTCCAAACCCCTCACGGCGTGACATGGCAAAAAGTAGACGTTCCACAAGTTCGGCGTCGCCCCACGTGAGCTCAAGACCACCAGTATCGCTCTTGGAAACGATACCGCGCTGATACAGTTCCATCGCCCAGGCAATGGCCGAGCCGGTCGACGCCGTGTCCAAACCAAGGTCATTGCAAATATTATTGAGCCGGATCACCGGCTCGACCTGGTCGATACCAACATTTGGTCCGAATTTACCCAGCGTCACNTACTCAGGACCGTCACCCCGCCCGTANCNNTCGGNNTNGTCATCATTNAGTTGGTTNAGCGGACGGCAGTTGACNGGACANCGGAAGCANCCNGCCATACCAGGNCGGNACGGAGTGATGTTTTCNGCGTCNAGACGATCNGTCCANGTNGTTTCTTGNTTATTTTTCGTTCCCATCGCCCCAAGAACACGACTNGGTCGATAAAGAAACGGNGTTCCCATCGTCCGCAGCGCGTTCTTGACNACCGANGTATCNAGTAGCTTGGTNGCNATCTCCTTGTTGTATTGCTTNTAAGGCTGTGCTGTTTCAAAATCGTGGGTCTGCCCCTGNACAACAATTGCCTTCATCTTGAGCGAGCCCATCTTTGCGCCTGGACCACCNCGAGCGTAGCAAGCCTTCGGTCCAGCCATAATCGCGCTGGTCAGCACCTGATTCTCGCCAGCTCGCGTGATATTTGCCATCGCAAGGTCGCGCGTCCAGGTGCCGNCAANATCAGCAGCGANGCGATCACGCATGTCGATATTGTCGAGNCCAAGATATGGCGTNGCATCGCGGAACTCTACNTGCCCGTNACCAAGCCAGAGCACGGTCCATNCGTCCGCCCGGCCATAGATAACAAGATGGTCGATTCCGTTCATCTTNANGAAAGANGGAAAGTAATCGCCCGCNTTGCTGTCCATTANCACGCCTGATTCNGGAGACCATGACGTTGCNTTNCCNCTGGCCGCGCTTGGCACNATNCCGGTCAAAACACCCGAACCNAAGATGAGTGGCACCGANGGGTCANTTGGNTCGAGCGACTCGTCGAGCAAGCGATACAGATAGAACATGTTGGCNCCACGCCCCGCGAGGAATGNCTCGATAATTCGCCNCGGTGTATACGCCTGCCTTACCTGTCGCCGNGCCANGTCAACAAAAAGGGTCGCGCCNTGGGTAGGAAACTGTGGNTNCGNNGGTAGCTCNGTTAAGAGCCGNGCAACGCGATCTTCGATGGTCACCAAGCCGTACGGTAGCACACTTCNCCAACCGAGATTGTGTGCCAATGNCACGANCNAAATCAGAGAAGAAAGCCCTCTCTNAGCGGGTCTTCGTCGTCGATTAGGAAGGTATGCTCACCCGTGATCCAAGCTTCGCCTTCGATCTCAGGCACGATGGCAGAATGGTCACCGACCTGTGACCGCCCCACGATTCGGCCCCGGAACTGCGTGCCGAGGAGGCTCTCGTGTGTGAAGGGTCGGTCGGCCGCAAGCAGTTGCATGGCGTCAAGCACCGCCATCACGGCGCAGGTACCACTGCCGCAAGGCGACCGATCAACTTGGGCGTCGGCGAAGATCGTCACATTACGCAAGTCAGCCCCTGGAGCGTCCGCAATGCCGGTGAAGATCGTCCCATAAATTCCCGTTAATCCTTCATCGACCGGATGCACAATCACCGCCTGGGATTCCACTGAGCGCTTAATTAACATGCCAACTTCCCGCAACGTGCCTAAGTCAGCCGCACCGATTCTTAGACCGGCCGCCTCGGCATCCACGATGGCATAGAAAGCGCCACCGAAAGCAACATCGACGGGCACTTCGCGGTTTCCAAGCTTTACAGTCAACCCAGGGTGTAAGACAAACGATGGCACGTTGACGAACGTGACCCGCTCAACGCGCGGAGCACCGTCACGTTCAGTCACGGCCGCACGTGCCCGGATAAGCCCAGCCGGTGAGTCGAGCACAACCTCTGTTTTGTTGTCAGGTAAGTGCAGGAGCCCACGCTCAAGCGCGATCGTAACAACGGCTAGAATACCGTGGCCGCACATCGTGCTGTAACCCTCGTTGTGCATGAAGAGAACACCAGCATGTGAGCCGGAGGTTACCGGTTCGGTAAGTACGGCGCCGTACATGTCGAGGTGCCCACGGGGCTCAAACATGAGTGCACGTCGGAGCGCGTCATGATGTTCCATAACCCAGGATCGCTTCTCAAGCATCGTCCGACCAACAGGGCTCGGATATCCTTCGACGATTAAACGCAGTGGCTCACCTGCGGCGTGGGCGTCGATCGTCCGGAGGCGATGGATCATCTCGCTATTAAAGTGGCTTCGGTTGCGGCTAGCAGTAAGACGATTATAAGCTCCCATATGACACTGCTTGTACCGATGCCACTAATTCTCAATAGTTCTGACGTCCGCGCCCTTGTCACAATCCCCGACCTGGTGCCACTAATGGAACGGACCTTGGCCCAATTCTCGCAGGGCAAGGTCGAACAACCGCTCCGCAACGTCTTCAGTATCGGTCCTGACAAGGCCTATTGCGGCGTGATGCCAGCAGCCCTCTCGAACCCAGCTGCGGTAGGCACCAAACTGGTCACGATCTTCGAGCACAACCACCAGCACGGCCTTCCCTCACACCTCGCCACGGTCGTGCTACTCAACCCTGAGACCGGTGCACTACTGGCCGTGCTAGACGGAACCTACATCACTGAGGCGCGGACCGCGGCTACCTCGGCAATGGCCGCGCAGCATCTCGCAGTTCAAACCGACGGACACAAGCTGGCAATCATCGGTTCCGGGGTGCAGGCACGGAGTCATCTCGACGCGTTCGTCCACGCGCTCTCCGTTCAAGACGTACGGGTTTGGAGCCCAACCGAAAGCCACCGCCGGCAATTCGTGAACACGATGTCTACATCCACCGACGTCCCGCTTGCGGCAACATCCTCCGCTGAAGAAGCGATTCGTGGCGCAACCTTGATCGTTCTTGCCACGTCGTCTACCGAGTCTGTCGTCGAAAACGACTGGGTGGAGGACGGTGCCCACGTGACCTCCATTGGCGCTCCAATCCCTCATCAACGGGAGATGGACCCACGACTGGTCGCGCGTGCACGGGTTATTGTTGATTCCAGAATCGGAGCTCTCGCTGAGTCTGGCGATATCGTTCAAGGAATTGCAGACGGATTCTTTAGTGAGAACCACCTTGTGGCCGAGATTGGCGAAGTCGTAAGCGGACAGAATCAGGGTCGGACCCACCCCGACGAAGTGACCATTTTTAAGTCATTAGGCATGGCCGTCGAGGACGTCGCCGCAGCCCACCTCGCCTACACCCGAGCCATCGAACAAGGACGGGGAACGGTCATAACGTTGTAGAGCAACCCTTGTCGTGCTTACTCCACAGTTTAAACGGAACTTCGCGATGATTGACGTTTACAGCCGCCGGTCGGGCATGATCATCGTTCGCCACATGTGAGACGACGGACTGTTATCCCATCCGAGCCCTTCCTTCGGCTGCTTAAAGTGGCGACCCATGATGTCGATGAACGGTTCGATCGACACCTTGGCATTCGGGTCAAACGCATAGTAATCGTTCACGGTTACGAGCCGCGAATGCTCATACCACTTGTGATTACGCACAAACTCGTAAGTGCGCTGAAGATACGGCTCGGGCTTGTAGTCCGCACCGAAAACACGAAGATAGCCCTCTGGATACACGTAGCCATATGCTTCGTCGGGATAGAAACGCAGTGTCTGGTGGTAACGAATCGCGAAAGTAGTAATCTCCGGCACGTAGGGTTCGAGTAGTTGAGCACCCCACCAGCCATGGTCCGGATGCATCACGCTGAGGACAACGTCGTGGAGCAGGCAGGCCAGAACGACCTCTTCTCGCATCCCGGTGTGGAGGGCACGCGTTGCACTCTGCAGACAGTGACCAGTCCACGCAAAGCGATACTTAAAGAAGTCAAGTAGGGTTGGCTTCTCGGGCATCGTTATAAGCGGCCGAAGCCGACCGTCTACTGTGCGATCACCGTCGTTTCTCGGCACAAAGAGGGTGCCAGTACCGTTCCGGTATGGCCGATCAAGATCCGCATTTCGTGCCTCGAGTTCACCAACCGTCGGGTATTGCCCACCCTGCACTTCCTTAAGAATACCCTCGAGGACATCGGCTTCTTTAAGTCTGTCTTCCAGGTAATGCTCAAGGGCATCGGCTTTGTCGTCTGGGGTCATGAGCGAGATGGCCGCGGGACCGCCAAGGCTCGCAACAAATGCCCGTCGATCAAGTTTCATAGTGTTTTCCTCTCGAGAAACGTGCCCACAATTGAACCAAAATCACCTCAAAGACGATTACGCCATCCCGTTTTCCTGGGTTGCGCGGCTAACCGATCTCGGAGACAGCCTCGATTTTCGTTCCGCACTACTATCTACTGGACCGCACCATCGCGCCGCCACCGGACACTACAGCACCATATACATTACCCGCAGCATCCACAGCCACGCCCTCAGGGTTCGATCCATCGGGGTACCTGTCGTGGCCTTCGATTGCTCCGTTGATGAAATAGCTGACCGAGCCGTCTTCTAAGCTACCGACTCTGATGCCCGGGGTCCAACCTGGATTCCGCACCTCGTCGAACGCGGACTCAGAGTCAGCTACGTAGACCATCCCATCAGGGCCGAAATGTACGTCGCTTGGCCGGCTGAATTGTTTGAACTCCTCAACAGCATTGCCCTCTTCATCAAAAATCTGCAACCGGTTATTCCCACGGTCGGCAACAACGAGACGGCCCAGCGGGTCAAACGCTAGCGCGTGGGGTGTTTTAAGTTCGCCCGGCTCGGAACCCCACCGCCCCCAAGAGACAATGAACTCTCCATCAGCCGAGAATTTGGCTATGCGAGCCACGGTGTTTGGGTCATCCGTGTTCTGCCCCTCGTGGCCATCACCAACATAAACACTACCATCCGGACCAACGGCCACGTCGTTCGGAGTGTTCAGCCTAGCATCCGTGCCATCACCAGCCACTCCGCCCTCACCCAGCGTCAGCAGCACTTCACCTTCCGGACTGAATTTGATGACCACGTGGCCCTTGCCGGCTTGGCTGGGGTCCTCGTCGTCAGGCCCTCGCGCATCGCTAATCCACACGTTACCCGCTGGGTCGACATGAATACCGTGCGGGAAGAGCATCAGCCCTCCGCCGAAGCTAGCAACCACGTTTCCTGCAGGGTCGATTTTGAGGACCGGGTCTAGATCAGAGGTAGCACAAGAATTCGAACCACAGCGATCAATTGCCCAGATGTGTTCGCCATCGGGATCGATGTCGACCCCAGCCGTTGATCCCCACTCACGCGCGTCTGGCAGCATCACCCATCCATCCTCGGTGGTATAGGGATTAGGTAGCTCATTAATTGGCTCAAGTACCGTTGGCTCCGGTTCGACCTCCGCCATCGGAGCCTCAGGCTGGCCACAGGCCACCAGGCCAATCATCACAAGCGCCGATGTAGCACCAACCAGCATTCCTCTCAGACGATCTCGATTAGGCATAGTCCCCTCCTAAAATTCCCGGAACATCATCTCAACCGTATCCAGCCTTGTCCATCTAGCAGACTCCCCTGTCAGAACTAGCACTTCCGGACAGACGGAAACTTCAGCACAAATACCGAGAGCCTTAGCCGTCACTACCACCCGACGAAAACCGCCGGAGTGAAGGCGAAACAACAGAGCCAGTGGACCAACGGCCAATCGACCGGTCTACACGAGCAGCAGTTATGTGGCTAGCAGGCGCTCTACCTGTGCCGATAGCTCCTCGTACGAAAGTGTCCCCGGGTTGTACAGGTCAACGACCCCTTCACGGTCGATGATGACTAGTGTCGGCGTTGTGCTGATACCAAAGTCGAGAAAGCTCTGCTGACTCACGGGCACACTCATCCATTCCGGGACCGGAAATTGCTCCTGATAGGCGCCTCGCAAATACTCGAGTTCTTCCGCCGGCGTAGCGTTTTGTCCACGGGCTATATAGCCATACAGTTGCGTCGGGCCGATGATAGCGAGATCGCCCTCACCGTATTGCTCGTACAACTGATCCAAAATCGGCAATTGCTGTTTGCAGTCCGGACACCAGTGGGCCCAGAAATATGCCACAACAACCTTTCCCTTCAGGCTATCAGGCGACAACACTTGTTCACCGAGGTAATGCTCGACATCGATCACCGGGAAAGGCTGTCCTTCTAGACTAAGAAGCAAGATGTTTTTCTGAAGACGGGTCTCAATTGAGGTTCCCTTATAAGTCTCATGTTGCGCCCGTAAGAACTCCACCGCTCCGCTTCGGTCACCACGCGCATCTTGAACGCGTCCGAGCACTTCAATGCCAGCACCCAGTGCAGTTGGAAGTTGCCGTTCCAAGTCCACTTCTCGATCGCTGAGAAGTGCAGAGCTACCATCGTACGCCTCACGCGCATATTGCTCGGCTACATCCCAGCGCTGGGCAAAACTCGCGCCGCGACCGAGCCAGGACGCCGCGACCAGCCACTCAAGTGATGTCTGGTCATGGTGCCCACGTTGCTGCTGTAGAAGCGTCTGCGCCGCATCAACCTCTTCGGCCCAAGCCATGTCGCGCATCTGGTTCACCAACTCCGAGATCTCCATCGGTGAACTTTTCGGCGCTGGGGACCCACAGGCCAAGCTCAAAACTACCGTTGCTACGAACGTGAGCTTCGCGATTCTCTTTAACAACATCCTAGAACCTTCCTATAGTTGATGAACGCGCGCGTTCCTCAACTATAACATTTGGTAGCGTTCCGAAAACCTATACACCGACCGACCAAAGGCCGCCTCCGGCTCGAGGAGGGTGCCTCCTATTCGGGATGGCGTAGCTCGACCAATAAATACAGGACCAAGGATGGTAAGCCCCATCCTCCAGTGGGCAGTATTTCGATATCAAGACGATGATGGTGCAGTTGGGTCTCGGCTCAGACCGTTCACCCTAGCGATAGACACCGTGTGGTGGTTGTGGTTGTGCTCGTAGTCGTCGCCGTCGACGTTGGTGCCGTCGGTGACGCGCTACCGCCGCCGCCACAACTCACAGCACCCATCGCACCAACTACAAGAAGCAGACATGGAAGAACGACACGACGACGAAGCATAGTTTTTTTCTCTTCTTCATTGTTATTGGTGAGGTGGACTCGTAACACTGCCAGGCCACAAAATAGCATCTTCGTTCAATACCAGTTGACCGCTTACGGGGTCCACGGTGCCAACAGACACGAAGTCCACGGTGTTGCCATCATCTTTGTAACCATGACTGTTGACGATCTGAATCGGCATGTTCGCCCGATCGTTCGTGCCCGGCACAAGCGCGACATGACCCGTCGCTCCATCAAAATTCATTCTTCTGAGATACGTCAACATGCTCTGGCTGGTCACACGCTCACCCGCCTCTTGAATATCGCGAATGGCGTAGCCCACCGCCAACATGTGGTCGTAGCTTAAGGCTCCATAGAAAAAGGCTTTTGAACTCGGGTCGACAGGCTTGCCTAATCGTTTTTCCAGCGCGTTTCGGAATTGTGACAACTTCGGTGATGGCATGAGCTCGACCATGGGCGCGAAATAGCCGAGGCTGCCCGCCACCGCCTCGGGCGCCTCATCCGCTGAAACCATCTCGGCGGCATAGAACGAATAGCCCGGCTCATTCATCTCAAGCTCATGCAGCGCACGAAATATCCTCACTGTGTCCGGCGTTGGACTCGTATTCACAATATGCCTGATGCCGGCCTGTTTGACCTTGGTCATATACGATTTGATCTCGTCGTAGGACGTGTCTCGCGGATAACTGTATTCCTGCACGATATTGATATTCCGTTGCTGGGTAGATTCGTGGATGACGTCTCTGGCTCCGAGACCCCAGGCATCCGTCGTATAAAAATACGCAATCTCTTCGACACCAAAGTGCGCAGCAACATTAATCAAATAACCTTCATACTGTTCACTTGGACTGACCACGCGTACGAAATAAGGAAATTCCTCGACTGACGACAGCATGGACGCGTTGGAACCATTCGAGATGACGGGGATTTTGTACTTTTCAGCGACGCGGGCAATGTCGACGGCGGGCCCACTGCAATCCGCCCCAGTGAGCACAAGAATGCCCTTCTGCATGAGCGTCTCCGCCATAAGCGCCGCGTTCTCCGGCCAGCAGTGGTAGTCGATCGTGTTCTCGTTCGTCATGCGAATGCGTGCGTCCCCCAACATGCCGGATTCGTTAATTTCCGCAATAGCAATCCGAGAACCGTGCAGGCTGAAGTCACCCCAGTCGGAGTAACGACCATCTCTGTAGTGGTAGGTATACATACCGCCGAGATCGTAGATTTGGGCGAAGCTTGCGGAGGCGGTAGCTGATATAAGACACAGCACGAGCACGAATGGATTTCTCAAGAAGGGCTCCTTAATCTTAAAACGATTCAGCCGAACTCACGCCCAAGGACCGAGGTCGTTTAGCAAACAACGAATCCCATCCTTGGCTAAACCAGCTTTCAATTACGCTCCACGGTTCATCTCGGGCGAAGAGACGACCCACCGCGGGACGACTGATATTGCCCAAAGGTTCCAGAAGGCGTAGGCCCGCACCCTTTGAAGAATTCTCGCTACGCTTTCCCGGAGAAGCAGAAACACCGTCGATCCACTTCTCTCGGAGGCGTTCGAACTCGCCGTTGAGCGCCATACGGTGAACCCACAGGTTTACCCAGTTCAAGAAAGCGGGGTCATCTCGCGGGAGCATGTAACTGAGTTCGTCACGACTCAACGGAGAGTCCGGCTGGACGGCGAAGAGACGCGGGTCCTCATTCGCGACTAGCACGGCTTCGACGTTATCAGTCAGCATCACGTCGACTCGACCTTCAGCAACGGCATCGGGGATGGAGAGATTGTCCTCGATAACGACAATGTCAGCTGTGTTGATACGTTCTCTCACGAAACTCTCGTTTGTTCCACCAGGATTAACACCGATACGAACACCGAGGCGATCGATGGCCCGAAGGTCCGTGAAACGCGCACGGTCTGCTCTTCGAATAAGAAGACACTTTCCGATCGAGAGATAGGGGTCCGACAGCGAGACGATTTTCTGGCGCTCGAAATTGCGTGTAATCCCAGACATTGCGATGTCGTAGCGTCCTTCGCGAAGCCCCTCCACGAGTTGGGGCCAACTCGTGGAAACGAAACGCACCTTGACTCCCAGGTCCGCACCAAGGCGGCGCGCCGCGTCGATATCAAAACCCTCAAATGTCCCATCAGGGCGCTGATAAGTAAAAGGGCGATAATCACCGGTCGTGCCAATGAGGATCTCGCCCCGCTCCAAAACGGTGTCAAGTTGAGAAATGGGAAGAACGACGATAAGCGCGGTTAGGACAAGCGCTCGCATATTAGAAAACCACAGCTTGGTAGCGGTACGGGGATTCGAACCCCGGTCGCGTGGCTGAGAACCACGAATCCTGACCCCTAGACGATACCGCCACGGGCCGACCGAAACTCCTGATTCTAGCAACTGGTGAGGAAGCGGGTCAATGAACCGCTTTGTTGGACCAGTAGAGGGACAGGTGATTTGCGTTGAACTCTATGCTCCCTGGGTCCGATAGCAAAGGTCGAGGGCTTCGCGACCACGGACGGGATGGGAGGAAACAATCAATGTCACTATTCTCAAAAGTGCTGCTAGTGGTCGTTCTCGCGGCTTTCTCCGTGGTTGGAGCGTATCGTTGGGCCGGACGGGCTCTCGGTCCCACGGTCGAGGTCAATAATCCGGAGCGCTATGTCGGGCGGACCAGTGTGCTCGACTTTTCGGTTGAGACTCCTGGAGGGACAATTGCCGGAGTTGAAGCGGTCCTCGAGCAAGGTGACACGCGGATCTCACTCTTCTCGCTCGCGGCACCACGCGAAGCCAGGGTCGAGCAAGAAACTCACGAGCGAATCCGCATCGTGCAAACCTTCGACCTGAACGACCTTCCAGGGGCAACTGAAGGACCGGCACGCCTCATAGTGACCGCAGTCCGTCCGGTGCTCTACGGTCTACGCCAAGCCTCGACCTCGAGAACCCATTCACTTGAACTACGATTCGAACCCCCACGGCTGACCGTGCTATCGACTCAGCATTATGTAAACCACGGTGGCGCTGAGATGATCGTGTACCGGGTGACTCCAAACGACGTCGAGTCTGGCGTTATTGTGGACAATCAAATTTATCCGGGGTTCCCAGCTGAGGGAGCAGGTATTACAGGGGCGGACGAGGCGATGCATGTCGCGTTCTTTGCCCTTTTACACGACCAGGAGTTGGACGCGCCGATGCAGGTCTTCGCTCGTGACCCAGCAGGTAACGAAGCGCGGGCCGACTTCAGTCACCGGACGTTCCCGAAGGTCTTCCGCCGGCGTCAAATCACGGTGGGAAACAATTTCATACAGCGTGTCGTTCCAGCAATTGCTGAGCAATCGGATGCTGCGCGGGTGTTACTCGAAGGTATACCGAAGGATGACCTAGTTACCCAGTACGTCCGCATTAACGCCGACCTTCGGCAAGAAAATGCAATCTACCTACTGGCGCTCGCCAAACAAACTCAGCCGCGCTTATTGTGGCAGGGTTCGTTTCGCCAACTCGGCAACTCTCAGGTTGAGTCAAGCTTTGCCGATCACCGGACCTACCTGTACAACGGTCAGGCGATCGATCAACAAGTGCACCTTGGATTTGACCTTGCTGCCACCGCCAATGTAGCAATTCTGGCATCAAACCACGGTGTCGTTGTCCATGCTGACTTCCTGGGTATCTATGGCAATTGCGTGGTGATCGACCATGGCATGGGCCTCCAGTCCCTCTACGCCCATCTCTCATCCATTGGTGTCCAGGTCGGAGATGCTGTTCAACAGGGGCAGGAAATTGGCCGCAGCGGGAGAACCGGCCTAGCCGGCGGCGACCATCTGCATTTCACGACGCTGCTGCACGGCCACCCGGTTACACCGATCGAATGGTGGGACCCGCACTGGATAGGGGACCGAATCACTCGAAAAATTGCTCGTGCCAGCGCGCGGTAACTGACATTGCGTTCGTACATAGGATAGATAAGCTCCGCTAAAGTGTTTCAACCATTTACTGCGGTCGGTGCGTGTGATATTGATCTGGTTTTGGAGTTTGCCGCGAGACGACGAACTGAGCGGCCTGCGGTGTTTTTCCCCTTACTTCGTGTCAGGAGAGTTTCAATGGATGTACGAAAGTCGTGGCTGCTGGTTTCGATAATGGCGTTGGTTCTAACAGTGGCGTGTGGTGGTGGCTCGGAAGCCCCGGCCGAATCTGAACCTGAAGCGCCGGCGGCAACTGCGGTCGACAGCGCTACTGCAGGCAACATCACCGGCACGGTCATACTTGAGGGCACACCCCCTGAAGCCGAAACTATTCGGATGAATGCTGATCCTGTTTGCACACAGGAAGCTGGCGATAACACCAGTACGGAATACTACATCGTCGGCGATGATGGTTCACTCAGTAACGTGTTTGTCTACGTTAAGGAAGGTCTTGGCAACCGGTCCTTTCCTACTCCCTCTGAGCCCGTTATGCTTGACCAAAATGGTTGCCGCTATACGCCGCATGTCTTCGGGATCCAAGTGGGCCAGACCCTGACAGTGAGCAACGGTGACCCAACGCTGCACAACATTCACGCAACGCCGGCAAACAACGCTGAGTTCAACACCGGCCAACCGATCGAAGGCATGACCTACGACACCGAATTCGAATCAGTTGAGGTTATGGTGCCGTTTAAGTGCGACGTGCACGGTTGGATGAACGCCTACGTGGGCGTGTTGGATCACCCGTACTTCGGCGTGAGCGGTAACGGTGGTGCGTTTGCATTGAACACACTACCCCCGGGCGACTACACGATTGAGGCTTGGCATGAAATGTTAGGTACTCAGACTCAGAACGTCACCGTGGGTGAGAACGAAACCGTTGAGGTCTCGTTTACCTTTACGGTTAACTAGCATTTTAAGTGGGCGCGGCGGAGGGACGATCCCTCCGTCGTTTTCACATCCCGCCTGTTTAACGACGCATGGCCTCGCTCCATAGGTTCACAATTTTCGTCGCCACAGCTACGCTGCTACTCATCACGGCCGGTGCCTTGGTCACTAGCACAGACTCTGGGCTGGCGGTCCCAGACTGGCCAAATACTTATGGCCACTTCATGTTCAGCTTCCCGCTGTCGAAAATGGTAGGCGGGATCTTGTACGAGCATGGACACCGGCTAATTGCGAGTGCTGTAGGAATCCTAATGATCGGATTGGCTGTGTGGTTCTCACGTGTTGATGGTCGTCGCTGGGTGCGATACCTGGCTTGGGTTGCTCTCGGCGCGGTTATACTGCAGGGTACGCTCGGAGGTGTCACGGTGCTCTACTTTTTACCAACACCCATCTCCGTCGCACACGCTGGGCTCGCTCAGCTTGTCTTCTGCCTGACAGTGGCCCTCGCATTGTTCACGTCACCAAGTTGGCACACCGGGACGGCCGCACCCATTGCCGATCGGATGCTAGGGCGGTTGACAATCGGAACGGTGGCTATGGTCTACGTGCAGGTCCTTGTCGGAGCCATAATGCGACACACCGGTGCCGGATTGGCGATTCCAGATTTTCCCTTAGCTTTTGGGCATCTGGTCCCACCTGAATGGAGTTGGCCGATCGCTATTCACTTCGGACACCGTGTTGGTGCGGTCCTTGTAACATTGGCGGTTATAGCAACAGCGGGGCACGTGCTGGTGCATCACCGGCATCGATTGGAACTACGGAGACTGGCCTGGCTGCTCATTGGGCTCGTGACGGTTCAGTTCACCCTGGGCGCTCTCACTGTGCTTTCAGAACGTCAAGTGGGTATCAACACGGCACATGTCGCGACTGGAGCGGCACTTCTGGCAACGGTTGTCCTCTTGACACTCTTGGTGCACCGCCACCGGTTCACGGATGTGCCCTTAAGCAATACCTCAGTGGCATTGCCCGAGACATCAGCAGTAGGGGGTAGCTAGGTGAAAATCAGTGCGGTGACAGTGGCTGTTCCGGGAAGTCGCATCGCCGACTTCATTGCACTTACGAAGCCACGTTTGAACTCCCTCGTCTTAGTTACAACGACCGTCTGTTTCTATCTGGGGGCGCCTGACGCCAGTGTGCTCTGGCTTATCGGACCAACGATAATTGGAACAGCGCTGGTCGCTGGTGGTGCCTCCGCTCTCAACCAGGTTTACGAGAGGAAGGCGGACGGCCTGATGCTTAGGACCCGGCATCGGCCGCTACCTAGCGGTCGACTATTACCAGCGGAGGCGCGGGCATTTGGCATCGCACTTTCTCTGATCGGATTGGCTGTCCTGACCTACACGCGTCCACTTGCCGCCGGCCTCGCTCTAGCGACAATAGTCACGTACGTTCTGATTTACACACCACTGAAGTGCCGCACTCCTTTCGCCACCGTGGTTGGTGCTGTACCTGGCGCTTTACCGGCTGCGCTAGGCTGGGTGGCAGCGAGTGGCTCGATGACTCTTGAGGCGTGGGTGTTATTCGGTATCGTCTTCCTCTGGCAGATCCCACACTTTCTAGCAATCGCGTGGATTTACCGTGAGGATTTTGCCCGTGCGGGATTTCAGGTTTTGCCAGTCGTTGAACCAAGCGGACGGCGTACAGCTAGGTACGTGCTTCTTTTTCTCGCTGGCCTGTTGCCAGTCAGTCTCGCTCCGGCGTGGGTCGGCATGGCTGGCACCCCATATTTGCTTGGTGCGGCGTTACTCGGCTTCGGCTTCGCCGCGCTCTCTGCACGGTTCGCCTTGCACCGGTCCATGCAAAACGCGCGCAATCTTTTCGCCGGATCGCTCGTCTACCTGCCCCTCCTATGGGTGCTCCTCATTTCCTCAAGGTTGTTAAGTGGCTGAACCGCTTTCGCCTACCCCGGCGTCCCGTCCAGGCCTTCAACCGGCATTAAACGTCGTCGGCTTGGGTCACCGCTATGGTGACCGTCAAGCGCTCCAATCGGTCAGCTTCGATGTAGCGCCTGGCGAAAGTTTTGGACTTCTGGGACCGAACGGGGGTGGCAAGACGACTTTTTTCCGGATTGCTGCCACACTGCTGACCCCTACCAACGGAACGGTCCGCGTCTTCGGCCACGACGTAGCTACCCACCCCGACGCTGTGCGTCGTTGCATCGGTATGACGTTCCAGTCACCGGCACTCGATGATCGTCTCCGTATTGTTGAAAATCTCTATTACCACGGCCATTTATATGGCCTGCACGGTAAATCGCTCAACCAAAGAATTGACGAGGTGCTTTCGCTCGTCAACCTAACCGACCGTGCGAGCGACCTAGTGAGCACCCTGTCCGGCGGACTGCAACGGCGTGTGGAACTGGCTAAGACGCTGCTCACTAAACCACTACTCCTTCTCCTAGATGAGCCGAGTAATGGTCTCGACCCTGGTGCACGGCGCGAGGTCTGGGAGCATCTGCGACATCTGCGACAGACTGAGTCGACGACAATTATCGTGGCCACGCACTTGATGGACGAGGCCGCGCAGTGTGACCGCGTAGGAATTTTGCATGAAGGTCAATTAGTTGCATCAGGTACTCCGGAAGCACTGGTATCAGAGATCGGGGGCGATATGATTCTCGTCACCGGTAAGGACCTCTCGCCACTAGCACAGAAAATTACCCAACGCTTTGACCAGCGCGTAGAGATCATCGATGGGGCTCTCCGCTTGGAACGCGCGCAAGCGCATGAATTCGTCCCGGAGCTCGTCGAAGCGTTCCCCGGTGAGATTGATACGATCACCTTCGGTAAACCAACGCTTGAAGACGTGTTCATTCACTACACTGGCGAGCAATTGCATTAAGCCAACACCATGCTACTTGCCACCTATAGCTTGTGGGCCCGCGACATTATCCGATTCTACCGGCAGCGCAGTCGAGTTATCGGTGCACTCGGTACCCCAGTCGTCTTCTGGTTGCTACTGGGTTCCGGACTAGGGTCGTCATTTCGCATCAACGCCGACGCACCAGTGAACTATCTGCAATACTTCTTTCCAGGCACGCTTGCGCTCATTGTGCTCTTCACCGCCATTTTCTCAACGATTTCAGTCATTGAAGACCGACGTGAAGGCTTTTTACAAGGAGTGCTGGTGGCGCCGGTGCCGAGGGCGACCATCGTCGTGGGTAAAATTCTCAGCGGCACCACCCTTGCCGTACTACAAGCGATGCTTTTTCTGTTGCTCGCACCTGCCACTGGCATTGATCTCCGAGCCGACTTGATACTGCCCCTCGTCGTGACACTACTCACGCTGGCTTTCGCACTGACCGGTTTAGGCTTTCTGGTTGCGTGGCAGCTTGATTCTACGCAGGGTTTTCACGCCGTCATGAATCTAGTGCTGGTGCCGATGTGGCTCTTGTCGGGAGCAGTCTTTCCTGCAGAGGGCGCCGCATGGTGGATCCGCGCAATCATGTGGGCCAATCCAATGACCTACGGGGTCACGGCATTACGGGTAGTTTTGGCAGGAGGGACCTCCGTGACAGGGGGAGGGCAACCGTCATTGGCGATGTCTCTACTCGTAGTCCTCGTGTTTGGTTGCGCAACAGCCGCAATAGGCATTGTGTTCGTACGCAGCAAACGAGGTCGCTAATCTCTGGCGGTAACCATCGATGTTAGAGATTTCAGATCTCCCGTTGCTCAACGCCACGCTGAACGCCCTCGCGGGGATACTGCTGGTCTCTGCTTATGTCATGATCCGTAAGGGTAATGTCGTCAGGCATCGCGCCCTAATGTTAGCCGCCTTCTCAACGTCAGTGCTGTTCTTGGTCTCGTACGTCATCTACCACATGAACATAGGATCTCGGGCATTCACGGGTACCGGAGTAATTCGTGTCGTGTACTTTGTTATTCTGGTAACCCACGTTGTCCTAGCCATCGCCGTCGTGCCGATGGCGGTCGTGACCCTGCGCCGCGGCCTCCGGCGCGATGATTTACGTCACAAAGCGATCGCGCGCTGGACGTTTCCGATTTGGCTTTACGTTTCGGTTACCGGGGTCGTCGTTTATGGAATGCTATACATGCTACCGACCTAACCCACCGTGCTCCAGGTACCCTGCGTTGCTGTTACTCCAACACCGATGCTTGATTCCAAGAGTAGGGACCAAGCTGCTAGCAATTCAGTAGTACAGTAGATACGGCGCTCGTAGTCGGCGCCATGCGGCTTCGTCAGCGACCCAACTTTGCGCAATGGCCGAAGGGTCTTCGTTGGCCTTAATACGGTTTAGCGTGTCACGCGATCCAAAGAGGCGGGCAGCCGCCTCAATTTCAAAAATGTCACCGTAGAGTTGTCGCAGCGCGGCTGCCACTTCGAGACCTACACGTACAGGCCGCAGCAGGTCTCGATTCGTAACAATCATGTAAATACCGCCGCACTGTTGGTCGGCGTACTTACTACTCTCTGGTGTAAACGCCACAGGATAGAAACGGATGCCCGAGAGACTCCGTGCGTTGAGATGTTCCGCAAGTTCAACACCGTTAATCCAGGGCGCACCGATTTGCTCAAACGGCGCATCCGTGCCGCGTCCTACCGAGACGTTCGTGCCTTCGATCGCACCAATACCAGGATAGAGTGCTGCCTGATTTAGGTTACGCATGTTCGGTGATGGGTTCACCCATCGCAAGCCGGTCCAATCGAACCAAGCGTCCCGCATCCAGCCCGTCATTTCAATAACAGTCAGCTCGGCACCGATCTCTAACTGCTCATTGAAGAGACGAGCTAGTTCACCGAGTGTTAATCCGTGACGGATGGGCATTGGAAAATAACCGGTGAAACCCGCCGCCGTATCGTCCTGAATAGGCCCTTCGATCGCCACGCCGCCAATTGGATTGGGCCGGTCCAATACGACGACCGTCAGATTATGTAGAGCCGCAGCCTCCATGACATAAGCCATTGTGGTCATGTAGGTGTAGAACCTGGCACCGATGCCCTGGATGTCAACAACGATGGTGTCGAGATCTTCGAGCATCCTTGACAGCGGTCGCCGCGTCTCACCATAAAGCGAGTGGATCGCCAGTCCGGTACGCTTGTCACGGCCAGAGGCCACGGCCGAATCTTCTACCCCCCGGATGCCATGTTCAGGGCTGAATAACGCTACGAGTTCGACTTTGTCAGCACCATGCAAGAGATCAATCGTCGTGGTCCCGTCTTGCGCAAGACCTGTGTGGTTCGTCAGTAAACCGATCCGTTGGCCTCGCAACGAAGCAAAGTCGTCGGCACGAAGCACGTCGATACCTGTCATCACCGACCGCGGCGTCCACAAGGGAGGGCTTCCGGACGCACCAAAGTCAACGCCGGTCATACCACCCCTTTGGAAGCCTATGGTTGGGGGCACATCGATGAGTGCGGCCGCGACTGCCGTAGCCACCCGAGCACGGAGAGCAACAACATTGCCCTTGCCATCTGGATGCACGCGGTTCGACAGGAAGATGACGTAGGTGTCGGTCGTGGGATCAAGCCAGAGCGATGTCCCAGTGAAGCCGGTGTGACCAAACGAACCGACGGGTAAGAGTTCACCTCGGTTCGATGCAAAAACCGAGTCGATGTCCCAACCGAGGCCTCTCCGGTTCCGTTCGTCCTGCGGGGTCGCGACAGTGGTCATCTTTGCCACGGTGAGTGGTGCGAGTAAACGCGTACCGCCAACCGCACCCCTGCCTAGCAACATGCGGCAAAAGATAGCTAAGTCGCGTGCAGTGCTGAAGAGGCCCGCGTGTCCAGCTACGCCCCCCATCCGGCGGGCTGTCGGATCGTGCACTGTGCCACGTAACATCACCGAACTGGGTCCGCTGCAAGGCCACCCGAGGGGTGGGCAGGCTTCAGTCGGTGCAATCCTCGGTACGACGTCAACTGGTGGGTTAAACATCGTGTCAACCATTCCGAGCGGTACGAAGATCCGTTCTCGTACGTATTGGTCAAGTGGTAGTCCGGAAACTCGCGCAATAATCTCTCCGAGTAGAAAAAAATTTATGTCGCTGTAAACGAACTGCCTGCCCGGCGGTGCCAACAGCACTTCTTCGGTGGCGCGATGAATCGCCTCGTCGTAACCCTCAAACTCATCTGCCAAATCGAGGTCTGGCCTCAAACCAGACATGTGCGTTAGAAGGTGTCTGATGGTGACACCCTCCTTGCCGTACCGTGAAAACTCTGGAATAAACGTCCCGACGCGATCGGTCAGGCGAATTTGGCCCGCCTCGACCAACTGCATTACGCTAGTCGTCGTGGCAACGACCTTGGTAAGTGAAGCGAGATCGAAGATGGTGTCACGCGTCAACTGCTCGCGGACCGGCACCAGGGCGCGATCGCCGAACGCTTCGAAATAGACGACCTCGTCCCCACGGCCGACCAAAACAACCGCGCCGGGGAGTTGTCCCGCATCGATGGCCTCGCGCACGAGTACACCGACTCGTTCCAGCCTGGCTTCGTCAGCACGTTGGCCAGCAATAAGCTCCGATGTGTTCAGCAGTACACCGAGCAGGAGTCCGATCACAACACCACGTTGGTTCATAGCAATACTCGAGTGCCGACAGGGGCCAGAGTTCTGGATTATACTGGCAGACACGATGCCTTGAGTGAAGCCGCTCGACGGGTTGGGGTCGGACATCCAAGATCATCAAGGTGTTATATGCAAACCATCGCGAATTTCCGGTCGTTCTCTGTATGCGTAGCCTTCTGGCTTACCGCTAGCGCGGTAGCTTTTGGGCAAACACGAGTCGTTGGCACAGTGCACGACGAGAGCAATAGACCAATCCAAGGCGCATCAGTCACCGCTGAGAACGGCACCCGTAGCTTCACTGCTACAACTGATTCCGGGGGNAATTTTGGCTTTATTACCCTGCGGCCAGGCAATTGGATNTTCACTGCGAAAGCGCTTGGCTTCACACCAGCACAANTGCATCGGCGCGTCAGAGAGATAGCCCGTAACCCCGAGGTAAATTTNTTCCTAGCCCGNGGCGCTTATGGTGAGCGNTTCGGGGCCTTAGCNAANGTAAAGTCGACCGANCTGCAGGAGCAGTTNCAACAGGCCGAGGAGCTATATTCTGCTGAGCGCTACNTGGAAGCAGNTGCCGCCTACGAGAAATTGTCCGTAATGGTCCCGGCGCTCACAACACTNAAGCTAAAAATTGGTGATTCNTANCTCAANATCGCNCAGTATGCCGANGCACAAAAAGCCTATCAGGGNGTGCTTGCGGCNNAGCTANANCTTGACCTTAGCCTGAACCGTGAGCTNCTNTACAACTTCGGCGAAACACAATTGGCCNTAGAGGGCGCCGAGCGNGCGGTNGGCTGGTACTGGCGCGCCCACGAGACCGANCCAGCATGGAGCAAACCTCTTCTCAAGCTGGGTGAGATCGCACTCGCCGCAGGTGATCAGTCTGAAGGGCGGCGATACCTGCAAATGGCCATCGAGGCCGAACCTGGTTCCAAAGAGCAGTCCGTCGCAACCGCGATGCTCAAGCAATTGTCTCAGCCTTAGTAATGACTAGAAGGTCAACCACCGCACCCTGGAGTGCGGCCGTGCTTATTGCGGTGAGCGCCTGTAGTGCTCCTCCACCGGATGATCTGTCCTACGTCGACACACTCCTCGCATCGCGGACCGCCAAGGACCAGGCATTTGAAAATAGTGCGGATTCCCCAGTCCCTGTTTCTCGCCGCCAAGATCTTCTTCCACTAAGTTACTTCTTACCTGATGTCGATTACCGAATCCCTGCATCGCTCCGCGTTGACAGTGAACAAACAATCTTNGAAATCCCCACATCGACNGGCANGCGGAGGTCAATGCGCCGCGTGGGAGTCNTAGANTTTCAACTCGAGGGAAATCCTGTCACGCTGTCAGCNTTTGTCGAAGCTCTTNGCATCCAACAACAACAGCCTGTTCGTGCCATTTGGCGATCTGACGAATGGCAGGGAGACTTATCCTGCTGGACGTTACCTTGACCTAGTGGTGACACCAACGGGAATCTACGACCTCGACTTCAATNCCGCCTATCACCCGTTTTGCTACTATGACGTGCGCTTCGACTGCCCATTCCCGCCACTCGAGAACCAGTTGGCATTAGCGGTTCGCGCTGGGGAGCGGCTGTCGGGAGAATGGGATGATTAAAGAAATGCATGGACTTCGAATCAGATGATCAATGTTGATAAGCTGGCGCGCGAGTTTGCTGACACGGTCAGCGGCCAAACTCCAGACCTCGCACGCGCAGCACTGCTCATCGCCAAGCTCGAACACCCGCACCTCAACCCCACACCATCCCTCGAGTGTCTTGACCACATGGGTAGCGAGGCACGAAAGCGGCTAGCGGACGGAGATGGCAAAACTCAGCAAGCGCGGTTCGAAATCCTCAGCCGTTACCTGTTTCGGGAACAGGGCTTTACTGGCAACCCTGCAGACAACGAAGATCCCAGAAACAGTTGTCTGAATCAGGTGCTCGATCGACGGACAGGCATTCCGGTAACACTGGGGATTGTCTTCCTTGAAGTGGCTAAACGAGCCGGAGTTCGTGCGGCGGGGGTCAATTTTCCAGGTCACTTCCTAGTACGATTACAAGCGGAATCATCAGAGCGGAAACAGATGCCACTTGTCATCGACCCATCCAATAGCGGCAGGATAATGGCCGAGGGTGACTGCCGTGAACTACTCCACCAACATCTCGGTGACGACGCCGAATTCGACCTTCGACTTCTCAAGCCGGCAAGTGATAAACAGATCATCGTCCGAGTCCTCGAAAACTTGAAACGAATGTACGTCAGGCTACGCTCTTTCCCACAGGCGCGTGACGTGACTGAATTACTCCTCGCCATTAAACCATCTGGCGCCGTCGATCTTCGTGACCGTGGCTTACTGGCCTATCACCTGCGGGACTTCTCGGGCGCCCTGAGAGACCTCGAAGCTTACNTACACATTACGGGGCGAACCAGAAGCGATGACGTCCCAGTAGATCGCCAGATGGAACACGAGCAGATCTGGGAACACATCAAGATGTTGCGAAGGCGAGTGGCAAGTTTGAACTAACTACCACTACGGTTCGGGTAGCGACCCTTATCACCGTTCTCTCCGAGAAATGTTTGTCTCGGCGCTGCTGCTAAATTCAGGTTGAATNTTCGCCTTCGACCCTACCTAGAATAACTATAGGGTTGAGGAAATATTGGCTCTTCTTAGTCGCTGCAGGTCGATACCTTTGACCATCAGCACAGACCTTGCTTCATAACCCATCGAATGGTGTCATCCACCACCCGATTCCGCGGTTGCCGCGTGACCAGTTAGCCGGCCAATCTCATCGTACAAACAAGCTGAGGCAATGATGCCGTTATGAAAATTGCCGAGATCCAATCTTTCATTTGGCGCGTGTGCATTTTCGTCTGGTAGGCCAATCCCAAACAGCACCGATGGTAGGTCAAGCACCTCCTGGAAAGTCGCCACGACCGGAATCGAACCACCTTCACGGTTAAAGACAGGTTGTTGTCCGAAGCCTCGCTCAACCGCACGGGCGGCNGCCTGCACATAGGGATTGTCAAATTCNGTCATCCAAGGCCTCCCACCATGCATACGGGTAATGGTTAACGCAACCGTCTTCGGCGTAACTTTACGAANATAGTCCTCAAACTGTTTGGCGATCGTATCGGGCTCCTGATCCGGCACAAGCCGCATACTTACCTTCGCCGTCGCGGTCGCCGGAATAACAGTCTTAGCTCCATCACCAGTGAAGCCCGACTGAAGACCATTGACTTCGAACGTCGGCCTAGCCCATAGACGTTCCAGCGTTGTGTAATCCCTCTCGCCAAACAATTTCGGCGCCCCTATTTCCTTGCGGTAGTGCTTTTCGTTGAACGGTAGTTTCTTGAATTCGGCACGCTCTTCCTCTCGCAACGGACGCACAGCATCATAGAAGCCTGGGACCTTCACCCGACCACCGCGGTCTTTCATTTGTGCGAGCACCTGGCTCAATACGAAAGCCGGATTGGCTACCGCACCACCGAACGAGCCAGAGTGTAAGTCACTCGCCGTACCACGGAGGTCAATCTGGAAATACGTGAGTCCTCGGAGACCATAGCAAATGGACGGTACGCCGCGATCGAACATCGGGGAATCGGAAATTACGACCACGTCGGCGGACAACTCGTCACGCCGATCGCGGATGAATGCATCAAGGTTCTCGCTACCAACCTCCTCTTCACCCTCTAGAACAATCTTCATGTTCACCGGCAACTTAGAGGTTTGTCTCAGGTGCGCCTCGATCGCCTTTAGGTGCATGAACACCTGGCCTTTATCGTCGGCTGCGCCACGCGCGTAGATCTCGCCACTTCGCACCGTGGCTTCAAAAGGCGGCGACTCCCAAAGCTCTAGCGGGTCGACTGGTTGGACGTCGTAGTGTCCGTAATAAAGAATGGTGGGTGCACCCTCAGCCTTCAACCATTCTCCGCAAACGATCGGATTGCCGGGTGTTTCGTGAAGCTGAACGTGATCCAAGCCGACCCGTCGCATTGCTTCCGCCGTCCATTCTGCACAGCGTCGTACGTCCGAAGCGTGCTCGGGTAAAGCACTGATACTTGGAATCGCTAGGTAGGCTTTCAACTCGTCAATGTAACGATCTCGGTTCGTGTGAATAAAATCGATGATGGTGTTCATATAGACCTTCGTGATGCCGTTCAGTCAACGGCTGACAAACAACTTTAGGTCGATGTCCAACGGTTCGCGTCGGTTTGGATTCGCTCTTCGACGCGGAGCTTCTTAAGATGTGCCAAAACGCTTTCACGAGCTGCCGGAATGAGTTGCGGATCCAGAAGCTTATAGACATGCGACACCAGCCTGTCCACTGTGTCAACACCGGCTCGGATTGCCGCCAAGATTTGATCTTCACGCGATTGGCGATGATCAAGGTAGTGCCGCACAAGAGTTACTGGATCGTCAATTGCGGGCCCATGCGCCGGGAGCAGCCGGGTTGGCTTGAGCGAAAGCACGCGCTGAAGTGACGCGAGATATGCAACTAGGTCGCCCCCGGAACTTGCTGGAATCATCACGGTACTTCCACCAACCACAAGGTCGCCAGTAAACAAGACCCCGGAAGTGCTATCCAAAAAGCACAGATGATCTGGCGCATGACCTGGCGTGTGCACGGCCTGGAGTGTTGTATCACCGGCTGGGATCAAATCACCGTCGGCGATTGGAGTCCAGAACACCGAATAGCGATCGTCGCGTTCCGGCCAGGGCATCTTAGCGGCCACAACCTCTGGCCACCTTGTCATGAGTGCGCTAATGCCGGAAGCGTGGTCGGCGTGCCCATGAGTCACGAGAACCTTCGTTAGTGAAGTGCTCGGCGACTGGATTAACGCGTCAGCGACCCCTGTGACATGCCGAGAATCACCAGTGCCTGCATCAATCAGCACAGGTGATTTTCCGTTAAGGAGATAGGTATTGTTACCAGCCCCAGTATAGGGCCCGGGGTTGTGCGCAGGAATCAGCTCATAGTGCATACCACCTCGTCATGAAACAAACTGGGATTCACTAGCACAGAATGGAAGCGGAACCCCGGGCGTATGAAGCGGAATGAGATGACTGAGAAGAGTAACGACGTAGGCGGAAGAACTAATGCTGAGTGTACGGGGTAAACGACGACGCCTTGCAGATCGAAAAAATGCGACTGAAGAACAAAAGCGCTCGACTCCCAAATGAGGATAATTACGAAGGCCCGAGATTCCGAGCGGTAATTATCGTGCCGCGCGCGCCAGCTGTCAANCTTGNNTGACNGAGACACGCANCGTTTAACTCCGTTCGGNNCCCAATAATAAAGCTGCCACCGGCAGCCATCATACCCCTCATGTGCCGCCAAATCCGNTCGTGACCGTGTCATTCTCAACAATCACTGGAACGTTCCGTCGACCGCCGGTGTACTCCAGCATGCGACGCAACCCGTCAGCGTCCTCCTTAACATTGACATAATCGACCTTGATGTTCCGCTTGGCATAGTCCTCACGGGCAGCAGTGGTATAAGGTCACGTGTCTTTGCCGAAGATGTAGACGATCTGATTCATGCTACTAATTCCTCTCTTGCGGGATCACTGCAACGTTTCCTCGAGTACAACGCGTAATGCATCGGGAATGGGGACCGGCCGTTTGGCTACGGCGTCGTAGGACACCTGCACGGATTTTGCTGTTGCTATCAGTCGGTTGGTCGATTTTTCGATGACCTCGTATTCGTAACTGAAACTCGAACGCCCAACTGCGGAAACCTTCACCAACACATCAAGGACGTCACCATACTTAGCCTCCGATCGGAAGTCACATTCGGCGTGCGCCAGGATCGTTCCCGGCTGCTTCGGCACTCTGTCGCTATCGGTNAAGCCGTGATCGCGCGACCGGTCCTGCAAATGGCGNAAAAACGCCCAGCGTGCTTCTTCGAGGTAAGTGAAGTAAACCGCATTGTTCACGTGGCCAAACTCATCACAATCTCGAAACCTGACGTCGATCGAGTGATGAAAGCTACTACTCATGACCTAGCGCGGGGAGGAAGGAAGGTTGACGGAACCTCGCACCGCCCGACTATTATACGGCGTGCCCGACGAACGACCATCTGCCGAATTATTCACCCCAGAGGAACGACGGCTCCTCGAACCGTACTTCACGAATCTCGAGGGACCAGTGTTCGCGCTGACAAATTTACCAGACGTCGTCAAAGGTGCACTCTTTGCCCGATACTCACGATCCGCAAAATCGCTGCGTCGACTGTTTCTCGATGAATTCACCGACAAAGTTTNCGGAGCCAACCGTCAGGCAACAGATGTTGGCGTCGAGCGTGCCGAGCGACTTTACACACGCGTTTTCCACGAGTACGGCGATGACTCGGTCGCTCAGTTGGGTGGGGCGCACATCGCCTGTGAAGGTGCCTCAAACCTCCTAACGAAGGTGCTGGAGCGGGGTAGGCTGGCAGCGTATCTCGAACAATCAACACGCTACGTACCCTACACCGACCGCCCGCAAGGCCACTGGAAATACTTAATCCCGGAAGAACTCAACGGGACGNCNCTGCGCGNTCAGTANGTCCGGACCCTCGATCGCGCTTTCGAAATCTATACCCGGTGGATCGAACCGATGCAGGATTACTACAAGGCCAAGCATCCGAAGGATCCAAAGGATTCGGACGGTGTCTACCGGGCNGCGATCCGTGCGAAGGCCCTTGATACNTTACGTGGCCTCNTACCGGCGGCAACGCANTCCAACGTGGGNATTTTNGGGTCTGGGCAGGCATATGAAAGCTTGCTTCTACAGATGCGTGCACATCCACTGACCGAAATGCAGCGATATGCGGANATGATGCTCGTTGAACTGCGCAAGGTGATCCCTGCGTTCCTNACACGTGTTGACCTGCCCAACCGAGGCGTTCTATGGAGCGACTATCTAAGCACTACGCAGACTGANCTAANACAAACNTCAATGACCGTATTGGCNGACATCGACCCCCAACTACGAGATGAGGTGTCGTTGGTCGATTTTGATCCGGACGGCGAGGTCAAAGTGGTCGCTGCCGCACTCTATGCGGTGTCAAACCTGCCAGATTCTCAGCTACTCGCCATGGCGAGGCAGATGTCAGCCAACGAGCGCGCGTCAATCTTAAAGGCCTACATCGGNGCCAGNACAAACCGCCGCCATAAGCCGGGCCGNGCATTTGAGCGCACTGGTTACCGTTTCGATGTGCTNTCGGACTACGGCGCATTTCGCGATCTCCAAAGACATCGTTTGCTCAGCATTGAATGGCAGGATCTGACAACCAACCACGGCTTCAACGAACCTGCAGCAATCGAAGAAGCCGGTGCCCTTGCCGACTGGCGGCAGGTCATGGAGTCATCGGTTGAGCTACACGAAGCTCTGCAGAAGGCGACCCTCGGCGCGGTGGCACCGTATGCAGTCGCCATGGCATACCGTATCCGCTTTTACATGCACATGAACGCGCGAGAAGCCATGCACGTGATTGAGCTCAGGAGTGCCCCGCAGGGACATCCAGCGTATCGACGTGTCTGTCAAGCAATGCATCGGCTAATTGCCGAAAAGGCAGGTCACCGGGCTATCGCGGCCGCGATGCGATTCGCTGATCATTCGGCGGTGGACCTCGAACGTCTCCAAGCTGAACGGGCTTCAGAGAAAAAGCGGCTCCGGTCCTAGAATTATTATTGGTCCATAAGCCAAGAAGCAGGAAAGTGGTGATTAGTCTCTCTCTGTGTTCCAAAATCGAGAGAACTCATTGAGATGAGTGAGCGAGTCGAAGGATTGCATTCGATCAACAAACAGCACGCCGTTAAGATGGTCGGNCTCGTGCTGGATAACACGCGCGGCGAGGCCGTGAGCGGCAAGTTGCATTGGTTCACCATAACGGTCGAGTGCACGCAACTCCACTTCAGGCGCGCGTGGTACCCGTCCCCGTAGATCCGGAATGCTCAAGCAACCCTCCCAGTCCTCGACGGTCGGGCTACCAAGCAACGTAAGGACAGGATTAACGACAACTATGAGAGGCATCGGATCGTCGCCATTCTCAACACCAGCTACGAAGATTTGCCGCTGCTCGTGCACTTNTGGTCCNGCTAATCCAATCCCTTCGTACTCAACCATCGTCTGGATCATGTCATCGATTAACTTCTGCATGACTGGCGTCAACAACTCCGAACGTTCAATGGACCGAGCTTTCTCACGAAGCACGGGGTTGCCCATACGCGCAACATTGAGGATAGACATTCCCTCGATTATACGTGAGCAATNGGTGAGACACTGAGACGATGACTCCGTCACAAGAACACGCCTACCGCTACTGCCCTCTGTGCGGCAGTGTACTTACAGCGAAACTAATAAAGGCCGGTGAACCCAAACGGCTCGTTTGCGGGAAGTGCGAAAACGTGGTCTATCTCGATCCGAAGGTGGCGGTCGGCACGATCATTAGGATGGAAGACGACCGAATCATACTCGTGCGTCGCGCGATCGAGCCAGGCTTTGGAAAATGGGTGTTTCCGGGTGGCTACGTAGATCGTGGCGAGGAGATAACGGCCGCCGCCACTCGGGAAGCGCTCGAGGAAACGAATCTCAATGTGCGGCTCGTCGGATTAATTAATATCTATTCTTACACCGGCCGCACGCCTGTCATCATCGTCTACGCTGCCACAGTGGTCAGCGGCGTTCTGCGCCATTGCGAGGAGTCGCTCGAAATCGGCCGCTTCTCACGGAACGAGATCCCATGGCACAATTTGGCATTNCGCAGTACCCAAGAAGCACTGCGCGATTATTTCGATGGGCATCTCTATCGTTACGGATTTGACGAAAAATAGGTTGAGCGTATCGCTAAGGTCGTTTCGCCGGAAAGTTCAGATGCTCAACCAGCGCTTCAGCAATAGCACTCTCGACAATCTCGTCGATCGGCAGAGCAGCCTCTGCAGCCTCAGTCTCTACCACTGTAGCTCGGGTCGCTGGGTGCTTTGGTGTGAAAAGTTGACAGCAATCCTGGTCGGGAATGATTGAGATTGGGTACGTGCCAATAGACCGTGCCTCGTCCGTGATCTCATTCTTATCGTGGCCAACTAGCGGTCGGAGTACGGGCAAGCGAGTCACAGCGTTGATCACCGCTAGGTTCTCAAGAGTCTGTGACGCAACCTGACCTACAACCTCGCCGGTCACGACTGCGCGGGCGCGTGTGTTATGCGCCAAGCGATCCGCAATACGTAACATCAGACGACGATAGATGATTACCCGCAGAGGAGGCGGAACGGTCAGAACGACCTGCCGCTGGATTTCCCCGAAGGCAACCATGGTGAGACGCGATCGCAACTGTGACCGTGTAAATAGCCTGGCGATTTCGCGCACCTTGTCCTGCGATGCCTTCGAAAGAATCGGATAGCTGTGAAAGTGGATGAAATGAACTTGACAGCCACGCTTCATCATGCGGTAGGCTGCGACGGGGGAATCAATGCCGCCTGAAAGAAGGCACACGACGCGACCACTCACGCCACTCGGAAGCCCCCCTGCGCCCCGCTGCTTGCCGAACGAGTAGTACACTTCGTCAGTCAACATTTCCAGGTGCACTGTCAAATCTGGCGCCGACAGATTTACCGTCCAACCCTTCGCTTGCTTGATCCTGCCCCCAACTTCTCGCTCGATCTGCGGCGAGGTGAGCGGATACCGCTTGTCAGCACGGCGTGCCGACACTCTAAACGACCCGGGTTGCCGATCGCCCAGATCGGCAAGTACCGCATCCGCAACCTTGTCCAAGTCAACCCCAAGTACGTGCCCAGCTTGGGCAAAGTTGGCAATCCCGAATACCAAGCGCAATTGTTCGGCTAACGTTTCCCACTCGGCTGTTGGATCAAGTTCCAGCTTGATGCGACCCATCAGGGCCCGCACTCTTGTGACTCCTAACTCGGCCGTGAGCGCACGGAGATTGCGCACCAGTCGTGCAATGAACCAAGGACGGTTGCCGCCCTTGAGTGCGATCTCGTGGTAGTGGACAATGGCTGATTTCATTGAGGTGTTTAACTGGCCCATACAGATCGTAACTGGCTACTCAATAAGTAACAAACGCTATTCGGTCACCCACTGCCGATCGTTGTCAACCTAGGTAAATCGTGGGAAACTCAGGCACGGCTTTCTCCCCTGTGTGCAGCCGTGTCCCAAATGTCACAATCTGCTTCATCCTCAACGTGGAACGCTGACGCCATCGTGGTCGGCGCCGGACCGGCCGGTAGCGGCACAGCAGCAGCGCTCGCTCAGTTGGGACACCGGGTCCTCTTACTCGAGGCAGGACGGTTTCCTCGTGACAAAGTCTGCGGTGACGTTCTGCTGCCAGAAGTTGCCACAGCGCTGACGACGCTGGGCACGAGTCTAGACGAACTGGCCCCAGACGCGTTCACCATCGAGGGGTGCAACTTCACTACGGGTAGCGGGCTTCGAGTGGGTGCTGATTTTGTTGATTTACACGGACGGAAACACCTATGGCGAATCCTGCCTCGGCGCATCCTTGATGAGCGCCTGGCTCGATACGCTGAGCGCTGTGGGGCTCAACTACGAGAGAATCAACTCCTAGAGCAGGTCGACTGGGACTCCACCAGGCAACTGAACGTGCTGCAGGTGAAGCAGCGTGGCAGTCGTGTTACCTATTGTGCTCCCGTTGTCGTTGGCGCAGACGGTGCCTTTAGTCGAGTCGCGGCAAGTCGGGGTCTCGCGCCCATGTTCGGCACACAGCACCGCTATAGTGTTGCGCTGCGCGCCTACACCGATCACACAGCGTCAGCACCTCGGTTCGAAGTGATCACCGACGGCCAGTTCGAGCGCGGATGCTGTTGGATCGTGCCAGTGTCGACACATCGCGCTAACGTTGGCGTCGGGCTCTTCGACGCACGCCACCGTCCGACCCGTGGCGAGCTGGTTCAGCATCTGACCCGGATGATGGATTCCCGAATTAGTCTTTCTTGTACCCAGGAGCTAAAGGGTTGGCAATTGCCATCGGCCAGCCTAAGGCGTCGAACAGTAGCCGATGGAGTTCTGCTCGTCGGTGACGCGGCAGGATTTGTCGATCCGTTTACCGGGCATGGGATTCATAACGCACTCACCAGTGGACTTCTGGCTGCCCGCGCTGTTCATGATGCAATCACCAAGGCCGACTGGCGTGCGACGAGCCAAGCACTGCGCGGTTACGAGCTGGCGTGGCGGCGACGATTCATGATTGACTTCGGGACCGGCAGACTCCTGCAGCATGTCCACGGAAATCAGCGACTACTGGAGAAGCTGGTCGCGCACGCCACGTGTGATAACCGCTGGGCTGGACAGCTCATGGGGCTTGTCGGCCACGCCGGCCCAAGACATCACCTGTTAAATCCGAGATTTCTTTGGCAACTGCTGCGGTCAGGTTTCGGACGGTCTGACGCGTTACCTGTGTAGAGTGATCCTGCATGACCAGAAATCCTCAACAGCTTTGGCACCCGGGTTCACTGACCGGTACGGACAGTATCGCCGAGATGATTGCCGCTAAGGACCTTAATAACCTCTATCGGGCAAGCTGTTTCTTCACCGAAATCGAACGTTACCGAGCGTTCTGCGCACTGTACGCGGTGATGCGACTCGTCGACGATTGCGTCGATGCAGTCCTCTCCGAGGGCCTCAATAGCGATGCTGTGCCTCATACACAGCGGATTCTTGTCGCATGGGAGCACGCGGTCTCTGCGGCGATGGCCGATCAGTTACCAAGCTCCGCTGAGGTCCAAGCGACCAAAGAGCCACGTGCAGCTGATGTTCTAGACGCCTTCGGGCGAGGCATAGCACGATTCCCAATAGAACCTTCGCTTTGGAGTGCTTTTTTCGATGCTATGAAGAAGGACCTCGAGCGTGACAGATTTCAAACCTTTGAAGAGTTTTTACATTATGCCCATGGTGCGACGGTGGCGCCGACAACCATTTACCTCTACCTGATCACAGCGGAACAGGGCACTGATGGAGTCTTTCGCACCCCGGCAGACTTCGACCTACAGGGCTGTGGACACAATCTCGGGCTATTCGCATATGTTAGCCATGTCCTGCGAGATCTTCGTCAGGACCTAGTCACTGGCGAGAAAGGTCTAGTCTATCTAGCCGGTGACGACATGGCGGCGCACCGCGTGACTGAGGCAACACTGCTAGAAGACCTGGGACGGGAACATGCTAGCCCAGCCCTTAAGGCGTTAGTCGAGGACTTGGCGGGACGAGCAGACACATGGCGCCGTGCGGGTGAAGCACAACTTACGCCCTTGAAAGAGCAACTACCTGCAGACCGAATGTTTGTGTTGCGGTTGATTATCCGGCTCTACATGGCAACACTGGAAAAGATCGCAGCGTGTGATTTTGATCCCATGACTGAACATCACCTTTTAACCGATGCCGACAAAGAGCGGCTCGCGCTGACGGTTGCGGCCGAGACCAGTGCGGCCGGAATCTAAGTCTCCGGAAAACGTTGATGCGAGATCTCATCGCCGCTGCCTTCGCCGTACTGCTGCTCGTCACCGCAGTGAGCCTTGGCTCAACACTCCACATGTTTCGTAAACGTCGTCAGGCGCAACGCCAGCGCGAGCTCCAGCAGGGCCGCCGTGTTGTCGCTGAACTTCCGTCTGGCACCGACATGACGCTCTTCAGCGAAGATGACAACGTCTTTTTTTACCGCGATGCAACGATCGACAAACGGCGAATCACGGCTGTGCGCGTACTGATTAACGGATCTCCGATCGCAGCCTACGAATCTAAACGGTTTCAAGCGTCACTGAAGGCAATGCCTACTGCCTTCAAGGATCGCTCTGAGGACATCGCGCACGATCGATGGGATGTAGCCATCGAGACAATCGATGAGGCAACGCTTGTAGAATGCGGCGCAATCCGAGAACGGATTTCTCAAGAGTTAGCCCGACGAATTTTCGATTGCGTGAAGCTGGATCTTGTGGGGCGGGATGACGCAACCGGGCCCGTTTAAACGATTACCACTCGGTCTCTGGCATCTTCGCACGTGTGTTTACGGCCCGNGCGAGCATGAAGAGNAGNTCGGACAGTCGGTTAANGTAGACCCGTACCNCNCGCTCGACAACATCGNNTCCCAATGCAANAATCCGGCGCTCTACTCTGCGGCATACGGAGCGCGCCAAGTGCAGNGNTGCCNCNGCCGGCGTGCCGCCNGGNAGAATNAATTNCCGCATCTCAGGCANNTCTTCGTCGAAACGATCAATCCACGNCTCCAGCCGTTCCACGGCTCGANCATCCAAATCGACCTTNGTAATCCGNTCGGCNATCCGGCGTNGCGGGTCGGCCAATCGCGCNCCAATAGCAAAAAGGTCNCGNTGCACATGCGTGATGATCTCAATCAGGTCTGGCTCAGTCAGNTGGGCGAGCACCAGNCCAAGTACTGCGTCCAACTCNTCAACCTCNCCGCAGGCCTCAATNCGCGGATCGGANTTCGANAGACGGGTGCCATCAAAAAGACCGGTCTCTCCGTCGTCGCCGNTACGNGTGTAGATCGACACNNCGCAATTATANTGCCATCGTTGGCGCATCGACCGGCCACCGAAAACGATGACNNNTGANCGNAGNCTNTNACGTNTGNCCTTGCCNGCGCCAGTAGANCGACAGAGGTTCCGNCGTCNGCTNCTCACATGGTACTGGAAACACGGCCGNGACCTNCCNTGGCGTCGAACGCGCGATCCGTATCGCATTCTCGTATCGGAGATCATGNTGCANCAGACGCAAGTCGANCGAGTGATGCCGAANTANAAGGANTGGCTNAAGAAATATCCGACGCTTAAAGCNCTCGCGGCGGCAAGACCCCNNGACGTNATCCGCACTTGGTATCCACTCGGATATAACATTCGGCCCAGGCGGTTGCACGCTATCGCGCGGGAATCGGTGCTACGGTACGGAGGTGCCCTGCCCGATGACGAGACGACGCTTCGATCTTTCAAAGGAATAGGTGCCTACACAGCTGGCGCGATCCTAAGTTTCGCNTTCGGCCGCCGGGCGGCGATTCTTGACACCAACGTGGCGCGCGTCCTGTACCGGGTCTTTGTCGGCTCGGGTGACCTGCGTGCCCATGCCTTGCAGCGCCATCTCTGGAGTCTGGCTAGGGTGCTGCTACCTCGGCGACACGTATTCGATTTCAACCAAGGCCTTATGGATTTTGGCGCAACAGTGTGTACAGCGCGACGGCCTCGATGCCATTCCTGTCCCATGGCCACCGCTTGTCGCACCGGGCCGATCGACAGTCGTCCTGCGGGACAACGCAAGAAATGAGTGGCGCATCCCTTGTTGTGGTAGCGGCGGTTGTTGAACAACGTGATCACTTTCTGGTTACGCAACGTGCAGCGGGCGATCATCTAGGGGGATGCTGGGAGTTTCCTGGCGGAAAACTGGAATCCGGAGAATCGCTCACAGATGCACTGCGACGGGAAATGCGCGAGGAGCTAGGCGTTGAGGTTGAGATTGGCAAAAAAATCGACTGCGTGGAACACGCCTATCCCGACAGGACCGTATGTCTACACTTTTACCATTGCCAACTAAAGGGGACACCACGTCCGATGCTGAAGCAGCGGATCCGTTGGGTCAAACGACGTGAACTAGCCACACTGGAGTTTCCACTCGCCGATAAAGCATTAATCGTCAGGCTAACGAAGGTGGGAACGGAAGTTCCGTAACCTCAGCAGCAACCCGACGCTCACCGTCCGCTACCTCGACACGTGCACCTGGCGCCGTGTACGCACGCTGAACATAAGCTAAGGCAATCTGTCGACCGAGTCGCGGCGACGAGATTGCGCTCCTCACTCGACCAATTGTTTCATGACCGTCGTAGACGGACTGGCCCGACAAGGATTTCGTCGTGTGGTCCTGTGAGAATATCAGGCCNACTAGACGTCGTGCGACGCGTCCTTTGCCACGATGCAGGATTCGAATGATAACCTCCTGACCGACATAGCAGCCCTTCGTTTCACTGATGGCCCGTGCCTCAATACCGGCCTCAAGCGGAATCGTGTCTTCGTCCATATCGGCCCCGAACCGAGGCGTGCCGGCCTCGACCCGGAGCGCCTCCACTGCGCCAGCACTCCCCCACTCAAGACCTAAACCCTCAAGCTGCGCATTTATTTGCCCGCTGTAAGCACTTGAAACACCGAGGTCAATGCCAGGAATACCCAACTCGTCGTTGCTCACGGCCAGCACTGGCTTTCCGTCGAGCACCCACCATCCGTTGTCGAGACCTTGATAGGCCGTTACCGCTTTCTTTCCTGACAGGGTTCGCTCCGGCCGTAAAATTGGCTCCAAGCAAGCTGCCGCACCCGGCCCACGCACACCAACCCAATACCAAGTTGAAGACTCGTCGTTGACTTGGACATCCTCAGAAAATACCAGCATTGAGAACCGAGAGGTCAGGGTGTCAGACATCGCAGAATCAACGTCCAGCAGTAACCGATCTCCGAGATTCAGAACCCTCATGTCGGCGATCATGCGCCCCTGCGGCGTGAGGTAAGCAGCGTAACAACCTGCGCCAGTTGTCAGCCCCGAGATGTCGTTCGTAAGAAGCCCCTGCAAGTACGAAGCACAGTCGCTGCCCTTCATATTTATCGCGCCCCGATTACTGAGACTCACGAGCCCAGCCGATTCACGGAGCTTTTCGTAGGACTGGATTAGCGTTGCGCTGACCATGTAACCAACCAGTTCGCACACACAGGATGGTATGCTGGGAAGTGATGCGTGTGCCGGCCTATTGTACCGTCGCCTTCCTGGCGACGGCAATGTGTTCACTCGCGGCTGCTGACCAGTCAGTTCCCAGACCAACCCCAGGTCAGTCTACGTTCAATATCTTTTTTCAGCTCACTCTCGTGGGAACCGAGGAGGTCCGGGTGGAGGAGACCGAGTCAGGCTGGACAATTAACTCAACTGGCCGAGTGTCGGGTCCGCTCGACCTAGCCATTCGGCAGTTTGAGATTCGTTACGACGATTTGTGGCGGCCGGAGACTCTGTTCATTGATGCCGACCTTGCCGGTGAGCCTTACAGGGTGCAGACAACATTCACGGAAACCAGTGCGACGAGCGAAATACTCGTAGGTAGTGAGACCAGCAGTAAAGTAGACGCTTTATCAGCCGGGACTATCGTTCTCCCAACGAACTTTTTTGCGTCTTACGAAGCTCTCGCGGCACGCCTATCAGTAGCCGAGGTTGGCGCCGCTATTCCTGCCTATATCGCACCACAAGCTGAGATTACTATCCGATTAAACCGAACGAGTGAGCAGCGGATCACCACAAGTGCCGGCACGGTCGAAGCACAGCGGCATCATGTGACCTTTCTCAACAGTCGTAATCCCTTTGATGCCGAAATTTGGTCTGATGCTGGGCGTCGATTACTACGGATCAGTATGCCAACAATCGGGCTCGACATTGCGAGGCAGGAAATCGTCTCGCTATCAGCTCGGCAGGAAATCGTACGAAATGAAGGGGACGAAGACCTGTACATCCCCGCTTCGGGTTTCAATCTAGCAGCGACACTCACCAGGCCACAGCTCTCTCCCGCGGCTTCGCCTGAAACCGATAACGACCGTGAGTGGCCCGCCGTTGTCCTTGTGCCAGGACCAAATTCAACCGATAGGGACGAAACATCGTCGGGCGTGCCAATCTATGGCAACTTGGCGGGCGGCCTCTCCGACGCCGGTTTCATCGTCGTCCGTTACGATAAACGAGGGGTCGGCCAGAGCGGCGGCCGGATCGAAAGCATCACACTCGCGGAATACGCTGAAGATGTTAGGTCGGTGATTCGTCATCTTCGTGACCGGGCTGACGTAGACGAGCGTCGAATTGCCGTAGTGGGCTACGGTGAGAGCGGTTGGGTCGCCATGCTAGCTGCAGCGAAGGAGCGCAGGATTACTGCCCTCGGATTGGTGGCGGCTCCGTCGACACGGGGTGTGGAGTTCGTCCTCGAACAGCAGCGACAAATGCTCGTACGCATGGAGATCAGCGACGAGGAACGACTGAGTAAGATGGAGCTACAGCGACGGATTCACGATGCGGTCCTGACGGGCGATGACTGGGATGATATTCCGCCTGACATGCGCAAGCAGGCTGACACGCCGTGGTTTTCGAGTTACCTCAACTTCTGGCCGGCCGACGTCATTCAGGACCTACGCCAGCCAATGGTTGTCATTCACGGCGGTCTCGACCGGCAAATCGTTCCAGGACACGCAGACCGCCTGCTCGAGATGGGCCTAGCACGGGACCGGAGGGTAGCAACTGAATTGGTCCGCTTCGACGCCCTAAACCACCTTTTGGTCCCAGCCGTGACGGGTGAGGTTAACGAATATCCAACGCTTGAGACACGGTCGGTCAGTGCTGAGTTAATTTCCGCCCTCGGTGAGAAGTTACACAAGGTCATGCCCTCTCGCCGTTGACGCGTAAGCGACGAACGAGTGCCCCCAGGGACTGGAAGGCGCGTATAATGCTTGGTTGAAGTTGGTTGCATCTTTAACGTATGAGTTCACAAATTCATGATCGTCGGAATCCCTAAAGAAACGTTTCCTGGCGAACGGCGTGTTGCCATCGTTCCCTCAGTCATTCCCTCACTCACAAAAGCTGGCCTTCACATCCTTACTGAGGCCTCCGCAGGCGACGAGGCAGGGTTTCCTGATGCAGCGTTCCTTGACAAGGGCGCACAGCTAGCAAGTGATCGCGGCCAGGTGTTCGCCGATGCCGACATCGTGCTCCAGGTTCGCACTCTGGGTGCAAACCCGGAGGTAGGCCGAGTAGACCTCGGTCTGCTGCGGCAGGGCCAAATCATCATCGGACTCTCGGAGCCGCTCACCGCACTTGACTCGGCCAAGGCACTCGCTGAACGTCACGTAACGGCATTTTCACTTGAGCTGATCCCACGCATCACGCGTGCCCAAAGCATGGATGTGCTGTCATCGATGGCTACAGTCAGCGGTTACAAAGCCGTGGTGCTCGCAGCTGATACAGCACCTCGCATGTTCCCGATGCTGATGACTGCCGCCGGCACTGTCAAACCAGCGCGCGTCCTTATTCTCGGCGCAGGTGTGGCTGGCTTGCAGGCAATCGCCACCGCCCGGCGGCTCGGAGCCAACGTCGAGGCATATGACGTTCGTCCCGCAGTTAAAGAACAGGTCGAGAGCCTTGGCGCAAAATTCGTCGAACTTAATCTCAAGACCGAGGATAGTGAGGACAAACGCGGCTACGCTAAGACTCAGGACGAAGCGTTCTATCGACGTCAGCAAGAGGCGATGGCTGCAGTGATCGCTCGCGCTGACGTGGTGGTTACCACTGCGCTAGTCCCTGGAAAAAAAGCTCCGATCCTCATCACTGGGGAAATGGTCGATGGAATGGTCCCCGGGTCAGTCATTATCGACCTTGCAGCCGAGCAAGGTGGCAACTGTGAACTGACCAAGGCTGACCAACCGACGGTGCACCGCGGTGTAACCTTACTCGGTCCGACGAATTTGGCTGCCAGTGTGCCGTATCACGCTAGTCAGATGTATGCAAAAAACATCACATCCTTTCTGCTTCACCTAATTGACGGTGGAAAGTTCGTCTTGGACCTGGATGATCAAATTACGAAGGACACGCTGGTGTCCCACGATGGCGAGCTTGTCAACCCTAGACTGCGTGAACTCCTCGACACGATCACTCCCGCGATCGACAACGAAAGGACCGGCGCCTGATGGACGCTTTCATCCCGCTCCTTACCATCTTCCTGCTCGCGGTTTTTGTCGGCTTCGAAATCATTACGAAGGTTCCTCCGCTACTACACACGCCGCTAATGTCTGGTTCTAACGCGATCTCGGGCATCACGATTATCGGCGCGATGATTGCTGCTACAACGCCAAACACACTAACGACCGCGCTCGGCTTCTGCGCGCTCGTACTAGCCGCCACGAACGTCGTCGGCGGTTTCCTCGTCACCCATCGCATGCTTGCAATGTTCAAGAAGAAGGATTGACGCTTTGGATTCGTCTGTTATTAACCTGACATACCTCGCGGCGTCGGTTCTGTTCATCCTAGGCATCAAAGGGTTAACCCATCCGCGCACCGCCGTTCACGGGAATCTTTACGGCGCGACTGGCATGTTACTGGCAATAATCGCCACACTGGCAACCCGCGATGTTTTTGGGAGCGGACTGCAAGGAATCGGCGTAATCCTCACTGGCATCGTCATCGGTGGTGGGATCGGCGCCACGCTCGCGCTAAAGATTCAGATGACCGCGATGCCACAAATGGTCGCACTATTGAACGGGTTTGGTGGCGGCGCCTCGGTCTTCGTCGCTGGCGCGGCGCTCTTAGACGCAACCGAACCAACTACCCAAATGACGGTCGCAACGGTCGCCTGCGGGATCATTGGCGGCATCACCTTCTTCGGCAGCCTCGTCGCATTCGACAAACTGCAGGGGTTGGTGCTACCCGGTAAGCCGATGCACTTCCCTGGTCAGCAGTTTGTGAATCTATTGATTGGGATTGGCGCACTCACCGTAGGCGTCATGATCGTGAATAACCCG
Source organism: Acidobacteriota bacterium (assembly GCA_002714165.1). Lineage (GTDB taxonomy): Bacteria > Acidobacteriota > Vicinamibacteria > Vicinamibacterales > UBA823 > UBA11600. The sequence goes on from PAWT01000036.1 coordinate 87,118, forward strand.
ACGATGACGCATCTCTATTGGGTGCTTGTCGCGCTCGCCGCGGTCGGTGGTGTGCTACTCACTATTCCAATCGGCGGCGCTGACATGCCGGTCGCGATTGCGCTGCTCAACTCGTACTCCGGGTTGGCGGCAGCCTCGACCGGTTTCGTCCTCGATAACAACGCACTCATCATTACGGGATCGCTCGTCGGCGCGTCCGGCCTAATTCTCACGCGGGTCATGTGCAAAGCGATGAATCGATCCCTAACTAACGTTCTTACAGGCGCAATCGTGCCAAAAGTCGAAGGCGGCGCCTCGGCAGATGAAGTCTACGCGGGGCGAGTCAAGTCGGCGTCACCCGAGGAAGTCGCGATGTTGTTTGACTCAGTACGGCGGGTGGTGATCGTCCCCGGGTACGGTCTCGCGGTCTCACAGGCTCAGCATGCTGTTCGCGATCTCGCGAATCTACTCGAGTCACAAGGTGCTGAAGTGGAGTTCGCGATTCATCCAGTGGCTGGCCGGATGCCCGGTCACATGAACGTTTTGTTAGCCGAAGCCGACGTCGCTTACGACAAACTTCGCGAGATGGATGACGTCAACCCTACCTTCGCTGAGACTGATGTTGTTATCGTCATCGGAGCCAACGATGTAGTCAATCCGGTCGCGAACACCGACCCGGCCAGCCCAATCGCTGGAATGCCGATTCTCGAAGTGGACAAGGCGCGTACTGTGGTTGTCATCAAGCGTAGCCTTAGCCCTGGCTTCGCTGGTATTCCAAATCCACTTTTCGCTGCCGAGAATACGCTCATGCTCTTTTCTGACGGTAAGAAAGCAGCTTTGGATCTAATCTCGGCCATCAAGGAGGCCTGAGCGGGCGTCAGTCGATGTGGTTACTGAAAGTCAAAGTGGAGTTGATGTCAGAAATTACAACGACAACTCCTGTCACCTTGCGGGTCATGCCCGGCGTGATGAAGACAATCGGCCGCGCCCCAACAGCAGACTTTACGCTCGACTGCACTCTTGTATCTCGTTTGCACTGCCGTCTCATCAGCACGAACGACCGTCTTGAAGTCGAAGACCTCGACAGCACAAACGGCACCTTCGTCAACGGGCAGCAGGTTAAACGCAAGGTGCTTACCTCGGGTGACACACTGCGCATCGGCCAAATTGAGCTAACAATATCTGAGAAATCAGCGCCTTAGGGCTTCTTGGTCTATTGTCCCCAATCAGTCACCAACGGCAAGTCTAAAGACAGAGAAACGTCAGGTCCTGCTAACGAGAAATGGATTCGTCTGGCGTTCGTGCCCGATGGTCGTCTTCGGGCCGTGACCTGGGTAAACTTCGGCTTCATCGCCAAACGGCAGCAACACTTCTCTAATCGTCCTGAGCAGGAGCGCGTGATCGCCTCCAGGCAGGTCGGTCCGACCAATTGACCCAGCAAAAAGAGTGTCGCCAACAAACAACATCTGCCCTGACGTGCCGGCCTCTCCCACCTGCAGGCAGACTCCGCCGGGACAGTGACCCGGCGTGTGATGCACGACCGCCTCGTACCGGCCAAAGCGGAAGGGACCGACCTCGTCGTAATAGTGGTCAATCGGAGGTAGCGGGTCGACCCGCAGACCAAACAGAGCACCCTGCTGCACGGCTCCGTTGTACAAAAACAGGTCGTCTCGATGCAGACAGATTGGAGCATCAAGCATTTCCTTGCACTTCGCAACCCCAGTGACGTGATCGACGTGAGCGTGAGTCAGTAGAATGTATTTAATAGCCAACTGGGTTCGCTCAACAATAGCCAATAGGTCATTTACTTCATCGCCGGGATCGATGATGACGCCTTCCTGGGAGGTTTCACATCCCAGCACGAACCCGTTCTTAAAGAACGGCTCAACAGCCCGGCTTTCCAGTAGCATGAGTCTCTCCACGCGCGCGCATCTTTAGAGTATAGAATTGCGGCACTTTCATGTCGATTTCACTCGATGACATTACGGCGGCGAGAAATCGAATCGACAAATATATCCGGCGAACACCGTTGGCCCAATCACCATGGCTCTCGGAAATGACCGGTGGGCGAATTCTGCTTAAAGTCGAGTCGTTACAAACAACTGGCTCCTTCAAGCTGCGCGGTGCGGTCAACGCACTCGCGTCGCTACTCGAACGTTCTGAGGCGGTGGCACCGCGTGTCGTGACGGCATCAGCCGGGAACCACGGACGAGCTATGGCATGGGCCGCTGAGCGCCTAGGCGTCGCATTAACGGTGTTTACCTCAAACGACGCACCGAAAACCAAGCGTGATGGAATTCGTCGCCACGGCGCCGACCTGCGCGATACGGCGCCGACCTACGACGATGCGGAACGGCAAGCCAAGACATTCGCTATAGAGAGCGGCGCCGTTTACATCTCTCCCTACAGTCATCCCGACATCATCGCGGGTGCTGGAACGGTCGTACTGGAAATCCTCGAAGAGGTCCCGAACATTCATTCGATTCTTGTGCCAACTGGCGGGGGCGGGCTCCTGAGCGGAATCGCCATCGCCACCAAGGCAGCGGCACCCGAGACACAGGTGGTTGGCGTCGAACTTGAAGTATCGCACCCCTTTCGTACCAGCCTGAAAGCCGGTCGGATCACTGAGATTACCGTTGGCGAGACAATCGCCGACGGCCTAAGTGGCAATCTAGACCCAACCACAATTACATTCGCACTTGTGAAGAAACTCGTCGACAACACGGTTGTCGTGAGTGAGGAGGGATTACGTAGGGGCATCTACGGCCTTGTCGCGAATGAGCAACTGATCGCTGAAGGNGCAGGCATNGCGGCNGTNGCCGCTTTNCTNGAANGCNCAGTCAANNCCGNCGNCNAAACCGTGGTTGCGATTGTGTCGGGNGCNAATATCGACGTTGAGCGGNTNACGGAGANNTTNTNNGAAGGGNNAANNTGTAACGNAGGNCTGAAGNAACNANGAACCGANGTCAACTGCAATAACTCAATGNCCNCTNTTCGTCCCTGTTGNNCNTCAGGNACTCATTTCTTGGGCTTCGANGGTCGCATCTCTACNCNGCTCGCCAGNGTNCGCCGATTNATGGANACNATNTCGAGCACCACTTCAGCGACGTCTTCGGCTGTCATCTTCCANTCNGAGCCGGCNTGCGCNCGTCCTCCATCGAAAGCCGTTGTCACCGANCCNGGCATTACATAACTGACNCGAATATCNTCGTANCGAACCTCNTGCATCAACACTTCGCTNAACATATTGAGNGCNGCTTTCGAGGAGCAGTANGCGCCCCCCATGGGAAACGCNTTCTTACCTGCAAGACTGCTAATGTTGACAATGAACCCGCCACCGCGTCGCCTGAGATGTGGAATGGCTGAGCGACAACAGTGAAAGACGCCGGATAGGTTGGTGTCGATGATGCTACGCCATTCCTCCAGTGATTGATCGACGATCTTCGTATAGCCACCAACACCCGCGTTGTTGATNAGGATATCGAGGCCTCCGAAANGCTTGACNGCCTNCGTTATAAAGTCTTCGACCTGANGGGGGTCGCGTACATCCAATGCCGCACCACACACACGGTCCGTGCCCATCGACAGATCCTGTATCGCCCGTTCGACCCTCGCCTCGTCCCGCGCGCCGATCATGACGCTTGCGCCACAAGCTTGAAACGCCGCTGCAATAGCCAAGCCGATACCACTCGAACCACCCGTGACGATAGCGACCTTGTCGGTCAGTTGCGGTGTGTCAGGCATTTCAATAGATTACAGCCTCCAACTCTCTCGATATACTCACCTTAGCCATCATCGGCACTAACGCACACTCAGAGGCCAGATTGGATAACAGACGGTACACTGACCAGTAAACTGCCGGCGNGTGGATTGTCATACAAGGGCGGTTGTGCATACCGCTCGATCGAAGACCTCGCTGAAGCTGGTCACGACCGCAGCTTCGACATCAGCGAGAACTAACTCTTGGTCGAGCAGTGCGGAAAGCGACGTCACACCCTTATCAACGATCCCGCACGGTACAATCATTTCGAATCGAGACAGGTCTGGAGATACATTGAAAGCAAAACCGTGACTGGTGATCCAGCGTGAGATCCGGACACCAATGGCACCAAGCTTCGCTTCGCCCACCCAAACACCAGTGAGACCGTTAACCCGCCCCGCAACAATACCGAACGCAGCCGCCGTGCGGATCATGACTTCCTCGAGATCTCGCACGTAGCGCCGCACGTCGCAACGGTCAGGCTTGAGGTCGAGAATCGGGTAACCAATAAGTTGCCCGGGACCATGATAGGTGACGTCGCCGCCACGGCCTGTGTCGACAATATCGATAGCCTCAGCATCCAGCGTAGACCGATCGACTAAGACATGATCATTGGACTGGCGCGCGCCAGCGCCGCGCGTAATGACATGCGGATGCTCGAGTAGCAACAACAGGTCAGAAACTCGACCGTGGCGTCGTTCCTCTACTAAGGTGTGTTGCAACGTGAGCGCATCAGAATAGCCAACAGTGCCAAGGGACCGCACCTCAAATTGTCTCATGGGTGATGAGTACAAAACGGAGTCGGATCTGTGAGCCACAACCATTCGACAGAAACAGTGGGGTCCGACCCAGATTCGGTACGGCTATCGGGCCAAGTTTCAATGCTGCTCAAACAAAGGCCGAGGCTAGGCTGGACGTAGTGAGGACGCGAATGCGCCGCGGCCCCCAACCAGCTCAAAACCCTTAAAAAGCAGCTGAAATTGGAGGGTCGCGGTGGATCCTAGCGCTCGCCCGGTTATTTCTTTACCGGAAGAACTGAGTCTTTCAACTGCTTCGCAATGCGAGCCTTAACAACGGTCTTCGCTGGAATCTGGATAGTCTCGCCCGTGGCGGGATTACGTCCCTGTCGGGCCTTCCGGTTCTGCACCACCAACTTGCACATCCCAGGTAGCACAAACTCATTCGCTCGTTTTAGTTCAGACTCAGCAAGCGAATTTAANTCATCAAAAAATTCACGAGCTTGCGCTCGCTTCATCTCGAACTTTTCCGCAAAATGCGAGAAGAGCTCAGACTTACCCATCCTTCGGGCATCGGGCATCGGCGTCCCCCTNACTTAAGCGCGCGAAGTGCANNNAGCGACCATCGTGCGCGTGAGCGACTGTCGCAGTTAAAACCAAAAATCGTGGCATCCTAGCNTGCNCTTCTCTCGGTGTCAATGATGACATGATTTCACCATCACGGACCATGTGTCACGACAATGCTAAAATCTCTTGACATGCCAGCTGCCATAATCGATACATTCCCTAACCCACGCTCTGAGCGCAATTACGAAATCGCCATTCACTGTCCAGAGTTTACGTCAATATGTCCCAAGACAGGGCTACCGGACTTTGGTGAAATCAGGATTACCTACGTGCCGGACCAGCTGTGTGTTGAGCTCAAGGCGCTGAAATACTATCTCATCGATTACCGGAACCGCGGGATTTTTTACGAAGCGGCGACCAATCAGATCCTCGACGATCTCGTCGCGGCCTGCCACCCAAGACGGATGACGGTGGTCGGAAACTTCTCGGTGCGCGGGGGGATCACAACGTCGGTCACCACTATCTACGACCCGTCCAGTGAACGGTCTGATGCGACGTAACACCTCCGGTGACAGATATTTCATCAACCGCCCCGAAGCCCTTAAACTGGCGCATTCTGTGCCGATCGAGGGCACTCTCGACCTCCATCCGTTCGAGCCACGGGACATCTGCACCGTAGTAAACGAGTATGTTCGGGAAGCGTACAAGGCCGGTTTTGAGGAAATTAGACTTATTCACGGCCGTGGTACAGGCACACAGCGAGGCGCTGTCCAAGCGACCTTGGAACAGCACCCTCTGGTCGATACCTTTAGAGACGCACCGGAAAGCCACCTCGGAGCAACCATCGCCACACTACGCGAATCTTGACCACGAACCGCCATAACCCCACAGCCACCCCGGTGCCCTTCAACCTCCAAGAGGTGCCTAGAACCAAGTAGTTAGATTGACCTTCGGTGTTTAATCGAGTGGTGGAATCACGCTCTCTCTTACGTCGTCCACGCTTTTACCAACGTCGCGATTGCACCGAGATAAATGATACCGGCCACCACTCGCTTGAGTGGCCGCTCGGGAATAAGCATCGTGCACTTGGCACCGAGAACGGAGCCGGCCGCCGAACCGACCACCAGTAATCCCAGAAGGTTCCAGTGAACCCCAACAACGGCGAAGTGCGTAAGCCAGGCGGGAAAGCCAATGATAATGGCGATGACAATGTTCGATCCCACCACCTGCTGGGCGGGCATACGAAAAAGGTAGAGCATGGAGAGAATCACGATACTCCCAGCGCCCACAGAAGTCGCTCCAAGCAGAACTCCGGCAAAGGACTGCACCACAGCGACCGCCAGCACGCCCCGAGTTCTGAGGTTGAAAGGTGAAAACGGCTTTCGTCGACCACTCGCACTGCTCTCCCCAGACTCCCAAATAATCAACGAGGCCACGAGGATNAACAAGCCACTCATAACAAAGGGGAAGACCTGCTGGNTAGAGTCGTNGGTCCAGTGGANAATGCGCGCACCTAGAATNGCGCCAGGAATCCCTAGGNCTCCGTAGANNAATGTAANCCGCCAGAGCACCGTTCCCTGGCGCACATGCTGCACNGCACTAAAAGCTTTCGTGATAGACGGCATAAATGAGAGTGACNGAAACAGCTGCCTGGTAGCTCAACCCCAAGACCGCATACAGTGCTGGNGCGAGCAGGGCNCCGCCACCGACGCCAGTCAGACCGATGAGAAAGCCAAGAATAAANCCGATGNAAATGATGCCCACTACNCGCTCATCCNCATGCCGAAGCTCCTCCGGCATGCGGCNTTAGCTCCGCATACAGTGCCGCNATGATTGGCGTCGNGATACCCAAAGCTTGACCCCGGCGGACGATCGTCCCCTGAAGCGCTTCCAGTTCGATCCGCTTGCCTTGGGATAGGTCGATAAGCATTGACGAACGAGTCTCCGGTGGGAGTGAATCCATATATTCACGAACCTTCTCTGCGACCGTTGCACTCACATTCACACCTTCGGCCCGCGCTACAGCCTCAACCTCAGCGACAGCCGCCATGAAGCGCGCCTGTGTGTCCAAATCGTTCCACAGCACTCCAATCGGTGACCGCGCCGCGCCGGTGAAAGCCGCAAAGGGACAAAGGTAGATGAGTTTTTCCCACAACTGTTGTCGGGCATCTGCCACTGTCTCGACCTCGATGTCAGCAGGCTCCATAAGGCGCCCAAGGGCTACCACGCGGTCCGAAGCGCGCGATCGCTGGCCGAACACTTCGCCAAAAACGATTTTCCGGTGTGTCCCAGTTTGCTCAATGAGTCCAGGTTGGGCGAGTCCGGTAGCGATATATGTTGCCCCACCAAGAACATGCGATTCGCCCACAACTGCAGCGACCTCATCCACACTGTCGATACCATTTTGCAGTGTGAGCACGACCGTTCGGTCTCCGACAAGCGGCACGAGCATCGGCAGTGCCGTGTCGTTGTCATAGCTCTTTACGGTGAAGAGGACCACGTCGACCGGGCCAACCAGTGATGGATCGTCGGTAGCCTCAACCGGCACTATGAAGTCACCTAAAGGGCTACGGATCTGTAGGCCGCCTTCACGCATAGCCGCAAGATGAGCACCACGAGCGAGAAAACTCACGCGGTGCCCGACTCGTGCCAGTTTTGCACCGTAGTAGCCACCAACGGCTCCCGATCCAAGAATTGCAAAGTGCTCTGTAGGGGGTTTGTTCGTCATCGGCGAATGATCTTACCCCGGCTCCCGTATTTCGTGGAAAGATTGAACAATGACGAAGACGATTCCAACGTTTCTCCCGCTCACACACTATCGCGAAACCCCAGAGCCCGAGATGCGCTCCCGCGCCCAAGANTTCTACGAGGACGTCAGGCGGCGACGAACNGTNCGTGAGTATTCTGATCGTNCAGTGGATCGACAAGTTATCGAGAACTGTCTCCGTGCTGCGGGCACAGCGCCTAGCGGGGCAAACCTACAGCCGTGGCATTTCGTTGTTGTCTCAGACCCGGCCGTGAAGAGCCAAATCCGGAAAAGCGCGGAGGAAGAGGAGCGCGCCTTTTACGGTGGACGTGCACCTCAGGAGTGGCTGGAAGCCCTCGCCCCGTTGGGTACCGACTACAAGAAGCCATTCTTGGAAACAGCACCCATTTTGATCGCCATTTTCGGTGAAACCTACGGAGTATTGCCTGATGGCCGCAAGGTCAAGCACTACTACGTNCAGGAATCAGTAGGAATCGCGACCGGAATGCTCATTACCGCNCTGCATCACGCCGGACTNGTATCGCTCACGCATACACCGAGCCCGATGGGTTTCTTGAACGAAATCCTTGGCCGTCCGTCGCACGAGCGGCCGTTTCTGTTACTTGTGGTGGGCTATCCGGCCAGTGACGCTAAGGTCCCCGAGATTACGAAAAAATCACTCGAAGAGTTCATCAGCTTTGTGTAGAAAACCGGTGCCGACTCTAACGAGCGCCAGGCACACTGAGTGACTGTGTGGGCACGCTTCCTCGCCGGCTGAATTCAGAAACGGATGCGAATTACGGTTGGGGGGCCTTGCCCCCGAGGTACTACGATGAATAAATTGTCGTATTCGTCGCTGCCGATCGAGACCGATTCCGGATGACCAAGTGCAGTGAGTAAAGCTGGCACCGTGTTTGAATGTCCAACCACGAGAATATGGTCTGCGCCATGCTGAACATCCAGTTGCGCAGCAAGACTTTCAACGTATCGGCTCACAGCTGGGTCTGAATTCATCATCGTGCTTATGTCATGAGTCGGCCCGGTCTGTATCTCAAGGCCGAGCACCTCAGCCAGCGGCGCAGCGGTGCCAAGGGTGCGCTGATAGGTCGTCGAGTAGATAGCGTCGATTCCAACATCCCTCAGATGCCGAGCTAATATTTCCGCCCGGGCTTCGCCTTCCGCCGACAGCGCCGCATCGGGTGATCCATCAACACGCTCGGCATGCCGGACGACAAAAATCGCTTCCTGGGCGCNGGCNGGCGAGGGNATANCCACGACCACTAAACACACAACGGACACACAGCGTAGTACGAAAATCATCGAGTTACCTCCAACACAACTCTTCCCACTTACGAAATTACTCCGACCCACGATTCCACGTTACTGCTGATTCGTGAGACACCGTCTGCTGTAAGCCCGGCCCGCCGTTAACACGGTCGTTCCACAAGAACACAATCATCCCTACGGCCAACGCCAAAGCACCACCCATCAATTGTTCGCGCGATGCGCCAAAGAGAATCACGAGTGACACGACAATGGCAAGGACAGGGACAAGTGGGCCTACCGGTGTGCGGAAAGTCGGCAAACGAACACTCTCTTGAAATTCNTGGCGTCGTAGACGCAGGGTGGCAGCCGCAACCCCCGTGTAGGTAATGAGCCTAGCTACCGCGCTGGCCGTTGCCAGCGCCACGAACGAGCCCGATAGTGCCAGCGTCATAGCAATCCCCGTAGAGACTAGAATCGAGACTGACGGTGTGCGATAGCGAGGGTGTACATACGCAACCTGCGATGGTAGCTCACCGTGTTCGGCTAAGGCGAACAACATTCGAGACGAGGTGAGCACCTGGCCGGCGTTATTGCCTGTCATCGATACAACTGACCCAAGTCCGATCATCAATGCACCACCAGCGCCCAAGAAGACGAAAGCCGCGTCGGCTAAAGGGGTGGCAGATGTGCTCAGCCCAGGTAAGGTCCCCATCGCTACTACTTGCGCCANTAACATAACCAAAGTAACTGTGATGACCGTCGTAACCATGGCAAATGGTACCTGCCCGCGTGGATTCGATGCTTCACCCGCCGGGACAGTCACGACGTCAAAACCGCCAAACGCGAAGATCAGTAGTAAGCCGGCAGCTGAAGCCTGAGGCCACGACACTGGNGCATAAGTCATGAACGGCTCGGCCTTCATGAAGAACAGACCAACCAAGATGAACACCCCCAACGGCAGCAGCTTGCTGATAGTAAAAAAATTGATCGCCCACGCGCTCTGTCGCACCCCCATCAAATTGATAAACGCGAGCAGGCTGAAAAGCCCAACGATAAAGAGCGCATGCGGTACACCGCTGGTCATCGCCGGAATATAGAATCCCAGCGCCAGTGGAATGCCATTGGCAACGCCTGCCCAACTTGTGATCCGTGTCACCCACTGCATCCAACCCACTTCGAACCCGACGAAGCGGCCAAACGCCGCGCGAGTGTAGACGTAGGGTCCGCCCGTGATCTCAAAACGACTAGCCACCTCAGCAAAGCAGAGAGCAATGAGTAGTGATGCTATGCCAGCTAAGATAAAGGCCAAAACACTCCAGGCATTGAGCTCTGCGGTGACGCGCGACGGTAGCAGGAAGATGCCGCTGCCGATCACCTGGTTGACACCAATCGCCACTAGGTCCCATTTGCCGAGAGTGCGTCGCAGGGTGGCCGGAATCGTCATGTCGTCTTTGCAGCGCTCACCCGCGTCAGTTGGTCACGGGGCTGTATCATCCCCGGGATTCGCACCACGAGCAAGTGAGCTCGCTAAAAGGATGGCAGGGGTTATCAGCGACACTTAATCGCCAACAATTGAACGGTAGAGCGTGGGGTCGGTGGCCCCCTCGGTATTGACGACAAGGACACTCGATTGAGAACCGAGGTTGGCGCTGTCGCGGACGGACTGGAACACATCATGACTCATGATTGTCTGGAGGGCCCCGAGCCCACATGCACCGGAAGCACCCGCCACAATTTCAGGGTCACCCGCTGAAGGATGTGCAAGGCGCCGCATCGCCCACGCAGCCCTTTCATCGTCAATCGTTACAACTGCATCGACCGCGTCGGCCAGTACCGGCCAGATGATCGGTGAAATCTCGGCACACTTGAGGCAAGCCATCATTGTGTCGTGTTCTGGCACAACTGTCGGACGGCCAATCCGTGCTGACTCAAGTAAACATGGCGCTACCGTCGGCTCAGCAGCAATAAAGAACGGTCGGCTCGTGCCGTGGTGCTGTGCGAACCAGCTTGCCCCAGCACAAACTAGACCGCCAACGCCACCTTGTACGATCACAACATCAGGCACGGAAGACCATTGTGCCTGGGCCTCCGCCATCATCCATGTGTATCCCGCCATAATCCATCGAGGCACCTCGTCATAACCCGGCCACGAGGTGTCGGAAATNATCANCCAGCCCTCACGCCTCGCATCACGAACCACACGCCGAATNGANTCTTCGTAGCCGACATCCGTAACCACGACGTCGGCGCCTTCATTCGCGATGGCGTCAACTCGCGCAGGAGCCGTACCAACCGGTAAATACACCCTTGCCGTGAAACCGAACTCGCGCGCCGCCCAGGCGACAGCCCTCCCATGGTTTCCAGCTGAAGCACAGACCACAATCGGCATCTCGTTAGAGACTCGACTCTCCATGATTCGGTGGAACGCGTACAACACACCAAGAATCTTGAACGCGTTCAGTCCAAAACGACTGGATTCGTCCTTTAGGAGAACCTCGCCGAGGCTGAGCTCTTCAGCGATGCCTCTGAGCCGATGCAAGGGTGTNGGTTTGAGTTCGGGACGAGCGCCATAGAAAGCCTCGACCAAACCGAGTTCCTTAGNGGAAATAACGGGGTCGGTCGGAATACAACGNTCGCGGGGGTTAAGCCANGCNGCTTCCATATTGCACCTGCCCGATTACCATTTCCANCGCCACGTCTCAACTNCCGGATGTGTCACGATTCTACGCAAGTGGTCACNCGCCACGCATGTGGCCGAGTCGCCGCCGCTTTGTTTCAAGATAGTTTGCATTCTCCGCTGTTTCGCTCACCACCAGCGGCACNCGCTCAATAACCNGCACACGCGAACGCTCGAAAGCTGCAACCTTATTCGGATTGTTCGTGAGCANCCGAANAGCCNTTACACCGAGNTCCTCGAGTATGTCTACAGCGANTGAATAATCTCGTTCATCAGGTTCGAAGCCAAGATGGATNTTAGCNTCGACCGTNTCGAGTCCATCATCCTGCAGGTTATAGGCNCGCAGNTTGTTCAGAAGTCCGATTCCACGGCCTTCTTGCCGTAGGTAGATTAGGATGCCCGCAGGAGCCTCTCCGATGGCCACTAGCGCTTGATCGAGTTGCTCGCCACAATCACACCGTATCGAAGCGAGCAGGTCGCCGGTTAGACATTCCGAGTGTATGCGGAGCAGCGGTTCTGACTTCGAGTCGATCGACCCGCGTACCAACGCGAGGTGTACACGTGCTGCCTCGCCCTCGCGCTCCTCAAGATAAGCATGCAGCAAGAACTCTCCATACCGCGTCGGCAACCGCGATGTCACAGTGCGTTTAATCATGCTTTACTCTTCCAGGCACAGACCAACGTTTCATTATACAAAGAACGCCTGAAGAGGACTCTGTCGGTCACGCCAGCTGAGAATTGACCGGCCTTTTACCGCGTGCTACCCTCGGCGCCCCCGTGCCCTCAGATAACCAATTCCCGCGCGTTCAACCAGGGAAACTTCCCGCCGACAAGCTCCGAACACTACTTGCGGGGCTAAACCAGGAGGATCCCCGTGTAATTATCGGACCGAAGGTGGGCGAAGACGCGTCAGTAATTACATTTGCTGACCGTTGTCTCGTCATCACGACCGACCCAGTCACCTTTGCTACGGATCGCATTGGCTGGTATACCGTCCATGTTAACGCCAACGATATCGCGGTTATGGGTGCCACTCCGCGGTGGCTTTCTGTTGTGCTGCTCTTACCCGAACACCACACCACCGAGACACTTATCGACGGAATCATGAGGGACGTGCACGACACCGCTCAATCCCTCGGAATAACCGTCTGCGGTGGACACACTGAGATTACCACTGGCCTCGATCGGCCGATCGTAATTGGCCAGATGCTGGGTGAAGTCACGCGTGACCGGCTCGTAGCAAAGACCGGACTGGAAGTCGGTGATCAAATTATTCTCACGCAAGGGGTCGCCATCGAAGGCACTGCCCTCCTGGCACGCGAGAAGCGTGACGTTCTTCGTGGGCAGGTAACCGACGATGTGCTCGCCCGTGCTGAGCAGTTTCTGTTCGATCCCGGCATCAGTGTCGTCGGTGCTGTTCGCACCGCGCTTGAAGTCGGTTCTGTGCATGCCATGCACGACCCCACGGAAGGCGGTTTAATTGGTGGACTCTGCGAGTTGGCCGCGGCCTCGTCGACCGGCCTTCATCTTCAATCTGACCGGGTTCCGATTTTTCCAGAAACCGCCGCTGTTTGCCGTCCGTTCAAAGTGGATCCAATGCGACTCATTGCGTCGGGTGCATTACTGATCGGTGCACCTGAGAACGATACGGATCGAATCATCGCAGCACTGGAGTTGCAGAATATTCCAGCAGTCGTAATCGCTGAAGTGCGACCAGCAGCGGCAGGCGTAACGATTGAAGCAAACGGTGTCACCCTTCCCCTCCAAACACCCGACCGTGACGCAATCACGAGTGTGCTCGGACACTGACCATCTCTACTTGAGCGATAAGGTGGCCATTATGCGGCTTTGGCAGAGTGCCACGTTCGTCCTCTGGTGGGTCACAGTCTGTTTATTCACAACACCGGTTAGCGCGCAGACCCTACGGCTTGAGGTGAGGGCACCGGAGGAGTTCAGCGGGATCGCCAGACAGATCAGAAATTATGACCCCAATCCACTACTTGAGACCCCTTGGCTTTCCGATGTGCGTGGCCTAGCAGCGCCTATCTTGGTGGAACTAGTCACCGAATCGGTGGCACAGCGAAACGGCATACCAAATTGGGTCGCCGGTTATGCTGTCACCGAACATAATCTGATTGCCCTCTTTCCTACCAGAACACCTTCTTATCCGAATGACTCACTGGAATCTGTATTGCGCCATGAGATCGCTCACGTACTGATCGGGCGGGCCGCCCGCGGCCGTCCCTTACCCCGGTGGTTCAACGAAGGATTAGCGATTACGGTTGAGCGGCCTTGGAGCCTTACCGACCGCACTCGATTTGCCTGGACCCGAGTCGTTGATCACCAGATGTCGTTCGAATCCCTCAATCACCGATTCGGCCAAGGCCGTGTCGCCGCCGAGCGAGCTTATGCTATTTCGGGTGCGCTCGTGCGTCGATTGATTCACGAGTACGGGGTCACGGCACCGGCTAAGATTCTGTCGACGGTCGCCGCTGGTCACTCGTTCGATGCAGCGACTCAAGTGGCGACAGGACGGTCACTGACATCACTAGAACTGGAATTCATGATGAATCAGTCTGTCGTTGAACGCTGGTTACCATTTCTCACCAGCGGTTACACGCTTTGGTCGGCCGTGACACTACTTGCTTTGCTGGCGATCTGGAGTCACCGTCAGAAGCGTAAAATTCGCCGGCAACGATGGGACGAAGAGGAAGCTGCGTTCTGGGATGAGGACTAGTCTAGTAATCAATCACAACCCCATTATCGAAATATCCGCAAGAGTTTCGAAAGTGGGTCGTAAAGGCGGTCAACCACGCGTTCCTTGAGCGGTATGATTGCATTATCTGTGATCGTAATCTCTTCAGGACAGACCTTGGTGCAGCACTTCGTGATATTGCAGTAGCCGATCCCCTCGGTCTGAGCGAGCTCCTCAACGCGGTCAGCAACATCAAGCGGGTGCATTTCCAAAGCCGCCGCGTGGACAAAGAAGCGCGGCCCGATGAACTCATCATGCTTCCGGTGGTCGCGCAGGACGTGACAGACGTCCTGGCAAAGAAAGCACTCAATGCACTTCCTAAATTCCTGAACCCGATTCACATCGCGCTGCTGCATCCGCCAGGTTCCGTCGTGAGCATCGGCTGGCCGAGGTGTGAACGGCTTGATTCCCTGCTTGACTCTAAAATTCCACGAGACATCAGTCACCAAATCCTTGATTATCGGAAATGTCTGCATTGGTTCAACCGCGATCGGTCGATCGGTCGGAATCGTGTCCATGCCGGTCATGCACATGAGCCGAGGATTACCGTTGACCTCGGCTGAGCACGAGCCGCATTTCCCTGCCTTACAGTTCCAGCGTACCCCGAGGTCGTGCGCCTCCTCAGCCTGAATCTTGAGCACAGCGTCGAGTACAACCATCCCTTCGGTAACCTCAACGGAATACTCTTGGAATGCACCACCATCGGCGTTGCCACGCCAGATCTTGAACCTCGCAGTGCTCATATCGTTTCCACCAAGCTACTTGTTGTCGTCAACGATCTTGGCCAACTCAGGCGTCAGTTCAGAAATAGGCTCGCGGACAACCTGCATCGACCCATCGCCTAACTTTCGAACCAGTAAACTCACCTGACCCAACCCTTCGTCCTTGGCAAGATAGTCTTCGCGAAAGTGCGCCCCGCGGCTCTCACGACGCTCCACGGCAGCACGGGTAATAGCCTCCGCAACGGTTAACAGATGCGGTAAATCAAGCGCGGTGTGCCAACCAGCGTTGTACTCTCGATTCCCTATGACGCCAACCGAACCTGCGCGCACCCGGAGGTTTGCGAGTTCATCCAGCGCTCTCCGCATCTCCACGTCCTGACGACTGATCCCAACCAATTCTTGCATCGTTTGCTGGAGGTCCTGCTGAATCTTATAAGGGCTCTCGCCTTCTCTGGAGAACGGCTCCAACGCACGCCGGGCTGCCTCCTCCACCTGATCGGCGTTCACGGCGCCCGGCTTATGCTCTTTCGCAAACTTTGCGGCGTACTCGCCCGCACGCTTACCAAACACAAGTAGGTCGGACAGTGAGTTGCCGCCTAGACGATTGGCGCCGTGTAACCCGCCCGCACACTCGCCGGCAGCAAATAAACCAGGTACGTTTGACATCTGTGTGTCGGCATCGACACGCACACCGCCCATAACGTAATGGGTGGTTGGACCAACCTCCATCGGCTGCTGCGTAATATCAATGGACGCCAGCTGTTTGAATTGGTGGTACATACTCGGCAACTTCTTCTTGATATGTTCGGTGCCGTTCGACAACCGCTCTTTAATCCACGCTATGTCGAGATAAACGCCACCGTGCTTACTACCTCGTCCTTCCCGGATCTCGCGAACAATACAACGCGCCACGTGGTCTCGAGTGAGTAGCTCAGGAGGACGCCGCGCATCCTTGTCGCCTTGGGTGTAGCGCCAACCCTCCTCTTCGTTGTCGGCCGTCTGATTCTTGTACAAATCAGGAATTTCATCGAACATGAAACGGTGACCGTCCTTATTTTTCAGAACGCCACCTTCTCCGCGCACACCTTCCGTTACCAGGATGCCGCTTACACTTGGGGGCCACACCATCCCGGTCGGATGGAACTGGACGAATTCCATGTCGATAAGGTCTGCACCTGCATTGTAAGCAAGTGCATGCCCATCCCCGGTGTACTCCCATGAGTTACTCGTAATACGATAGGCCTTGCCGATACCGCCAGTGGCGAGCACCACTGCACGTGCGTGGAAAACGCGGAAACGGCCCCGCTCACGATCGTAGGCTACGGCCCCAACAACACGATCGCCGTCCTTAAGAAGAGCAAGAACCGTGCATTCCATATGTACATCGATCCCTTGATGTATCCCATGGTCCTGGAGCGTGCGGATCATCTCCAAGCCTGTTCGGTCACCAACATGCGCGAGCCGAGGGTATTTATGCCCGCCGAAATTGCGCTGTAAAATACGACCGTCTGCCGTCCGGTCAAACAGAGCGCCCCAAGCTTCTAACTCGCGGACCCGCTCCGGGGCCTCCTTGGCGTGAAGCTCCGCCATCCGCGCATTGTTCATATACTGCCCGCCACGCATCGTGTCTGCGAAGTGCACACCCCACGCGTCACGATTATCAACGTTGCCAAGTGAAGCAGCTACGCCACCCTCAGCCATCACCGTGTGCGCCTTACCTAGCAGTGACTTGCAGACAACCCCAACCGAAACCCCCGACGCCGACAACTCGATCGCGGCCCGGAGCCCAGCACCGCCCGCACCAATCACCACCACGTCATGTTCGTAGGTTTGATAGTCCATCAGCGACCTTGGCCGACGTTAGCGCATCGTAGGTTCATCACAACAGCCGGAAATCGACCCATATACCCATTGCACACATCCGGATATAAAAATCAGTAAAGCCGACCCACGCCAGACTCATCCACGCCCATAGCATGTGTCGTTGATTGAAACAGCTCACACAGTCATACGTTGATTGACGTAATCGATTGATTCCTGACAACTGATCTCTGTGCCCACCGATAAGGTGCCGTAGCGAGTGGCAACCAAACGTGTAGCCGCCAAGCAGGATGACATTGAGAATAAGCACAAGACTGCCCACGCCGACACCTAGGGTAGTGGCGCCCGTTGCTGGATCCACGAACCATAGTCCCTGCCAGGCGTCGTAGGTTAAAACCAAAATGAATGCCAGTGCGAGGTAGAGAAAGTATCGGTGCACGTTTTGGATAATGAGCGGAAACGAGCGCTCGCCCAAGTATGATGCCCGTGGCTCGCCGACAGCACAGTTCGGCGGATCGGCCCAGAATGCTTTGTAGTAAGCACCGCGATAGTAGTAGCAGGTCAAGCGGAACCCCACTGGGATGCCGAGAATGAGAAACGCTGGAGACCACGGTAACCAAGATGGCCAAGCGGCTGGCTTCGGTCCAAACCACGCGTGCGGAGAATCACCAAATAGCTCGGGCGAGTAAAACGGCGATAAGTAAGTTCCCGTGTGATAGTACTCGGCCTGAAAGGCAGCCCAGGTTGAATACGCAACGAACAGGCCCAGCCCGGCCGCAACCGCAAGGGGCTGTAGCCACCACGCGTCCCGCCGTGAGGTCCCCCCAAACCGACGCACCGGTGCCGTGATGGTTACCTGAGTCATTCACACTACTCCTTCGTGCACCTTACCCGTCCTCAGACCCGCTGATGGTCTTCTTGCCAGGCCGTGATTGCCTGCTTGATTGCTTTCTGGTCACTCAAGCTACCCTCGAGCACCTTTCCGACGAGACCCGGCAGCTCGGCGTCACTGGCAAAACGCAGTCCCACAAGTTGCGATGTCGATAGGTCTCCAATCCTCGGCTTAAGTTCGTCCGAAAGAACTTCCGTCAGTTTTAACCGCATCTCGAGACGAATGACGCGGTCCTGCGCCCAGAGAGCGAAAAGCCTAGCGCACAACGCGATGATTACAAGCGCGAGTGCGACGCCTACCGCCAGTAAAGTCTCGAATGAAAGACCGGTCGTCACGACTTGACCCACGGACCAAAACAAGTTCATCGCTAAAATCGGGAGTGCGACAAAGTGAAAGGCCGGAATCATCCGAGCGTGATTGGCGTAGTTTTGTGGTTGTGCTTGAGACATGAGTTCCTCCTTACAGGCGTGGAGTGCAACGCCGCAACTCTACATTATATCGTGACGTCTTGGCGGGCCAGAAAAGCTAACTTCTAGCTCGTTCGGGCGCTAGCCGGTGGGGTTGCAGTTTTCCGCGAAGGGCTAAAGAACGGCGTCGGCACCACCACTGCCTCCACCTTGTGTCGAACCGCCTGAACGGTGAATTCGATCAGCATTTTTGTGCCGGAGGCCGAATAGTTACGATGGACTGTCGCCAAGGCAATCAGTTTCTTTAGTACAGGCGACCAGACCATCGAGGTTAACTTACCAATCTGTTCTCTGCCGCTGTAGACGGGGACAGCCTCCCGAGATGCCACTATTGGCGGCTCTGGTGGAAGTCCAACTGCCTCAAAGAGCACCTCAATCGCTGGCCAGTCAATTTCGAGACCCACAATCCTTCGTGGTGGTCCAGCAAGCCGCTCATTTCGAAGTGCAGGCTGACCAACAAATTCAGACTTGTCTAAACTTACCAACCTATCAAGTCCCATCTCGAATGGTGAATATCGCTGTGACGGAATGAGAGCCTTCCGGCTGCCAAAGAAATCGACTTCGGTCAGCAATAGACCAGCCTCGATTCGAGCCACGTCCAAGGCTAGCATGCCGGCCGGCCGCACGAGGTAATCCTGCGAGTGATCGACCAATGCATCCCATACCCTGCCTGCGTCTTCCCAAGGCATCCAGATCTCGTAGCCCAAGTCGCCAGTGTATCCAGTGCGGGAAACATCGACCGACACATTCCGAATAGCACCACTAGTGACGCGGAAGTATTTCAGCGCGTCGATGTCCACATCAGCAACCTGCCTCAACACGTCGGCTGATGTCGGGCCCTGTAACGCGAGGGCACCGACCTCCTCCGACACGTCGCGAATAGTCACGTCGAACCCGCCAGCGTTCCCTTGAAACCATCGGAGGTTGGGATCGGCGGCAGTCCAGCGGTACCGGTCATCACCGAGACGCGAAACCGTCCCATCATCAATGACCTTACCGTCCTCGTCGCACCAAGTGGTATACGCAACCTGGCCTACGGCAAGCTTTGTTGCATCTCGGGTGATTAAGCGATTGACGAACCCTGTCGCCTCTTTGCCTGTAATTAAGTACTTGTAGAGGGGTGAAATGTCGATTAACGCTGCAGACGTGCGGATGGCCGCATACTCATGTTCATGATGGGCTTCATAGGCGCTAACGGAGAAAAAACCAGACCATTCACGATAATTTAAGCTCTTGCAGAGCGCTAAAGTGCGATCATGAACCGCGGATCCTATAGGCACAACGACTCCTACTCTGCGACAGGCGCAGCAGTTAACCTTGGATTATAGAAACCATCGAACGACTCCGACAAGTTTTGTAATCGCTTACAATGCGAACCTCCGGTGGCTCCCCACGAGCCGCCGACTCGAGCAATGGCAAGCACATACGACGCAATCATTATCGGTGGTGGGCACAATGGCTTAGTCACTGCAGCCTACCTCGCGCGCAGTGGAAAGAAAACGCTAGTTCTCGAGCGCCGTCGATTAGTGGGTGGTGCGGCCGTCACTGAAGAAATCTTTCCAGGTTTTAGGTTCTCAGTGTGCTCCTACGTCGTTTCACTTCTTCGGCCCGAAATCATCCGCGAACTTGAACTGGCGCGGCACGGCCTCGAGATTCTGCCACTCGATGGCACGTTCACGCCAATGCCGAACGGTGATTACCTCTGGCGGGTCAATGACCATGCCCAAACCTACAGAGAGATCGCTCGTCATTCTCCACGTGATGCCGAAGCCTACGAGGACTACAGCAAGACGATGGTCGACATGGGTCGGTTCGTCAAGCCAATGCTTGAAATGGCGCCGCGCGATCCAACGTCACGCGACCCGCGAGCGCTTCTGCAACTGCTGGCAATCGGTAACCGTTTCCGAAAGCTTCCACGTTCTTTCCAGCAGATGCAGGTGAAATTAGGGACGATGAGCGCTGTCGACTTCCTAGACCAATGGTTCGAGACCGACGTCCTAAAGGCCACAATGGCGGCCTCGGGAATAACCGGGACATTTCTCGGTGTGCGCTCACCCGGTACGGCCTATGTCCTCCTCCATCATTACATGGGAGAGATCGACGGAGCCTTTCGATCGTGGGGCCTTCCTCGAGGTGGCACTGGTGCAATCTCG
Source organism: Acidobacteriota bacterium (assembly GCA_002714165.1). GTDB lineage: Bacteria > Acidobacteriota > Vicinamibacteria > Vicinamibacterales > UBA823 > UBA11600. Next base: position 107,660 of record PAWT01000036.1, read on the forward strand.
AATGCGATCGCTGCCGCGGCTCGAGAAGCTGGAGCCGAGATCCGTACAGGAACACCAGTCGCACAGATACTTGTCAAGCGCGGAAAGGCCTCTGGGGTTGTGTTAGAGAACGGAGATGAAGTACGCGCTGACATCGTTGCATCGAGCGTTGACCCACGCCTAACATTCTTCAAGATGGTCGGGAAAGACCTGCTACCGGACGACTTCGTTGAAGACGTTAGTCGTTACAAGCTGCGCGGTTCGTCCGGCAAGGTCAATTTGGCACTCGACGCATTACCCAATTTTACGAGCCTGCCTGGCGCAGGTCCGCACTTGCGAGGAGGACTTACGATTTCGCCAGATGTCGACTACATGGAACGTGCTTATGACGACGCCAAATACGGGCAATATTCTCGGCATCCCTATATTGACATGGTCATTCCCACTCTGACTGATCCGTCAATGGCACCTCCAGGCAAACACATCCTGTCCTGCTTCGTCCAGTACGCGCCATACCACTTAAGTTCTGGCACTTGGGATGACCAAAGAGAGCAATTTGGTGACTGTGTGGTTAACACGCTCGCTAACTACGCGCCGAACCTCAAAGACATCATTCTGCATCGGCAGGTCATCACCCCACTTGATCTCGAGCGTGAGTTTGGCCTGACTGAGGGCAATATTTTCCAAGGCGAGCTGACCCTAGAACAGTTATTTTTCCTACGACCGGTTCCGGGTTGGGCTCGTTATGGCACACCGGTTCGAGGCCTGTATCTCTGCGGCTCATCCACGCATCCCGGCGGCGGCATCATGGGTGCCTCAGGGCGCAACGCGGCGCAGCGGATTCTCAAGGAATGGAGATTTCCAGGTAGGTGAATTCCACTGTGAAGTCGTACGACGCAATTATTGTAGGAGGTGGTCATAACGCGCTCGTTACGGCGTTTTATCTGGCTAGGGCGGGAGTACGAACGCTCGTGCTGGAGCGCCGAAACGGAGTCGGTGGTGCCGCGGTAACAGAAGACCTCTACCCAGGTTTTAAATGTCCTACTTTGGCGCACGCCGTGGGCCCACTGCATCCTAAAGTGGTCGACGACCTTGCCCTGTATCATCATGGCGTTCGCTTCACGGAACCCGAGGTGAGACTTTTCGCACCACTACCGGATCACCGCACCCTTCTACTCCCTACTGACCCGGTTCGCGCCGCAGACTCAATCAGTGCATTTTCACAACGCGACAGCAAACAGTACCTTGCCTTCAGTGAATGCCTCGATGAAATCGGTAGCGTGCTACGTGATTTCCTGTGGCGCACACCTCCATCAACCGAGCATCCTAAGGTTAGCGACGTCTGGCAGCTACTTAGAGCGGGCCGACGGTTTCGCGGTCTCGGCAAACAAAACATGTTCCGACTACTCAGGTGGTCAGCAATGCCAGTGGCCGACATAGTCGCCGACTGGTTTGAAACCGAAGCACTGCAAGCCATCGTGGCCGCCCGCGGCATTTACGGCATGAACCTAGGTCCAAAATCGGCGGGTTCGGGCATGGCTTTCCTCCTGCAGCAGGCACTTGGGGGTCACGTGCTTCCTACAGCAACCACCACGAGAGGTGGACTCGGCTCACTGAGCGAGGGCTTAGCGAAGGCTGCTCAGACCGTCGGCGTCGAGATCAGGACCGGCACTGAGGTAACTCACATCGATGTCCAGCAGGGTGTAGTTGCCGGCGTGGTCCTCAGTGATGGGACGGTGATTACTGCTCGCACTGTTGTGTCGGGCGCCGATCCCAAGCATACCTTTCTTAAACTGATTTCAGCAGCCGCCCTTGAACCTGCGTTCGTGGCCACCATCAAGGGATATCGAGCGGCCGGCACCATGGCTAAGATTAACCTGGCACTCGACGCTCTTCCGGAATTCACGGCCTTGGCTTCGGCAACTTCTACGGAGCGAACAAACGCGCTCGGTGGGCGGATTCACATCGGGCCTAGCGTGGAGTACCTCGAGAGGGCATTCGATGCTTCCAAGTACGGAGGCTATTCTGAGTTTCCATATCTCGACGTGACGATCCCAACGGTTAATGACTCGACCTTGGCACCTGACGGTCAACACGTTATGTCGATCTGCGCGCAATTCGCCCCGTACCATTTGCGCGACGAGAACTGGCACATAGCACGCGATGGTCTCGGCGACAGGGTTATTCGCGTACTCACTGCTTACGCGCCTGGACTTGAAGACCGGATTTTGCATCGGCAGATTTTGACGCCTGTCGATCTGGAAACGGTCTATGGTCTAACCGGCGGCCACATTTTTCATGGAGAGCATAGCTTGGACCAACTCTTCATAATGCGGCCGGCACTTGGTTGGGCCCAATATCGGACTCCGGTTGCTGGCCTGTACCTTTGCGGTGCGGGTACCCACCCTGGCGGCGGGGTAACCGGCGCTTGCGGATTGAATGCGAGTCGGGAGATTCTAAAGGACCTGCGGAAGAACTAATGGGACGAGGAGAAACTGAAGATGAGCGGCAGTAAACCCGAGATGAAAATCACCTACGCAACGATGAGCGCCGACCAGATGGAAGCACTTCACCTTGGAATTGACGAGGCGATCGAACAGGTCAAAGCGCAGCTAGGCAAGACCTATCCAATGCACATTGACGGTGAGGCCATCGAATCAGCCGAACAGTTTGAGGACTTAAGCCCGAACGATACGCGGATTGTTTTGGCGCGGTTCCAAAAGGGTACCGCTGACCATGTGCGCGATGCGGTTCGTGCTGCTCGCGTAGCCTCGGCTGATTGGGGTGGGCGATCATGGATGGAGCGGGTGGCTATAGTCCGCAAGATTGGGGACGGCATTCGAGCCCAGCGTTGGGAACTAGCAGCCTGGATGGGTTTTGAAACTGGCAAGAATCGCCTTGAATGCGTAGGCGATATAGAAGAAGCCGCCGATTTCATGACCTACTACTGCGATCAGATAGAGGCACACGACGGCTTTTGCCAGACGATGGACAAACTAGAGCCGAATGAAGAGAACACTAGTGTCATGCGTCCTCATGGGGTCTGGGCAGTCATCTCCCCGTTTAACTTTCCCATGGCGCTGGCCGCGGGTCCGGCGGGCGGCGCACTTGTCGCGGGGAACACTGTCGTGCTGAAACCAGCTAGCGATACGCCAATGCTCGGTTTGAGGCTTTACGATATCGCCACCAAGGCTGGCGTACCTCCAGGTGTATTCAACGTTGTAACCGGGCCTGGAAACTCAGTCGGCCAGGAAATTGCGGAAAATGCACACATCGACGGCATCGTTTTTACCGGATCAAAAGAAGTTGGAATGATGCTGTCCCGTGAGAACGGCGGACGTCCAGCTCCGCGCCCAGTCATCACCGAGATGGGAGGCAAGAATCCCACTCTAGTCATGTCATCAGCTGACCTAGATAAAGCGACCGAAGGTGTGTGGCGCTCGGCGTTCGGTGCCCAAGGCCAGAAATGTTCCGCATGCTCTCGTGTGTACGTCGCGACCGATGTCTGCGATAGGTTCGTCGAGGAACTTGTGGAGAAAACCAGAAAGATCAAGATTGGTAACCCGCTTGAGCGCGATGTCTGGATGGGTCCTGTCATCAACGAAGCTGCGGTTAAGACTTATGAACGGGCAATTGAAGAAGCTAAGCGCGACGGCGGGCGGGTCCTCACCGGGGGACGTCGAATTACCGAAGAGCCCTTTCGACATGGCTATTTTCTCGAACCGACCGTCATTGATGGCTTACCGACCGACCACCGATTATTCACCGATGAGCTGTTCGTCCCGATCACAGTCGTGGGCAAAGTAACGTCGTTTGACGAAGCAATACAGCTCGCCAACAAGACCGAATACGGATTAACGGCTGGTATTTTTAGTAGCGATGAGGATGAAATAGCCAATTTCTTCGACGAAATCCAAGCCGGGGTTGTTTACGCCAACCGGCAGGCTGGCGCGACAACTGGCGCATGGCCAGGTATCAATCCGTTTGGTGGTTGGAAAGCAAGTGGCTCGTCTGGTCGCGGTGCTGGTGGGCCCTACTACGTCCAGCAGTTTCTGAAAGAGCAGAGCCGGGTAAGGATCTACTAACACTGACTCGCTGAAATGGATTTGCCATCATGCAACTGACTGAACTCCCCACACCGCAAGTCCTCATCGATCGGGGCCGGCTAATGGCCAACATCAAGCGAATGCAAACCGTCGCAACGTCAGGGGGGCTGACGCTTAGACCGCACACAAAGACCCACAAGAGCCCTCGGATTGCAAAGTGGCAACTCGAACAAGGTGCGAAAGGTATCTGCTGCGCGAAAGTCAGCGAGGCTGAAGTTTTTGCCGACGCGGGTATCTCCGACATCCGGTTGCCCTATCCAATCAATCCGTTCAGTGCCACACGTGTTATGGCACTGATGGACCGTGTAAAACTTTCACTCGCGGTCGATCATCCAAAAGTGGCTGAACAGTGGTCCGAGGCGATGTGTGCATGCAACCGGCAACTCGACGTCCTCGTCAAGGTCGACGTCGGGTATCAGCGGTGTGGCATTGCTCCTGAGATGACTCAGGCCGTCGCGTTTCTTTCACACGTAACTACCCTGCCAGGACTACGACTCCGTGGACTACTCAGTCACGCCGGCCAGAGCTACGACGTAGGTTCAGCGGAGGAACTGGCCGCCGTAGCAAAGAACGAAGCCGAGACGCTACGAGCGCTGGCTGACGGGGCACGACAGGCTGGAGTCAAAATCGACGAAATTAGCGTCGGCTCTACCGCCACAGCAATGCTAAGCGCTTCAGAACCTGACCTTACGGAGCTTCGGCCAGGCAACTACGTCTACTACGATCGTAGTCAGGTTGCCATTGGCTCTGCCTCACTCGATGACTGCGCACTCTCCGTGATGGCGACCGTGGTCAGTAAGCCGGCAAGCAACCGCATTGTTCTCGACTGCGGTAGTAAGACACTTACCTCAGACACCGGTCGTGGAATGGTCCGACCGGTGGGCTACGGCGCCGTCTTTGCCACTCTCGACGAGGCAACACCAGACGACTCACTGCAGATCACACGGCTTTCGGAAGAACACGGGGTCGTAGAAGTGCAGAATGGCGCTACAGCACTAGAACCTGGTGACCGTGTACGCGTTCTGCCGAATCATTCGTGCGTTGTATCGAACCTAGTGGATGCTGTCCAACTCGTCGATGGATGGACAGTCATCGAGACACTCCCAATCGAGGCGCGTGGGAAGATTGTGTAGACGTTAGTGCGTGATCATCGCATCAGGAACGCTGACGCTTCGTTTTTTTGGTTGGCTTTGTCGCATTTCGCCTCGCAGCGAGGCGCTTCTTGGACCGTCGGGGGCGAGCTCGCGTACTGAACTCCTTCAAACCTTCTCCTTCACCAAGCACCAGCAAAGGCTGATCCGGTGCACGCAGCAGATTGTAGAACTCCCCCTTCAAAGTACGTGCGTACACCTCGCGTCCATCGGTCAATAACGTAATCTTCCCACCACCGCGGATAGCATCGTAGAGCCGTATGTCAAATTGCTGTTTCAGCGTTTTGAGCAGCACTCGAATTTTTTGAACGGAAAAGCCGTGGCGGCGCAAGTCAGCGAGCACAAGGAGCTCGTACAACTCGACGGGAGAGTACCTCCGCTCAGTGAAACCCCCAGCAGCAGTCCGCTGCGGTGCCACCGTTGATATCAGCAGTTTCCGTGCATCCCACCACTGCAGTTGGCGGGCAGAAAGCCCCGTCAGCGCGGCAACTTCTCGGGAACTGTAGGTCTTCTTTAGCCGCACAGTCAGTCAGTCTCTCATTGAGCTTCGGCTACCCGATCGGCCATCCGCGCTCCATCGAAGTCCTTCTGGGTAAGTCCAGACTCGCTATGTGTCACGTAGACCAGCATGACACGCCGAAAGCGAATCACAATGTCAGGGTGATGATCTGCACGTTCGGCCTCCATCGCCACACGATTCGCAAACGCTACAGCCTCCAAAAACGATGGGAACGTAAACTCCCTCTGGATGGCCTGGCCGTCACGAATCCAAGCGGAGAGCGACGCAAGTTGTTCGGTGATCGCTGCGGCCGATAGTCGAGCCATAAATTAGTGCCGTAGGTCCCTGTAATGAGCACGGCGAGTTCCGATCGCATTCAGGGCCCGCATGATAGGCAATCCTACAGCAGTCCTCTGCCACTATTAAATCGGATGCNTCTCTATTCTTCTGTCACATCAGCTGTGATCACAATNTTAATACAGCTACGGACGCTTACAGCGGCCGGGCATNTACTCTCGTGAGTTGTCAGCGCACGATCAGCCGCTGCGCGGGTGCCTGCGGGAATCTTGAGTGTGTAACGAACTCGGATCTCGGTGATACGCAGGATCTTGTCGACCGCTTCAATGTCGCCTTCCACGGCGGCCGTGAGACAGCCGTCACCAGACGGGATCTGGCGCACTTCCAGNGCGCCGGCNAGGGTGCCAAGCAGTCAACCGCCAACCGCCGCGATNANNTGATCNAGCGTGGCTGGNAACTCCTCGTCAGGTTCGATACCGTANAACTTCTTGATGCCGCCNTGAANNCCNAAGCGGATTGGGGCCTCAAAGTTTTCGACGTACGCGTGCCGNAGTGNACCCTTNATCTTCTCTANGCGTATNCGGCTGGTGTGAATGAGCTCGGCCANNTNACCCTCCTTATGATCGAGTTATAATTCTANGCTATGCGATTTCAAAACGTTACACATTCCATGTTTCTGATGNTCGTTCTAATNNCCNCGATCTCCNTTACCGCACAAGANCTGACNAAGGAAGAGATNCCGGGNATTCGAAACTANACCCAAGTGAATGCGACAGTCGCATGCGCTGGAGCCACTACACTGGAAGCACTCGAGGAAGTGCGGCGGCGGGGGTTTGTATCCGTTGTCAACTTCCGCACCGAAGGTGAAAACGGCGCCACCAATCCTGGTGAAGCGTCCGAAAAAGCCTCCGAACTCGGATTGAAGTATTTTCATATTCCATTTCGGTCTTCTGAGCCCTGGGCTGGAGCTGCCGAACAGTTCCTTGAGGTCATTGCCGACCCGGATAATCAACCGACATTCGTTCACTGCGGGTCGGCCAACCGCGTTGGGGCAATGTGGTTGATCAAACGGGTCAAACTTGACGATTGGGATATTGAAAGCGCCACGGCTGAAGCTGAGGTGATTGGNCTCCGGTCCCCTGCGCTAAAAGAATTCGCGCTTGAGTATGTCCGCCAGTGACCGTGACCTAACGGGTGGAAGTGTTTTGAACGATCCCGAAACAAAAAGTCCGTCTGAAGTCAGTCCGCCCACTCTCGGAGANATGGATGCCGACGCCTTCCGGCGCCACGGACAGCGCACTCTAGACTGGATTGCTGAGTATCTTCGCGACTCTGAGCGCTATCCGGTAATGGCGCGTGTTAGCCCTGGNGACGTTCGTGCTGCGCTACCCGCCACGCCACCGCAGCGGGGCGAAACATTTGAGGCGATTTTCGACGACTTCGAAAAGATCATCACACCCGGCCTCACTCACTGGAATCACCCGGGGTTCTTCGCCTACTTCAATACTTGCAGCAGTGCACCAGGCATCATTGGAGAATTACTCGCCGCGGCCCTCAACCAGAATGCCATGCTCTGGCGGACATCACCTGCCGCAACTGAGCTAGAAGCGCTTACCCTCGACTGGCTCCGGCAACTTGTAGGCCTGCCTGATGGCTTTGAGGGGGTCATATACGATACGGCGTCGGTGAGCACGCTGCACGCGCTGGCAGCTGCGCGCGAGGCCGTAATACCCAATGTCCGAAATCAGGGCCTCGTCGGCAGGAATGACCTAACTGGCATCCGGGNGTATTGCTCCGAACAAGCACACTCCTCTCTCGACAAGGCCATGATCCTGCTCGGCCTCGGCCAATCTTNGCTTCGAAAGATTCCAGTCGACACAGACCTTCGAATGCGCCCGGAAGTTTTGGCCGAGGCTATAGCTGAAGATCGCGCTTCCGGATGTATCCCAATGGCCGTGGTCGCAACCGTCGGCACCACGACCTCCACGAGTGTTGACCCCGTACCTGCCATCGCACGAATATGCACAGCGGAACAAATCTGGCTACATGTCGACGCTGCCTACGCTGGTGTCGCGGCCATGGTGCCAAGTTGTGCACACATTCTTGACGGATGCGACAAGGCCGATTCGGTTGTGATGAACCCACACAAGTGGCTGTTCACCCCCCTCGACCTGAGTGCTCTGTTCTCCCGTCGGATGGACACGGTGAAGGCGGCGTTCTCGTTAACTCCGGAATATCTCCGCACTGCCGAGGCCGACCAAGTGCATAACCTTATGGACACGGGCATTCAACTCGGACGCCGTTTCCGAGCGCTCAAGCTCTGGATGGTGTTGCGCCACTTCGGGGCTGAGGGTATCCGCCAACGACTAGCTGAGCATATGCGTCTCGCACGCCTCTTTGCGGAATGGGTTGACGCCCACGACGATTTTGAGCGGTTGGCACCGGTACCTTTTAGTGTCGTCTGCTTCCGGGCCAAGCCTGCCGGTATGGGCACGGATGAAGCTGAACTTGAACGACTTAATATCAAACTTCTTGACGCACTGAATGCGTCTGGTGAGATTTTTCTTTCGCACGGTAAGCTGGAGGGCCGCTATGTGATCCGCCTCGCAATCGGCCACATTCGGACAGCTGAACAGCACGTCGCCCGCGCCTGGGAACTCATCCAACAGCATACTCAAGTACTTACCGGCCACTAATTTGAACACCCGATGTACACCTACTAGTCGGCCCGAGAAATACTACATGCGCTACACGCGCGGTAAGATGTCCTTTGAAGGACCGCTGGCCGTGACGCAACCGTTGTCGAGTTGAACTACCCAGTCAGTGAGCATTAACACTTCGTCGGCACGGTGGGACACGTAAAGCATTGGAATGTTAAATTCGTCATGCACGCGAACGAGATACTGCATTACGCGTCGTTGCAGTGCCACATCAAGTGCACTAAGCGGTTCGTCTAGCAACAACATTCGGGATCCCGCCATGAGGGCACGAGCGATCGCTGTGCGCTTTTGTTCACCACCTGACAGTTGCTCCACTCGCCGCTCGACAAGAGGTTCGAGATCAAGCACGGCAAGAACTCGGGCGAGGTCTTCCGTCGGCGCACCGTGAGCACCGTAAGTCACATTCTGCCGAACATTCATGTGCGGAAACAGTGCGACCTCCTGCGGTACGTAGCCTATACAACGGTGCCGTGCTGGCACGTCGACACCGTCCTCTGAACCGAAGAGCGTCCTATCGCCCACCGCAATACGCCCTCTCTCTGGCTGCCGTAAACCCGCAACGGCTTCGAGCACTGTCGTCTTGCCTGCACCGGACGGGCCGTAGAGCGCGATCGCGTCGGCTTCAATCCTTTCATCTATTTCGACTGAGAATTCACCCTGCTGAAGCGTGAACTCAAGGGTTAACGAAAATGACATTTCAGAGTTAGGGTCGCGCAAGACGATTCGAGAACCATAGGGAACCGAACGCAATCATGATGGACGCCAACATTAAGCTAGTCGCGGCAGCATCATTCCCCACCTCGGTATAGATATAGATTCCCGACGCGATCGTACGGGTCGACCCTGGCATGTTCCCAGCCAACATCATCGTTGCCCCAAACTCACCGACCGCGCGGGAGAACGCCAGTAAAACACCGGCCAGTACACCACGACCGGCCATGGGTAAGGTTACGGTGAAAAAAATTCTGAGCGGTCCAGCACCCAATGACGCAGCTATTTGCTCGTAACGTCGGTCGACCTGTTCAAACGCGCCGCGTGCCGCACGCACGAGGAGTGGCAATCCCATGACTGCCATCGCTAGGATGACCGCCTTCCAAGTGAATATGACCTCGAGACCCACCGATTCTGCAACCCGGCCGAAGAACCCACGTCGGCCGAAGAGCCGGAGAAGGATGAGCCCGGTCGCAACCGGTGGAATCACTAGCGGTAACATCACCAGCGTCTCAAGAGCAGTGCAACCACGGAACCGATGTCGTGCGAACAACCAGGCAAACACGATCCCAGGCGGCAACATGACCAAGGTTGCAACCACCGCCATGGTGAGCGTAAACACAGCAACTTGCCAAACGTCGTCCGCCATTAGCCGTTCTCATCCACGCAGCCCAGCACAACGAACCCGGCAGTTGGGAAAATCCGCCCTAGCACGAAGGTTCCGAAGAAAGGTGACTGCCGCAACAGTGTTTGTTGCATGCTTGCCCCTCTGGAAGACAGGTGTTCACAAAAGAAAATCTGGCCCTTTTCATCCACTAGGAGTCAAATCGACTTGCCTTATTTTTGTAATCATTTTAATATGATTTAGATTGATTTAACAATCGATTTAGATTGATTTATATGTTCTTAACTGTCCGACAGGCAGCTGGACGGCTTGGGGTTAGCTACTCCACGCTCAAGCAGTGGATTTTCAAGGGAAGTGTCCGAACAACACGCACTGAAGGTGGTCACCATCGGGTTGCTGAGGTAGAGGTTGAACGCCTACTGGCCAAACAGGGCCATCTACCAACTTCAAAAAGAAATTCAGCGGTCGGAAATGGAACACTCGTTGCGGTCAGTGGGCGCAACCAGCTACGCGGGATCGTCGACGAAATCCGCCTAGAAGGGTTATTGGCACAGGTACAGCTACGGGTTGGCGATCAGGTATTGACAGCTATCATCACGCGTGACGCGGTTTCGGCCCTCAAACTCCGTCGAGGGAGCGCAGCCACAGCATTGATTAAATCCACGGAGGTAATGATCGCGCGGGAGGCCGAACCCCCACCACTACGCCAACAAAGGGCGAAGACGTAAATCAAGAAACCTAACGTATCTATATCTTAGTAGCGCCACCACGGAGTGGTGGCACCGTCGGGTTTTTTTCGCATGATGAACTGCGCCATCTCACGTAACCTTTCGGCCCGCGTCACTGGCCCGCTAAAGCAGTGCCCTTTGCCGTCGCCATACATAAAAAACCCCTCGTAATGGGGATTCTCAGTTGTCTTCATCCACAGCTCAAGATCTCGCGTGGAATTGTTCAAGTAGAAATTGTCCATAGTGCCGGTATAGATGTGAAGTTTGTCCACAAGTTTTTGACCTACCTCAGCCCAGTTTTGACGAAGGTAATGTAGGAGATCGTAATTGTCCCGCCAGTACTCGGCCACTGCAGAATTGATCTCACCGGTACGTTTGTCGAACAGGGGCTCGAAGTACCCATCATCACCAATCGGACCAAACACAGCCGACCAGATGTCGAGCTGTTCCCCAGAGCGTCCTTTAGTACCGTTAACCAATTCGAAGTGATTTCGCTGGCGCGAGGTGAGACGGATCTCGCCGTTAATTTCTCTCGTATTTGCGGTCGGCACACGACGCCACTCGTGCTGTTTGTAGAACGCGTTAACGTCTTCGTAAATATTGATTCCCTCTACATCAGTAAACGTCACTGGGTCCGGACAATAGGACCACGTCCCACCAAAAAAATCTGGATGGAAGACCTGTAGTGCTAATGACTCCCATCCGCCCGTTGAACCACCCGAAAGTACGCGCGCGTATGGTTCCGCGAGAATTCGGAACCGCTTTTCGATCTCAGGTATTAACTCTTGGAGGATCGCGTCACCGTATGGGCCTACGTTCACCGAGTTCACCGCATAGGAGTCGTCAAAGTACGGATTCGGATGCTGAAACGTCACCAAGATCATCCGAGGGAAGTCATCGCGAATCCACTCGCGATACAGATCGCCACCAATTTGAAACCGATTCGGCGCGTTCAGTGAAAAATGCCCTTGAATATAATTTACCGGATAGCTAATCGTCGAACTGTCGTAGTCGCGCGGTAGCAGCACCGTCGCACCCAAGTACACCGGACGTCCCCAAAACTCCGTAAGCATCGAACTCTGAAACTTAAAGCGTCTAACCCATTCAGTATCTGGCGGGACAACAACAGGCGGGATAACGTTCTCGGCGCTGAGTGCGATAACCGCGTCAGCTTCAGGGTCGAGTCGCACACGCTCAACAGCGCTGTATAGATTACCCGGCGATCGATTCCAATGCTGCCCTTCCCACCGGTCGTCGTGCATCCAGACAACATGGCCGTCAGCACGACGAAACTCAGAATAGATGTTGACGAAAGCCTGTACGTAATAGTCACCCGCAGGGATGTCGCGTAGGCTGGCCACCGGTGTACCGAGGTCGGTCGCATCGATAATGCCAGGCTCCCCAGGCAGTAAATTCACTACATCACGACCAAAAAATGGAGCGCCAGTGCGGCCGATTTGAAGTCTAGGTTCTCGTTCAGCGGTCCGAGAAATCATCACATAGATCCGCCCGGTCAGTGCCTCCTCGTGTACTGCTGACGGAAATGACACCTCAAAGCGTTGCTCACCCGAAGCGAGCAACGGGACCAACGCCGTGATGGCGGCGACAAAGATAGCGGTTACGACACCCGCCACCCGGAAGGATTGACTATCCAGCGCTGGATTATTTGGACGTTTCGTTCGCATTTTCTCTAACCCTTTCGTTGACACTGCCAACACCCAACGGATAGCCTACCTCACAACCGTGCGACCTCACCAACATGGTCAAGTGAAGCATGGTTAGTGAAGTAGACCGTTAGAGTTTCTGGTGCAAGTCCAATTCCTACGGTCTCAGGTTGGAGCGTTATCACGTAATTTCTTACTTATGACCTTGAGGGGGATCAAAAGTCGGTTGCTTCAGCCTTGGATAGTGATGGTAACGCTGCTAGTGGCGGTCGTACACGTCGACGCCTGGTTGCAATCATCGATTCGAGGGCTCGAGGTACATCTCAGTGGGTTGTTTCCCGAAGCCTCGCGCTTCTCAGGAAGAACCGGCGTGCCTGCTCACATCAAGGTGTTCGCAGGCGACCCCGACAACGAACACTTGATCGGATTCGTAGGTTCGACGATCGATGTTGAACCCCTCGAACGCGGATATGAAGGCCCTATCGAAATACTTGTTGGCATGGACACTTCGGGCACATTGCGCGGAATCACACTCATCTCTCATCGTGAACCATATGGATATTTTTCGATTGAATTGCCGGAGTTCGCTGCACAGTTCGTGGACAAGAGCGTACTCGACCGATTCCGTGTAGGCGAAGACGTCGATGGTGTAACTACGGCGACGATCACCGTCTCGAGCGCAACCCGTGTAATCCGGAAGACCGCACGGCGGGTTATCCGGGCGCATCTTGCGGACCCCGAGAACGAGTAGCCGTGTCCGGTTTGCCCTCCACCGCATCGCGCTTTCTCCTGACCTGCGCACTCCTCACCCTGTACCCAAATCATACGAGCGCACAGTGCCCGTCGTGGAAAGAGTTGCGCGCAAACGAAAGCGTCATTGACTTAACAATAAGCGACCCGAGTATGGCTGGACTTAGGATGTGGTTTATCTACATAAGCTCGACATCGCTCGGCCAGTGCACATTGGGCGCTTCGTTTGAAACGCTGACACCAGAGCTTACAAATGGTCAGAATCGTCACGTATTTTGGATCGGCGCCGAAGGTTCGGCACTTCATCTGTTCCGACTCAACCGACTCTATATGATCCAAAGCGACCGCCGATACAATGTGATTGACAGCGTCGAGCTAGACCTACCAACGACTGTGCTCCAAGGTGTGCCAGGGCTAACTGCGGAGGCTATTGTGGCATTCGAGGGTATTGTTGACCTCAACGAGCCGGTCACAATTTTCTATGAGGGAATCATGGGCACTGTTCCGATCGAGTACTGGTTTCCTAAAACGACTGGCGGCTTTGGGTCGCTTCATTTCAACTGGTTCAATCCCGATCAAGACAAGTGGGCACGGCCACCAACACCGGCTATTGAATCCAAAAACCGTTGCCTCGATGACTTGGATTTTCTAACTCTAGGCAAAGGCAAGGAATGAAGATCGTGATTCCCGGTGGTTCCGGGCTACTCGGACGTTCGCTCAGTAAGGCATTGTTGCAGGATGGCCACGAAGTAGTCGTGTTGACGCGGTCACTGCAGCCCGGCGTAGTTGTGCATGAATCAAATGTGGACCTACCGGGCTTAACTAACGCTGGCTGGCAGCCAGACGGTACCGATGGGGTCGGTTCTTGGGCGAGACTCATTGATGGAGCCACAGCGGTCGTTAACCTTACGGGAGAACCTATCGCCGCTAAACGCTGGTCGGTTGCACAGAAAGCATGTATCCGCGACAGCCGAGTGCTTGGTACACGATCGGTTGTGGGCGCAATCCGGGCTGCCAGTGACCCACCGGCGATTTTGGTCAACGCGTCGGCAATCGGCTACTACAGTAATCGAGGTGACGAAGAGTTAATCGAGGACTCCTCTCCCGGTAATGACTTTATGGCCAAGTGCTGTATCGATTGGGAAGCGGAGGCGCACAAGGCGGAAGGTATTATCGAGCGACTGGTGATCCTGCGTACTGGGATCGCCCTTGATCGAACCGGCGGTGCACTACAGAAGATGCTTCCGCCGTTTAAGATGTTCGTCGGGGGGCCACTTGGCTCAGGCCGGCAGTATATGTCGTGGGTTCATTATGCCGACTGGGTGGACCTCGTGCGGTGGGCTCTTGTGACGGAAGAAGTAGCAGGCATCTTTAATGCAACGGCACCTGAACCCGTGACAAATTCAGAATTTTCGAAGGCGCTCGGCCGTGCTCTCCACCGACCGAGCCTACTGCCTGCACCAGCATTCGCGTTGCGGCTTATGCTTGGCGAAATGGCTGATGCACTGCTGTTAGGGGGTCAACGTGTCCAGCCGGCCCGCGCGCTGAAACTCGGCTTTAGATTCAACTTTTCAACAATCAGCCAAGCACTCACCACGATCTTGCAGTAACAACCACCCCTTGGACTACGGAGAGTCCGGCAGGCTGATTAGGTTTGCAAGCAGGCGATAGGCGCCCTCCGTACCAGCCGGTAGCTGACGCCACAGGCCCAACGCCACATAGAGCCAACGACCTTGCCCGACACGAGCCTCAACGAGCGCACCCCTCTTCACACCAGGGTTGTATTCAAAGGGGTCTTCCATCGCCACTAGGTCCACATACTGGGAGTCGCGTTCGCCCAAAAAATACAGCCCTCGTTCTTGAACCCATCCTTCCCAGACAGTCGGATCGATGGCATTAGGCTCATTGAACAAAGGATGATCCGGTACTAGCACATCGACCGGCGCCCGTTCATCGGTGATACGGTTCCGACTGACACGAGCTGGGTATGGCCCGAACTGCGCATCGTTGAAGCCGACTTTGTTGTACTGCACGATAACCGTCCCACCGTTCTCAACGTAGTTCATTAGACGGTCGTTATGTGCACGCAGATTGGCATCCAGCTCATAAGCACGCACACCTGTAATAATGAGGTCGTAGCGGGTCAAGTTGCCCCACGCGAGATCTGTTCCACTCAGACGTTCCACCCGAGCACCCAGCTGTTCGATCGCCACCGGCATGTGATCACCGGCGCCCATGACATACCCAATCAGTAGGCTTGAAGCCACTCGTACATCAATCACCTTGATACTTGTCTCGGCCACCGTCATCAAATGTCGTGGCTGGATGTGCGGGTATTCGACGACCTGAAACCCCCGGTCGAAGATCGCGCCAGCGCTGCTCACTCTCGATCTGATCACATAATCGCCAGCCGGCACATTAAATGGTAGATCTACAAAAAATCGGACCGTACGTTCTTCATCTTCGCGCGAGAAAGTAATTGAGGATCGCTCTGGCTCCGAACGCCACCCGGGCGGCATTTCAAGCTCGACCACCGCTTCGGTTGCCCTCGGGCCACGATTCGAGACTACAACCTGAATCTCCCTCCGCACCACCTCTCCGGCCGGCATCGGAGCTACGGCGATTTCAGGTGACATCTCAACAGACAAGCGCGACACCACGTTCAACTCCATACGCTTCTCGCCGCCGAAAATCTCTTTCTCGTAGCGGTGCTCAACCGGGACGCGCACGTCCACTCGTTCACGCAAGAACTCGATCGTAAATGTCACGTGGAACGGCGTCGGCTCAAACGGTGCCCCGAAGGGGGCCGCATCCTCAAAGTTGTAACGTGCGGCATCAGGCAATTGCGAAAAATACGGCGTTGTGAACTCAGCATCGACCGGTATAGTGAAAGATGAGTCACAGTTATACATGTCACCAGCAGGTATGACTTCTTCGACGCAACCACCTGTATCGCTGCCGAGCCCTGCGAACGATACGTGGTGCACAACCACGTCAACTTCGCCTCGATTGGCTACCACAGCTGACACGCGCACCGGCTGACCAGGAACAACGACACCGTCCTCGGCCACCGCTGCGACCCGCAGACCGTGCGCAAGAATCACTGCTTGCTCAAACTGGGCCTCTTTCGTTTTTAGACGAAAATCAATTTCATACACCGCGCCGTCGCTAATACCCAAGTTCTCTAATCGTCCTCGGAGGTTCCTAACAGCTACCAGGCCGTCCACGAGAGACTGCCGGGTCGCGTCGATTCCGGATTGCTTAAACTTCTGTCTCGCTTCGCGGGCGTGTCGCTCGATGTTGGTCAGGGCGACCCTGAGAGCACGGGGTACCTGGGCCACTACATACTGTGTCAATCCGCTTACGTTGGTGTTAACTCCACCAAAGAGCGGTATATCGCCACCAATAAGATTCTGTGTTTCATTAGCCGTTTCGGCCAACACATACCTTGCTCGCGCGTCGCCAGGCAGTCTCAGAAGTTGCGACATCCCCTGACACTTGTGCATGCTCCGCGCCTCGCTTCCGATCTCCGCGTACGTGCGTCCGAGCAACGGGTCATAACTTTCTAAGTTGATCGACTCGAGGTCGCTCGGGTCGGTGTCAGGTGGTTCGTTCCGAAACCTCAAACTATCGCTAAAGTAGAACTTCTTAGCCTGCCACGGCCGAAGGCCTGCCACTATTTGCTCAGGAAACTGCTTCGGATCGGCCGCCGCATGAAAGGCTTCGCGCGCCAAAACCGCTGAAGCTTGATGGTGCTGCCCGCCTCCCCGTCCACCGACCTGCATCCCAGTAATAACATCCGGCCGCAGAGTACGGACCATCCTGACAAAGTCACCGAGAATCTCTTCACGACCCCATCGGTTGAAAGTTTCATCGATGCTAAAGGAGTAGCCGAAGTCCACCGCCCGCGTGAAGTACTGTTCGGCACCGTCGAACCGGTGTGCAGCGAGGAGTTCCTCGGTCCGAAGAACCGCTAATGCATCGAACAACTCCGCACCGATTTCATTCTGGCCACCATCGCCGCGGGTCGCCGATACAAGAGAGGTCCGCATGCCCTCACCGTGACTCAATAGGGCCAGCAACGCGTTATTCTCGTCATCCGGGTGCGCTGTCGCCATCATGAAGGTGCCGACGGTCTCGAGCTTGCGAAGAAGCAGGCCAAGACCAACGTAGCCCTCCTGGCCGGCCACTGGCCGAACCTGCATCTGGGCATATACCGGCGACAGAGCAAACCACCAAACATACAGGACCAGCGCACAAAATCGCCAAATCATATGAGTCCTTCGACTATACCTCACACTGGTCACTCCGTGTGCTCGACGACCTCGCGATAATAGTCCTCGTAACGCGGGACAATTGCATCGGCACAGAACTTACGGAGCACCACATCACGCCCAGCCTGAATCGTCCGCTGGTATAGGAAATCGTCGGTCAAGAGCGCCACACCACTCTCGGCCATCGCCTCCGTATCGTCGGGCGGGTGTAGAAATCCGCTGACACCATGTTCAATGATCTCTGGCAAGCCACCCACGCACGACGCAACAACTGGCGTCTCACACGCCATTGCTTCGAGGGCAGACAGGCCGAACCCCTCATTTGCCGACGGCAGCAACGCCAGATCAGCCGTTGATAGAAGCGGCACGATGTGTTCCTGCTCGCCGAGCGCATCGATCGCATCACCCAATCCCACATCGCGCGCGTGTTGGCACGCTGAACCCAACTCCGGCCCTTCGCCGACCAGCACGAGCCGGGCAGAAACGCGCGCCCGAATCTGCCGAAAGATGTCAACAACCGCTTTGGCCCGCTTTACGGGCCGGAAGTTCGATACGTGGATGATGAGCTTGGTCGTCGGATTGTTACGCGTTAGGCGCGCCCGCAAGTCAGGGTTGGGAGCGTAGCGGTAGTGGCTACAGTCGAGAAAATTTGGAATAACGCGGATGTCGGCTCCCAATACTAAGTCACGAACGGTTTCAGCCCTGAGGCTCTCGGAAACGGCAGTGACACCATCCGATTGATCAATGCAGAAGGCAACCGTCTGAGAATACGACGGATCCGCGCCGACTAGAGTGACATCAGTGCCATGAAGTGTCGTGATGATCTTCGGCACCCGGTCCTTACCGCCCGCCCCGAGAATCTGTCGTGCCAAATACGCTCCCGCGGCATGTGGGATCGCGTAGTGGGAATGAATAACGTCGAGTGAGAACTGGCGAGACACCTGCACGAGCTTGTTGGCAAGCGACAGGAGGTACTGAGGCTCTCGAAGCGGCGGATAGACAGGCGCCTGCACTGGATGAAAGCCCAGACCAGGATGGTACTGACCGAAACGGAACGGCAACTCGCTACTGACCAGCCGCACCTGATGCCCGCGCGCAGCAAGCGCGCATCCTAATTCGGTAGCAACGATGCCACTACCGCCGACCGACGCATAGCACACGATGCCAACGTTCACGCTAGCAGCAGCTCCTCAGCACTCAGCAGGGCGACCCTCTCGCTTGTATGTGGGTGCTTTACCAAAAGTACCACCGATGCTGATTTCGTTGTCGTCAGGATGCGATTCAATAGTCGGCAAGGCGACTCTTATGACGGATCACCGAGCGAAGCCAAAGAGCTCGTCGCCCTTCGCGGGCCCACTAAGGTAGTGCCGCAATAGGATACGCGACGCCAAGAATCCCTGCGCGAGCCCATTACCGCCAAAACCGAGCGCAAACAGATGCCGCGGATAGTTCCGATGAGGCCCAATGTAGGGCAGTCCATCAGCTGTGGTCACTGAGGGGCCTGACCACGCGTACTCAGGCTGAATACCNGAGATTNCCGGATATAACACCGACANCTCATACATAAGTTGCCCTGTACGCTGCACGAGTACNCTGNCACGAGANCTNGGATGTGGTTGTGATCGATCNCCNCCGCCAAAGATGATCCGCCCATCCCTCGTCCAGCGTAGATAGTGATACGGATCAGCGGTGTCCCACAACATTGCCCGACGCCGGCCAAGGCCGGCTCGAATCCGAGCACCTAGCGGTGGGGTTGCGACGGCGTAAGTTTCCGCAACACGAAAATGCCGCGCTAATGGTTTGAACAACGGACCCGGGTNCCCGGTCGCAACGACGAGTCGATCAGCGCGAACTGTCCCGCCTGCGNTCCGCAGTTCAACATGTTCTCGTCCGGTTCTGATCCGCTCGACGGGCGATCGTTCGTGTATGGAGGCACCTCGTTTCGCCGCTGCAGCCGCAAAGCCTAAACAGGTGCGCAGTGGCTCAACTTGTGCATTGCCCGTGACACGAATAGCACCTTCGGCCTCCACATTTGTCTCGCGCCGTAGTTGCTCGACCGTGAGCCAGCGAGCCTCCAACTTAGCNTTTTTACGCAACCCCAGTTCGTGGCGCAGTCGCTGCACCGACGTAGAGTCACTCGCAAAATAGATCGAATCCTGCGCCTCCGGTTGGCACGGTATTTTGAGTCGACGGATAGCCGCCACAAAATCCAGCGCAGCACGGCGCGTCATTCTCCAAATCGTGCGGGTTGCGCGAAGGCCGTGCACGTCAAGTACATCTTGAAAATCGACGTCAGGTTCCTGCATTACGAGTGCAGTACTCGAACCGATTGCGCCCTGACCAATTCGATCTGCTTCAAAGAGACAAACGCGCGCACCCGCCGTCGACAGGGCGTATGCGGTCGCACAACCTGCCATCCCACCGCCGATAATCGCAACGTCAACGTCGGTCTGACCACGATACCGAGTGTAGGATGACCGGCGGCGGGGCAACCGGTCGATCCAATACGACACACCGAAGTGAGCTGTTCCCATTTTCGTCAGGCCGTCATTCTACATGTGTACCTAGGCACCCAACTGACCGAAATCCGCCAACTTCAACAAGCAACTACGTTTATATATACAACTGGTTTTGATGAAATAACCGGTTAAAAGCATGAGAAGCCACAACTACTTCCAGCCGACACGAGCGAGACGGCTCGAGGNGCACAACGGTGTCGAGTGTTGAAATTAACGCTCAATAATCTCAATCCGATCGATTGCGTCCCCTTCNAGGATGGCGTCCACNGTGTCCATGCCAGNGGTGACCTGCGCGAACACTGTGAAGTTGTGATCAAGTCGAGGGTTGTCCACGAGATTAATGAAGATCTGGGCGTCGCCGGTATCACGACCGCGGGTGGAGATTCCAACTGCACCACGGACATGTGGACGAAGGCCCAGTTCGTCACGCATGTAGGGACCGTCTCCCATGAATTCATTGGCGCCAGGACTCCCNCCCTGGATCACAAAGTTCGGGACCACGCGGTGAAAAGTCAACGTGTCGTAGTAACCCTTCCGTGCAAGCTGAGAAAATCGTTCGACCGTCGCGGGTGCTTCTNCGGGAAATAGTGTGAGTTGAAACTCAGCACCGTTCACCATCCGGACGTGGGCACCAATAAGATCGAGCACGGCTTCAAGTGATGGCGTTGTTCCAGTCCGTAAACGGGATGTCCTCGCTAAAACCGTCTGGCCGGTCCAGTCGGATAGCGCTTCGGCTGCCGTAGCGGCTACTCGGGGGTCGGGGTCCTCCAGGTACGGTCGCAGCACCCCGGCGTTGCGTCGCGAACCTAATTCCTTAACGCGCTGGAGAATTGCCACTCGTGCATCGCGTGACGTATCCCTAGCCGATGCAGTAAGCCTAGCCAATGTCGAAAGTAAAATCGTTGGCGTGCGCCGATCTGGGCTTCCTTCGAGTAGGTTAGCCNCCGTGCGTAATAGGCCATAGTCATCGCTGGCCAGCGCCTGCAACAGAACGTCGTCNGCAGCGTGCCCTTCCAGTGCTACAAGACCGCGCAGTGCCGCCCCGCGTACATTGGCATTCGGATCGTCAGCCAGCTCGGCGAGTATCGCGCCACTGGCGGGACCTAACTGTGTTGCAGCTCGCGCTCCATACATCCTGACTTGCCAGACCGGATGCTCAACGAATCGCGGTAGCAAACCAACTGCACGGTTCTGATTGAGTTTAGCCAGTGCGACCAGGGCGTGTACCGGCCGATGCCAATCACTATCCCTGTTGAGCCCACCAGCAATGCTCGCGACAAAGCTCGTTGGTGACGGACCNGTGGGACAACCTTCGCCAAGTAGATCCAGCGCCAGGAGAGAAACATGTGAGTTCTGATCCTCGACAGCTTCGACGAGCGAATTACACCCCCTTAACCGACCGTGTTTGCCATACGCAACCAAAGCATCGAGCCGCACCATCGCGGACTTGTCGGTTAGTGCCTTCTCAATCAGCAATTCCCTCTCAGACAGGTCGTTAGCATCAAGCAGCGCCAGCGTAGCTAGTCGACGCGTCTGCGCGTCACTATCATCAAGCGCCGCAGAAATAGTCCCTACATCGGCTGACCCGCTGGCATTTAAAGCTGCCAACGCGAGCCGCCGAGTCCGTAAGGCCTTCTCATCACTGCCTGAAGTAGTCAAGACTACAAGGAGCTGCGCAATTGTCTGATCCGCCAGCGGCGTTTGATCACCCCGCAACCTAGCTATCGCTTCAAGACCATCAACGGCTCCGAGACGAACAGCGGGGTCCACAGAACTTACGAACGACCCCAGCATTAATTCCACACGCTGCAGTGTCTGAGAATCCAGATATGGTAATCGCCCGAGCGTCTCGGCGACGACACCTTGCACCTCAGGATCTTTCTCCTCTTTGAGCCGAGCAAGCAGCATTGACACGTAAACTGAAAGGTCACCACCACGCTGCAGGCTCTGACCGAGAGCGTTGATGGCCTCGCGCCGCACGGCTGGCTGNTCGGCCTCGAGTAGTCTGGCGATCCGATNNCTCANNTNNAAGCGCTCCAGCCGNCCNAGGGCACGCACTGCNATCTNCTGAATCTCNTCGTTNGGACTCTCNATGCCGGTCAGNAGNGTCGCNAGNCTGACNGGATCCGNCGCGCGGGAATCTTCAGCCNCTAGCATNGCTTGGCGAAAAGTNAGGGTNNCCNCCGACGAATNCTGAGCCGCNGACTCGANNGGCATNCCGATCACAGGAACCACGGCAGCAAGAACGCAAGCCACAAACACGCGCGAGAGTTGATTCGACAAAAAACTCATTAGTGAAGACCTCCAGGACGCACCATCCCGACAGCATTTCCAGAGTACTCGAGCATCTGGGTCATAAGGTCCTGCGGATAGGAGATGGTCACATCGATAATTGTGTTGTCAGCGTCCCGTTCTACTTCGAGTTTTGGTTGCACAAAACCCGAGTAGGATGGAAGGTTTAACGCGTCCACGCGTTCGACGACCTGATCACGGAGGTCTGCATCAAAATGGATCCCGTAGGTCTCAAACAACCATTTCGCCGCCTCGTAATCACCCTCGGATTTGATCCGTTGTACTTCCGCGAGCAGTTCACCTACCCCCTGTTGGAACACAGTCACGTCAGTAATCACGTAAAAAGTCTTGCTGTTATGCACACGTTCTTCGATAGCGGTCGTGTTGTCCATTAACCACCTGACGATCATCTGGCGGTTGCGCATGTGATCCTCCTCGAGCTGTGTCCCTTTCCGGACACGCCGAAGCTGCGTGATAGCGTTCCGCGCATAACTTTCGTACCCTGCCAGTACGATTTCGTTGTGGTGCTCTACTGGTACAAGTCCAAATTCGGCCAGCTTCGGATCAGGGAGAAAGTAAAGCGCCACTAAGTCTGCTCGGCTCTCCTCAAGTGCGGAATACTGCTCCTTCAACGCAGCTTGCGGATTCCCGTTAAGGTGATCTGCCAGCCTACCCGAGGCGTGTCCAATCACCTCATGCATATTTGTGGTGAGTTCACCAACAGTCCTGCTCCAGCATTCAGCACGAGTGGCCTCGGCGGGGGTCCAGGAGAATTCCGTGCGAAATCCGGACGGTGTTGCCTGTTCATAGGTTTCCACTACATTTGAGAGTGACACTGATTTACTCCCGTGCTCCTCCCGAACACTCTGATCATTTGGCAAGTTAATGCCAATCGGGGTCACCGGCCCTGATTCGCCGGTTTCAATGACGACATCAATGGCGTTGGCCGTAATACCACGGACACCCTTCTTCCGATACTTCGGGTCCCATGGCATTCGATCTTCAAACCATTGAGCATTGTCAGCGAGAACTTGGATCTCCGCAGTTTTCTCCTGATTAACGTAGTAGACCAACGCTTCCCACGCCCCTTTCGTACCACGGGCGTCCATGTACACCTCGATGAACCCGTTAATGGTGTCGATGGGCGAGGCGTCGTCCTGGATCCATGCGATGTCATAAGCTTTGCGGTCGGCGTCTTCTCCAGTACGGTAGAACCGAATCAAGGCTTTGAGTGCTTTGGCCATCGACTCAGTGGCATATGGAATCGCGGCTTCCAAGTGCTTGATGATTTGAGAAATATGCTCGCCGTATTTTCCGTCGAGCTTGTAAACCTCCTCAACAACATGGTCCCCGCGTTTTACAAGACGTGAATTTAAGGCGTACTGTTCCGTGAAACTGTCAAGGTCGTCCATTGTGACGTCCACGTAGAGGTTGTTGGCGCTCGCGATTAGAATGTCTTCTTCCAGATCTGGTGTTTTAGTTGTCACGCTCGGATCAAGCGATGGATCAAGAAAAAGAGGCAACATGCGCGTCAGCATGACGTCCAGCGTCTCGCCGTCCTGTGTGGGAAATCTCGCGCCTTCATCGACAGCTGCTTGAGCAGCGGCAAGAAAGGCCTCCTCGGTGCACGTAAGAACGAACTTCCTGGCTGTCAAATTGTTGTAGGGACCGGTGTTAATCCAAAAGAGCTTGGTGTAGCGCTCGATCTCGGCGCGAGTGTCCGGGTCCACGCCATCAGCATGAGTCAGGATCTGCTCGAGTACTTCTCGCATCTCAAGGTTGTGCACGTACCGTTGATCGTAAAAGATGTCACGACCAGCGAGAGCGGCCCGGTAGAGGTGATAGACCAGGATGCGCTGGTCGAGAGGCAAGCTCTCGAACCCGTCGGCATAAAGCTGAACAACTGCCGCTTCACCGACCCGCTCTAGCAGATACGGGCGGTCGGCCGCTTTGTCTCCACCTCTGACAACTGGAGCTGGAAAATCACCAGCCGAGCCTGGTAATTCCCATCCACCCGCTACCGCAGAACCCATAGTCAGCCCAAGGACCACTATCATCACCCCTCGCCGGAACATACAGCGCCATTACCAATCAGCTTGGTAACCAACGTCATCTTGGCACCCTCACCGATTCCTTGGTCTCCACACCGAATTGCCTAAAGTTTGAATAAGTGGCCGTCGCCTCGATCGACTCGGACCTGGACTCAAGTGGTCGCTCATAAATTTCACGCATCGAATGCGGTACCCAAGACGGGAATGCTTCGTGCTGGCGATAATCGACAACGATCGTCGTCAGGAGCTCACTGCGGGACGTGCCGAGCACCAACTCGCTACGTAAAGTGTCCCCTGTTTCAACATCGAGCCAAAATCTACCGCGGGCGAACATATCGCCTGCAGGAATCTGGACAAATGTCGGTTGCGCTTGTTCACTGTACTGCACGACCCAAACGGGCCGTCCATCAATCATTTCCTCATCCACACGCTTGAAGTCAAACCGGTGCTGGTTGAGCGGGTGAAGGAACGTTAACGCAATTGTCGGCAAATTCACCGTGCGAACGACTTCACCGATGTTATAGCGAGCGCTTTCCCGCGTAAGTGTAGTGGCTTGCTCCACAGCTGGCCGTGCCTCGCCAAGGAACAGCTTCTGTAAGCGTTCGTCACGATCACGCACTGGCTTCCCGTCGACTTCGAAAACGTCACGGAATCCGAACCACGAAACGGCCCCCGGTAGCTGCACGAGTAGCATGTCGGACCGTAAATCCCGCTGGCGGCGTAATGTTCCATTAAATCGGAGAATCCGCTGTACGTATTGCTCTTCGGCAACGGCATTCGAAAACACTCGCTCATAAGCGACGACGGACTGACTTGCTCGAAATAGCAACTCATCAAGCGTTAATGACTGTGTAAACACAGTCGCCGCGAACCCAGCGACGACGACTCCCGTCAATAGAGTTTTCACCCGTCCGTTGCCCTTAGATTTAATCAACTCAACGGCGAAGTGAGACAAGCTGGAGGAACGATAGAGCGAATGTATCAAAATTCGCATTAGGCAAACAGATTCACCTGGCCACCGGTATGCCAAAAAAGCACCGTTTGATCGTCCCGAAACCGATTTTCTCGTACGTAAGCGATGAGCGCTGCCATCGCCTTAGCCGTATAAGTAGGGTCAAGAAAAATAGCGTCTCGTCGGGCTAGTAGGTCGAGTGCTTCGCGTGACAGCTCGGTGGGAATTCCATAGCCATCACCACAAAACCCGTCCTCTACCTCCACAGATGGGCCATTAGACAGTGAACCCGGTGCGAGCTGAAGGATCGTCTCGATCCCTATAATCAGTGTCGCTATCGTCTGGAGTAACGATTCAGCTGAATCGTCAGCACTGACACCGATGACTTGGGTGCGTTGCGTGTAAAGGCGGCACCCAGCCACAAGACCAGCCTGGGTTCCACCGGACGAACTGGCGTGAACGATTACGTCGGGAGGCGTCACCTGACCAACCAACTCGCCCACTGCACGAACATATCCCAGTGCTCCTAGTGGAGTTGAGGCACCAACGGGAATCACATAGGGACGCCGTCCCGCCGCAACCAAGCGTGCCGCTGCCGACGCCATCGTGGGCGACCGGTCTTCACGAGACTTAACGTAATGAACCTCAGCACCCAACAGCTCGTCGAGTAACGCATTTGCCGTTGGCTTATCCGGCGGCACACCGTTCGCCACGAGCAGACAACGTAGGCCATGACGAGCCGCGACCGCCGCTGTCACCCGTGCGTGGTTTGACTGCACGCCACCGGCAGTGATGAGTGTATCGGCACCCTCACTCAGTGCCCGTGCACACACCAACTCAAGTTTTCTGACCTTGTTACCACCGAAAGCAAATCCGATGGAATCGTCGCGTTTGACGATAAGCCGGGGCCCACCGCCCAGTGCGGCACGTAGGCCGTTCAGTTCCTCCACTGGAGTTGGATAATGCCCTAGCGCAATCGCCGGTACGGCGCTCAGTATAGAAATCGGATCGGTGCTCATCGGTTGAACAGCGGTGTCTCCCAATAAAGCCCAGCGAGCGTTTCGAGACCGCAAGGATAACCGATCGCCGCTGCCGCCACGACTGTGCGGCTGTGGAAAACAACAAGAAGCTTATAAACATCGAGTTTGCCAAGAACTGGCACTATGTGCCACTCTGAGCGAATGGGTGAGCGCCTCGACTCCATTCCGTTCTCGGGCATTATGCGGATTCGCGACATGATGTTCGGTATCGAAAACCCCTATCGTCTCGATCAAGGTGACGTCGGCTTTGACGCTCCGGACGCTGTTAAAACTGGAATGAGTCGAGCCATCGCTGAGAATCGTACGCACTATGTTCAGACGGTTGGCATTCCCCGCCTCCGTGAACTCATTGTTGACAAGCTTCAAAACCAAAACAAGATTCCGATTGAGTCGGTTGACGACGTCATGGTCACCAACGGTGGTATCCATGGTCTCTACGTAATTTTCCACGGTTTACTGGAACCAGGCGACGAAGTGCTCTGTGCCGACCCAATGTGGCCATCTACACGCGGCACTATCCAATCGGCTCAAGGCGTACCCGTCGACTGCCCGTTGTATGAATCGCGTCGCTGGCGGCCAGACCTAGACGAGTTGGAATCGAAGGTCACACAAAAGACGCGGGCAATCCTGCTGAATTCACCCCAGAACCCAACCGGCGGCGTTCTCACCAAGGCAGATATCGAGCGGATCGCGGCGATCGCACAAGAGCGCGATCTGTGGGTAATCTCCGACGAGGCATACGAAGACATCGTCTTCGACGGCGAACGTCATGTGAGCATAGCGTCCCTGCCAGGCATGTACGACCGAACGATCTCTGTTTACACATTTAGCAAATCGTACGCGATGACCGGCCTCCGCCTAGGTTATTTCGCGATAAACGATCCAGTCATTGCCGACCGTATTAAGAAAGTTCTTTACTATACGTGTAGCAACACTGGCACAGTTGTGCAATGGGGTGGCGTCGGTGGTTTAGAGGGCGCAAAAAATCAAGTGGAAGCTTATCGGGTCGAGTTGCAGGCACGGCGTGACCTGTTCTACGAGGGCATCCGCGAATTAGGCTCCGGGGTGCTCAGCGGCGAACCTCCCAAGGGGGCGTTCTATGCGTTCCTCCGGATCGACCCGGCTTGGCGCCCACCGGGCAGCGCGGGAACCCCGGAATCACTCTCGTGGGCATTGGTCGAGTACCTGATTAAGGAAGGTCGCATCGGTTGTGTGCCTGGCGCCGATTTCGGCACGCACGGTGAGGGGTACATCCGTCTGGCCTTTGGGAAGAACCGCGACGAATTGACGGGCGCACTCGCCTCAATGAAGGCTCTGCTTAACGTGTGAAGCTGAGCCCAGCCTCAACGCAGGTGGCGTCCACCGTCTACCCGAATTGTCTCGCCCGTTACAAAATCACTTTCGATAAGCCAAAGAACCGTTTTTACAATCTCCTCATCGCCGCCCCATCGGCTGAGCGGCGTCGCGCGGATGACCTCCTCTTGCACTGCTTTTCCCAGCTGAGCCGGTGCACGGATGGGTCCAGGAGCGATTGAGTTAACAAGAATTTGGTCGGGTGCCAATTCGAACGCTAACGCTTCGGCCAGCGCGACTGAGCCAGCTTTAGCGACGTAATACGGCAGATAGCCCGTGTAGGTTGGTCGGCCACTTTTGGCTGTCCAATCCGAGAACATAACGATACGCCCACCTCCAGCGGTGCGCATATGCGGCACAGCCGCACGCGCACAGAGAAAGGCTGCACGGAGATCCACCGCGAGTGACCGGTCCCAGTCCTCAACAGTTAACTGGTCGAACGGTGTTTGAGTGTAGACCGAGGCCATGTGTACCAGTATGTCGAGTCGACCCAAAGCCTCAGTAGTGGCCTGCACAATTTCACCGCATGCAGAGGCTTGCGACAGATCCGCCGGTGCGATAAAGGCTTGCTGGCCATGCGCGCGAATCGCTTCTGCGGCCTGTTCGGCCTCGTGACGAGAGCGGTTGAATGAAAGCGCTACGTCAGCTCCACGTGCCGCCAGCGCCTGGGCGACTACTGCACCAATTCTCTTACCGCCGGTCACTAAAGCTGATCGACCCGTTAATTGCATGGTGGAAAATCCGTCAAAAGGTACGAGAGTGTTGAGAGTGCGCTACACCTTATCCCGACGTGATCGCCCTTGGGCGGACTTCGCCGACTTGTTAGCGTACCCGTCGAACGACAACACGCCAGGTCCGGTCAGCATTAAGCAAAACAAAGCAACGAGTAAGACAAGCGCATACTCGAAGCCGTGTCCGACACCCGGTTCGAGAGACCAATTCAGGAAGAAACCATATGGCCAGTGCACTTTCCAAATCGCTACAGCCATAATGATCGCCAGGAGCGCGCTCATTAGGCGCGTGAAGGCACCAATAAAAAGCGCTATGCCACCACCCAGTTCAACAATTCCTACCGTAACGGCGAGTAAGGGCGCTGGCTGCAAACCTACCAAGGCGAATAAGGCAACGGTGTCCTCCGGACTAGTGCCGCCCCACATCGGCCCAAACAACTTCGGCACTCCGTGTGCGACAAAGACCACTCCAACAGTTAACCGGAGTAGGGTCACGCCCCACGCTTGCATCATGGACTCTCCCGTCGATCAGAGGAACTCGGCCCCTAGACAACCCCTGAAACACCACTCGTTTCGCTGCCGTACGGCGGTTATACCAATTGTGTCATTGTTTGCATGCTCTTCTATGGAGAATTGCTTAGACATCTGAGCGGTTGTTCCTAGAAACTCCAGCGCGAACTTCCCAAGTCTGTTCCGATTATCAACGGTCGCTTGTCTTCTGGCGCTGTGCGGTAACCAATCCGTCCATCCGCTTAAGCAGCCCGCGGAGCTTAGCCGGAAACTCGGTACCTCTAAAGGTCCTTTGATGGATGCAGGCAACCCGATAAGACCCTTCGCAAATCAGCTTGCGGGAGTCGACTTTACGTGCCTCGAATCGATATGAAATACGACGCATAGTGATCGATTCAATAGCAATCCCAATTTCGAGCACCTCTTCAGCGCGTGCCGGTGCGCGAAACTTGCATGAAGCATCGACACGAGGCATGAGAATGCCGAAATCTTTCATGAGTTCCATGCGGGTTCTGCCAAGCGCTCGAAACAGTTCGTCCTCCGCTTCCTCGAAAAACCGAAGAAAGTTGCCAAACCACACCACTCCGGCGGCGTCGGTATCGGCCCAATGAACCCGAATATTGACCCTAAAAAAGTTATTAGCCACTTTTCAACCGCCTCACACGTGGAACCAGTTCTTACGATGCCGGAACCAGTGCGATGGCACGTACTGGACTGCCAGAACCATGATCGATCTTGAGCGGCGTCGCAATGATCACAGCACCAGTGGCTGGAAGTTGGTCAACGTTGGCGAGTTGGGTCAATCCGTACTTGCCAGCCCCGTGCATTGTAAAGTGATTTGGAAACGCTGGATCGGCGATCGCGCCCACCGCCGCGTCTGTACCGACCGCTTCCGTGCCAACTCCGAGGATGTTGCGCTGGGTCGCGAGGAACGTCGCCGATTCAAGTCCGAAGCCAGGATAGTGCGCCATACCGGAGTCATCCGCGTTGAAAAACAGTTCGCTATCACTGGCACGCGAACCCCA
>PAWT01000037.1 GCA_002714165.1 Acidobacteriota bacterium
ACGGCTGCTGGGGCTGCTCGGTGTGCGTCGTCGACGGCCGCGAATATCTCTCGAACCAATGCTTCAAATACGCCTGTGTCCTGAGAAAGTTCGACGGGGTGCGTGACGTCCCATGCCACTCATTGTTAAAGCGCACCATCGCGGTCGGCACTTTCAACAATTTCAACGCGCTGTAGAACTGCTCGGTCTGTGGCATCGGCGTCCGGAGGTCATTCACGCCAGTCATCAGCATTGTTGGCGTCGTGACATTACCCACATAGGTCAATGGTGAACGGCGGAGGTGCTCACTCGGGTCATCCCATGGCAGCTCCTGGAAGTTCTGATACCAGGTGGCCCCATCGGTGGTGCCTACGAAACTTACCCAATCGATCACGGGACAATTCGAGGAGGCCGCTGCAAAACGATCCGTATGTCCAACCACCCAAGCAGTCAACACACCGCCGCCACTACAACCGGTGACAAAGAGGTTTTGCGAATCCACGAAGCCTTTGTCGAGCAGGACATCGACCCCGGCCATTAGGTCGTCGTAATCCTTACTCGGATAGGCGTTCATGATCTCATTGCCGAAGGCGCTGCCATACCCGGCACTACCCCGAGGATTTGTATACAAGACGACGTAGTCCTGCGCCGCCTGCCACTGCCATCCAAAATTGAAACCAACACCATACATACCATGTGGGCCGCCATGGATATGCAGTTGCATCGGGTAGTCACGGCTCGAGTCGAAGTCGGGAGGAGTGATATACCACCCTTGAACCTGTAGCCCGTCCGTCGACGGATACCAGATTTCCTNGACAGTNCCCAACNCTTTCCCGGTCAGGATGTCGTCATTCACGGCGGTGAGCTGNGTAATCGCNGCNGGCNNTTCAACAGNAAACGTGACCACGTCAGGCGGCGCATAGAAACTCGTTCGNACGCCGACCGCAGTNCCGTCNTCACTCAGGTCGGACACGGTCAATAGATGTTGCCCCTGCGTAACGGGGCGCACTGTACCAGCACCCGGTCCAGTCGTTGGGAGGAAGTATAAGTTGCCAGTACCTTCGGTCCGACTGCTGAGGTAGAGCCCGCTCCCATCCGGCTTCCAGATGAGATTTGACGGCTGACGNTCCCACGCCCCCGACGCGAGCCGAGGATTTGAACCATCGATGTTCATAAGATAGACCTTGCGCGTAATGTAAGTGTCGCGCGTCCAGTCATAGCCCGTGTAAGCCACCTGTTGCCCGTCCGGAGACACAACCGGAGCTTGGTCGGGCCCCCTTCGCGTCGTTAACGCACGGATATCACCGCTAGCCANGTCAACCGCGTAAATCTCGCTTTCCCGCCATTGATAGTCCGCATCATCGACCCGTAATGAACTGAACAGGAGACTTCGACCGTCTGGCGTCCACGCCGTACCTGAGTGATCCCATGACCCATCAGTCAACTGCCGCGCAGTACCGCCGGAGGCCGGCACCACAAAAAGATGTCGGGAGAGGTCATCAGTGAAGCCCTGCCGGTCCTGGCGATAATCGAGCCGCTCAATGACCCGCGGAGCCTTCGTCCACGTGGCTCCTTCGGGCGCCTCTGGGATGTCAATCGGCCACGTATTCGGCTCCTGGACCGTCATCGTGAACGCAATCAAGTCACCGTCGGGTGCCCAGGACAAACTGCCAGGGCCACGCTCTACTCGGGTGANCTGAGTGGTTGCCCCTTCAGCATCCATCCATCGCACAAAAACCTGGGACCCCTTCGGTTCTCCCTCAGCAACAAACGCGATGCGGTCCCCACTGGGCGACCATCGAGCGCCCGAGCCTTCGACCAGAAAGCGATTCCGAGACCCGTCCACATCCATAATCCAGAGCGACGATTCGCGCCGGTCGTTTACTTTGTCAATCCATTGACGNGAGTAGATCACCTGTTGACCATCTGGCGACAGTCGAGGGTCAGATACTGACTCGTATTCGAGATAGAGGTCNAACGTCAGACGGTTGTCTGNGTCTTGCGCCTCGGCTGAGGCNGACAACANCGTGAANACNACTACTAGTCCGAANACCGGGATTCGCATCGCGTCTCCTTCAGGATGGGCNTGGGTGAAGGNNCCAGCCTACACCCAAANGACCGAGAGAAAAAGNAGAGCTNNTTGCTGAAACGCCAAGAAAACATCGNCGTGAAACACGCCNGAAATGTCTATACACTAGNNTGTTGAGCTNGTCACCATGAGCNAGAGCATCTCGAACATGCGCCGACGATTCGTTACTTGCCTACNCGGTCATTNCTTTNTCACTGCACTNCTTCTGTGCCCTGGAATTGCTCTNGCCCAGGACCCNGCCGCGGTTACCGGTATCGTCATCGANGGAACCACGGAAGCNCCCCTCGCNAATGTTCGNGTCTCAACCATNCAGGAAACGGTCGNGACNGGGCCCGACGGACGTTTCTCAATCACGCTGACTNATGCAGAGACCACTCTCCGNTTCGANGCCGACGGGTATCTCGAGGCGACGCTACCGGCCGAAGNCACGAATCTCGAAGTTCTACTGTTCCGCTACACCTTCGCTGAAACGGTTAACGTGGAGGCCGATGCCGTCGAATTNGAACGGCCGTCCACTAATCCCCTCGCTTCCGAGGAGGTTCTTCGGGTCGCGGGCAGTATTGACAACATCTTTCGGGCTCTGGATACGTTGCCNGGCGTCGCNGCAACGGACGATTTCACGAGTCGGCTGGCAGTGCGCGGAGGTACGCCCGATCAAAATCTGACCGTGATGGACGGGATCGAGATTCATAATCCCTACCGTCTATTCGGAATTACCAGCGCCTTCAATCCTGAGACCGTGGAGAACTTTCAGCTGACTGCCGGGGGCTTCGGAGTCGCTTACGGAGACCGTCTCTCATCACTGCTCATTGTCGACAACCGACGAGGGCGGCGAGACCTACAAGGAGCCACGGCCCTTAGTNTCACGGATGGAAACATCGTTCTTGAAGGCACCACGCCAATTTGGAACAACGGCACGTGGCTTTTCAGTGCACGGCGTACCTACTATGACCTCATTCTCGACCGCATCCTCGAAAATCAACAGTTGCCTGCATTCACTGACCTGCAAATGCAGACAGGCTGGAATTTCAATCCTGGACACCGGCTCAGCCTCACGAGCCTTCGGAGCGTCGAGGACGCCGACCTCGATTTTAGGATTAACCGAGACCGTCCTGGAGAGCAGGCGGACTTCGGATCCGATGTACGGAACGACCTCGCGTCGGTCCGTTTCGATGCGGTCCTCGGCGCACGCAGCACCTCCACCACAATTGCGTCTTGGTACCGCAATCGCGAATTTCTCGACTTCGACGGCAGGATACGCTTGGATGCTAAGCGGTCAAACACCGCCGATGATAAGTTGGCGTTCGGTTTAAGCACCATCATCTTTGATCGTTTGCTCTNNGTACGNGACCTNTCACTACGTCATGAACTAACAGTNCAAGCGACACCAGCNCATCTNNTNAGNNCNGGATTTGAAGTGCATCGTTTAAAGACTGGAGTCAACCAAACCATTAGCGGCGACCGAAATAGCTACGAAGCTAATGGTTCGAGCGTAGAGGGCGGGTCGGGCCTACCGGATAGTCTCGACTCTTCACTCGCCGGGACCCGGGGCGGTCTCTGGTTTCAGGAATCTTACACGCCTTCGTCTCGCGTTTCGATTGAGCCTGGATTACGACTGGATTGGAACACGGTGAATGACCGGCGGACTCTTTCACCACGTATGGCAGCAAGCTACAGCCTCAATCCTAGCACCCGTCTTCGCGCCGCGGTTGGCTTATACACGCAGAGTCCGGGTTACGAAAAGCTCATCCAGTCAGATTATTTCATCGACCTCTCTGCAGCGCGCCAATTGAGACTCCTTTATGAAAAGGCCACACACGTCGTGGTTGGAATTCAAAAGAACCTCTGGAACAACTTAACCGCGCGCGTCGAGGGCTACCATAAGAGGTTTAACGATCTCCTGATCGGACGTCTTGAAACCGAAGCTCAACGACTCAGTCGAATCTCACAATACGATTTTCCTGAGCACCTGCAGCAGAGCATCCCCAGGAGACCCCTAATTACAAGCGACCCCTCCAATGACGGCGGCGGTGATGCGCACGGTTTCGACATCCTGCTCAGTCACACGAATCCATCTGCCCCGCTCACCGGATGGCTTTCCTATAATTGGGGTCGCGCATTTCGAAACAGCTATGGTCGACGCTACGCCTTCGAATACGACAGGCGTCACGCATTCAACGCTGTGGGACGGTATCGAATCACCAACAAATTTGAAGTGGCCGCTACCGCCAGGATCGCCAGTGGATTTCCCCACACGACCCCCACCGGACTACGAATTGCTGCTGTAGAGAACGACCTCGGCAGGCTCGTGCCAGAGACGGACCTTGCTGGAAACCAGGTGTACACGGTCGACTACGGGAACGTCGACAACCTCAATAATCACCGGCTTCCACATTACACTCGAGTTGACCTAAGGCTCACCTACCAACCCGGAGGCCTCGAGGGCCGCTGGTCACTTTATCTCGAGGTGATTAATCTACTGAACCGCAAGAACGCAATCGTGTTGGAGCCTCGACTTCAACATGACCCCGGGTCAACGCTGCCGCGTCTAACAGAGGTACCAACCGGAGGCTTCCCTCGCATCCCAACGGTGGGCTTTCGACTACATTTCTAGCCGAGCTCTACGCTCGGTTTCCTCAGGGTTTAGCAGTGTGAATTTCTGAAAAAATAGTCCTACGGGGTGATGTCGCTGACGATGGACACAGACACCATCACACGACCCGTGGCCTGGAGTTCTTCGATCAAGGGCTGATAGCCAGCATGCGCTGACAGTGTTGCAGTGCCAGTGGCCCACGCTTCCATGCTNTCNAACTCGGTTACCACAGTCAGAAGCCCACTACTCGCTCCGCCTATCGCAGTTCGCCAAATGCGCATCTCGACCGTAGGAAGAAGTTGCTCGTAGAGCACCTTCATTTTCTTCATTCCGGCCACGTAGGCGTCGACCTCATCAGCAGCAACCTCAATTGTGTTGACCTGTGCGACGGATTGCGCGGGCGAGTCCGCTGGCAGGGCTACCAGAAAGAGTGCTGCCGCACAGAGTCCAGNGACGATTCGCATAAAGATTCTCCTTAATNATGAATACGGTCAGAAATCCAGTCAGGAATGTCTATCACTCGCGTTGNTGAAACCTACGAAAACCCGTGTCGGCTTATGCGCCACTCTACACACCGCCAACCACATCTATTAATCCATCCTCCGCCATGAGTAATTCGATCTCATCAGGTTCAACCGGCACAAAGGCCGACAGNTTCTCGTAACCCGTCTCGGTAATGAGAATGACATCTTCTAATCGGATATACACACGGTCTTCGGGAATAGTCAGCGCGGGTTCA
Organism: Acidobacteriota bacterium; assembly: GCA_002714165.1. GTDB lineage: Bacteria > Acidobacteriota > Vicinamibacteria > Vicinamibacterales > UBA823 > UBA11600. Next base: position 5,401 of record PAWT01000037.1, read on the forward strand.
ATTGTGAACACCATGCCCGGCTGTAACACGTCAAAGGGTGCGGTAACGTCATGGACTTCCATTCCAACGAAATGTCCCAATCGGTTACTTGTACTCTTGCTGTAGCGGTCTACAAAACGCCTTGCGGCAGCTTCAGTCTTTGCGCTCGCAAAGGAAAACGACCGAAGAATCTCCTTCATCTCTACCACGGCGGCACGAATGATTTCTTGCGGCGACACGTGCGGGCGGATAGCCGNCATGAGCGNCTGATACAGACGTAGGTATACGGNATAACGCTCNCGCTCATCNTTATCAAAACGCCCATCCGCTGGAAACATTCGTGTAACGTCCGAAGAGTAGTACTGGTAATCCGGTCCGTAGTCGTAAAGCACCAAATCCTCTGGCTGAAGCACACCTTGCGACGCGTGATAATGCGGATAGTGGGCATTCTCACCGGCTGCAACCAACGCGAAGTANGCTGGGCCATNCGCGTTGTGCAACCGGAAATAGAAATCCCCTATTGCCGCCAACTCATATTCCTTCATGCCTGGCTTGGCAGAGCGCATAACGTCCAAAATGGCTTTGCCAGAGATACGTGTCGCTTCGCGGATCATCGCGATTTCGAGAGGACTCTTGATCATCCGCAGGCGATCAAGAATGGGGTCGAGGTTTCGAATCTCCACTTTTGGCACCCGTGCCCGAACCTGTTCAATAAAGATTTTTTCACGTGAACGTCGTCCATCCCACGGGTCCTNCTCCGAGGCGGTAGCGTGAGCCACAGCGCGCGCCGGGGTGCCGGCCGCAAGCGTTTCAGGTCTAAACGGGGTGTAGACAACCTGTCCCCTTCCCACTACCTCCACGAGGTCATCGCCGAAAGCCTGGCGCGACCGCACGACTGAAATGCCAGTCAGGTGTTCAGCTTCGTCACCGGGTGTTAACACCGGGCCCTCCGAGCGCTCGGCCCGCTCGTTTCGAGCCGGAAGGTAAAGTGTGGTGGTCCGTGCCCGGCCATCCACCATCACCAGCGCGCGCGGNACTTCGACGCCAGTCAAGTAATAGAANTGATTACTTTGNCGAAACGTGGCGTAGGCGGGAGGCTCTGTTGCGCCTTGCAGTATTGCAACACCGTCGCCNACCGCAGCCATCACGNGNGCCCGCCGCTCAGCGAATTCCTNCGGTGGAAANCTGTCATCAAANAGTGGCTGCGCGTTAGCAACCCCGGTGAACAGGAGTAATAAGAGAATCCCAGCAGCACGCCACCTCATCAGTGTCACCTCCTTACAGAACCGGCAAAATAGACAAGAAAGTCGGATTATATAGNCGTCAGCTTCGCCATCAAATACCAACATCTTGATGTTACCGACCCTTCAAGTAATGTGCAGACGTTCGGCTTGTCGTGCGANACGCCGCTCTATAGACTGCTCCAGTGCCAGCGTGCACACACGTTGGACACACAGATTATTGGGGGATTCACCAGTGACTGGTAACGTCTCTAAAAACAGTAAATCGATTCTCGTGGGCGCCTCGATTGTTTTCTGTCTTCTGTGGCTCAGCNCGACTGGNACTAACACGCACGCCCAATCAGCCAGGCCTATCAGNGCCGAGACCTTTGACACTTGGATGACGGAAGTCTCCAACTGGGGCCGGTGGGGCGCTGATGACCAGTTNGGNACCCTGAATTTNATCACNGACGANAAACGTCGTGAGGCTGCCGCACTAGTCAAGGATGGTGTATCGGTATCTCTCGCGCACGACGTCGAAACTCACGAGGCCGTCGACAACCCACGCCCATTTACCATGACGATGGGAGGGCTGGATGACGCAGGGCCGAGTGTTAGTGACCAGTGGACGGTCTCCTACCACGGATATGCGCACACCCACCTTGATGCACTGTGTCATTTCGCCCATCAGGGCCAGTTGTACAATGGCNTTCCNGACGATTCCATCACCGTCGACGGNTGTGCGAAGCTTGCGATTACCAATTTTAAGAANGGCCTCGTTACACGAGGCATTCTGATCGACATCCCTCGCTTGCGGGGGGTNGATGTTCTTGGAACCAGGTAGCCCNATCTATCCAGAAGAACTCGANGNGTGGGAAAAACAGACNGGGGTAAACGTCAGGAGTGGNGATGCCGTNTTCGTNCGNACNGGACGATGGGNAAGGCGTGCNGCAGAAGGTCCNTGGAATATTGGAGACCGNGTCGCGGGCCTTCATGCGTCNACCGCNCGATGGTTTCGGAACCGCGANGTGGCCGTAGTTGGCACCGACCACGGAGCTGATGTGCATCCGTCAGGAATGGACGTGAGCCACCCACTCCACATCCTGTTACTCGTGGCGATGGGCACCCCAATTTTTGATAACGTTGACCTTGAAGACTTGAGCCGAGCGTCGGATGAGCGGGGGCGTTGGGAGTTTCTGCTGACAGCCGCTCCGGTTCCAGTTCCCGGCGGCACAGGTTCGCCACTGAATCCGATCGCCACGTTTTAGAGAACTACCCGAAGTGATTAATTGACCATGCCAAGCACTCGACGGACCGTCACTATCGCTTCAGCACTCGTGGTTTTCNCCACACTGCTCGGNTGCGCGNCAGAANNCGATACCCCCGGCACTGAGGAACGNGTTCANCCGATGATTCCANCGNNGNCACTGATCGAACTGTGNCNACCNNNCTTTCAAGTTGACCCNTCATGGCCTCGAGAAATGCCAAANGCGTGGATNCTCGGTGCCGTGACAGCTGTGTTCGTGGACGCGAAAGACCACGTCTGGGTCACCCACTTGCCTGAAACNCTCACNCCGGAAGAGACCGCGCTCGTCCAGGACCCTCCTATCGGCACTTGCTGCGCGCCAGCCCCNGTTGTTATCGAGTTCGATCCTGAAGGNAACGTCGTGCAGGGATGGGGCGACCCCTCAANGCAAGATGTGTCCGAGTTTCCGAGAAACGCGCACGGNCTGTTCGTGGACCACAACGACTATGTGTGGGTAGGCACCTACCGGCATCACCGAGTTATGAAGTTCACGCGCGACGGCCAGCTCGTCATGACCATAGGCCGATACGATGAACATGGTGGGAGNAATGACCCCNCACTGTTGGGCGGCCCAGCCGGTATTTGGGTCGACCCTGACACCAATGAAGCCTATTTTGCGGACGGCTACCGGAATCGTCGAGTCGTCGTCTACGACGGCGACACCGGGGAGTATCTCCGGCATTGGGGNGCTTACGGCGAACCCCCGGATGACGACTATGACTTCGGGAACCGTGACCCCCTTGGACCTCCACCCGGCCAGTTTTCCACTGTCCANGGCCTCGTGGGTTCACACGACGGATTGATTTACGTAGCAGATCGNCGGGGAAATAGAATCCANGTCTTTGAACACGATGGCCAATTTGTGGTGGAGCAGGTCGTAGCCCCACTCACCCGCGCATCTGGTTCCGCGTTTGTNATTGCGNTATCTCCGGACGCAGACCAGCGGTGGCTCTATCTGGCNGACGGCACNAACCACAAGGTCTGGATTCTTCGACGGAGNGATCTCCAAATCNTCGGAGNATTCGGTCGAGGAGGTCGACAGGTGGGTCAATTTCTGCGCCCACACGGGATGGGCATCGATTCAGAAGGCAATCTCTACGTAGGAGAAGCGTCCACTGGTCGACGCGTGCAGAGGTTCACGCAACGTCCCGAACCGACTGAATAGTCTCCTGAGGCTTCCTGAATTGGTCGTGAATCGGGCATCGTAAAACAGCAATCTTGCTCTACTCGTAAGAAACAGGAGTGCTACATGAGAAGGCTTAGTCTGGTAATTGCGTTTGGCCTCGCCATAACCACGCTCATCACAGCTACTCATCTACCCACCCAAGCTGACAATCCGAGATTCGGCGTATGGAAGCTAGACTCGTCTGCACCACCACCTTCAAACAACATCATGACCTACGAGCCCTACGAGGATGGCGGGATGCGCATCACAGTCGAGTCCACCAATGCCGGGGGACAGCAGTCAACGTGGAGCTATGTCACGTTGTTCGACGGGGCTTTCCATCCTGTCGCAGGCCAGAACTCGGCTGAAACGGCTGTCGAGGTAATCAACGAGAGCACCACCCGAATCTCCAACGCAAGGAACGGTCGAGTCTACCAGGTGATCATCAACACCCTCTTAGAAGACGGGGACACCATCAACAATGAGTATGTTCGACTTGACGAAGACGGCAACATCGTCCGCGTGACTCATGCGACCTATAGACGTATCGGGTGAACTCCCCGTTCTCAGAGCCCAACAACCCGGTCATCAGCAACTCGACCCGTGAGACCGTGAATCGACAGACCAAGAAACGGTGTCTTACGGTCTCACTCTCACGTATTTCTGTAACCTTCGAGGACGGGGTTCTCCACCATACAAGTTGCCGTGGCGATCTACCGCCACGAACTCAGCCCCATTGCCTGCGGTGTCCCGCGGATCGCCCCAAGGATAAAGAATAAACTCATCGATCCATCCCGTCTGCGCATCGCCAATTCTGATTCCCATTTCCCATCCAGGATTTTGGACGTCATCAGACTCCGAATCAGCAACGTAGATTCGTCCGTGGGTATCAAAGGACACTCCGCTCGGCCGCCCGAATTGTGTCCACACCGCGAGAACGTTCCCCTCTTGGTCGAAAATCTGCACTCGATTATTCGACCGGTCACCCACAAAAAGTCTGCCAGTCGAATCGATAGCAAGGGCATGCAGGTTTCGAAACTCACCAGGCGCATAGCCGGTTTGTCCCCAGGTTTTAATGAACGACCCATCACTTGCGAACTTCATAACGCGGTTGTTCGTATCATCACCATGGCCGTCCCCCACGAAAATGTCACCGTTGTCGGCCACCGCCACATCGCTCGGACCATTAAAGTGGTCCAGGTCGTCTCCGGGCACGCCCGGGGTCCCTAGGGTCATCAACACCTCTCCCTCCGGGCTAAACTTGATGACCTGGTGTCCTCGTGTCCCTTCTGGTGTTCGTGCAGCAGCCACCGCGTCGGTCACCCACACGTTACCGTCTGGGTCCACATCGATCCCGTGCGGCCAGATGAACATCCCACCGCCGAAACTCTGCACCACCTCACCGTCAAGATTGAACTTGAGGATCGGGTCCAAATCCGAATCAAGACACTCATTCCCAAAACGATTGGGAGCCGTCGCATCGCACCTCACCACCGCCCAAATATAGTCACCGCCAGGCTGGATCGTGACACCCCCAACAGCGCCCATCTGCCGTCCATCCGGCAGTTTCGCCCAACCGTCAACAGCCCGGTACGGATTAGGGAGAGATTGACTAATCGCCTCACGTCCGGTGCTAACCCACGTCAGGACGGCTAACACGATCACTAATCCAAATCGACTTGCCTGCAACATAATCACACCTCGCTTGGAAAAAAGACTTGAACCAGGTTTGCCAACCTGGATACCACAGTTATACATCCAGAACACTCCACATGCTATCCTCAGAGACTGGAAAAGTCGGTGCCCAACAAGTCAGGCCACATCACTCACCAAGAGCTGCTTCTCAACGCTTTGCAGGTCGTTTCGGTGACGGTCCTTGTCCTAACCGCGGCCTGTGCGGCTCCGCGGCCAACATCCGTCATTCCTCTTCCCGCTTACATCCTCGAAACCGGAGCAGACGCCTTCGTGCTAGATACAGATACGCGCATCGCTTTGTCAGACCCGACGGATACGGAACTGCGCCACTTGGCCGAATCTTGGGCCGAACCCGTGCGAGAGGCCTCTGGCTTTTCGTTGCCTGTGGTTGCCGCCCCTGCAGTGACAGGTGAGGCGAATACGGTGACATTACGACTATCGGGTGGTACGACGGAAGCAAATGATGAAGGCTACCGGATGGACGTCACCTCCCGTGCTGTTGACCTTTCTGCACACACTCCTGCAGGACTGTTCTATGGGTTGCAGACCTTGCGTCAACTCCTACCGGTAAACAGTGAAGACTGGTCGATGCCGGCCGTAGTTATCGAGGATGCACCGCGATTCCGCTATCGTGGAATGCACTTGGACGTCGGTCGACATTTTTTCCCCGTCACGTTCATCAAGAAGTACATCGACTTGTTAGCTCTGTACAAGATAAACACCTTCCATTGGCATTTAACTGACGATCAAGGCTGGCGTATTGAAATCAAAAAGTATCCGAAGCTGACGGAAGTAGGCGCCTATCGTCAAGAAACGGTCTCGGGAAAGAACTTTGAGAAGTGGGACCGCCCTTATGTTGGCGACGGGACACCCCACGGCGGTTTCTATACCCAAGATGAGGTGCGTGAGGTAGTAGCCTATGCGCGCGCACGATACATCGATGTAATTCCAGAAATCGAAATGCCTGGCCATGCAACTGCGGCACTCGCTGCCTATCCACAATATGCCTGCACAGACGGACCGTTTACTGTGCCCACCACGTGGGGAATTTTCGAAGACATTTACTGTCCGAAGGAAGAGACGTTTCAGTTTCTTGAGGATGTACTCACCGAAGTTATTGCGTTGTTTCCAAGCACCTATATCCACATCGGTGGTGATGAAGCGCCAAAGACCCGATGGGAAGAGAGTGCGTTGGCACAGCAGGTTATTGCGCGAGAAGGGTTGGCTGACGAGGACGAGTTGCAAAGCTATTTCATTAGACGCATCGAGTCGTTTCTACAGCAACACGGCCGACGATTGATCGGCTGGGATGAAATCCTCGAAGGAGGGCTTGCGCCTCAGGCTACGGTGATGTCTTGGCGCGGCATGGACGGCGGAATCGAAGCCGCCCGTCAAGGCCACGACGTCATCATGACACCAACGAGCCACACATACTTCGACTACTATCAAGCCGATCCCGACACTGAGCCATTAGCCATCCGTGGGCTCACTACACTAAAGAAGGTCTACGATTTTGAGCCGGTACCTAGTGTGCTCTCGCTGGACGAGGCGACGCATATCTTGGGAGCTCAAGGGAACGTTTGGACAGAATACATGTCAACGACTGATTACGTTGAGTATATGGTCTTCCCGCGGATGCTTGCATTGTCAGAAGTCGTCTGGTCGCCGAAAAACGCCCGTAACTGGGAATCCTTCAGCCGCCGGCTCGCCCACCAGCTTCAACATCTCGACAAACTCGGGGTCAACTACCGTCCAGTAACAGCACCGGCCACCCCCTAACAACCACCCCGCATCTGGAACTAGTCGACTAAATCAGAACCTGAACAGCCGCGTGAACTTCACAACGAAAGAGCGGTTCTCAAGCCGCGGGAAACCTTCAAGACCGGTATCCCGACCATCGCTGTAGACAATAAACAGGTCGCTACCAGGTTCATATTCCCATCGAAAACGAATGTTCGTATCGACCGCCTTACTGCTTGAGTTGAACTGTAGTAGCGCAGCAAAGAACATCCTAGGGGAAACCGTAAAACTCGCACGCGTGCCTAGTAAGGTCGTTGTAAACGAGCCTTGGGGTAAATCAACGTCACTCACTGAAATCCGTGGTTCAATAGCTAGTTGCGGCGTAAAGACCGCACGCCCTTGGTAGCCAACATCGCTGCGCGTGCCACTATAGAAAGTGCCGCGAGTGTAGAAGAGTCTGCCCGACACGCGTCGCTGTGCGCCAAAATCATATTCGGTCCGGAGGTGGCTAAAACTGTAACCACCAACAGGCAGGATGACATCAGAGGTGAGCTTAAACTCTTCCGGTAACCCTTCGAATGAATCCGTGTACTGCAAGTACCATCTATCGCTGTTCTCAAGCTCCATCTCTAATCGTAGTTTGCTTTCACGAGTTTCAAGAGTCCCCGTCATATCCGTGATGTAGTCAAAGCTGCCTTGATAGATCATTCGTCGCAGCCATGGAATTGAGCGGGGTCGAGGACTAAACCGGAACTGAGCAAAGTTTCGCCGAAAGTTGTCACGGCGTAAGAATCCGATCTCCGGGTTAAAATTCTTGCCGACAGTGAGATGTTCGGCATTAAAACCGTAGAGGTCACCGGTGTAGTCGAACTTGCTCCGGTAGCTCGCGTTGGACTCGGCGAGTCCTGGCGTCTCGGTTTGAGCGTAATAGTTTGTATAGGTGATATTTTCGTAGAATCGGAGGTTCAGATCAGCACCATACACCTGATTGACACCCGGACCATCTTCAAGGCGGCTTCGGCGCGTGTAAATCACGCCAAAATTACTACGCCGTAGCATGTCCCGCTTCACCCGAACCACGGAAAAATTCGTTGAGAGCGCGTCGGCCGAAGCGGAATCGCCGGTCTCGATGTTGAGTAGCCCAATTGAATATGGACCCGCTCGGCCAGTTACGCGTCCACCGGCGCGAATCGGGACTTCACTCCCACCTTCGAGACCAATACGCCGACTAAAAAACAGCACCGGCGTATCACTCGGAGGCCCTCCCCAATTGACCGCGCCCGTATCACCAAACGCAAAAATTCCCTGACCTTCGAGAAAGAACTCGCGTTTTTCCGGGAAGAAAAGACTGAACCGCGTCAGATTCACCTGTTGTTCATCAGCTTCGACCTGGGCAAAATCAGTATTCACGGTAAAGTCGGCGATGAGACTCCGGGTAAGTCCATACTTCACATCAAGACCGACTTCACCGGTAAGGTCATTCGATCTGACCGGCGTCACCGTCTTGTTAGTGAATGCTCCGGAGATCGCGGACGGTTTTATCTCAAGATTTCTGATGGTGGTTGGAGGTTCAATACCCACCAGCGTGGCAGCTGCTGACACCTGCAGCATTCCTCGGTAACCGAGCGACGCCGGCACAGGACTCAGGAACGAAGACTCGTTCTTCCACTGAACCCGACGTGAAACATTGATTCCCCAAGTCTGTTCGCCGCCACCAGCCTTGAAACGCAGCGATTTAAATGGAATCATCATCTCAACTATCCACCCCTGATCAAAAAAGCTCGTTTGGGCGTCCCAAACAGTATTCCAGTCAAGATTCACGGCGCTTTCGTCAGTGACAAGGTTGTCCATCAATCCGCCAAGTGGATTTGTAGAAAAGTTCATACCGTTTCGGCCATCGTGGAAGGTGTCGAAGATGACTGACAAGAGTTCGTTGCGCCATATGGCGCGCGCGTCTCGAGTCATTTCATCGGCCACCATTCGCTCCGGTTGACTGTCCCAGCACCGCGCTGACAGATAGATATTGTCGTCATCAAACAGAATCCAAATTTCTGTCGGTTCGGTGGGCGGGGCACCTTCATCTGGTAATTGCTGGATGAAGCCGTCTATCGCTGGCACAGTTTGGTAGACCGGGTCATCGAGTCGGCCATCTACCACAAGGGGATTTGAGATGCGCACCGCGCGGACCGTCACGTGGCCATCGGCATCCTGTGTCTTCACAGCAGGTGCTCTAGGCACGCCGGCTCCCTCACCGCTCATCGCGCTACCCGACTGGGCCTGAACGGGGCCGCTAACAGCTGAAACCAAGAGGGCAATCAGGAAAAAACTAGGCTGGAACCAAGGCGAGCGAAGGCCGGCGCCGCCGTGTCTTCTTCTACACACCGCTTACTGAGAACGCCGACAGTGAGAACGTAATTTGAACATCGTCATAGGACGGAATCAACTGTACACCAAAATAGGCCAATTTTTCCAATATCTTGGGTTTCGCTTGAAGCCTTACGCTATATCTTGTGTATTTTCCTTTACATTCCTGCACTTCTATGATTTTATTCCACCAAATCGTAGTAGGCGGCGTCGGCGTCGGCGAGTTAGTTTTCCGGTTTTCGGGACCACACCTAAGGGGGAAATTAATGAGCTCCGATCGTATCCTTCTCGTTTTGATAGTCGTCGTTTCCATCCTGGCGGCCATTCCACAAATAGCTAGTGCATTCGCGATGTGGGGACTTGTCCTCGTACTTCTCGGATTAATCGCTGGTTTTATGGGTGGATATGGTTCAGATATGACGCAGCGAATACTGATCTACGTAGCCGCGGCGTTTATAGGTGGAATAGCCAATAGCCTGGATAACATCATGGTTGTTGGGCCTTGGCTAAATGCAGTGATTGACAACATGCAAGTTGGGATCCGAGGCATCGCCGTGGCGGTCTTTATGCTAGCGATGTACGAAAGGATCATGCCTGCCNAGCAGTCCGGCGGGTACCATCCGTAGGGCAGATTCGATGCGGGCCCAGTTCGGCGTAGGGAATCCCTTCCCGCGCCCGCTGGTGCCCGTATCCCCTTCTTATTTCTGCCTAGTTCGCGTGTGAGTGCGCCCGTCCCAGGGGCGCACAGTGGATGTGTGTTCGCTCGACCTTTTTTCTAGTCCTCTGCTTGAGTATTAGCGGCTTGCTGGCGGAGTCGGATGAGCCATTCGATCCTGAATCGCCTCTACTGTCCAATGGGCTCGCGCCAAAGAAACACGCTCTCCTAATTCGAGCGCCCTTCCAAGATCGGCGATTGATACACCGTCGATTTCCGCCTGGCCAGTTTCAACCCGTTCAGCCCACCGGACCGACCGAGGATCATCCAACATCATATTGAAGGTAATGCCAGCATCATCATGCAAGCCGTCCCTCGGCATCCCCTCCTTCGTCACCCCAAGGTCCCGTAGGACATCAGGAGCTTCTGGCGGAGTTCGGTAGTACTCTGGAATATGGATCACTCTCGCCTCCCCATCCCACCGGGCTGTCAGCACGTCGGCAACGTTCGCCATGCCCCGCTGATTCCCACCACTGTCGCCGATTAAAACAATGTGTTTGAACCCGTGCACCTTCAANCTGTGAGCNACATCAGTGAGCACGGCTTCAAAGGTCTCTTGCCGAAGACTTAAGGTNCCGGGACTTNGCATGTGGCCACTTGGTGGATCGATCGNGCCTTCNGGCACCAACTCCANTACCGGAGCACAAATNGCGTTACCGAGTTCACGCGCAATAGCCGGACAGTTGGCACGCAAGACATAGTTATGTTTCCCCGTCACCAGCCACGGACCGTTGGGTTCGATGCCACCAGTTGGAATGATCACCGTGGTTCGACCCGCCTGGAGGGCATCGCGTACGTCCATCCACGTCATCTCTTCCAGCCACACCGTGGCTGCCTTCGACAACGGGTTGGCCGTATCAGCACAGTTGAACGGATTTAGGTCACAATTGCCGCCGCCCATCGACCTTGGATTCGGCACTGGACGAGCCCGACCCTGTGACCGAGGTGGGGACGCCCGNACAGGAACCGGCAGTGTTCCCCTGTTCGCGATCGCCTTACGAATTGCCGTGACTGTTTGATCCGCACGAAAGTCAACGATCTCGCGCGCAAGTTCCAAGGAGGTGACTCGGTCGGCGATCGAGACGCCATTGATGATCGCGTGGCCGGCCGCAACTCGCTGCTGATATCGCACTGACCTGGGGTCCGNATAAAACATGTTCAGCGTAATGATGGGGTCGTCATGGAGACCATCACTCTTTCCGGACTCCAGTCCCCTGTAAGCCATGTATTTCTCGACACTCGCGTAGTCGTAATATTCCGGCACGTGCGCTACAACGGCGCTCCCCTGCCATTCAGCGTTCAGTGTTTCGGCAACCGCGCTTTGTCCACGTTGATTGCCACCACTGTCACCAATGAAGATGATGTTTCTGAAGCCATGCGTTTTGAGACTACGTGCAACATCGGTGAGAACGGCTTCAAAAGTCTCTTGGCGAAGGCTCAGGGTTCCGGGACTCCGCATATGACCACTGGGCGGTTCGATGGTGCCCTCCGGCACTAGTTTGATAACTGGGGCACAGACAGCGTTACCAAGCTGACGTGCAATCGCTGGGCAATTAGCGCGCAGCACATAGTTGTGTTTGCCCGTTGCCAACCATGGACCGTTCGGTTCGACACCGCCCGTCGGAATAATTACCGTGGTTCGACCCGCCTGGAGGGCATCGCGTACGTCCATCCATGTCATTTCCTCAAGCCATACCGTAGTCGCCTCAGGTANNGGATTCGGCGTATCNGCGCAGTTGTAGACATTCGCCCCACAGTTACCACCACCCATCGAGCGGACATCGGGAGTCGAAGGTTCTTGCGCCGTTATCGGAAGGCCGGTCAATAGGACCACGGTAAGTNCNAGATGTGTTCTCATNAGCATCTCCNNGAGACTNAGTCGCTGNNGCCTGATTATACTGNNCCNNGCACTNGTCATTTAATCCTNACTCTGGTTACTCATGNATCGNTGCNAGATANCATAGGNCCNCNAGNGCNCGCTTTTTNAGCGNCACCNACANTANTCCACTCTGAGTGGTTGCACACATCGAGCCCCTGCGATACAAGCAGAACGCCACAAGTCGCGAAGTCATGCCATCAAACCGACGCCAGAAGAGTCGCGAGCAGGCAACTAGGGCCTTCGACCGGACAACACTCCCATCGTCCCTCCGCATGTTTTGGCTGCCTGCAACACTGACCGTCAGTCTTGCCGCACTCGCCTTCCTTCCGCGACTTCTAGAAAATACGACACTCCACTGGTCCGTCGTGACTGCGACCATCGTCTTGCTGGCCTGGCAGATTGCGCTCTACCTCCGCTGCCGCAGAACATCAGTGGCTCCAACGCTCCAGGTCGTGCTGCGCCCACAGCATTATGTGCAAGCTCTGGTACAGGGAGCAGTGTTTATCTACTGGGGTTGGTACTGGCAACCAGTCTTCCATATGGCGTGGCTACTGGTGGCGCAATTGCTGTTCGCCTACGTGTTCGACATGCTCATCAGCTGGACACGACGGAACAGCTACACTCTCGGCTTCGGACCATTCCCAATCATTTTCAGCACCAACCTATTTCTGTGGTTCAAGGACGACTGGTTTTACCTGCAGTTCTTAATGATTGCAGTGGGGTTTATGGGGAAGGAGTACGTCAAGTGGTCCCGCGATGGCAGGCTCACGCACATATTCAACCCCTCTGCCTTTTCATTGGGCTTATTTTCGCTGATCCTAATTGTAACCAACACAACCGAGCTCACATGGGCTGAGGAAATTGCGACCACCTTGGTTCGCGCACCAAGCATCTACCTTTTTCTGTTTCTGATCGGCTTGGTGGTTATGTATTTCTTCTCGATCACATTGGTCGCGGGGTCTGCGGCTATCGCGCTCTTTGGGTCGAGCGCCTTGTACTCAGCCGTCACGGGAGTTCCGTATTTCATTGACTCTGAGATCCCAGCCGCAGTGTTTCTGGGGTTGCACCTCCTCGTGACCGATCCATCAACTTCTCCCAAAACCCCGATTGGGAAATCGGTCTTCGGGGTCTTGTATGGGCTTGGCGTTTTCGGCCTTTACTCGCTTCTTGGAGCACTCGGTGCTCCGACGTTCTATGACAAACTTCTATGCGTGCCCCTCCTGAACCTAAGCGTGCAACAAATCGACCGTACAGTTCAATTCCTCAAGGGTCGCTCTCCGATAAGTCAACACGTACCACGCTGGACCGCTGCACGCACCAACCTGGCCTGTATAGCAGTCTGGATCCTGTTCTTTGGCGTAATGACGACCATGGGGCGAGCCGACGGCAAGCATACGGGGGATAGCGTTCCTTTTTGGCAGCGAGCATGCGCGGACGGACGACGCAACGCCTGCGAGCGCCTGATATCAATTGAGGCAGTGTATTGCGACGATAACTCAGCGTGGGCCTGTAACGAGGTAGGTGGACATTACACCCTCGGAAGGATTACTAGACCGGACAAGGAACTCGCGGCCGCTTATTTCTCACGAGCTTGCGAGCTGAGATTCCAGGCCGGCTGCGTCAATCTCCTTAATCCAGGTCATTTCACTAGCGCCAATCCGAAGACGCTGGACCTACGGTTACTCTTGCGCGAACGGAAACAGAATCTGATGGAGATGAGCGACAGGGACCTCTATGCCAGAGCTTGCAGACATGATTGGACCTTCGCGTGCATCCCCGGAATCCCCTGATCGGAATGTGTCCGAGTGGATAACAGTAATCACCCTAGCGGTTCGACGTCCCTTACCGGCTTAGCACTACTGACCTTCCTCGTCGGTATCGCGGCAGTCTGGTTGTTCTTTCAAGCGCCATCGGCTAGACCGACTCAGCAATTACAGCCTGCGCTTGACTCGACAGCTGCGGCTGGATTCCGAACGGAACAATGGTTCCTGCCGGACACTGCGATGCTGGGATTCGTGGAAATTCCCGCCGGAGCCTTTCTGATGGGAAGCGACGCGGCGGTCGATACCCTCGCCTTCGACAACGAGCGATGGTCTAGTGACCACGCGCAGCAAACGGTCGAACTCCCGACGTTTTATATCGGTCAATATGAGGTTACCGTTGCTCAGTTCAGAGCCTTCGTCGCTGCGACTAACTTTCGCGTGGACCCACAGATGCTAGAGAGCCAGCCCGATCATCCAGTCACCTCGGTCTCCTGGCCGGATGCGCTTGCGTATTGTCGATGGCTCGAAACTGCACTCAAGGAGTCTCCAGAAACACCAGCCCAATTACGCGACTTACTCCACGACCGCTGGAAGATTGGTTTGCCAAGCGAGGCAGAATGGGAAAAGGCGGCGCGGGGAACAGATGGCCGCATCTACCCGTGGGGGGACCGTCCGAGACAGAACCGAGCCAATTACGCTGGGGAAGGCACGACCCCGGTAGGAAGTTTCGATTGTCCAGATTGCACTTTTGGTCTCTCTGACATCAGCGGGAACGTCTGGGAGTGGACGCGAAGTCCCTATCAGCCCTACCCCTACACTCGTACGGATAACGTTGAAAACCTTGACAAGGACGCCCTCTGGGTCATGCGAGGAGGCTCGTTCATTGATTCAGAGCAGAATATCCGTGCCGCCGTTCGGGGTGGCGCTGACCCCGGTGCACGCCGGCCATTTATTGGGTTTCGCCTGGTCCTGTCGCACTTTTAAGAATTTCTAGAAATCATTAAAAGGATGCTTCCAACGCTCCACCACGACCAAAATTCTCCCGAGGGGTCGACGATGGTATGCTCACCCAAGTGATGGCATTTCAATATCTAGCTACCTTCGCCCTCGTCTTCCTAACCATGGCCTGCCGGTCGGCCGCAGTCGACCCGTTATCGCCAGGCGAAAATGCTGGTCAGTCCGAGGTTGGAACACCTGCGCCCCTCTTGCAGGGTGGGGCTCCAGGGGAGGCAAGTCGGAATATCACGGTCGAGGAAGCAACGGACCTCTCCGGAATCCAGCACACAATAGCCGATGTAGCGTTTATGCAAGGCATGATCGGCCATCACGCGCAAGCCTTGGAGATGACTACACTGCTATACGAGCGGTCTACCTGGCAGGACATTCGCATGCTTGCCCAGCGAATTGACGTTTCGCAGGCCGACGAAATCAACATGATGCAGGGCTGGCTAGTAGTCCGTGACGAGGGAGTGCCCGGAAACGCAGACCACCACGCACATGGTACGATGTTAATGCCTGGGATGCTGACGCCAGACCAGATGGCTGAGCTTGCAGCTGCGACCGGGTCAGACTTCGATCGACTGTTTCTTGAATACATGATCATGCATCACCAGGGCGCGGTCATCATGGTCGAGGAATTGTTTGCGAGTCCCGGCGCGGCTCAGGAGTCGCAGATTTTCAACTTTGCTTCAGACGTCATTGCCGACCAGAGTATGGAGATCACGCGAATGCGCCGTATGCGTGGCACGCTCGAGAATAGATAACCCAGAACGTTTTCCAGGAACCCAGAAACCAACGAGGTCCCGTATGACAGCGACGATGATTGCCTTGCGACGACACCACCATAGGCTGACAAGACTCACCCTAGCACTCGGTCTCATCACCGGGCTGCTCATGGCCAACCAAGGGCTCGCCCAGGAGCGACAGGAAGATCCCCGCGTCGGCCTTGCGGCAGGGTTTCTTGATGCGGGTCAAGCCGTACACAATATGGAGTTAGTAAGAAATCTACCGAAGCCAGAGGGTTTCTATGACCCCGAGCAACCTGCGGGCGCACCCAGAATGCCACCGGAGCCGGAACCGGAAGAGGGTGAAGAGGCGCCAACTAATCCTCCAACGCGTCCTCCACAAGGCCTCAGTTACACAAACTCTGATCTCGCGTTCATCGACAATTACATGTTTGTCGGCAACTATCACGGTTTCAACACATACAGCGTGGAAGACCCTCAAGAGGTGGAACGCCTCGCGTCATTCGTGTGCCCTGGTGGTCAGGGCGACGTATCTGTCTACGGCAACTTACTGTTTATGTCCGTTGAGCAGACCAGAGGTCGGCTCGACTGCGGGGTCGGAGGCGTTGAAGAACCGATCAGTAGCGAGCGATTTCGCGGCGTTCGTATTTTTGACATTAGCGACATTAGACGTCCGCAGCAGGTCGCCGCAATACAGACCTGCCGTGGATCACATACCCACACTGTAGTGCCAGACCCAAACGACCCGAATAATGTGTATATATACGGACAAGGCACCGGCTCCGTTAGGGATGGCGAGGAGCTCGACGGCTGTATTGACCTAGAACGGGAAGGACGCGAGGTCGTTCAGGACCCAGACGAAGAACCGGACACAGCACTCTTTAGCATCGATGTGATCCAAGTACCGATCGCGGCACCTGATACAGCTCGCATCGTCAATCGACCCCGTATTTTTGCCGACCCTGAAACAGGTTCAATCGCTGGACTCTGGCAAGGTGGCGACCATGGCGAGGGTACGCAGAACTCGCGGATGACCACACAATGTCATGACATCACCGTGTTCGCCGAGCACGGCCTGGCGGCCGGTGCGTGCGCCGGAAACGGCATTCTCATGGACATCAGCGATCCTGTAAATCCCGTACGAATTCATGAGGTTGTGGACCAGAGTTTCGCTTACTGGCACTCGGCGACCTTCAACAACGATGGCACGAAGGTTGTCTTCACTGACGAATGGGGCGGTGGNGGCCGACCGCGGTGTCTCGCCACGGACGCGCCGAGTTGGGGAGCCAATGCAATCTTCGACATCGTTGATCGCAAGTTGGTGTTCAAAAACTATTACAAGTTACCGGCGCCACAATCCGAGCTTGAAAACTGTGTTGCGCACAATGGTTCGCTAATTCCGGTCCCGGGGCGAGACATCATGGTTCAGTCGTGGTACCAAGGTGGTATCTCTGTNTTCGACTTCACCGACTCGGCCAATCCGACCGAAATTGCGTACTTCGACCGCGGTCCTCTCCCTGGTGAACTTGGAACCATGGGAGGCTTTTGGTCCAGTTACTGGTACAACGGCTACATTTACGGTGCGGGAATCGCCCGCGGNGTCGATGTGCTCNAATTAACNCCCAGTGNGCANCTGTCACAAAATGAGATTGATGCGGCAACAGACGTTGAACTCGGTGTGTTTAACGCGCAGAATCAAACAATCATTGAATGGACTCCGAGTGTAGCGGTGGCGCGATCTTACCTAGACCAGCTCTCCCGTCGTAACGGGATCCGGGCTTCGCACGTGGAAGCCATCGATGGTTTACTGAATCAATTCGATCAACCCAACGCCGAACTTCCTGGTGAGCTGGATGCTCTGGCGGCTGAGCTGGAAGGTGACGCAAGGTTGTTACCAAATAATGCGTCTAGGTTGAACTCACTAGCAGAAACCTTGCAGGATCTATCAGCTGGTTTGCGCTAGAAGAGGAGATTACGGAGACGTCCAGAACGTCATTTTGACCGCGAAGATGTTGTCACCGGCAGCTGACAACGAGCCAAGAAGGTCGCCGAAGCCAACGTTTTGGCCTTCGGCGACCCGGCTCGCCCGGTTCTGCTGCCAAACCACAAAGAGAGTACTGCCTGGACGCCACTCCCATCGCAACACCACATTGCTCCGAAACGATCGCACATTAAAATCGTAGTTTCTTAGCTCNAAGGTTGAACTTCCATCNGTAACGAGCTGTTTNCCATCGGCAAGCGGTTCGATTGTCGTGCCNTCTGTTCCGTAATAGCGTAGCTCTGGCCCACGCGGTACCAGCAACTCGCCAAACCGAACGTANCGGCCACTAGNAGCAAAGGGCTCTGCATACACATCGAGCGTCANGTCCGGCTTGAAAGTGTAATTGGCCCGCAATTGACTAGAAATCGTCACGCCATCTGGAACACCGAAGATATAACGCTGCCCATAGGTTTCTAACCGGCCACCGTCGACTGTCGTAAGGTACTGCCGATTGATCGGTCCTTGAAAACTTCCCCGGGTACCGTTTTCATCACGAAACTCATTGCGGATCGCAAGCTGNAACGATGGTGAAGGCCGAAAGGAGACNCCCCCATTGATTCGCAACGTTTCGTCGCCTAATTCATTCGACTGATAGTTTGCGGAACCACCCCACCGTGTCCGGCTGGTTTCGCGGTTTCGCAGTACCCAAGTGTAGCTCCACCCAAGCGGCACCCCCATTGCTGGCCCACCCCGGGTTAGTTGAGCGTCCAGACCGCGGAAAAACCGNGTGATATTCAAATCAGTCCGCATAAAGTTCAAGAAGGTGAAACTATTGTTGCTATCGATTTTGTATCGCGTTCCCAAGTTCCCGTCAAAATATAAGGATTGGTGCAGGTTCAGCGTGAATGAATAGCGGCGAAACAATGACCCGGGTTCAGTCTCCCGATAGGTCACCCGCGCACTATTACTGTAGTCTCCAGCAAAATTGAGGCGACCAAAATCACTTGGCTCGAATTCAGGTGATTCGATCTGCATATTTACTCGCCATAACCAATGCCGGCCGGCGACCTTATTGATCCTCCCATTGATCTGTCCACCGCTGATCGAACGGCGAGTCCCGTCNAACCGAATCACGGGTTGGTCTATACGTTGAAATAAATGGGAGTTTCTCCGCTGGTAGCCAGCAATCGCTTCAGGCTCCCCATCAATGTGTGTGAATCCCGCGGCAAAGTCAGCCTCGTAGGTCCGGTCGCCAAATCGTAATTTCGCATCCGCTCCACCTGTGACAGCATTCCGACTTAGACGTGCGGCCAGCGGATCCGTTGGTGACATCTCACGGTGCAATGTCGTTAAATGCANCCCGAGAACAGAACCTTGATCTCCGATTTCTTGCATCACCCGAGCGACCCCCCAAGCTGAGCGCGGTGTTACCCGCACACGCGCTTCCTCTCCACCGGTCGAGGTCTTTGCAAACTCTTCATCAGTGACTGCACCCAATAGGCCGATCGAGGTGCCAGAGGATAATCGGCCTGTCAGTTTCCCGGCTCCAAGAATTGTGGTCATATTGGGATAGTTCACGAAATCACCGGAAGCCGAACCACTTGGACGAGCACCAATCCGTCGGGAGTAGTAATAGTTCCCGGTACCGGCAGTCAAAACGTTGTTTCCCTCAAGAAAAAATGGCCGAAGTTCAGGAAAAATAGTTTCAAAGGCTGTCAGATTTACTTCNGCTGGGTCGGCATCAATCTGGCCAAAATCAGGATTTACTGTGACATCGAGGGTGAGGTTGGAACCGAGACCAAATTTCAAGTCCGCACCAGCCCGCCCACTAAGATTCTTGCCATCATCAAACGGATTCGCCAAATCCCGGTCTGCGTTAACCGACGACGAACCCGCTACGTAGGGCACAACCTCAAGCCGACGACCGGAAGAAATCCCTTGGAGCCCGTGTAGCTCGCCAAACCGAGATGCCCAGCCGGTCTCTGTGCGCCGTATAAGGGCCCAGTAATTCTCCTCGTCCAATGACGGCACGTCCCGCTTAATGTTCAGGCCCCACACATGCTCATCTCGGGCATTAAATCGTAGCTGTGAAAATGGTAACCACANCTCGGCCGTCCAACCATCAGCCGTAAACTCCGTCCTGGCCCGCCAGACCGGATCATATTCAGTGTCCTCATTTGTCTCGGTGTCGGTTGGATGAAAATGATCGAGCCTGACCCCAGCAGCAGTTACGCCGAAACTGTATGCCGTGCGGCGATCAAGAAACGTATCTAATTCGATCTCGATCGACTCGACCTGTGCGCCATCATCACGTCGGCTGAGCATCGACNGAATCGGCCCCGAAGNAAACATGCGAGCTCCGACNTACAGCGCCGTGTCATCGTAAATGAAACGCACCTCCATGCGGTCGGTTGGCTCCGCTCCCTCGACCGGTTCTTTCTGAATAAAGTCCACCACGGGCTCCGCTGTCTGCCAGGCGATTTCATCGAGACGCCCATCGACTTGAATTGCAGTGTTCACACGCACTGCAAGTGCCTGCTTCCGTTCACCCGAGAGTGCCTGCGCACACACGTCGGACGTGATAAGCAGTTGCGAAACCGTAATTATTCCCAGTGAGAACCCGACGTAACGCACAAGATAGCTCGGAAGGGATGATTGACCGCGATTGGACAAAACAACGCATCTTACCTGTTTTGGTCAACTAAGTGTTAAGCGACACCGTCACCAATTGACCCTCGGTTGACTCGCGGTAGCGGTAATTTGCGAGGAGAAACCTNNAGGATGCCTATGGCCCTCNGNATTGCTCGCGACAAAAACTAGTCAAGCGCGTTCAAAAAGGCGTCGATATCCGTGTCGTTGTTATACACAGATACTCCGATCCTGATTCCCCGNACCGATTGNGTTNNNCCACTAGNATCNGTCATCTGCCATTGACCTGGAGACACCACACGCTGCCCGAAAGCACGATCGAGTTTGGCACGAGTAACATCAGGATCGGCTGTAAGGAAACTGACAATCGGCGTCGGCGTGTCTAGAGGCGTGATGGACGGATAGCCAAGTCCCGGCATCTCCGTTTGTAGGCGATCCACAAGTCGCTTCGTGTGTGTGCGAATGTTTCGAACTCCAAGCCGCGCGAGATACTTGAGTCCCTGATGTGCACACACGGCTGGTAAGTAGGGCATCGTTGTTGTTCCCTCGTATATTGCAGCACCGGGACGAGGAACAAAGTGCCCGTCTTTTTGTGTTACTTGCCGTAAGCCATACCGTGTTTGCTTGATCACNTCACCCTGCAGATCNCGNTTGACATACAAAAATCCTAAACCAAAGTCCCCCATAAGCCACTTGTAGGTACTGCACGCACAGCAGTCGATCCCCATTGCCTGNACGTCAACAGGGGTATTACCCGCTGCCTGAATAATGTCAGCATAAACATAAGCACCATGAGCGTGAGCGATATCACTGATCGCACGTACGTTGTGCATGTAGCCATTAATGTTGGACACCAAGGCCATTGACACCAAGCGAGTATTCGAATCGATCGCTCGCTCCATGTCGGCAACATCGATTTGCCAATCGCGGTGCTGGACAACACGGAGGTCGATGTGGCCCGCCTCGGCTAAAGCTGTNTACAGATAGCGGGAAGCTGCGAAGTGAAGGTTGTCAATTACTACGTTGCCACCCAACCCTGCCAGGCCGAGTCCTGATACAACCAAATTCTCCCCATCAGTCGTACTCAAAACAAAAGCAATCTCCTCAGCGCTCGCATTAATAAGCGCCCCAAACATTTGCTTTGTCTCAGCCTGCTCGGCNGGGGTAAAACCATCTCGGCCTAACGCNCCCAGCGCNCGATACTGCGAGTACTCTTCAAGAGCCCGNAGGGTATGAACACTNAACGGATGGGTTTCGGCCGCTGCGAGCCATAGGTGCTTNGCAGCNCGGGGGAACTCCGACCTGACGACTGAGAAATCTGGGNGCACTCCCATTACACCACCACTGGAGGCAGCAGTCNTGTTTTGTCCAGCCCNAAGCGCTAGCGCACCTGCCCCGACAGTCTTCATCAATTCACGTCTACTGAAATTCATATCAAAGCCCTCTCTGTCACGCAGNCACCCTACACCCCGTGCGTAATTCCTCCGTCAACCCGAAGGTTTTGACCAGTAATATATCCAGCATCNGCCGACAGCAAGAATCGAACCGTCTTACCAATTTCACTGACCGAACCGTACCGNCCCATCGGAATCTGCTGTAGATGCTCATCGACCACCGGAAATGAATCCACAAACCCAGGCAGCACACTGTTCATCCTAATCCCGTCACTAGCATGGGTATCAGCATAAAGCTTGGTGAAACTCCCTAACGCTGCTCGCAGTGTCGCTGAAATCGGAAATGCTGCTGACGGCTCGAAGGCAGCAAACGTAGAAATGTTAACTATGGCGCCACCACCCTGAGCCTTTAGCACAGGTGTGACCAACCGCGCCATCCGGATTACACTCAGTAAAAGTAGGTCAAGTCCAGTTCGCCAATCGCTATCCGTTAAATCTAGCAGCGGCCCCTTCGGTGGATGGCCGGTATTNTTGACGACGGCATCAAGNCGNCCATACNGTTCGAGTGTGACCTTCACGAGACGNTCCAGGTCATCTGGCTNNGTGACTGACCCAGTGACACCGACCGCGCCCAACTCGTCTGCGAGCGTCTCGGCGGCTCCNGAGACCGACATCAAAGACAAGCGNTAGTCAGCCCTAGCAAGTTCACGAGCGATAGCCTCACCCATNCCTTTNCCGGCCGCAGTAACAATCGCCACACGATTATCNGACATAAAGCTCAGACCTATCTCGGNACCNGCTTACTTNAGTCTNTCGCGTTGCGGACCAACGCCAGTTTCCGTTTGCGACTCCNCCCTTTAATCTCAGCCTCTCGATGTTGCGCTGACGACCGATCGACGTGAGCTTCCTGCCATGCTAGCCGAACAGGGCGTCGACCCGAAGTATATCGGGCGCCCCCAGTGCCATTATGCTCTCGGAGGCGGCGTTCCAGATCCGTCGTCACACCAGTGTAGAGAGACCCATCGGCACAGTGAAGCAGATAGCAGAAATACATAGGCCAATCAGCACTGAGCTTACGCGGTTATCTACCTCGTCGTCGAGTCACGCTCATTCCCACGGTCCTTCTATATAATTCGTATGACCTCCACTTTGGTATCGCCCATGCCAAGAAACCTGACACTTATCCGTTACTCATCCCTTGCTGCAACGCTCGTATCCATGGTTTTTCTTTCGAGCTGTCAATTTACAGATTCCATTCGTGAAGACGGGTCGGAGAGAACCCCTGACACCTCGAAGACGCGACCGAACATCTTACTCATCGTTGCGGATGACATGGGCTATACCGATATAGGGTCGTTCGGTAGCGAAATCCCCACGCCTAATTTGGATGCGCTGGCGATGAACGGGGTTCGCTTTGCTAACTTCCACGCCGCACCTAGCTGCGCGCCAACACGAGCCATGCTCATGTCGGGAGTAACGAATCGCGAGGCGGGTGTTACAGGTTCAGTGGAGGCGGTATTATCGAACAACATTGCGCCCCTGCCTGCTCTCCTCCAAGATGCGGGCTACCGCACCTATATGGCTGGGAAGTGGCACCTAGGACATGAACACGAACAAAGTCCTACTGCCCGAGGTTTTGACGCCTCGTATGCGCTGGTCCGCGCCGGCGATAATCACTTGGGTGCGAGCAACTTTCCCTCTGACATCGTTGCTTATCGTGAAAACGGTCAAGTCGTCGAACTTCCAGATGATTGGTTCTCAACTGAACTCTATACGAACAAGCTCATTGAATTATTGCGTGACGGAGAAGACGCAGAACAACCCTGGTTCGGTTACCTAGCGTTCACAGCACCGCACTGGCCCCTGCAAGCACCGACGGACTGGCGTGACCAGGCTGCGGGGCGTTATGACGAGGGATACGATGTGCTCCGTGCAGACCGCATCAATCGCACTCGGGAACTCGGAATCATCCCAGAGACCACCAGTGTTAACGACTACATTGGCGTCGCGCCCGCGTGGGAGAGTCTGGACTCCGAGTCGCAACGTCAGCAGGCGCGAGCCATGGAACTCTATGCCGCTATGGTCGAAAACATGGATTTCCATGTCGGTCGCATGGTGGATTACCTAAAGACCAGTAACCAGTTCGAAGACACCGTCATTCTTTTCTTCTCAGATAACGGCGCGTCCGGCAGCGACTCGAGTTTCCGCCCAAGAACGATACCCCGCACAGATTGGGATAACAGCTTGTCCAATATGGGCAATGAGGGATCGTTCGTCGCTATCGGCCGGGGATGGGCCGAGGCCACCACAGCTCCGTTTCGAAACGTCAAAGGTTCACTCTACGAAGGGGGTACACGGGCGGCAGCCTTCCTACGCCACAGGTCGATTCCACAAGGTGGAAATATTGACCGCGGCTACCTAACAGTGATGGACGTGCTCCCGACTCTCCTGGAAATCGCCGGGTCGGTACACCCCGGAATCGAATTTCAGGGCAAGCCCGTCCTCCCCATCCGAGGGCGATCCTTCTGGGAACGGGCTAGGGGCAACGCGGCTCCAGTTCACGATGAATCCGACGTCATCCCCTGGATGACCTCGGACGAACGTGCTGCTTTAGTACGAGGAGACTGGAAGATCGTGCGAGAGTCAGCGAATGAAANCCCCGACAGTCAATCAGCCTGGCAGCTCTATGACTTGCTCGAAGACCCCTGGGAATCAACTGNCCTCTCAGGGGTCTATCCTCAAGTCTCGTCTGAACTGATCGAACTGTGGCATAACTACCGTGCCGGACTCTAGGTTCAATAAGAAGTCCCACCCGATATAATCTTACCGTCCAATACCATTTGCGAAACGAGGCAACCATGCAGTTTTCAGTCGTATCGCCGGCTCAACGCACTCCCATGCTCATCTCTGTCTTACTCTTGATGGCGGTCACCACCGCTCCCCTATCAGCCCAGACTCAACGGCCGATGACCTTTCTCGACGTGCAAGAGCTTGCTCGGCCAGGTTCCTGGACACCCAGCCCAGACGGCCAATGGATGCTCTACACCATTTCAACGCCGGACTGGCAAGAGGATACGTCTCANGTTGATATTCATCTCGTCTCNATGTCTGNTGGCCTNCCNTCAAGCCGGCANATGACNTTCACAACGGATGATAATGAAAGTTCTCCTCAATGGTCTCGTGACAGCAGTTTCTTCGTGTTCGCGTCAGACCGAGACGCACCCGTAACCGAGTCTGTCAACCAACTGTATTTCATGCGGCCTGACGGAGGAGAGGCCCGCCAGATCACGAATGTCGAAAAAGGTGTAGCTGACTTCGCCTTCAGCTTCGACGGCACATGGTTGGCCTATCGGAGTGGCGAAGTCGGGCTCGAGCAACTTTATCGACTTCCGGTAGATGACCTCTTCCTGGCTGACGCCGACCAGGTGACAGACGGAGAAGCAGGCATTGAAGACTGGACATGGGCCAGGGACAGCCAGAGCATTTATTTTATTCGCCAAAATTTTCGGGACGAAGATGACGTGCGCCGTCGTGAAGAGAACTTCACAGTCGACATCAAGAATGCAGTCACACCGTTTTCCAACCTATGGGTAACCGACTTGGCCTCGCAGAGCGTGCGACAGTTGACCAATCTTCCCGACGCCAGNGTGACCGATTTTGAACTCTCCCTTGATGGCCNATGGGCAACCTTTGTGGGTGGATCGACAGAACGCTACGAACGCAACATCACGGCTTCGCGCCTCTATGCGGATCAGTATCTACTTGAACTCTCCACTGAACACATTGAACGGCTCACCGAAAACTTTGAGATCGCTGAAAGTGACCTTAGCATCTCACCCGACGGTCGGTGGGTTGCGTTTTCTGGCCCAGACGATATGAGTCGCTACACGATGACGGATAGTCGTGTCTATATTCGTGAGGTGACCGACCGCGGCGGCTCGTTTCGAAAACTTGGTGCCGCCTTTGACGGTAGCGTAGGTATAGATTTCTGGTCCAATAACGGCGACACCATCTACTTCAACCACGGCGTTAAGGTAACCACACAGCTCCATGCCCTAGACATCGCCACTGGCGAGGTAAAGCAACTTACGAGTGAGCGGGCCGCCCTCAGAGTTAGTCGAAACGAGGAGACGGACACGATTCTGATCGCCTACTCTGACCCGAAGACTCCACCAACAGTTTTTTCTGTCCCGGAAGTAACCCAGGTCGCTGACCGGTCCGCATGGGTGCAACTGGTCGACGCCAACCCCCAAGTTNCNGAGTTCGCACTNGGCGAGGAGAGTGAGATTAACTGGCGGTCAACCGACGGCAAGCTNGTTGGCGGAATCTTAGTGAAGCCGGTTGGATACCGAGAAGGCCAGCGTTATCCNCTNATCGTGGCAATTCATGGCGGACCGGCCTCGGCTGATGTCCTTCGGTTTAACGGCGGCTATAACGCCCAAGTCTATGCTGGTAGTGGTTACGCTATTCTGAAGCCGAACTACAGAGGCTCGNGAAATTACGGCAATGCCCACCGCACTGACATCGTTGGTGACTACTTCACGCTGGGCTACGACGACATCATGACCGGTGTCGATTATCTGATCAGCGAAGGTGTCGTTGACGGTAACAGCATGGGAGCTCTCGGGTGGAGTGCCGGTGGACACTGGTCGAATTGGCTCTTAACCCACACCGACCGCTTCAAGGCGATTAGCTCTGGGGCTGGCACAATGAATTGGATTTCGATGTATGCCCAAAGCGATGTCCAACGGAACCGCCGGTTCTATGTAGGCGACGATTTGTTATACGACAATTTCGACATGTACTGGGACCAGTCACCACTCAAATATATTAAGGATGCGAAAACGCCCACAATGATTCACGTGGTTGAAGGCGATCCACGGGTGCCCAGCCCGCAGTCGGTTGAACTCCACATGGCACTCAAGAAGCTGGGTATTCCTACTGAGCTGTTCATGTACCCGGGACAGAGCCACGGCATCCCCGACCCACGCAACCGCCTCCTTAAGGCGGTCAGTGAAATGGCCTGGATGGACTATTACGTCCGTGATATGGGNGAGAAATTCCAGTGGCGCGACGTTTTACAGACCTTGCCTGAGAAGAACGAGGAATCGGAACTGCCCTAGACGAAAGCACATTCCTGACGCTGCGGTAGTCTAGGCGGAGCCAACCGCTACATGCCGACTCAGGGCTGAGGTAATACCTCTCGAATCAAATGACCNACTCTTCTCGACTCGTCGGCTCTATCGTTTTGAGCTTAGGCACCGTATGCCTAGGCACCTGCACGCCAACNTCGAATGCCTTGGATTCAGCAGCATCGGGGTCCAGCGAGACTGACATCACATCCGACCTCGCACGGATGGCAGACCAGTTTCTAACCGTTCAGGAACTAGACCCATTCATTTACGATCTAACGGAAGTCGAAGCTTACCGCTGGCAGGCGGAGTTCATCACGGCTCTTCAACCACACCTTGGGCGGATCATTGGCTACAAGACCGGCGGACATGATACCGGACCTCCGAACCCCAACTTTCCAGCACACGGAATCCGTGGCGTGCTACTCGAAGGCATGCTACGTCCAAGCGGTGCGTCGATCGCGCCGAACGATGTAATCTGGGGTTTTTTGGAGGCCGACTTCGCCGTCCGCGTCGGTGACGAGTCGATCAACACTGCTGAGACGGACCTCGAACTCCTGTCCAGCCTCGACGCGGTCATCCCCTTTATCGAAATTCCCGACCCCGCCTTCNGGAACAACCANCGGAGTNCAACCNGCAGNATCGTCACTAACATGNCCAGCCGNTACGCCTTCNCCGGNGANCCAATCCCCATCNAGCCAACGCNCGCGTGGATTGACACGCTCAACACGATGACCTTTGCCGTTCACGACGAGCATGGAACCGAAGTCGGCTCGGGAACNTTAGACGGACATTACCAGCCCCTCACCGTTGTGAGGTGGCTGAGAGACCACCTCCGAACTTTCGGACTGCAACTGGAGCCCGGACATCTCTTGTCGCTAGGCACCATCAACATTAACCGCCAACTCAAGGCAGGCTCACCCCAAGGTAGTCCGGCATACCGGTCCAACCAGTACAGATTGAGTTATTACGGGTTGTCAGGAGACGCNGGAACCGTNGTCGTCAACATTGAACGNTGACTTNGTGACCAAACAAAAAAACNACCCGGGTATTCGGCTTCACCGAACACCCGGGTCGTCAAACTGTCACTAGCGAACCGCTACTACTGGCTCGGCCACAGAACGCCTTGGCTATTTGTACCTTGGGCATCCTCGGGAATATTTCCCATTCCCTTATAAACGAACTTTTGGATGCGAGACCCTTCGTAGGTCTCTGTCGTGTAGATATTGCCATCCGAATCAACAGCGATACTGTGCACGGCAAAGAACATACCTGGCTGCCGCCCACCATCACCGAACGCCGTTAGCACTTCCATGGTTTCGCGCAGGATGATGTAAACCTTCATGTTTTGGCCATCTGCAAGATAGAGGAAGGTCTGCTCAGGATCCGGTGAGAAGTCAATGTCCCAAGTCGACCCCTGAGACATGGTGGCCGGAGCAATGATGTACTCAGTCACATACGTCCCATCCTTCTGGAAGACCTGAATGCGATCTGCCGCGCGGTCGCAAACATATACGAGGCCATCATTGGAAATCTCCGAACAATGCACTGGCCCGCGGAACTGTTTTGCTGGCTCTGCCTCATCGGGAGAGTATCGACCGAGGTCAACTGAATCGTCAGGAGCTTCGCCGTATGCACCCCAATATCGTTTCATCTCGCCAGAATCCATATCGACTACAGCGATTCGCTTATTGAAGTAACCGTCAGCAAAATATGCTTCGTTCGCTTCAGCATCGATGCCGATCTTCGCGACACGCCCGAAACTTTCCTGATCATGGCTGTCACGCTCAAAGACTGGCCGACCATCGCTTTCACCAACCTGACGGGCACCAAACACGCCGAATGATTTGATGAAGGTGCCGTCACGCGTAAACTTGAGGACATGCGAGTCAGCACCGCCATTCCCACCGATCCACACGTTGTCCATGTGGTCAATGGTGATCCCGTGGTTCGATATCGGCCACACGTACTCATCAGAAGTCTCCGTGCCAGGCCCACCCCAGGATCCGACGAGGTTCCCCTCCTGGTCGAACTCAAGAACGGGGTCACCAGGCTGGCAGCACTCGGCCAGCGGTGGGTCCTGCGCCAAGCCGATTTCGGTTCGCGCAACGAACTGGTCCGGGGTGTTCCGATGCACCACCCAAATATGATTCTGCGAATCAACATCTACACCAATCGTCGGCCCCATCAGCCAATGGTTCGGCAAGTTCTTCGGCCACAGCGGGTCGACCTCAAACATCGGCACCTGCTGGCCTTGGGCCTCTTCCGGGGCCTCCTCGTCAACCATAGCTTGACCACACCCAAGCACAATGAGGAGCGTGGCCAATGACGCCCCGACCAAAAGCTTCTGATTCCGCTTCATCCAGTCCTCCCCTTGCGAAGATCCAATCTCTACCCTGCCGACCCACCGGACCAAGGATAACCCCAAGGCCCGCTAGCGACAGCGGGCATCAAGTATACTGGCGATCCGCTCGAATGCACCCAATTTCCTTAGTTCGCCGTTTCTGCCCTCAATTCTCGTGTCCCAAGCACTTGGGACACTGCTTATCTTATTTGTCTTCAAGGTTTTACAGTCACTCACCCTCAGTGCCCCCTCGGCCTGAACGGAGGTTCGGAATCCTGGTGTTTCTGGTCGGCGGCTTCCTGTTCTTACAACCGGCCACCATATCGACCCACGACATTCCCGCTGACGTCACCGTTCAGGCGATCGTCAAGGCTCAGGGCCAGCGCTTACGAATGCTAATCCGTGTACCGCTCGTTGCGATGCAGGACTTTAACTTCCCCCAGCGCGAGGAAGGATACATCGATGTTGAGGCAGCGGAGTCGATGTTGCGGGACGCGATTATGGTGTGGGTCGGCGACGAGTTGAACGTCTATGAAGAGGACACCCTACTGACTGGCCAGGAGCTCGTTGCTGTGCAGGTATCGCACCCAACCGACCGCTCGTTCGCAACCTACAACGAAGCCTTGGCACGTATCACACAGCAGCCATTGTCAAATGAAACAAACGTTTACTTTGAAAATGGGTTGCTCGACGTGATGTTCGAATATCCGATTAGCTCCGACCAGTCCAATTTTTCAACGGACTTAACCCTCGCGCGATTAGGCCTACGAACCGTCACGGTCTTACGCCTTGTATTACCCAACGGCACCGTACGCCCGTTCGAGTATTTAGGAAATCCCGGTTTAGTCAGACTCGACCCGAGGTGGCACCAAGCGGCTTTCCGATTCGTGGCCCTCGGGTTTGAACACATCCTCGACGGAATTGACCATTTACTCTTCCTAGCCTGTCTCGTAATTCCATTTAGACGTCTTCGCCCGTTGGTTGCTATTGTGACTTCGTTCACCGTGGCCCATTCGGTGACGTTGATTGCATCCGCGTTCGACCTCGCACCAGCCGCAGCATGGTTTCCACCGCTTGTCGAAACGGCGATAGCACTCTCGATCGTATACATGGCAGTGGAAAACATCGTCGGGGTGAAGCTCCGCCGTCGCTGGTTAATCACCTTTGGATTTGGCCTTGTTCATGGATTCGGATTCTCATTCGCCCTGCGTGAAACGCTTCAGTTTGCTGGCCCCCACCTATTGATGTCCCTTCTTTCCTTCAACGTTGGGGTCGAGTTAGGTCAGTTAATGGTCCTCGTGGTTCTGATCCCAGCGCTCGGCCTATTATTCCGCGTAGTGCCGGAGCGTATCGGCGCCGTCCTCCTGTCAGCATTGGTCGCTCATACAGGGTGGCATTGGATGAGCGAGCGCGCGAGCGCGCTAGCCCTGTTTGACCTGTCACTCCAGTCACCTCAGTGGAATCTTTCACTGGTGACAAACGTCCTGCAGTGGGGAGCGCTAGTTCTGGTTATCGCTGGGCTGCTCTGGCTGATGTCCATAATCTTCCCGCAGACACCTGCGGTGAACGGTAAACCACCAGAGCCTCCATCGTCTGCATGACACGGCAGTGATCGTTATTTCGGTCAAATCTGTGGCCTTACNATGTGGATNTCCTNATGTCCGTTGCTANTCATNTANGAATNCGGGTTNCCGAATACGANCGGAAAATCTCANACCTTCATTCCCTACTACCGAGANATGCTCNCNGTNGCTGCTGNCGCACTCCAGCCGCGGCTCNCTTCTCCATTAATCGTCGACCTNGGAACCGGCACNGGNGCCCTNGCCAAACTTTNCCTGGAAGCTGTTCCNGCGGGTCGACTGATTGGACTCGATACGGATNCTGANATGCTCGCNGTTGCGGCTCAACGGTTGCGTGCAACGCAGCGACCAGGCGTCGAACTTAAGAAAAAGAGTTTTACACGCGGAGCCCTGCCACGCGCCAACTACATCACGGCAGCCTTCTCACTTCACCACATCAAGACCCGTGGATTGAAAGTTCGACTGTATCAACGGTGCATGGAAGCTTTGNACGCTGACGGGGCAATGGTCTCGGTCGACTGCATGCCACCGTCCCACCCAGACCTACACGCATCGACCATGCAGGCATGGATACGCCACTTGGAAGGGCATTATTCCTCCCGGGATGCAAACGACCACCTCTCGGCTTGGGCAAAGGAAGACCGCTACTTTCCCTTGGACCAAGAGGTAGAGATGTTGCGCAGCGTAGGGTTCAAGGTTGAAATCGTGTGGCGTCGTGAATCATTTGCTGTCCTACGGGCTACGAAACCACGGCACCCTTGAGCCGTGACGAAGGTGAAACTATAGTTGAAAGGATGTGGAAGTTCCCTCCAACGCGACGACGATCGGTCGTCGTCTTAGCGTGCGTCATTTCAGTCATTGCAGCGTGTCGACCAGGGCCCAGTTCACCGGTGTCCGATCAATCACAAGACGCCAGTTCCGCCGTACACGTCCTCCGCCGAAACACTCAGAACGTCGTCATTTTATTACTCGACTGTGTTCGAGCAGATCACATTGGCGCCTACGGCTACTCGCGCTCAACAACTCCAAATCTCGATGCCTTGGCAATCGACGCAGTACTTTTTGAACAGGCTATCTCGCAGTCGAATTGGACCAAGCCATCAATCGTCTCACTCTTTACCGGCACCTATTTATCCCAACATCTCATTACTGATGGTCGTCTCGGTGGAAGGATTGAAGACGATGGCAGCATACCCACCGGCCACGTGATGGTGGAAGAGTTCACGACCTTAGCCGAGCACATGTCACGTGGAGGATTCGCCACTGGAGGCTTCGTCAACCAAGGACACTTGCCTGCTCACCTCGGATTTGCTCAAGGATTTGACGTGTATGAATCAGGACTCCATGACCCAGAGGTAGAGCAATTTTTTGAAGCTTGGGTCAATCAGTTAGGTGATCGTCGATTCTTCGCCTATTTGCATCTACTGGACCTGCACTTTCCGTACACAACACAGGATCATCTCGATATCTTCAACGATGACCTCTCTGAGCGGCCGATGACGCGCCTGATGCAATCTGCAGCCGGGGGCGAGGAGATTCGAAGGCGTGCAAGCAGTGATGGACTCACCCAGGAAAATGTCCAGGAGCTAGTTGGCCTCTATGACGGTGAGTTACTCGGAGTCGACGACCGCCTCGGTAACGTGGTGCGTTATTTNAAGGAGTCCGGGCTCTACGATTCCACATTAATCATTGTAACCGCCGACCACGGTGAGGCCTTCCTAGAACACAACTATTTTGAACATGGTGAAAACCTCCTCTACAGCGAACTGATTCGAGTGCCACTCATTATTAAGTTTCCCAGCCGCCAACACGCAGGCCAACGAATCTCAGCTCCTGCCCAGCTCATCGACATACTTCCGACTCTCCAAGAGCACTTTGGACTCGCAACGTCCCAAGAAGTTGGCGGCACAAGTCTCGTAGGCCTAATTGAGGGCACTGCCACTCCGCACACGGTGCTATCAGAACTCAGCGATCTTGATGGACGGAAGGCGCTCTACTACGGCGGACGTAAATTCATCTTCCAGGCAAGTGGCGAAGCGGAAGTCTTTGACTACACGACTGACCCATTGGACTTGGTGGACCTAGCGGATGGGGTCGCACCGGACATTCTCGGGGAGGCTAAAACAGTACTGCAAGAGCTACTCGCAAGAAATGAGGAGTTCGCCAAGGAAATGGCAGTGGCCAAAAGGCCTCTAAACCAAAGGGAAATTGAACGTCTTCGTAGCCTTGGCTACATTCGATGAGGATGACGATTCTCCGGTCCCTGGTCCGACTATAATTCCCATTCACGAAACACGCTAAGAGAATTGCCACCAGCGTCGACGTCGAGGAGAACCGAGATGCAGTTGATTATGTTCCGGGGTGTCGTCATCACTACAGTTGCCGCCACCGCACTGCTATATCCCACGTCAGGCGTGGCACAGCAAAACGTGGATTGGGACGCCGTAGAAATTTCAATCCACCACGTTGCTGGAAACGTTCATTATCTGCAGGGTCGCGGAGGCAACATCGGCCTCTCCATCGGCGAGGATGGGGTGGTCATGATTGCCGACCAATTTGCTCCCTTGACGGATCGTATTGTTTCGGCCATCGCTGAAGTGTCTAACGGTGATATTCGCTTTCTTATCAACACTCACGTCCATCCTGACCACACTGGTGGAAACGAAAATCTTGGAAATATGGGAGTGGTGATCCTAGCGCACGATCGAGTCCGGGTGCGCCTGGCCAGTCAGCTACCTGAGGTCGCGCTCCCCGTGCTGACCTATAGCGACACCGTAACCATTCATCTCAACAGCGAGCAGGTACACGCCTTTCCAGTACCGCCAGCCCATACCGACGGCGATAGTTTTATTCAGTTTCGTGGGTCCAACGTTCTGCACCTCGGCGATGTGTTTCGAACGGTTGCCTTTCCGGTGATCGATACAAACAATGGTGGCACCCTGAAGGGTACAATCGACGCACTAGGTATAGCGATCGGCCTAGCAGGACCAGAAACCAAAATCATTCCCGGTCACGGTGTAGTATCCACTCGTGAAGATGTCATGGAATTCCGAGACATGATTTTGGTGGTGGCCGACCGAGTAAGGACACTCGTTTCGGAAGGCAACACCTATGAGGAGACTGCCGCCGCTAATCCCACCGCTGAATACAATGACCAGTGGGGTGATCCAGCACGTTTTTTAACCGCGGTCTATCAGGAGTTGTCTGAAGACCAATAAGGCTATCTCCCGTGGGGAGTTTGCACAGACTAAGAAAGTGAGCCATGCGCAAAACACTCAATCTCGTTTTCAGCGTGACATTGATGACAGGCTTCGGCATCGCCATGATTCACGCCCAAGAAGACCCGGCAGCCAACGACGACGTCCGCACACTTGTCAGCCGACTGGAACTCGAGCAGTTTAAGACCACGCTCAAGGGTCTCACGGCGTTCGGTGACCGCCGTCAGGGCACCAAGAGGAATCGGGATGCCGTTGACTGGATTGAACAGCAACTCCAGTCTGTCGGCTGCACGACCACGGAACGAATCGATTACGTCTACGACCCGCCACCCAGAGAGGGAGGAGGAGGCCGTCGACGGCGCCCCA
>PAWT01000038.1 GCA_002714165.1 Acidobacteriota bacterium
TGCACACCTTCCCGGCTCACATCAGGCCCGTGCTTACTCTCGTGTCCGGCAATCTTGTCGATCTCATCGATGAAAATGATGCCAGCCTGTTCAACCCGCTCAACGGCTGAACGCCCGACCGACTCCATGTCGACGAGCTTCTGTTCTTCCTCCTTTACTAGATACTCCAGAGCTTCAGGCACAGGCATGCTTCGTTTACGGCTACGCCCTTGAAACAAACCTGGCAGCATGTCTTTGACATTGATATCGATTTCCTCGACCGACGAGCCTGCTAATACTTCAAATGACGGAAACGACTTGTCACGGACATCAATCTGAAGGCTTCGATTGTCAAGTTGACCATCCCTGAGTTGCTCGCGAAACTTCTCGCGTGTCCGACGTACCTGTTCACGTGCCGCGTTCACTTCATCGCTATTACCCGCAGGTTCGATCGGTGGCAGCAGTAGGTCGAGCACCCGTTCCTCAGCGTTTTGCTTGGCGCGCTCTCTAACCTCAACC
This sequence comes from Acidobacteriota bacterium, assembly GCA_002714165.1. Lineage (GTDB taxonomy): Bacteria > Acidobacteriota > Vicinamibacteria > Vicinamibacterales > UBA823 > UBA11600. The sequence continues at coordinate 499 of PAWT01000038.1, forward strand.
AGCCGCTCGTCACGGACCATATCGACGGCAAGCTCAGTGAGATCACGCACCATGGACTCAACATCACGGCCCACGTAGCCGACCTCGGTAAACTTCGATGCTTCAACCTTTATGAACGGCGATTGTGCCAACCGGGCCAAGCGTCTCGCAATTTCGGTCTTGCCAACACCCGTTGGACCAATCATTAGAATGTTTTTGGGTGCCACCTCCTCGGCCAGTTCTGGTGGGAGTTTCTGCCGTCGCATTCGGTTCCGAAGCGCGATCGCGACCGCGCGCTTAGCCTGGGCCTGCCCGACAACAAATTTGTCGAGTTCGGCAACGATCTGGCGTGGCGTTAGCGAATCAGCCGTAGAGGCGGTAGCTTGGGGCAGATAGATTGGCATCAGTGGAATTCAATGAGCACAAAACAACTCACCATCAAGAACCATTACACTTCCTCAACTGAAATCGAGTCATTCGTGTACACACAGATTCCGGCGGCGATTCGCATTGCCGCTTCGGCGATCTGGCGTGCATCGAGGTTCGTGTGTCCGGCCAGCGCCTTGGCAGCCGCGAGCGCATAGGGCCCACCAGAACCGATAGCGACAATGCCATCATCCGGCTCTATCAGATCTCCGGTACCAGACAGTAGGAACATCGACTCCTTGTCTGCAACAACTAACATCGCTTCCAGTCGGCGCAACACACGATCCGTACGCCAGTCCTTGGCAAGTTCAACTGCTGACCGTTCAAGATTGCCACGATATTGGTCGAGCTTGGTTTCGAACCTGGCAAACAGCGCGAATGAATCGGCAGCTGAACCGGCAAAGCCCGCAAGAACTNGGTCGTTGTAGAGACGGCGTATCTTCCTGGCACCTTGCTTCACAACTGTCTGGCCAAAAGTGACCTGGCCATCACCGGCCAGGACAGTTCGGCCTTCATGTCGTATCGCGAGAACCGTGGTGCTGTGATGCATATCCTGAGCTTGGAAAGCAGCCGTGGCCTAGCGTCGGCGGTTGAAAAAGTACCAGGACACCAACGGCGCGAGTCTACCGAATGAAGGAAAAGAGTGTCAACGTAGCAAGCCGGCCGCCAGCACGAGCCTCACGCACCTAGTGTACTTTACAGCAAATATGTCAGCATGCGTGACGCTTCGGACTTCAATCCGTTAACAGTTGTCTGTCGATGACATATTCCCCAATTGGGAGCCACTGAGAGCTGCGATGTTTTGCGAATAATTCGACTTTCGCGTCCACAAACAACCGGTGCTGCAGCATTTGGAGCCTGGGTTCGGTACTCGCGTAACCAAGCCGCGCACGCATCACAATCNGTTGGGTTGAATCACCGACCGGTAGTCCNTCAGCACTAATCGCCATCACCGTAGAGCTTCCCAACTCCTGCACGTCCTCCAGAACCCGAAAGACCCCCATGACAGTCACAATTGAGATCCCGTTCTGTGCACCGTTCTTCAGTTGAAACGCAACCTCCGGGACGAGTTTATTCCTCCCATCCGGTTGGATACCACTGTCGAACCAGCCTGTCGTTACTTCGGTGACGAGTAATTCGCTGGTAACGTCGAGCGGCTCTCCTCCGCATCCGGCAGAAAAACCCACCGCGGTGAGGACGAGACTTAGCAGAGTTCCTTGCAACCCTCGGGAGGTCCGATAAACGTATCGCATGAAAGATTGTAGATCAGAATTCTGAGTACTCGATCCGGCTCAACGCTTCGCTCCTGGCCATTTCCCCCTGCCTGAGCGCGATAAGAACATTCCCGCGCACCCGCAGCATCAGTCCCAAGGCCCTTGATTCGTCAGTCAGCGAGTCTGCGCGGTTGCCACTGGACGTAGTGGCTACGGTCAGCCACTCGTTCGCCGCCAGCGGCAGTAAGCCAGTGTAGTCCAATATTGCATTAGCGAGCGCGTCACGAATTGCCACCGCGTACATCTCGCCCGGGTCGACATCAGGTGGAGATGGCATGGTGGGCGCTTCGGAGCGCTGTGGTGGCAGGGGCGGCGGGTAACCAACTAGCGACTCAAATCTCCGGAGAGCCTCCTCAAGCGAGTCCTGCACGTCCACGTTACCCAACGAACGCACATGTTCCCGCAACGATTGCAGCGTGGGTCCAAGCCCATCGCGTCGTCGGTTCAAGTGGCGAAATACCCAAGAGAGACTAGTTCGCAGTACCGGTATCTGCACGTCGAAGAATAGACCGTAGCCGTCTAATCTAAAACCGTGAGCCCCTGTATTCCCCATAAATCGTGCGGCCCCNGGCGTCGATTCCTCCATGCTTGACGCGAAATTCCGTGCGCTATGCTCAACTGCCTCTTCAAACACCCGCTCCACGACTCGCAACTGGTATCGCAACTGACTAGGTTCTGCCCTTCCAGNCGCAACCTCCGATGACGGCTGGGCCTGCAAACAGACACCCGTCGCAAACAAGGTCAAAGCGAGANAGATCATGGTTTTCAAGATAACCCTCCCACAACTAGCGTCCGGCCACCCGAACAAGGTAATCCATGATCTCGCCGTGTTGCACTACTTCAGCTTCGGTCAGATGTTGATGCCGATCTAGTTGTTGATCGATACGTCCTAGGTCGGCCTGCCGCTGCGCATCAGTCTCACGCATGAGTTGCGCAAAGTGCAGTGCCAAGTCTCGCTGCTGTCGGCGTTCACTCTCCTCGATCAGTCGCTGAACACGAACAAGGTCCGATTCCTCACTCACTTCAGAACTGATAGTCTCGCTCGTTTGGGGCGGCTCACCAGAACTGAACGTTTCAAAATCTNGCCGGAGCTCGGATTCAAGCGCAGCCAGTTCGGCACGCCATAATGCTTCCGTACCACTCTGGGTTCGCTCAGATGAGGGAACCCCATCGGACCACGCGGAACGCACGACTAGTCCGTCGTCGCCATATCGTATTTCGAGATTCGCGACCAAGGTGACAACCACCAAAACGAGGGCCGCAGCCAACGACCAGACTGGCGCTGCCTGCCAAAAGGTCCACGGCCGGCTGCGCGGCACAGCCACCGCATCAGCCGGAACCACACGGAAGTCCGGTGCCGGTTCAGGCGGTGTCCAGTCCACGAGGCGACCTCTCACACCCGTCAGCGCCTGGAGCTCGTCGCGGCATGATGCACACACGGCGAGGTGAGCCTCAACGCGTTTGCGTTCATCCAGGCCACACTCGTCGTAGAGATAGCTCATCAGTAACGACTTGTCGTTGCAGATGTCGTCGCGCCGATTGTCCATCATGTCACTCTCCTCATTCTCTGCCGCGTCCCTGCGCCCGGGGCTCGTGACGGAAACGTAGCCACACGGTCAATCCCTCGAGACTCAAGCTCCTGTCGGAGGCGAGTGAGCCCCTGATACACCCTCGTCTTTACCGTGCTCACCGGACAACCCTGGAAATCAGCGATCTCCCGAAAGGTGAGACCCTGATATTCCTTTAAGACGATCGCCGTGCGCTGTTCATCAGGAATTGTCATCATCGCCCGGGAGACTTCACTACCNAACTCACTCCAGCCAACCTGGTCTTCAAGCGAACTACCAGCTACATGAGGTGGTGCTAGGTCAAGCACGTCGACGTCGTCCGACACCTTATTTAGCGGTGACCGTTGGGCACTACGATTCTTGTCGCGGCAAAGATTGAGCGCAATTCGGTACAGCCAAGATGAGAACTTCGCCTCTCCCTTGAAACCCTTAATACCGCGGAATGCCCGAAGAAAGGTCTCCTGGCATACATCCCGCGCGTCTTCTTCGTGTCCAATCACTCGGTAGGCCAAAGCGTAAATTGGTCTCTGCCAGCGGACCACGAGTTGGTTAAAACTATCGTGGTCGCCACGAGCCGAGCGGGACACCAATTCCTCGTCGGTCCAGGCCATTAGCGCACCAGGCATCCTCGTAGACCCCACACCCTATTTACCGTCATAAACTGATCGGAACACATACGCGCGCTGCTCCCACTCCATATATTAGACGGAAGATTGGTCTCAACGGTCGGTGATCGGACGCAAGTATTCAACGACCAGCTCCTCATATCGCAGCCTGGAGAATGTAAACCCATTTAAATCATAGGGTTATCTATTCTGGTAACATGATCTCCTGACCGACGAGGAGTCTCGTCAGCCCTGCGCAGCCACGCCACAGATAGCGGCTAGTCATGATTCATCTTTCTGCCATCTCAAAAGGTTTCGGCGCCCGTACACTGCTTCAGGAAGTCACCTGGCAATTAGGGCCTGGCGACCGGGTCGGCCTCTGCGGACCGAACGGTGCTGGAAAGACCACTCTACTGAAAATGATGGCCGGCTCCGAGGACCCCGACACGGGCCGTGTCGTCAAGCCGAACGGATTGACGGTCGGTTATCTTCCCCAAGACGGCCTTGTACACTCAGGCCGAACCGTCGTCGACGAAGTTAAGTGTGGTCAGCAGCAAGTCCTTGATTTGAAGCGAGAAATGCACAGCCTTGAGCACCAGTTGGGCGATGCGTCAGTACCCGCAGCTGACCACCCACGTTTACTGGAGCGCTACAGTGAGGCACAGGAAGCTTTTGAACGCCAGGATGGTTATGCACTTGATCAACGAGTCGACACGATTCTTCGTGGATTAGGGTTCGCGAAGGAAGATGGAAAACGTCAATGCCACACGTTCTCTGGTGGGTGGCAGATGCGTATCGCCCTGGCCACCCTTTTACTTGGACGCCCTAATCTACTTCTGCTCGATGAGCCGACGAATCATCTTGATTTGGAGGCACGCAACTGGCTCGAAACCTATCTGGCTGAGTATCCGCACGCCGTAATTCTCGTCTCACACGACCGCTTCTTTCTCGATGCTGTCGTTACCCGGATCACCGAGATTAGCCTGAAGACGCTCACTGACTATCCCGGTACTTACAGCACCTACATCAGTGAACGGGATGCTCGCCTCGCACGTCTCCGAGAAGCAAAGCGTCGACAGGATGACGAGATCGCGCGAGTCCGCCAATTCGTGAACCGGTTTCGCTACCAAGCAACGAAGGCCGCACAAGTACAGAGTCGTCTAAAAATGCTTAGCAAAATCGTGCCGATTGAGGTGCCGCCCGAGCGAAAAGTCGTGCACTTTAAGTTTCCCAAGTGCCGTAAGAGCGGCCGTAGCGTGATCACGTTGGCAGGCGCGAGTAAGGCCTATAACACCACTGCAGTCCTCCGTCCATTCGAGTTATTGATCGAGCGCGGTAGTCGAATCGCGCTCGTCGGGCCAAACGGGTCTGGCAAATCAACACTGATGCGGCTTCTAGCTGGGGTCGAGTCGCCTGACACAGGTTCACGAACCGAGGGGCACCAGTTCACCATGCAGTATTTTGCACAGGACGAAGCCAGTCGACTCGAGCCGACACTGACGGTTCATGACACGCTGGTTGCTGGTGCACCGCTTGACGCTGTGCCCGCAATTCGTAACATCCTCGGGGCCTTTCTTTTCTCTGAGGACGACGTTTATAAGCGGGTTGGAGTGCTGTCTGGTGGCGAACGAACGCGGTTGGCAGTGGCGCGAATGCTATTGCACCCAGCTAATACATTACTCCTCGACGAACCGACGAACCATCTCGATATCGATTCCACGGATGTGCTTCTCGAAGCACTTATGGCTTTTGATGGCACCTTGATCTTCGTGTCGCACGATCGCTACTTTGTGGATCGGCTAGCAACCCAGATTATCGAAGTCGGCCAGGGTGAGGCGTTAGTCTACCCAGGAACTTACGAGGAGTTTTGCTGGAATCGAACCCAACGGGTCGCAATAAACAAAATGTCGACCACGAGGCCAATCAAACAATCCACACAAAAGGTCACCGGTAGGACCAAGGTCGCTGACCAGAAACGTGCACCAGCGGATGCTCGTAAACGCCGTCGGCTAGCAGCAGACGCTCGCAAACGGCAGCAGCGCTCTGTCGAAGCTCAGCACCGCCGCGTGACCGCGATTGAACAGAAAATCAATGACCGGGAAGCTGCTCTCAAGAAGCTTGAAGTAACAATGAGCCAGCCCGATTTCTACAAGGAACCAAAATCAGCGAACACCCTGGTTGCAGAACACCAAGCGCTCATGTGGGAGATCGGCGACCTCATGCATGAGTGGGAAGCTCTGCAGAATACTTCGGAGAGTAAGCGCAAGTAACCTTCGACAAGCGAGAGGAATGGCTACGCTCTTGGGTGAGACTTCCTGTAGACCATCGTTCGGTGGTCGTCAGTGAGGTTCGTGTATATCTGCGTTGTGTCCAACTCCTCGTGCCCTAGCAACTCCTGAATGGCCCGAAGATTCATACCCCGCGCCAGTAAATGCGTGGCAAATGAATGGCGCAGCGCATGCGGACTGATGTGCTTAAACTCTTTAGGGTCCTCACCCATCTTTATCGCCCAAGCTTTGACATACCGACGCACGAGGCGGTCAACACTTCGTGTCGATAGCCGATGGCCACGATAATTTATGAACAAAGGGTTCGCTCGAACACGCACGGATCGCACCGCGCGACGCGATACCGGTAACAACTTCGCCTTCTTAATCACTGTTTTTCGTTCGGGATGGTCTAGGTAATCTTGGACGGCTTTCGCCGCAAATTGGTTGAACGGCACCTCTCGTTCCCGCCCGCCCTTACCTTTGACACGTACCAAACGTTCGCTGAGNTCNAGGTGTTCNACNTCAAGCCCAACCAATTCACTNAATCGNANNCCCGACGCGTAAAACACTTCGAGGATCGCTTTGTCNCGGCGATCNCGCCACGACTTTGTATCNGGCATGCCCAAAAGTTGNGCCATCTCGTTCACCTCAAGATGGNCTGGAAGCTTTCTCNCTANCTTGGGANNAANGATNCTNNTGACCGGGTNCTNGTCNNNTTGCTNCTCCNGTTGAAGATACTNTCCAAACATCNTAATCGCGGAGAGNTTTCTGGNCNNAGATTNTNNNGNCAGGCCTCGNTNATACAGTTCTNNNAANAACTCCCGGACAGCANNCCGNTCAAANTCGGTGAGGGGTACTTGATCAGCAGACCGNCTGAGCACCTTCGCTCTAAAACAGATGAACTGACTCAGATCGCTCTCGTAAGCACGGACGGTATGCACCGAAAGATTGCGATTCAACCGCAAATATTCAAGAAAGGCTTTGAGTTGACTGAGCATCGCATTCAAGTCCAACTTCAGNCCGCCACACACCTAAATCCNGNAGTGCCCGCTCGGCGGTGGCTAGNCGGCGNGCGGCCCTTCGCCGCGGCGCCTTAGCCAGTGGCGGCATGATACCGAAAGCAATNTTGGTCGGCTGGTAATCGCTNGCAACNGCGTGCGACACGTAGTATGCNAGTGCCCCCANCGCNGTGGTCCGAGGNGCAACGAGNGGTTCNCGACGCTGCNCNATAGCNGCGGCGTTTAANCCNGCCATTANNCCCGANGCCGCACTCTCAACGTATCCCTCGACCCCNGACAACTGGCCNGCAAAGAANAGGTCNTCACGTTGACGCGTTTGCCAAGTCTGACGNAGCACCGTGGGTGCGTTGATATACGTATTGCGATGAATCATGCCNAACCGCACGAATTCAGCCTGCTCTAGGCCNGGGATTAGACGAAGTACCCGGTCTTGTTCACCCCACTTCAGTTGGGTCTGNAANCCGACGAGACTGAAGTGATCGCCAGCTAAGTTGTCCTGCCTGAGTTGCACAACAGCGTGGGGNGNCNGCCCGCCGCCGTGTGGATCGATNAGNCCGANNGGCTTCATCGGCCCGAACCGCAGGGTATCACGGCCACGACTGGCCATTACNTCGATGGGCAGNCATCCCTCAAAAAATTNNGCGTGGTCAAAATCGTGAACNGTGGCNGACTCTGCGTTCGTTAANGCCTNGNAGAANCGGNCGTACTCATCGGCCGTTAGTGGACAGTTCACATAATCACCGGGTTGCTGNTCAGAAGATGTGCCGGATGCGGTNTCAACCGAGTCNCGTCCCCACCTCGAGGCNCGAAANACACGNTTCCAATNAATTGTNTCGGCAAGCACAATNGGACTNATCGCGTCGTAAAANTACAGATGATCGGCNCCAACGAACGCTGCGATATCNGCCGATAGGCGNTCNGACGTCAACGGACCGGTCGCGATGATTGACGGCTCCATCGGCGTAAGNCCCNTAGGAATCGCCTCAATNTCTGTTCTNTCTATTGTGATCAGCGGGTGCGCCTGNACCGCCGCAGTCACTTCATCAGCAAAGAGTTTACGGTCGACAGCNAGNGCCGTGCCTGCAGGNACCNGGGTCCGGTCCCCAGTCCGAATCACGAGGGAGTNCATNCGCCGCATTTCTTCCTTGAGAAGCCCGACAGCGTTTTCCAATTTATTACCACGGAAGGAATTGCTGCACACGAGTTCAGCGAGGCGGTCGGTGNNATGAACAGCAGTTGAACGAACCGGNCGCATTTCATACAGTCTGACCTCAACACCCATTGAAGCCGCTTGCCAAGCCGCCTCGNTACCAGCCAAACCGCCGCCAATNACATGAATCATGAAANGATTTCGAANTGCNACCNATCTNCTAAANGTCTGATTCTTCTAATTNCNNGTGNNGAGNATCGGAANCCAGATCAAGNGGNGTGACCAGCCGACNGGNCAGGTCACGCCAGAGGTGTCACGCCTNCACAGCCGCAAGTTCTTCAGACCGGATGTAGTCNCACTCNTCCTTGTGGCAGAGCAACTGGCGACCGTGCCGNTTAGTCACCTTTTCCATNAGGAANGGAGCTTGGCACTTCGGACAGGACTCCAATAATGGTTTGNTCCAGAGCGTGAAATCGCAGTCCGGGTAATTAGCGCATCCGTAAAAGGCCCCCCGACGGGATTTTCGCTCAACGATGTCACCGCCGTCTTTCGGACACGTGACGCCGGTACTTTTCAGCTTAATGTAGCGGCACTCCGGATAGCTGCTGCATGCCGTGAATTCACCAAACCTTCCTTGCTTAATGATCAAATTCGAATCACAGCGGGGGCATTTTTCATCAAGGATCTGGTCGGGNTTGGCTGCTGCCAAGCCTTCCTTCGTCGAAATGAGTTTTCGCGTCGTTTTACAATCTGGATATCCAGAACAAGCCAGAAACTGGCCGAAGCGCCCCCGCTTGACGACCATATCCTTACCGCAGNTCTCGCAGGTCTCATCCACTTCATCCTGCTCGCCTTCCGTGCNTTCGAGTTCACGGGTGTTCTGGCACTGACCTTCGACCTGCAGNAAGCCNCGANCAACCAAACTCCGCAACGTCGCCCCCGNTANGGCGTGTTCGAGAAGCACCGATTGGGCCAACCCCTTCTTGGCTTCGGCCAACGTTTCCAGTGCAAGCAACTGGCGTGGCCCAATACGGCCAAGTTTCATCGAAGAGCCGCTCCGGGCCCGTTCCGNCAAATACTTTCTCGCTACCGGCGTCAGTTGGAAATCTGGATGAGCTACTGCACGCGAGGAAAAGACCGAAGCGGCCGACCTTCNNNATCATCGGCGAGTCGCACTTATCGCAGACCTCGTCACTTGGCAAGCCCTCGACCTTGATGTTTGGCATCGATTCGGCCGCCTGACTCAGGTCAGCACTAAATTTTCCATAGAAATTCTCGATGGTGCCGCGATAATCGGCCTTACCATCTTCAATCTTGTCCAGTGAATCTTCCAAGTCCTTCGTGTACTCGACGTCGAGGATGTCATCAAAACTCTTAGCAAGTAGTTCTGTCACTAGTTTGCCGAGCCCAGTTGGCTTAAACCGTCCTTCAATTTTCGCGGCGTATTCCCGCGTCTGTAAAACCCCAATGATCGCCGCATACGTACTAGGTCGACCGATGCCATTCTCTTCAAGTTCCTTCACGAGCGTTGCCTCACTGAACCGTGGCGGTGGTTGCGTAAATTTTTGCTCTGGACGGAGCTGTTTAAGTTCTAACTGTTCTCCTTGCTGCATCACCGGTAAGGCGCCAGATACGATGTCGTCCCCAGGTCCGTCACCTTTCTGGCCATTCCCCTCAGTCGCGTTCTCCTCAGCGTTCAGCTCGTGGGCGACCATCCAGCCCTTAAATTTCAGCACTGATCCCTTTACCCGGAAGGTATAAAGGCCGGCGCCGATATCAACAGTGGTGTCGTCGAATCGAGCAGGAGGCATCTGAGACGCGACAAACCGGTTCCAAATCATCCGGTATAGCGAGTACTGCTCACGTGTCAGATGCTCCTTAACCGTCTCGGGGTCATACTGCATTGAAGTTGGTCGTATCGCCTCATGAGCATCCTGAGCACCGGATTTCGCAGGAAAGGTATTCGGTGTCTTCGGCAAGTAATCGTCGCCGAATACCTGCATGATATGGGTACGAACGTCCTCGATCGCCTGGGACGAGACACGAGTTGAATCAGTCCGCATGTAGGTAATGAGCCCGACGGACCCATCGCCAGGCAACTCGATACCTTCGTAGAGTTGCTGAGCAATCATCATCGTCCGCTTCACCGGCATTTTCGATGCCTGTTGGAGCTTACTTGTTATGAACGGTGGGGCCGCGCTCTTCTTGCGCTCCTTTTTTGCGATCTTCTCAACGATAAATGGCTCGTTGGCAATAGCGTCGAGAACGACTTTCGATTCGCCTTCATTGCCGACTTTGATCGTTTCGCCATCCCGCTTTGTCAGTTTTGCCTCGAACTCGGGTGGCTGACCGGCTGCAAGCCTAGCGAAGATATGCCAGTATTCTTCAGGCTGGAATCGTTCGATCGCCTGCTCACGATCACAAATCAGCCGCAAAGTCACCGATTGCACCCGACCTGCGCTTAGTCCACGGCGCACCTTGTCCCACAAGAGCGGGCTAAGCTTATAGCCAACGAGGCGGTCTAGGACACGACGGGCCTGCTGCGCATCGACCATTCTCTGATCAATGTCACCGGGGTGTTCGAGTGCTTCAAGAATTGCAGTCTTCGTAATCTCGTTGAAGATGAGCCTGTGAATCTTACGCTTCTTCCCGGCAAGTTCTCTGGCCAGGTGCCACCCGATCGCTTCGCCCTCACGATCCGGGTCTGTCGCTACATAAATATGGGAAGCATTCTTAGCCGCCGCTCGTAATTCCTTGATAACCTTCTTTCGGCCAGGAATCGGTTCGTACGCCGGAATGAACCCCTCGTCAATATCTACACCCAATTTACTCTTCGGTAAATCACGAATGTGTCCCATTGAGGCGACGACCTTAAAGTCCTTGCCGAGGTACTTATTGATGGTCTTTGCTTTCGCGGGCGATTCGACCACCATTAGCGACTTAGGCATCGTTGCAACCCTCAACCTCTTCCGTCGGCCGACCACAGCGTACTCAAAGCCGAAAGACCTCCCCGAACTACGTTACCATTTTCCGTTTATACGGAAAAACGCCCTATCTAGAAGCATTTTACGAGTGGCCTCCAGCCAGGAACGAGCACTCTCCCAGAAGGTATCGTCCAGAGACTCCAGAACCTTTGCTTAAACTGAAGTAGTGTCCCGAATTGGAGGGGGCTTTTCATAACAGAATGCCAGCGGGATGTGTTCCATTAGGGAACAAGTGAAACTACTTGCACCGCTTAAGTGTCCCTGACTATAGTGGATCCCTAGAGATTCTTGTGGTCGAAATGAATCTGCGTATCGCTCTCCTGCTGACCTTCGCTACCATGTCAACGGCCGTCTCAGCCGATGACCGCTCTGATGCGAAACGCCAAGTGGAGTTCGGCATCGAAGTCGCCGAACGCGGCTTGTGGCGTGAAGCTACATATCGGTGGAACCGGGCAGTGGAGATTGATCCCACCTATGCAGCTGCCTGGAACAACCTTGCCATCGCCTACGAACATGCAGGCAAATTCGATGATGCTCGTAAAGCATATGAGCAAGCTGGCAAACTCGACCCTGATAATCTGACCATACAGCAGAATTTTGACCTATTCAAAGAACTCAATGAGCGTACGACTCGCTAGTAGCGCAGTGGCCCTGGCTTTGCTAACGGCATGCAGTAGCGCCGGTTCGCTTCACGAAGTGGCGATCGAAACGCCTCTCCAACCAAAGCTCGACGTCTCGTCCTTCAGTCACATTCTCATCGCTGGATTCATTGCCGGTGGCACTGACGAAGTCGATGCCAACCGTGAAACTGCGCGCCTGTTACGTAGTCAACTCAGAAATCGATCAGATCTACGGGTGGTTGAGGCCGATGTGCTGTCACTAACCGACATGGCTCTCCGAAAGGAGGTCGGCCAGGGCTTTAATGATGCCGTTCCGCTCGTCGAACCANACGCGATTACTGAGGAACAGGAGTTGGAGGAATACGAACGTGTCTTTGCTGACGTCGGCTTCTGGCAAGAACTGGGNGCCAGTCACCAGCAACCGCTGATCGTGACAGGCACGGTGTTGTTCACACCGCATGCGCGCGCCGGCTTTGTTACGCAGGAGCAGGAATCCTATGATTCGTTCGGGCGACGACGTGTCGTGCCAATTCGTGCCTACCGAGAGCGTACTGGCTACGTTCTTAGTCCGAAATTCGTCTTCATTGATGGACGGACAGGCGCTACTTTGTACACTGAGTCACACCGAGAAGAGATCCTGTACGAGGCCGAGCTGAACACACCGGCACTTTCCTCATATTTTGAGTTAATGGACCGACTACTCCCAACCTTCCTCAGCGCGCTAAGTACACAGACCATTCGCGGCACACGTATACTACTAAGGTAGCCTGGACCTAATCTTNGCGCTTCCCTCACAAGCTCTTNTTTTGCAGAGACATCTAACGGAGTGATACTCTATGGTGCTGGTGGTGCCCATCCTAGCTTCCCAGTGGTAGCCCTGTCGGTTCACACTTAGGATATTTTGGATCCTTGGATTGGCATGGCTCGAATATGAATTAAGGAGCGTTGGCGGTGTATGCAATCATTCAAAGCGGTGGGCGGCAGGTTCGGGTGAGCCCGGGCACGCTGGTCACGATCGACCGAGTCCCTAAGGAAGCTGGACAGGAAATCAGTTTCGACCGAGTATTGCTGATCGGCAAGGATGGCGGAGAGATTGTTACTGGTTCGCCCTATGTGACGGATGCGTCAGTTGTGGGCGTTGTCGATGCTGTGGTCCGTGGACCGAAAATTAGAGTTTTTCAGAAAAAGCGTCGCAAGGGGATGCGACGGACTTTAGGGCACAGGAGTGTACTAACGCGTGTCCGGGTTAAAGACATTCGCGCATAGACATAAAGCTATATTTCCCCTAGGCACAAAGCGATGGCACATAAAAAGGGACAAGGCAGTTCAAGGAACGGACGAGATAGTAATGCCCAGCGGCTGGGTGTCAAGAAATACGATGGCAATCTAGTCCCTGGTGGAGCTATTCTAATCCGGCAACGCGGGCGGCGTTTTCGACCAGGCCTCAACGTTGGATTGGGTAAAGACGATACGCTCTTTGCAAAGACTTCTGGCCGAGTGCGCTTTGAGGACCACGGAGCTCGTGGCCGAGTCATTAGCGTGCTTCCCCTCGAAACCTGAATCTCGAGTCATCTTACCGCGCTTCAAAAATATTTTGGGCGCTGCAACCGCTCCNATGTTCGTCGACGAAGTCGACATCCACGTCACNGCCGGCCACGGCGGTCGAGGCTGTCTGAGTTTTCGCCGAGAGAAGTTCGTCCCTCGAGGGGGTCCTGACGGCGGCGATGGTGGCTGTGGAGGNTCCATTCACATCATCGCCAGTCCCCATCACAACACACTGGTTCACTACCGATTTCANCCNGAGTTTCGTGCGCGGCGCGGCGCACATGGTGAGGGTGCGAATCGAAGTGGCCGTGACGGCGGCGACCTCGAACTCGAAGTGCCAGCGGGCACCATCGTCTATGAAATGACCGAAGATGGACCCACCGAATTGGCCGATCTCATCGATGTTGGTCAGCGGTTACTCGCTGCTAAAGGTGGGTTGGGTGGCCGCGGCAACGCCAGATTTGCAACTTCGACCAACCAAGCGCCCCGTCGTGCGGAACCTGGACTCGAGGGCGAAGACCGGCAACTACGGCTGAGGCTAAAGCTGCTGGCCGACGTAGGAATCGTCGGGTTCCCGAACGTGGGAAAATCGACTCTCATCGCACACATCTCAGCCGCACGACCAAAGATTGCAGACTATCCCTTCACCACACTGTCCCCTAATCTTGGTGTCGTGGGCATGTCAGATAACCGCAGTTTTGTTGTCGCGGACATACCAGGTCTTATTGAAGGCGCCCACAGTGGATATGGCCTAGGACATCGGTTTCTCNGTCATCTTGAGCGTACCAAGGTTCTGGTACACATTATCGACGTATCATCGGCGTCGGGTCGCGACCCGCTTAACGACTACGATGCGATCCGTCGTGAACTAGCCCTCTACCCCANCGATCCAAATGACGGAGTCAGGCCGCTCGACCAGCGACCTCAGGTAGTCGCCGCGAACAAGATTGATGCATTAGACGAACCGTCAAGGCTCGATCGTCTTAGTGCANTGCTTCGCGAGCAGGNAGTNCCCGTTTATCCAATTTCCGCCGTCACCGGTGAAGGACTGCAACCGCTNCTTGAGGCNCTCTGGCAAACTGTGTCGGGTNCCGCTCAATCGGTCCNGCCNNCAACACAAAAATGAATANGTTCGANCGNACCGGCTTGCTNGGCGGAACATTCGACCCTGCACATAATGGACACGTCTCCATNGCTGAAACCGCTAAGCGGNTGTTCAAACTTGACCGTGTGCTCCTAATCCCGACCCGAGTNCCGCCCCATCGATTATCGGCACCAGTGGCGTCGCCTTCNGACCGGTTNGCGATGGTGGAACTGGCAGTCCANGGCCANCAAGGTTTGGCNGCTTCTGACCTNGAACTNCAGGGNCCGGTGCCTACATACACCACAGAAACGCTACANCGCTTGATTGATGGNGGCCAATCAAGATTACNATTGTTCTTCATNACTGGCGCTGATGCCTTTGCAGACATCNCCACCTGGCANGGCTATCCAGAGNTACTNGATCAGTCGCACTTCGTCGTTCTATCNCGACCTGGCCANGACTTGAGCACNCTCCGGCACAGTCTTCCAGAAATAGCACACAGATTTCACGAGGTAAACCTTGAGGACTTAGACTCCTTTCCCGATAAGGGACGGACAGCGATTTTTTCGATCGAGGCCAACACGCCAGACATCGCGTCCAGTGTCATCCGCCACCGCTTGTCCGTCGAGGCATCAATAGATGACCTCGTGCCGAGAGGCGTCGCAGAGTATATCCACGCGCACCACCTTTATGGGTCGTCACCAAGCGGCAGACACTTTCAATGAGTGATACACAAAGACACGAGGGTGGGCTTCCTAGGCTACCCAAGGCTATTAGGGCAAGTATCCTTGCGGCACAGAACAAGAAAGCCTCTGACGTTGTTGTGTTGGATTTAAGAACCGCCTTTGCTTTTACTGATTTTTTCGTTATCTGCTCAGGCCTACACCCCCGTCAAGTTAAAGCCATAGCCGAAGGCATTGAAGATCAACTCCGACAGAGCGGCTCAAAGCCTGCCGTCATTGAAGGAACTGAACGTTCCGAATGGATATTGCTGGATTTCTTCGACTTCGTAGTCCACGTGTTCACCCCGGACGTTCGAAAATTTTACGGCCTAGAACAACTCTGGGGTGATGCCGAACGACTTGAGGTGGACGATTCAGAAATGGCTGAATGATTAGCAGAGGTGTTGCGACAGCCGACCCAGACCTAAGATACGAAGCAGATGGAGGTGATTACGGTGGTGGAAATCGTGTAGCAGCGGCCACAATGACCGCCTCTGAAACCTCGGCCTTCGACCGCTCCCCGTCAATCGTGACCCAACGTTCGTCACTCGCTAGCCTCAAATAATTCTCTCGCACCCGCGTCAGCATCTCTAGATCTCGCTCGTAGTGATCGCGGTCCTGGACCTTCCGACGAGCTGCCGTGTCAGCTGAAATGTCAAGCAGCACTGTGAGATCTGGCTTTGGCAGATGCCGCTGCATGTCCGTTAACCACACTGGGTCTAGGTGCTGAGCTTCACCATAGGCGATACTGGAAGCCAAATAGCGGTCGCAGATTACTATGAGTCCACCAGCCAACCAGCGATTAAGGTCGGCGAGACGTTCAAATCGATTCGCAACATACAACAACTGCATCACTTCGGGCGCATACTCGCGCTCACCCTGCAATGCACGTGCGATTTCTTCGCCGATTGTGGTGCCATAATCCGGAAAGGATTCGACGCGAGCCTTATGCCCCTGCTCCCTTAGGTGATCACGAAGGTGCTTGGCCTGGGTCTCTTTCCCACTTTGATCGAGCCCCTCGAATGCAATAAGAAGTCCCGCCATCTGATCAATTGTGTCGGCCACTAAGAGAGGCACTACACCTCTTGAGCCAACATTGCCTCCACAGTTTGACGCCGTCGAACCAGGGTCCACGCTCCGTCCTCAACCAAGACCTCAGCCGGCATCGGACGACGATTATAATTCGAGGACATAGCAGCACAATAGGCACCGGTGTCAAGAATTGCCACGAGATCATCAACCTGCATTGGTGGTAATTTGTAATCAGTTCCAAACGAATCGCTACTCTCGCAGACAGGGCCGACAACATCTACAGCGTAATCCACTCCGACTCGAGACTTAACCGAAACTACGCGGTGGCGAGCGCCATAGAGCGCGGGACGCAGGCACTCGGTCATTCCCGCATCTAAAACAACAAACGTCCTGCCATCAGGGTGTGACTTTACGTCGATGACGCGTGAGACGAGTGCTCCCGCTGGCCCGACGATGAACCTCCCTGGCTCAAGCACGAGCGTTAGTCCTGAACCGCTCACTTCCTTAAGTAAAGCTTCCGCATATTCGGTTAGGTCGAGACCAGGAGTGTCATCGTAAGATATGCCTACACCTCCTCCTACATCCACGTACTCAAGTGGCAAACCCTCAGCCATAAGGGATTGCGCCAGTTCAACAGCCGTGGCAGCAGCACAGCGGAGTGGTGCGACCTTAACGATTTGGGAACCAATATGTACATGGATACCTATGATCCTGAGCCCGGGCCGCGTCGCCATCTCACGGCAAATCGCTGGTGCTTCACTCAACGCAACACCGAACTTATCTCGACTGGCGCCAGTGGAAATGTGTGGGTGGCTCATCGATTCAATATTGGGGTTAACGCGTAGCGCCACGGTAGCCCTTTGGCCGTGTGCGGTAGCGATCGCATCAATCCGTTCCAACTCTCCTACCGACTCCGCATTAATTGCTTTGAGGCCTAGAGACACCGCTTTGGCCAAGTCGTCGGTCCGTTTTCCAACGCCAGTAAACACGATCTGATTCGGGGTGAAACCCGCGTGCAAAGCCACATCGATCTCGCCTGAAGAATTCGCATCTGCAGCGGAACCCAGAGAATGCAATAGACGCAGTATTCCCAGAGTTGAGTTCGCCTTTAGCGCATAGTGGACAGCGTGAGGATGTTTCTGAAATGCGGCATCGAACACCGAAAACTGTCGGCGGATGACATGAGCCGCATAGACGTAGACTGGCGTGCCTTCCATTTGAGCTATTCGCGCAAGTGGCACGGCCTGGCACGCAAGCCCATCAGGTGAATTATCAAATGCTTCGTCAGACACGTTCTCTACACTAAGTGGATGGGCAATTGAGGCTTCATCGCGCGTGCCGAATAGCGTCAGGGCTCGCTAACATTGTANATCGGAAGAAATTCTCCGCNAGCGATCGACCGATTCNGAGCACATGGNTCGGNNGGCGGGAATTGAAGCCGCTTTTCGCTNCTTGGACTAAACCACTGTGAAGAAAGTACTTGGTCAGGTCGTAGANTTGACGGGCACAAGAGCCGNNGCNCCGGTTGCTGCATCGACCGTAGACTCTACTAGCTCCCAAGCTTCATCATTCTCAAGGACCATTGATGCAAACGCGGTGTGCAGGGCATGACCGCCGCGGTTTACCACGAGGTGTCCAATCAGCGGGTACCCTATCAACGAAAGGTCCCCAATCGCATCAAGGATTTTATGACGCACAAACTCGTCTTCAAAACGTAGCGAACGATTCAACACACCAGACTCGCTGAGCACAATCNCGTTGTCGAGNGAACCTCCGAGCGCTAGTCCTTGCCGCCGTAGNCTTTCAACTTCCTTNAGAAAGCCGAACGTCCGNGCGGGCGCGATCTGGTCNACAAAACTCTCCTTATTCAACTGGATTTCCCGCGACTGGTGCTCGAGTAACGGATGGTCGAAGCTGATGCTGTAGGNAATCTTAAAATGNTCTGACGGATACAGTGCAATTTNTTTATCGCCCATCGATAAAGAAATGGGGCGTGTGACTTTCAAAAAGCGCCGCGCCTTCGCCTGACGCCTAGTCCCAGCCTCTTGGACCAGATAGACGAACGGTGCCGCGCTCCCATCCATAATCGGCACTTCTCGCTGGTTCAACTCGATAATAACGTTATCCACTCCCATGCTAATTAGTGCTGCGAGGAGGTGTTCGACCGTCTCTACCGAACCAGAATCCACTTCTAGGCCTGTCGCATAGTGGATACCAGAAACATTTTCGACCATTGCAGGTATCTCATGGCCATCAAGGTCAGCGCGACGGAACCGAATACCCGAGTCAGGCAACCCAGCCTTCAGAGAAAGAGAAACCTTGTGGCCAGAGTGAAGCCCAATCCCGGCGCAAGTGACGGAGCGACGCAGAGTCTGCTGAAAGTGCATCTAAATCGTTTCCAAAGGAANAACCATGCGCGGAACAAAAGCNTTACAGGACAGGACAACCCCACGCAAAACTACCCGAANTAGGAACTGTATCACACTCATTCCATCCCACGACCAGTGAAAAGTCGTCTTAAATAACTAGCTGTAAAGGACTTCGCTTCAGCAGCAACTTTCTCTGGAGTGCCCTCTGCAACGATCTGCCCTCCGTCCTCTCCTCCTTCGGGCCCGAGATCAATGATGTGATCGGCAGACTTAATCACATCGAGATTGTGCTCAATAACCACTACAGTGTTCCCCTGGTCAACGAGTTGGTTTAGCACGTCCAACAGCTTGCGTGTGTCCTCAAAATGAAGTCCAGTCGTCGGTTCGTCCAAAATGTATAGGGTGCGGCTGGTCCCGCGGCGCGAGAGCTCCTTAGCCAGCTTGACCCGCTGCGCTTCACCGCCGCTCAGCGTTGTCGCCGACTGACCGAGCTTGATGTAGCCAAGACCAACGGCGCGAAGGGTCTGCAGTTTGGTCGCAATAGGTGGAAAATTTTCGAGNAATGGCGTCGCTTGATCGACGGTCAGGTCTAAGATTTCNGCNATCGATTTCCCTCGATACCTAATTTCGAGCGTTTCGCGGTTGTATCGCCTTCCTTTGCAATGCTCACACGTTACGTACACATTCGGTAGAAAGTGCATTTCAATAGAAGTCACACCATCCCCCTGGCACGCTTCGCACCGTCCACCTTTAACATTAAANGAGAAACGGCCAGGACGAAATCCACGCGCTCTAGCCTCGGGCAACATTGCAAACAACTCTCTTATGAAGGTGAACAGGCCGGTATAAGTTGCCGGATTCGAACGTGGTGTACGGCCGATCGGTAACTGATCTATTTGTATTACCTTATCCACTAGTTCGGCATTGTCGATGCCGTCGTGTGGACCAGGCTCGTCCGAGGCGCGATAGAGCACCTTGGCCAGTGCGCGATAAAGAATGTCATTGACCAGCGTCGATTTTCCAGAACCGCTTACGCCAGTGATCGCAGTGAACACACCTAGCGGAATGGTCACGTTGATCTTCCGTAAATTATTACAACGTGCCCCACGAATCTTGATCGTCCCACGTTGCCACGGTCGACGTGTGGGAGGCACTGGAATTGCGCGTTCCCCTCGCAAGTAACTGCCAGTAAGTGAACCGCTATCTCCACTGGTCAGCAATTCTGAGGCTGGACCTTGAAAGATAACCTGACCACCGTGCTCCCCCGCCCCTGGGCCCAGGTCGATCACATAGTCAGCTGCTCTGATTGTCTCCTCGTCATGCTCAACTACAACGACCGTGTTCCCTAGGTCACGCAGGCGCACCAATGTAGTCAACAAACGTCGATTGTCACGCTGATGAAGACCAACTGACGGTTCATCGAGCACATAAAGCACCCCGGTGAGATTTGCACCAATCTGCGTTGCTAACCGGATCCGTTGACCTTCCCCTCCTGACAGCGTCGCCGCGCTCCGCCCCAGAGTCAAATACCCAACNCCGACGTCATTCAAAAAGCGNAGGCGGTCACGGATCTCCNTTANAACGCGACCTGCAATTTGAACCTCNCGTTCNGTNAGCTCCATCGCCTCAAAACGTAGGAGCGCGTNACTAACTGGNAGTCGGACATACTCCGAAATNGTTNCGCCCTTAACAGTCACAGCNCAACTCTGNGGCCTCAAACGCTCTCCTGCGCANGAAGCGCACGGTCCGGAAGCACGATATGGCTCCAAGATTTCCTTGTCGGCCCATCGACCCTCCAAATAGCGCCGACGCATGTTCGGTACTACACCCTCGAAATCTGCCTTCGCTTGAGTCGTCTTACGGGACCTGGTCCGGCGCCCCGGCCTGCCGTTTTTACGGTCCGAACTCTTTGCCCCGAACAAAACGACCTGGCGCAGCTTTCGCGGCAGTTTGCCGAACGGCACATCCAAAGGAATTTCATAACGACGATGTAGATCATTGAGAGCAGCTTTGACAGACTTCTCATCGCCGTGCACCCATGGAGCAATCGCGCCGTCACTAAGCATCTTCTTGGGGTCGGGGATGATCCGAGACGGATCAAAGTCATAGACGAGACCGAGTCCCTGGCAATCGGGGCAGGCACCTTGCGGTGAGTTGAAGGAAAACGCACGCGGCGTCATCTCCGGCATGCTAATCCCACAGTGGGGACAAGCAAGTCGCCGTGAAAACAGTCGGTCGCCACCACTGTGAGTGTTGATGATGACGGTGTCGTCAGCAAGCTCAAGCGCAGTTTCAATCGATTGACCCAGCCGGCGTACCACGTCAAGGTCAGGCTTAACGACCAGACGATCGACCACGACCTCGACAGTGTGATTCCGGTACCGGTCGATCCTGATCTGGTCTTCTAGAGCATACATTTCACCGTCAACACGGACCCGGGTGAAACCTTTCGCCGCCAAAGCGGCCAGCTCTTTCTTAAACTCACCTTTTCTTCCGCGAACGACCTGGGCGAGCACGTTCACCCGCTCACCAGTTGGGTCGAGCATCACTAGATCGATGATGCGCTCGACGGACTGTGAGGTGATCTCCCGTCCGCACTCTGCACAATGGGGAACACCAATATTGGCAAAGAGCAATCTGAGGTAGTCATAAATCTCCGTCACGGTGCCAACTGTGGAACGGGGATTTGCTCCGGTTGTCTTTTGTTCGATAGAAATTGAGGGAGACAGGCCCTCAATCAAATCAACATCCGGCTTCTCCATCTGCTCCAAAAACTGGCGCGCATAAGCCGATAAGGACTCCACGTAACGGCGCTGGCCCTCCGCATACAAGGTATCGAACGCGAGAGAGGATTTACCCGAACCGGACAAACCGGTAATGACCACCAACCGATTTCTCGGGATATCGACCTCGATGTTTTTGAGATTATGAACGCGGGCGCCGCGGACCTTGATGTGACTGTGTGTCATACCGTACAGCAGCGGATATTTGACGATCCTGAACCCAACATGCTACCACGACCGTCATCAAAAAATCAGTGCTTGGCGGCTATCGACCTACCCCTGGCGACAGGCGGTAGGCGGTATCGTTTGATGCCACGACAACCTCACCGGCGGCACCAAACGCAACACCGACGAGGGCTTCCGCGGCAAGAGTGAGCTCCATGGACCCCCGGTCGGTAAGGGCGTAGAGGCCTGCGGCACCGGCCAAGGCTTCAACGACGTGAAGCTTACCGTCAGCGTCGAAGGCCAGACCCTGTGGGCGACCAAAACCCGCGTGTACTACGTCGACTGTGCCGCTGGCATCGATTCGGTAAAGCGAATCTGATGTCGATAATGTCGGCGCAGTCACATACAACGTGCCGCCAGGCCCTACCGCTAGATGGAACGCAGCGATGCTCGATGGCAGTGATGCGAGGACACTCGTCTGTCCAGAAGCCTCGACGCGAAAGATTTGACCAGACCGATCGCCAACAAAAAGGGTGCCTGCCTCATCAAATACGATCCCACTCGTAGACCCTAATTTGGAGACCACGACATCGACTTCCCCCTTCGGAGTGACCTTGTAGACCTTACCTTCGAACCGACTGCTGACATACAAATCTCCGGACGGTGCGAAAGCCATCGACGTCGGATTGGGCACCTTCGAGGCGAACGGTTCTCGGCTCCCGTCGGATTTGATCCGGAAAATACCAATCGGCGCCTGCTCTCCTCTTGTACCGCTATAGGTCACATAGAGGTTTCCAGCCAGGTCGAAGACGGGGCTATCCACCTGGTGTAGTCCTTCGGCTATGGGTGCGCCCACCTCAACGAATACCGTGCCTGGCTCCATCGTCCCAACCTGGACCGACGCAGAACCCTCCTCAACACCGTCTGGGATAACCACGTCTAACGCTCGCGGCGACGCAAATACGACACGGCACGATCGGCCACCAATACGTACCTCAGGCAAAGGGTCGAGGTCGAACCCATGGCCCTCGACGGTAATTCGGCCGCCGGCAACTGCCCAAGTCGGCCGCACGCCGGATACGCGGGGGGAAGGCAAAGCGCTAGACATAGTGACGCCAGAGAGAAGCGCGTAAGTGGTAAACGAACGCGCTGTGTACCCCGTTACGATTCGTCGAGCTCGACATTCCAGTAGAGGTAATCCCGCCAGCTATCTGGAGTCTCATGTAACCCAACCGTTACACGAACCACGGGGGCGCGTTTAGGCCGTCGCGGTCTGCGAATCAAGCGCATGCGGGCCTCAGCCGGTGTGCGACCGCCTTTCTTACGATTGCACGTNATGCAGCACGTNACGATGTTTTCCCAATCCTTCCGGCCGCCCTGGGCGACCGGCACAACATGGTCNAAGGTCANGTCCGTCGTCGGCGNAGCATCNCCACAATACTGACAAGTGTGATCGTCACGCGCGTAAATGTTNGCCCGAGAGAACGGNACGGAATTGAACCGCTTNTTGATCCTGATATAGCNGAGTAACCGNATGACTGACGGCAGNTTAAAACTAATNGAGACCGANCGAATCTCCCGGTCGTACTCAGAAATGACCTCAACCTTNCCCTGGCACAAAAGCGTGATCGCCTTCTGCCANTGCACCACCTTGAGTGGCTCGTATGTAGCGTTCAAAAGGAGCGTCTGCTCCATAACAATTTCATTCTGCCCTGTGNCATTGAACAGTGTCAAGACGCCAATTCATCGTAAGACNCTGTCAAACATACGCTTAACACAGTCCAGCGTATTGGTCGTCACACGGACTGACTCACTCCTGAGGACGCTTCGAGCACTGTCAGCGCTGTCCGGATCTCTTGAACGACGTCATCCGTACACCGGCGCAACGGAAAGCGTGGGTCGCCCCCTCCCATCCCAATCAGGTCCATAGCCGCCTTTAGTCCCGGAACACCGAATCGTGAAGTCACCATCTCAGCAAGCGGGATTAGTTGCTGTTGAAGCACCAAAGCTTCGNGANGGTGATTCTCAAAGGCAAGCTGATGTAGTCGAGCACAGAGCGAAGGCTGCACACAGGCCAGAGCAAGTATCCCACCCACCGCACCAACGCTCAGACTCGCATAGTAGGTCTGGGCCGACCCAACGACGACTTGAAATTCGGGTCCCGTGGCACTCACAAGCTGACTCACCTGTAACACGTTGCCACTCGACTCCTTAATCCCTGGAATGTTTGGATGTTCGGCCAGCCTCGCGACTGTCTCGGCCGCCAGACTCACCCCGGTCACCTGCGGAATGTTATAGAGGAGAACTGGCACGAGGGACGCATCGGCGACGGCCAAGAAATGGTCGACCAGCGTCTCTGGCGTCATTAGTGATTTAAAGAATGANGGGGTCCGAACGAGCACAGCGTCCACACCCAAGGCCCCAGCNCGCCGTGTCGCCGAGATTGTGGCTCGGGTAGATTCTCGTGCCGTGCCGACCACAAGCGTTCGGTCGGCTGGCACCACCTCGCGNGTTTTGGCGATAAGNNGGTCCGCTTCGTCGTCATCAACGTGTGCTGCTTCACCGTTAGTACCGAGGACGACAATNCCACATAGCTCGGTGCCNAGCCAAAACCTCAGGTTACGCACCAGAACATCGAGGTCAATCGCCTCATCGCGAAACGGTGTCGGAATCGGTGCGAGCACGCCTTGAAGTTTCATAACACCCTCAACAGAATGAACCCTCGCCTAGGATCCACAGGTCGAATCTAGAGACGGACGAGGCCAGTGTCAACTGGTGACGAGAAATGCCATCGCCCAACATCCATATGTCGTTTAGCCGCCGCAACCGGATTACCACCTCAACTCGATACATACGAAGGGATCGGCAGGTCCCGCATCGTCCGCAGCCCAGCCGGAGCGGCCAATACCTTCGGAATTGAGTTCACCACGATCGACGCGGTAGCGATATCACCGTGCACGCCCCCTGCCAATTTCATCGCGAGTCGAGGGGATCCGGTGATGCGCACGGCATCATACGATTCTGGTGCCCCCAGATACGCCTCCATATGTAATTTAATGACCGCCTTACCAGCGCGATATCCGATACCGTCCTGCACAAGGCCGCACACCTCACCAGCCTTCACCGTGAGAAACCGACTCGCCACACGCTTAGTAGCAATCTTAGGCTTGATGCGATCAGCGATCCGGTCGAGCTTCCATCCCAAGGCATCAGCAATCATCGAAACGGATTCCGCCAAGCCCACGTGACGAACGGTACCCTCCTTCACCCTGTTCCGAAACTGCGTTCTCGTGAGTCCGGAACCGATCTTTTTCTGGAACGGTAGACGTCGCGTACTCGCGTTCTGGATTCGGTCCACTTCGACACGGTCAACGCGCTCGCACACGCCGGTCAGCGTGATCGGTAAGGCATCCATCGTGAAACCAGGATTCACACCGGTCCCAAGCACGGCGGCCTTCGCCTGTTTGGCGAGACGGTCAATTTTCCGTGCCCACCGCGCATTCGATGACACGGGGTAGGACAATTCCTCGGTCGTCGAGACAATCGGAACCCGAGCACGGAGAATCGTTTCGATTTGCGCGGTCACCACGCGGAGCGAGGAACTCGTGCACAGCACAACCACATCCGGCTTGCTACGCCGCAGCGCGGTGAGCGCATCCGACGAGACCTTCGCACCGAGTCGACGCTTCAACCCCGCAACGATACCGACGTCACGACCCACCTTCTCCGGGTCAATATCAACCGCGCCCACCACCTTGAATCCTCGCCGCGTCGCCACCTGGCGTGCCACCGCAGCCCCGATCGGTCCAAGACCAAAATGCATTACCCGAATTGCCATGTCCTTGCCTCCGTCTCCGCGAGCGCTTGTTTCTCTTACCGCCGCCGCATAACCAATCCACGATTATACTCGGGTCGTTGGTAGGCACCCGCGGGAACACAGCACCCTACTGAACGGTGATACGATTTGTCTCCTAACGCTGAAACTACATGGCTTGAGCCTACATTGGTGTGCCTCACTGCGGCGGCATACACAGGCAACCTTGACCCATGTTCAGTGGAACGGACTTGACGTCTACTGATCAGATGAGCATTACACCCGCATTTCGTGATGGCCTCCGGCGCGTGTTGTCCTCTCCCGCGCTGATGGTTCTGCTCGCAGTCCTCTTTCTCATTGGTGTTACTGTTGTTCTTTTTAGCCTTGAGCTTGATGAAGCCCCCTATGTATTCGAAATCGTGGTTGTCTACTCGATCATCCGGGCGTGGTGCACCGGTGGGGTTCTCCATCGATATGCTCAGAACCGTCCAATGCGGGCTGGCGCATTCCAAAGAGCCTGCGGCACGTTCTTTTTTCGACTTCTCCGCCTCCACTTGCTGTCAGCTCTCATCCTGGGTGGCTGCCTCTACGTATGGCTTTACTACCAATTCGGCTACTACCTGGTTCTCCTCGGTCTCGGTTACATCTTCTGCGACATCGTGCTCGACTACGCCAAGATTCGGACGGTGGTGGAAGACCGGCGCAGCATGGTCTTCGCCGTCACCGCCGGCTTCCGGTTCGCCGTGCGACGACCGGGCGCGGTCGTTGGACTCTATTTGCTCAACGCTGCGATACCCGTCATCGTGTTGGGAATTGAGTGGTACGTATCCCGGGCAGAGTTGGAACCGGTGGCTCTTTTCGCCGTGAGCATCGTTCTACTGGCCTGGTTCCCACTACTCTTCCTGTCCACGCAGACCGCGTTCTTCCAAGACGAACTCGCGTATCCTGGCTACACCGCTGGTTCGGGTGTCAACCCACCCGACTTACCTGTCACCGAAGTCGTTGCAGGGCCCCCGACTGCCGGCGTATAGTCAAAGGTTGATGACTTCGCTCAGCGAGCCTCTGACAAACTGGATCCGTCGGCATGTCGACGGAACGAGCGCAGACGGTCTGGTCGTGGGCCTGAGTGGCGGTATCGATTCGGCGACCGTGGCCCGTCTCTGCCAACTCACCATGCCAGATGCTGTCGTGGGCGTACTCCTACCCTGCCACAGTGATCCGCAGGACGCCACCGATGCGAGACTCGTGGCAGACCATTTCGACCTACCCACAATCACCATCAATCTCGACGCGGTGTATGACACGCTGACCAGCGAACTGCGAGCCTCACTGAGCAAACTGCCCCAAGCGCCAGACGACCTTGAGTCGCGTCTCCCATTGGCCAACGTGAAACCTCGGCTCCGTATGACCTCACTCTACTTCGTGGCGAATGCGATGAACTATCTCGTGGCGGGCACCGGAAATCGGAGCGAGGTGGCGATCGGCTACTACACAAAATACGGCGACGGGGGCGTCGACCTACTGCCCATCGGGAACCTGCTCAAAGATGAGGTGCGAGACCTGGCACGGGAGCTCGGGGTTCCCACGCCCATCATCGAGAAGCCACCGAGCGCTGGACTCTGGGTGGGACAGAAGGACGAAACTGAGATGGGGTTCTCTTACGCAGAACTCGCCGCATACCTTCAGGATGGACCAGAAGCCGTATCCCCCGAGTCGGCCAAGCGTATCGAGCAACTGACGGATGCGAGCGAACACAAGCGCACGCTACCGCCCAGACCGCCGCCCACAACAGACTAATCGTTGACCGACTGTCCGGTCCGCAAATGCAGCTTGGGCTGCTCGTTGGCACTTCCGCAACGGGCAGGAACGGATGTTTAGGATGTGGTGACAACGCGTCGTACGGCTGCAACAATCCGCGCGGCGGAAATCCCGTACTTCTCCAGCAATTCATCAGACTTACCGCTGCGTGGAATCTCTGACACCGCCAGGCGATGCACGTTGATGCCGTCGGTTCCGACGGCCGCACTCACGGCATCACCGAGCCCACCGCTCACATAATGGTCCTCAACGGTGATCAGGGCGTTGCTACAGCGCTTGCCAGCTCGAATTAAGGTCGCTGCATCGATGGGCGAAAGCGAATAGGCATCGATGACGCTAATCGCAACGTCGTCCTTGGCGAGCAAGTCAGCCGCTTCCAGGGCTTCAAACACCGTTACACCAACGGCGACAACAGTCGCAACGTCGTTCGGACTCTCCCGCAACGTCTTTGACCCTCCAATAACGAACTGCTCCGATGGCGGGTAGATAACTGGGGTCTTAGGGCGTGAGGTCCGCATGTAGACCATGCCTTGGTGGGCGGCAGCCGCAGCGACAAGACGCTCAGCACTGACGCCATCGCATGGATACAGTACGGCACAGTTGGGGACCGCCCGCATCATCGCAAGGTCTTCGAGTGCCATCTGGGATGGACCATCCTCACCGATCGACACACCAGCATGCGACCCNGCGAGCTTGAGATTTAGATTGCTGATACCCGCCATGCGGATGAAGTCGTAAGCACGAGACAGGAAACACGCGAACGTGGATGGAAACGGAATAGCGCCGCGGCTGGCCAGCCCCATGGCCGCGCCCACCATAACTTGCTCGGCGATGTAGGTCTGATAAAAGCGCGCACGGTGCGCCTTTTCAAACGTCTCACTGAACGTGGAATTCTTAACGTCCGCATCCAATGCCACCACGCGCTCGTCGACCGCCCCAAGAGCGGCCAGCGCTGTGCCGTAGGCGGTCCGGGTCGCCACTTGCGCGCCTAAGTCATAGGCAGGCGCGGGCATCCCACTCACATCCACCGGGCCCGTGGGTTCCACGGGAGCGACCACAGGTGCGACGATGGGTGGACAACTAGCGCCGTCGACCATCTGCGTTTCGAGCTCCGCAATTGCCGCGTTCATGTCATCGCCAAGCTTGAGGGCCTTGCCGTGCCACCCATCCAGCCCTTCGAACAGCGATACGCCCTTCCCCTTGAGGGTCCGAGCCAAAATCATTGTCGGGCGGCCCTGCGTATTACGCGCCTCATCGAATGCGGTCAAAATCGCGTCCAAATCGTGCCCGTCCACCATAACCGGCCGCCACCCGAACGCTTCCCATCGTTGTGCGAACTGTTCTAGCGAATGGCCCCACTGAGTGGCCCGGCTCTGACCGAGAGCATTGACATCGGTGATGCCACAGAGATTGTCCAGTTTGTGTTGCTCGGCGACCTGTGCGGCTTCCCACACCGACCCTTCCGCAGACTCGCCATCACCGAGGAGAACGTAAGTGCGATACGGCGATTGCAGCCGTCGAGCATTGAGGGCGATGCCAACAGCTGCACAGACACCCTGCCCCAAGGAGCCGGTTGCGACATCCACAAATGGAAGACGCGGGGTCGGATGCCCTTCCAGGTCAGAGTCGACCCGGCGTAGGGCAGTGACATCTCCGACGAAACCCACCTGCGCCCATGCCGCGTAGAGCAATGGCGCGGCATGCCCTTTTGACAACACAAATCGATCGTTGTGGGGATACTGTGGATTCTCTGGGTCGAACCGCATCTCCGAGAAGAATAAGGCCGCAACAACGTCAGCAGCCGAGCAACAACTGGTGGGATGTCCGCTCCCAGCGGTAGAAGTCGCCCGGATCGAATCAATACGAAGACGCGCAGCGACGTTACGCAACGCGGGCACAAGGGATGATCTATCGACCGCCAACACTCGACTCCGAAGCCAAGAGTCTACCATAGCGCCGTCCGGCATCTAGGGTCTCGGAACAGACGCCTCCTAACAGTCCGCTATAATGCCAGCAATGATTGCGTTCAGGTATGCGTATGTGTTGCTGCTCGCACTGTGGCTTGGCGGGATGGTCGCACTGGGGGGNATTGCCGCACCAGCGACCTTCGCAGTGTTGCAGCAAGATAATCCCGACACCGGACGCACGTTGGCTGGTCGGGTCTTTGGAGAGACCCTGAAACGATTTCACATTGCCTCCTACGCCATCGCCGGACTCCTGTTGGCTTGCTTAATCGGCNTNGCGGCTCTTGGTTCGAAGCCCGTCGGTTTCGAAATCCGCTTCGTCATCATCGTGGCGATGTTACTTATCAGCCTCTATTCAGGCCGTGGGATCTCCCCGACAATTGAACGGATGCAGCAGGAAATTGGTGGGCCAGTCGCCTCCCTAGAATCCGACGACCCGCGCCGTGCCCGATTCGGACGCCTCCATGCACTATCAACAGCGTTGATGCTCGCCAACATCACGGGCGCCCTGGTCTTGCTCTACTGGGAAGCCCGACGCGGGGGCTAACCAATCCCAACCCAGTCACCTTCACTCACGGCATCTCCTTGAAAACACATGATATAGTGCCAGTGGGATGCTGGATGACATCACTCAAGCGGTGCTTGCGCATGACGAGGTTGCCCGNTACCTTCGCGGTGGTCCNGGCGAAAGCGGTCTCGAAGCNCGCGAACGGGTACAGGCTTATATAGANGAACTTCGTACAACGCAGCGNTATCCATTCTACAGAGCGCTGAAGCATCCGCTGTATCCNATCCTCAGAAAANTTACGAGAGTGCCCGAGGCNGTTGANATAGCCGAGGCCGCAACCNGNCGGGGGCGCGTGATCTATGCGTCAAATCATAAGAGNCATCTTGATTACCTTNTTGANCCACTNATTCTNGACGACCACGGAATCCGACCGCCACTAATCGCTGCCGGCATCAACTTGTTCGGCGGCGCACTAGGCCTCCTACATCGACATGTGACTGGTGCGATCCCAATCCGACGCAACACAAAGGACCCGGCGTATCTGGTAACGCTGAAGGCCTATGTCGCAGAGTTGTTAAAGCGCCATGACTTTTTGGTCTATCTCGAAGGCGGCCGTTCATACAACGGCGCCATGAAAACACCTAAAACGGGACTGCTCCATGCAGCGCTCCAAGCCGGTCGAGACGACCTAAAGATCGTCCCGATGGCCGTAGCCTACGACTTCGTACTTGAAGATCAGGTGCTGGCGCATCAGGGCGTCAAGCGGCAACAGCGGCCATTTGCGCGGGAACTCGCCGAGATGGTGCGCTACGGGGTGGGGTATCAATCTCGAGCCTTTGTTACGTTCGGTGCACCGCTTCCGTTAGGCGGTTACGACCCTGGTTCCCGTCGCGAGGTGATGGGTCTAGCCAGTCGGATCGGTGATTTGATCGGAAAGTTGCACAAGGTGCTGCCGACCGCACTGGTCTCGGCAGCCATACGTCCCTCCATCGAGCTTGCGGAACTGACTGACCGAATCGATGGGCTCATCGAAGTGCTGCGAAGCAATAACGCAAATCTGGCTGTCTCAACCGGTCAACAAGCCCTTGACGAGGCGATCGAGCCGATGATCGAGCGAGGCATCGTGGTTCTCGACGGCACAAAGTGTCGGGTACGCGAGCGGATTGTTTTGCGTTACTACGCCCGCTCAATTCAACATCTCCTCTCCCCACGTTCCGACCAGGCGACACACTGACTTTCTTCCATGGTCGTGAAATCTTTTCAACATCACTCATTGAGCCGTGGTGCGTCCGACCCGGTCACGACAGACCATCTGCCGACACTAGGTGGATTTGTGTCGATACCGGCTGGCTGGATTGTGATGGGCAGCACAGCCGGTCAGGCCGACGAGCGGCCTCTACACCGGGTGTGGGTCGATGCTTTCGAAATCGCCGCCTGTGCAGTAACTCGAGAGGCATACAACGTGTTCCTGATATCCTCCGGCCATCCGCATCCGCGTGATTGGGGAACACCTGCACTGTCTCGTCCAGATCAGCCAGTGGTCGGTGTGAGTTGGAACGATGCTGTGGCGTACTGCCACTGGCTATCGACCAAAGGTCGACTGGCGTGCCTACCAACGGAAGCGCAATGGGAACGCGCCGCACGAGGACAACGACAGGGATATCACTACCCGTGGGGCGACGCGATACCCGAATGGGTGCCCAACGGTGGTCGTGGCCCACTCGATGGCCCGTGGCCCGTGATGCTCGGAGAGCCCAATGACTTCGGGATCTTTGGCATCGCTGCAAACATCCACGAGTGGTGTGCGGACTGGCATGCCGCCGACTTTTACAAGCGGTCCCCCGCATTGAACCCAACCGGCCCAGTCTCCGGCGTTCGCCGGGCGTCCCGAGGAGGAGCGTGGCGACACGCCACGACCGTAAGCCGGGTAGCCGCGCGGAGCAAGCTGGACCCGACCTATCGTTACACTGATTACGGCTTTCGTCTGGCGCGGCCTATGCTCCATGCACTATGAGTACCGAGGTTGAGTTCGCCATCAAAATTGCCCAGGCAGTTCGAGAGGCCGGTGGGCGCGCCTTGTTCATTGGCGGTTGGGTACGCGATCAACTGCGCGGTTGCCCCTCCCAGGATATCGACCTCGAAGTTTACGGCTTGTCCGCCGAAGAACTCCGTCGCTTGCTAGCAACTTTCGGGTCGGTCAACGCCGTCGGGGAGAGCTTCACCGTCTACAAGGTGAACTCCATCGACGTCGCACTCCCGCGCCGAGAATCGAAAAGTGGTCGCGGCCACCGTGGTTTCACAGTCACCGGCGACCCCAATCTTTCCCACAATGAAGCCTTCCGGCGTCGGGATTTCACCATTAACGCGATCGGCTGGGATCCACTGCTTGAGGAATATATCGATCCCTACGCTGGACGAGCGGATCTAAAGGATGGTCTGCTTAGAGCCGTCGACCCAAACACGTTTAGCGACGATAGCCTACGAGCTCTGCGCGCGGTGCAGTTTGCTGCACGGTTCGAATTCAGCCTTGAGGCGGAGACGGCAAGTCTTTGCGCAAAACTTCCCCTCGATGACCTTCCGGCCGAACGTGTTTGGGGAGAATTCGACAAACTGCTTCTACTGGCATCCAGGCCGTCACAGGGATTCACGCTAGCGCAGTCACTAGGCATCATTGACCAGCTCTTCCCCGAGTTAGTCGCTCTTATGAATTGCCCGCAGGAGCCTGAATGGCATCCAGAGGGAGATGTCTGGACCCACACTTTATTGGTCATTGATGAAGCGCGCAGACGTATTAATGACTTAGCGCGTCCAGCGCAGACCGCGGTTATGCTCGGCGCCGTCTGTCATGATTTCGGTAAGCCGGCCACCACCCGGGTCATTGATGGCCGAATTCGATCGCTCGACCATGAGGCGGCAGGCATCCCCCCTGCAATCACCTTTCTTGATCGGTTAAACATACACACCATCGACGGTTTCGACGTGCGACATCAGGTGCTCGGCATGGTAGCTCACCACCTCAAGCCTGGGATGTGGCACCGCTCGCACGACAAGGTCGGTGATGGCGCGTTTCGGCGATTAGCGTCAAAAGTGGACTTAGAACTCCTTGCGCGGCTGAGTACGGCGGATTGTCTCGGTCGGACTGGTGAATTCGATTGCTCATCGATGGAATGGTTTATCGAGCGGGCTAGAAGTTTAAAGGTGGAACATGCCCCTCCGGAACCGGTACTCAAAGGGCGGCACCTAATCGCCAGAGGATGGAGTGCCGGACCAGCGCTGGGAACTGTTCTCCGAGCTATTTACGAACGCCAACTCGACGGAAGTGTGACAACAGTGGAAGAAGCAATCGACCTGGCTGAAACCTGGAAAAAGACTCAACGGACAGACGACTAACCAGCCAGTTCCACACAGGCGGCAAGCGTCTCCGGGGCCATGTTGCCACCGCTTAAGACGGCCACCACTGGCCGAACAAGGTCAGCGCCCATCCGGCGGGCAGCGGCGACGGACGCGGCACCGCTCGGCTCTACTACAAGCTTCGCACGGCGGTGCAGCCAAACGACCGCTTCAGCGATCGACCGATCGTCAACGGTCACAAACTCGTCAACGAACCGTTGCATATGAGCAAAGTTCAGGTCGCCAGGACGAACCGGCAGTAAACCGTCAGCGATGCTCGACACACTATCGAGCGTGACGGGCTGCCCGGCCTCAAGCGAGGCTATCATCGTTGCCGCACCAACCGGCTCCACCCCAATGACTCGCACTTCGGGCTTCGCCTGTTTGACCGCTGCCGACACACCTGCAGCTAACCCNCCACCACCCACTGGTAAGATGACTGTTGCCACGGTCGGACACTGCTCCAAAAGCTCTCGGCCGACGGTGCCTTGACCAGCAATGATCCACTCGTGATCGAAAGGTTGTATCAAAGTTAACTGGCGGGCCGATGCTTCTGCTTCCGCCCGGCGACCGCGTTCACTTGAGGTCGTACCCTCGAAAAGCACCTCCGCACCGAATTCACGCGCTCCATCCACCTTGATCTTCGGCGCTGTCGTTGGCATCACGACCGTCGCCGGCACCCCTAGCACACGAGCTGCCAGTGCGACCGCCTGAGCATGGTTGCCAGACGAATAGGTAATCACGCCACGGTCACGTGCCCCTGCATCAAGCTGCACAAGGGTGTTATAGGCGCCCCGGATCTTGAACGCACCTGCTGCCTGCAGGTTTTCGCACTTGAGAAGAATTGGCAAGTCACCTCTGGCGGGCGACACTTCCACGATCGGTGTTCGGCGTGCCACACCTCGAATTCGTTCAGCCGCGGCGTCGATCGCCTCTAGGGTCACCATCTTCATCTTNACCGTCTTTGGCACCAAGTCAGATTATCTTCTGCCCACGCAGCGTCAGTATAGCCTCACTAAAGTCTTGGCGGCGAGCCTCACCCATCACTCCACTCCTAGCCGACACATTAGACATCGTGTAATCCGCCCCATTGGACACACACCGTGCTCTCGCAGCGTGCATCGAACTGTACATCCACAATCGGTCAGTCATCCGGGTCGGCTTGTATACTGGGGTATGCTCCGTGATTGTCGTCTTGGTTTCACATGTAGCCTTTTTGTGCTCTTGTGTATGACCATGGCTCTCGACGCGCACGCGCAAGACCCAGTGACCGTGGGGCCGTTTGCNGTCGACCTCCGCGCCGCCATGCCGAGACTCGGCCAGAACGAGGTCCTAGCAAGCCAACGGAAACTGTCGGTTCTGCAACTTCCATCATGGGGACTCGGTGTCGACGTCGGCGGGCACGTTTACCCGGTGAAGTGGAAGACCATCACCTTCGGTGTCGGTGTCCAGACTCTGTTTTCTCAAGGCAGGCGATCACCAAATTCTGAAGAAATCACAAGCAACCCTGACCTGCCGGTTATCCGGACAAAGTTCACCACAATCGCGCCGCAACTCTCATTCAACTTCAGCGGCACGAGCGGTTGGAGTTACATTAGCGGCGGTCTCGGCGCCTCTACCTTTAACGTGGGATCATCTGAGGCCGAGCGAGACGATCGGTGGTTTAGAACGATCAACTATGGGGGTGGTGGACGGTGGTTTGCAAAAGATCACCTCGGGTTCTCATTGGACCTTCGCTTCTACGGTATCAGTCCCCAAGGCGGAACTGACAAGCTGCTGGCACTGCCGCGAATGCGGGTGNTGGTGCTCAGCATCGGCGTTGCGTTCAAATAGTAAGGCCATCCGTGAACGGCCTTCGCTCAGGTTATGAATTGAACAGAGTTTCGGGTGGCCACCCATCAAGATAACGCCGCGCCTGTTTGATCCAAGGCGACTCTCCGGACCGGAGGTAGTCTGGAACAGCATCTTCCTGATCAACAATTTCCTGCATGACGGACTTTGCCTCAGCTTTCTGTCCCATTTTGTCNAGCAGTAATCCCCAATGGAATTTTGGGCGTGCACGGGCCCACGAACTAGCAACAGACGCATATTGTTCCAGNGCTTCATCATCCTGCCCTGCAGCCAACAACGCGTCAGCCAGCCTCTCTGCCGCTTCACCGTAATCGTACTTCGGGTCATCAGCGTATACCTTCCGCAATGCCTCGACCGCCTCCGCGTGTCGACCCTGCGCCGCCAACGCTAGGCCGAANTGGTAGCGGGCATATACGCTCTCCGGNTCGGNNTCCAGNGACCGACGGTAAGCNTCNGCAGCAGACTGGTGATCTCCTTCACTCACCTGTAGGTCACCTAGCTCAACAAAGAGACCAGGNGCCGGATTCGAGAGAAGCAGCGACTCGAGTTCGTCGATACGAGGATTGCGCGGGNCCGCCTCAATCGTCGAGGACTGCCCAAACTGGCGTCCACGGCGAAGCTCACTGAACACATACGCTAGAGCCCCAATCGGGCCAAAAAACAAAATCCCCAGCACCCACCATAAGCGCGACTGCAGACGCAAACAGTCCACTATGGCCCAGATTTGAAACGCGATCATAACGGTGTATATGAGCAATAACACTTCGATNCAACCTCCATACGGACGACAGCGAGTCCTCCCAACGCTGGCGTCCACTGGGCAATTCCGACGTCTCGGGCCAACCTCAAAAGTCGGGCACCCGAAAAACAGCCTCGGTACTCTCTACATCAACTCTGGTAGCATACGCCACCGGTGGGGTGCCAGGCGAACAGCCACGATGTGCTTGCTACAGTCTTAGATTCTAATGCAGCTGTGCCTTACGGTGACGGGAAGACCGTTGAGTGTCCTTGTCGAAGCAGATACATGCGTGCCCATGATTCTNACTGACGTTGCACAGATGCGTCAGCTTGTGGGAAACTACACGTCGGAAGGGATTCGCGTTTGAGTAAAGAGGACTTAATCGACGTTCAAGGAACGGTCTCTGCAGTACACAGCGGCGGACTTTATCGAGTAGAGTGTGACGCGGGACACGAAGTACTCGCCCAGTTAAGCGGCCGCATGAGACGCTTCCGAATCAGGGTCGTGCCGGGAGACCGGGTGACTATCGGTGTATCACCGTACGACCCGTCGCGTGGCATCATCACATTCCGCGCTCGTTAGCCTACTTGCGATCGACTCTGCGAAACTCCACCGTGAGTATTCCATCCTAGAGAGGTCCAAGGATAAGGTTCTCCGCTAACTANAGAGCCATCTGCCAACACCGGTACTCATGAGTGACTACCCACACACCGGGCCAGCCGAGTCGGCATCAAAAAACGAAAAGTCTGAATCGGTTGCGCAANCCGAGGGTGGTTCCCCGATCCTGCGTTTCCGCTCATGCCGTTGGCATACGATGCAAGATGGTGGTGAACCAAGCTACTGTTCACACCGAGACGTTCTTCCGTTTACTGGCATGACGGGCTTCAATCCCGAGGCTTGGTGCGCTGAGTGTAAATTTTTTAAGGTGCGGCGGGCTCCNAGAAGAAGGCNNGACACCAACGGGAACACTNAGTAGTNAGCGTNGACTCGACAGCTCNGTGATTTAAACCTGCCGCCCAANACCCTATTCTGAGAATTCCTTAGCCANCGCNACCCACTCACCATCTGGCACCAGNTGCTGNTACACCTGCCAGTGCGGACGAGCGTCCTTGGAACGGCCCAACTTTTCTAGAGTTACCGCCANGTAGAAGTGTGTGTCCGCATGGCTGGGATTAAGTCGCGCCGCCAATTGATAACAGTCGCGCGCGTCTCCAAATCTACCAAGATCGTGTTGGATATTTCCCAGATTAAAATATGCCTCGAAGCAATCTGGCTCCAAATGAATCGCACGCTCATAGAGCGCCAAAGCTTCAATGAGTTCGTCGCGGGCGTAGTGTAGATTTGCAAGATTCACTAGCGCCGGTACCAATGACGGGTCGAGCACAAGCGCCTGCCGATAGGCGACAACTGCTCGCTCCTGCTGTCCTGCGTCGCCCTCGTCCAAACCTGCTCCCTCGCTGAAATATCGGGCGGCCAGATCCGACTGGCAATCCATAGCTCCTGGTTTGACCTGACCAAGATCAGGCAAGGGTGGTTTACTTTGTACCTGCAACGTCACCACCTTGGCAGGCTGCGCCGAACTGTTCCGGCCAAGTTGAAAATCAAACGTGAGCTGCCCCTCCCGCTGAGAAACAAGAGAGCGGACGATCGCGCGAAATGGCTTCGCCTCACTGAGCTCAACGCTCACTTGCTTGATGACGGCAAGGTCGGGAAACTCGTAATAGCGATCTGCGTTGGTTCGGGCTACAGAACCAATAAGTCGCCACTTCTCAAGATAACGGAGATGATCATCACGAACTGTCGGATATAGCTCTCGGATTTCGCGAACACTATAGAGTTGATGCCCCGGCACCTCGGGCGCGGGTAGTCCTCCCAGACCACAAAAGTCCGTTTCGGTGAGAATATGCACCTTCCTAGGCCTCCGAGCATTCACTTGCTCAGCCTTTTTGAGTTTCTTGCTCTCGCTACCACGAGATGGTCCCTGATGTTTGACCTGGAGAGAACCCGACCGCTCTAAAACACCTTCACCAACCACGAGCATAGTCGTGCGGGAGCTCACCTCATCGGCAGCTTCGCCGCCGAGCCGCTGGACCAACACGCACGCCTCTTTGCGACTTAATGACGCAAGTCGGCCGGTAAAGACAACGACCTGGTTCGCAAACGATGCAGCGGGAATTACCCTACTATGCGATGGGGATAACGACGTCACCGGGGAATCTCCACCGTGGCGTGTTGAAAACGTAACGTGACAACCTGGCAAAGCTGACAATGCATCAGGTATGGATAACGAATCTTCACATCATTTCGCATACTCTATGATTTGCAGTGAAAGATTAACGAGAACGATAGCAATGTCAAGCAGCATTAGATCCTAGAAGCGTCAGGTTAGACCCCTTCTGCCTGAGCAACGGCCAACGCTCTGCTTAAACAACTAAAGCTCCACTGGTTTCTGGACGGCTGGATCGCGTC
Organism: Acidobacteriota bacterium; assembly: GCA_002714165.1. GTDB lineage: Bacteria > Acidobacteriota > Vicinamibacteria > Vicinamibacterales > UBA823 > UBA11600. The sequence goes on from PAWT01000038.1 coordinate 38,647, forward strand.
GCGCATACAGGACGAATGATAGTCCTACATAATACAGAGGAAAAAGGAGCGACCAGACCGCCAGAGAGCTAGGGGTGCCATCGAAGGACCAGGCCAGCACAAGAAGCAATGCCGCCCAGACGACACTGGCGGCTAACGTCCAACCCCGCAGCGTTGGAGTCCTCGCCGGGTGCAAGAAACCAACCGGTACAAACACACACGTGCATAGCACGGCAACGATGAGTCCATTGACTACAGGCGGTGCACCGAGAGTATATAAATAGAACATCACGATGTTCCAATAGGATGGGAATCCTCGAAAGAAATAGTCAGCGCTCTTCGCCTCACGATGGCTGAAACCGTAGGCGCTGCTCAGAAGCATCGCGGCGGCCAGCGGTATTCCCCAACCCGTAGGCACTACCGCTTCAAACGATACGACCCAAGCTGGTACAAATACAAACGTCAGATAGTCGATAATGTTATCCAATAGTCTACCGTCGAGTGCTGGAACACGTCGGTCAACAGCCAGACGGCGCGCAAACCAGCCATCGCTCGCGTCGATGACGACCGTGGCATAAAGCCACAAGAATCCCTCACGCGGATCACCAACCGCGAACGCTCGAACTGCAAATAGCGCCAACACGGCGCCTATTGCCGTGTAGAGATGAACGATCCACGCAGCCCACAACGCACTGCCTGAGGAAGGAATTGCTACTCGGAGACCGTTGGGCATACCGGAAACGCTTTAGTCTATGACTATCCACCCGCTCCGATTCGAGCCCACTCGTAAGCGGAGATCATCAAATTCCGAAACAACTAGTTCTTGAAGGTTCGGCGTTTGGAGAAATGGTCGCTCCGGATTGGCCGTAACCTCCCAGCGTCGCAGGGGCTCTCGCTCATCCGCTAGACTGAGATCAGAACCCCGCCACAATTCCACAGATCCTGACCAATCACCAGACGGACACAGCCCAACGACTACCCGTCGCGCATCGGAAACAACCTGGAAATTGATCGCTACGTTTTCGTCGGCGTAGTCGAGTCCACGCGTCTGTTGATACGGATACATCCACTCGGTCCACTGGATGGAAGCGCCCGGACCGAGGGGTTGGCGAGCGTCCGGATAAGTTGGACTTGTCCCCCCCCACATCTCGACATATCCAGCATTCGACGCCCCCGAACCCATCGGAATTCGTTGCGGTCTAAAGCCATAGGTCCAAACGTCGACGCCGGGTGTCTTTTCGGGGTCGAATACCCGAACAATCCCTTCATCAGCGTCGTGTGAGTAGGCACTATAGAACCCGGATGTCAACCCGTCAGCCATCAAATCACCCATCCGGCTCCAGCCTTGGATAAACCGGAGGGGATTTCCATCCCATACCTGAGGGCTCGGCCCAAGATTTTCTTGCCAGCGTTTCTCGATGAGAATACGTTCTGTCGGAATGATGAACTCGGTGTGATCGGTCAATCCGTTCTCACCACCTGGGGCCCACTGTGGGTTGACCCAATGTGCGTACTCAACTGTCACGCTTGTTGGATTCCTTATCTGAACCCGCGCAGTGAAGTAGGCTTTCCCAGGCACAATGGCGATGTCTAGCGACTCCTCAAGGCCTGTGGACGGCTCACGGACTCGCATCCGGATGGCCTTCCGATAAGAGGAGTCTTCAACAATCTCCCAGGCCCATGGCATTGCCCAGGTGGTGCCGTGTTCGTCACCGGGTAACGTGTATTCGATGCCACCGATCCAGAGCCACCAGCCGGTGTCATTCGAAGCTCCACCAACCGTTGCGACATCGTTCTGCCAGAGCGTTTCATTTCCAGTCGGCTTATAGATTAACGAATAGACTCGTCCCATTTCGGGTAGTAAAGTCAGCTTGACATATCGGTTCTCCATCACAACAGCGACATGTTCCTTACGAATAACACGATGCCGATCCACCTCCTGCAAATCGAGGTGTGGATAGGGATCGCCATCGCGATAGTAAATAGCCGGCTCGTAGTCAACCTGTGGAATCGTCAGTGTAATCGTATCGAGCAAGAAGTTGCCGGTATCAGACTGCCCCGATACAGCACCCGACTGGATGCCAGCACAAAGTAGTGCGACCAAAACAAAAATCATGGGTCGGGGGTTACCTGTCCGCAAAACGTGACCTGCTAAGAGTANTACGCGCCAGTATCCGTTTAGGGAAGCGAGATGAGATAGTACTGCGCCCACAACTGCGACACGTCGANTTCAACTGCGCGCCCAAAGCTCGTCCTGGCCTCCTCCGTCCTACCGAGCGCTTGCTGTGCGAACCCAAGCATCGAAAGAGNCCTCGCACGAAGAGTNGCCTCNGANGCGCGNCTCCCNAACTTGGCGAAAAAATCTACATCATCTCTGGTCTCTGCGAGCTGAATCTCGGCCGCNTTGAGNACCGCCTCAAGCTTTTCCCNNGCCTCGNCAGCGTAACCCAATCTCTCAAGCGNAAGCGCCTGATANGTCCACGTGTCTGGCCAGCGCTCNGTGCCAGGTTGNTCCGCTGCNCGCCGGAAATNCTCNGAAGCNCGCTCNGTCTCNCCCAACGCGTGATGCGCNAGAGCAGTGTANTAGGCCACCTGAGAAGCACGCCGGTCGTTCCTAGGCCGCGCGACTGATAAATTCTCAGGGTACTCAGAGGCCCGCTCAAAGTCAGCCAACGCCTCGCGAACCTGCCCACCCTTTAACCGGGTTAACCCGCGTAAGAGATGCGCGTCCACAAACACGCCGTGCACGCGCCCACCGCCTTCGGCCACAAAGAACTGGTTTGCTTCAAGAGTCCTAATGGCTGTTTCGTAGTCACCTGCCAACACCTGCACCATGAGCGCCCGAAGGAGGCTATCGCTTCGCCGTTCAAGGACCTCGTGATTGACCGATACCATACGGAGGCGCGTATCGATTGGCACGTTTGCGGCCTGATACAGTTCGTCGAGTTCAACGTAGAGCCGCGTGTCATATCGGTCAAGCGCGACTGCTCGCTCGTAACTCTCGATTGCCGCTGTGAGATTGCCCCGCGTTCGATAATAGGCCCACCCGAGGTTCCGGTAGGAAGTTGAAAAACCGTTGAAGAGATCGCGCGACTGCTCCCAGTGACTGATCGCCCGCTCGGGTTGGATCTCGTAGAGCAGGTTGCCTAGATAGTAATGGGCCCTATGGTCGTCAGGCTGTGCGCTGAGTGCGGCCTCCAACACCTCAATACTTTCCAGTCTAAACGGAAAACCGTATTCAACCGGCATTCCGGCAGCCCGCTGGTAACTAATAATAGCCTCAGCCTTATCATCAGACTGGCCATGGAAATAGCCGAGGTAGTAGTGCACTATCGGATAAGAACTAGCAAAGATCACCTCGCGCTCCACAAGCCGCTCCAGCACCTTAATCGCTTCTCCCCAAAGCATGACGTTGCCGTAGTCAGTAGCGAGCTCCAGATACGTCTGAGCATCATCACGTAACGTGCGTGTAAGTACCTCGAGAGCAGTAGCCGCTTCAACGTTAGCATTGGCTACTCGAAGTGTCAGAAGGCGCTCATTAAGCGCGAGCGTGTCCATCGGGTCAATTGCTAGCGCACGAGACGTTGCCACGAGCGCCTCATCCATACGGCCGAGCTTTCGGAGAACGACAGCCTCTATTCCAAGTGATTTAGTGTCGTTTGTGTTCGTGGATAGCGACTGCTTGATTTCGTTCAACGCGCGGCCCCATGCTCCCTCACGCATCGAAAGCTCAGCTAAGTGATAGAAGGCCACCGAGTGAAATGCTGCATCCCAAGAGGCTCGATAGAATTGCTCGTAAGCCTCGCCGAACCGTCCCTGTCCGCGAAGTGCCAAGCCAAGTTGATACTCTGCCTCAGTATCACCCAGCCTGACATAGCCACTCGTTAACCGTTTCAGCGCCGTTCGCAGATAGCGTTCAGCGTCTTGAAAGAGTCCTCGCTTGTTCAGATTCGTACCGACGATTGTGTTTACCCGCACGTCGTTTGGGTCACGACGAAGTGCTTCTTCGTAGTAAGGCTCAGGCGGTATAACTGGGCTGTGCCCCTGCTGAAGTCGGAGACCCGTAAGGTATAACTCGTCTACAGTCGCAATCTCCTCAGGAGCGACCGGCGGCTCAACGGGTTCAGGAAGTTCCGGAAGCGCAACAGCCTGCCTCGGACGATCGCTGATCAGGACACGGTCCTCTGCATCAAAAAGCGTCACTTCCACGTCAGTGGCCTTCACGCCAGTTGGCAGGTCAACGGTCGCTGTAAAGGGAACGCCAGGCCCAATAACTATCCGACTATCAAGCAGCGTTCTGGTCTTGGCGACCAGCGAAACCCGAGCATCCTTAACGTGGGTGGTGGAGTTAATCCCAAGTTGCACAGACTCCGAGGAGACCTCAAGGTTTACCGCAGCCTCAAGATTTGCCTTCGTGAAACCACCGATTTCCTGCACTGGATACCAATGGTGCGTGAAGGTCTTCACCTCATGGGGCTTAATCCAGCTGTAATCAGGTTGGTTATCCGAAAGGCCACCAACCATCAGTTCAGCATACGGTCCGTCTTCATCAGTCAGAATTTGATCCCAAAGCCGCCCGCGAGGTCCTGGACCCCATTCCCAGAGTTTTGTCCCAGCCATAATGTGGTGGTTGCCAACGTGTACAACGCCTGCGGCTTTACCGTGATCGTAACCACCTGAGAAATCTTCGGCCAGATTCCAAGCAAAAAACGAGGTCGGTTCGGGATGGTTTAGCCAGCGGCTCAGGTCGACACCCTCGTAATCGATCCCTTGATAAGTACCTTGCCCAATCGGCCAGTGGATAAACTCGTTCTTTGAGTGATAGGTTGCGACCTGCACACTCGGTGGAAACAATACCTCGTAGTCATCGTTGGCGTGCACCGCTACGTTAGCCCAGTAGAGGATCGAATGGGCCTGTGCGGTCCTGTTGAATAGTTTTACCGTCGCCTTAATGTATGACCGGCCCGGGTATAGGGTCAGACCGATAATCCAGCGCATTCTGTGGCGCCGCTCGGTTTCGCCGACCCAGACTGTCTTACTCCCGTCAGCGTGTGCCTCAAGCGTGTAGTCAACCGGCATGAAGGTTGTGTTGCGATGATGGTGAAAGACGCACCACTCGATGCCTCCAGAAATCCAAGCACCTAACATACCGATGAGCGCTGGCTTAACGACGCTCTGCCGGTAGAAAAAATCGTAATTGTTAGTCTTGTCGGTTGCTGTAAACAACCGGCCACCCAGTTCTGGCAGGACAGTGAGTGCAACGTACTCGTTTTCTAGATGCACGGCCGTATAGGTCTTGGTCTCAAGAATTCTGGTCACTTTGTCTTGTAACGGGTAGGGGTAGACCTTCTTCTTGGCTCCCTGGTAGACCTCGTTGCGAAAGAACATTGGGTTGTGATCGGGCGGGTCGACGCGGTAGGTCGGTAATGTGAGTGGTTCCTCCCAGAGCCTGACTGCACCCTCCCCCCGAGATTCGTCTTCCTGGACTATTACTCCAGCTTCCACCTGAGCAATGGTGCCGAACGAGTTCAGCGTTGCCATGAAAGCCAAAAGTAAGAGTGGTGGCCGCCACCGACTCATCCAACCGGAGTTGGCGAAATCGTCCCACTTGTCCACGGTGTTCTTCATTGCTTACCTACTCTAGTAAACCAGACAGATAGCTACTGGGGCACGTCCCGAGTTTAAGCTGCAAGAAAAGAACATCGGATTACCCCTTGAACATTAATCACGGCCCTTAGACTTAAACAACTCGTCTAGGATGTGAATAGATGTTGTAGCCACCATCACGAACGAAGCCAAGAAGTGTGACACCAGACTCTTCGGCCAGCTCGATCGCGAGCGTGGATGGAGCCGATACGGCCGCCACAAGCGGAATGCGGGCCAGCAGCGCCTTCTGAACAATCTCAAACGACGCCCGCCCACTTACGGCCAGACCGCAGGACGAGAGCGGTAATCGCTCCGCTAGCAGCATTCGCCCAACGATTTTATCGACGGCATTGTGACGACCCACGTCCTCAGCAACATCAACCAATGTGTCCGTCGCGTCGAAAAGCCCGGCGGCATGCATTCCACCCGTCTTCTCAAAGGCCTCCTGCGTCTCGCGAAGCCGCCGAGGCCAAGCAAGAACCGAGGCGCCGGCAACCTCCCAAGTATCGTCAAGGCTAGGCACCTGGGCATGCAATGAGTCCAAGGTGACACGACCGCAGAGACCGCAGGACGAGAGCGGTAATCGCTCCGCTAGCAGCATTCGCCCAACGATTTTATCGACGGCATTGTG
>PAWT01000039.1 GCA_002714165.1 Acidobacteriota bacterium
AGGCTTGAACGCGATGGTCTCTTTCACGGTCGAGTAACTTCAGGTTGAACGCGCCGAGTCGGGGGCCACTCCGGCTCGGTTGATCTTCTCTCGCAAAAAAGAGCGTGGGCGTCTTCGACGTCCGCGTTGCTACTGGCCAACATCGGCGGTACAGATCGTTAAGATTAGAGTGTTCCTAGAGCTTCAGACACCTAATAGGCGATTCACCTTGGCAACAGTACGTGTACTTGCGGCCAACGCAATATATTCGGCACGGAGCAACACGACGTTACTCAATACGGCACAGTATCCGAACAGCCCATGAAACCAACTGGGTATGGCCCCAGTATCAACACCGGCCCCTATTACCGCGGCTACGATTGTCAGAAGTATTACAGGCATGGCAAGTGAGAAAACCGGTTTGCGTGCACGCGAGATTTCGGCGACGAAGTCTGTTGACAAACTCGCTTCTGCGACTGCTTCTCGAACCGCCTTGCCTTTCCCGATTAAATAAAACATGAGCATCGAATGAGAGAGCAGCGTCATCATTGTTACAAATACGGCTAGTGACACATGCTGGATCACCTCTTGTGAGGTTTCCGCAAATTGACCCAAGACAACACTCGCGGCCAAGCCGAGAACAGAGAGCGTGGTAGCCGTTAGGAGCGCTGATGGCATTCGTTTATTCTCAAAGTCCTGCTACTCAGAATCGCTCTGTGCGGGCTCGATACGATGATCGGCACGCGTCAACCGATCGCGAAAAGCCTGAAACTCCATCACTGGAAGACCGACCCGTCCCAAATGACTCGAGCGATGATCAGCATCACTATGAAAGTCCGACCCTCCAGTGACTGCCAACCCCAAGCTACGTGCCTGTTTGAGAAGTCGCTTCTTGGTTACCGGATCGTGTTGACTATGGTACACCTCCACAGCTTCCAGCCCCACCTCAGCTAAGCGGCTCACCAGCCGACGATTGCCAGTTAGGCCAGGATGAGCCAGTGAAGCGACACCACCCGCCTGCGAAATAGTCTCTATCACCTGCTCAGGTGAGGGTCCGTGCCGTGGCACCCACGCAGCGCGACCATCACCAAGCCATCGTTCAAAGGCCTCCTGAACAGATGTGGCGTGCCTCGCAGCTACCAAGGCTTCAGCCAAATGCGGACGACCCGGCGATCGACCGGCAGCGGCACGTTCGGCCAGCAATCGATCGATGTCCACACCAACGCCTAAATCTGTCAGTCGGTTGGCCATCTCCCGCAAGCGGTCAGTTCGGTGTCGTCGTTGGGCAATAAGAAATGTGTCAAGTCCCGTGGGGTGAACCGTCAGAAAGTATCCGAGAATGTGAATATCGTGGCCGTCGCACACTGCCGTAATTTCGATGCCTGCTAGCAACTCCACTCCGAAGGAGTCCGCAAGTGCTGATGCCTTCGGAACGGCAGCCATCGTATCGTGGTCCGTAATACTAAGAGTCCGTACGCCAACAGACGACGCCCGTAACAACAACTCTTCGGGCGAATAAGCACCGTCAGACGCTGTGGTGTGTAGGTGAAGGTCGATCACGACTCTCGGATCCGGACTCGAGGCAGATTTCTCGGGTCGATGCTACCAGTATTAAGCACTCGCACGCCGGGTTGAACGGGACGAGCGCTTAACATTTGGCCGCTTTCGCGGTGATCGCTTAAATAAGGCACGGGATTCACGAATCAGTAACTCAAGATGCTCACGTTCTTCGTCAGCAAACTCCAAGAAAATCTGTTTACCTTCAGAGTCTTCGAAACGCTCACCGTACCGCTTAAAGAAGCGGTGTGAGCCACGCTCACACTTAATACCAATCATGAACGCTTGTTTCGCATCGACACCTTTTAGTAACTCTTCGGTGCCTACCGTGAACAGACCATCCGCTGCTCCCTTAAAGAACAAGAACGTAGGTCGACCCTCTAACTGCGGATCTTGGGCAAGTATCTCCCTATATCGTTCCTCTAGGCGTGCTAAGTGCTCGCGCTCTTCCTCGGCCAATTTCTGAAACACCTTGCGCCCGTTTCTGTCATTGGTAATGCTCGAAGCCTTCAAATAGAACGCTAGTCCACTCCGCTCAGTCGCAATAGCCATACGAAGGGCGTCACGTGCGAATAGCAACTCCGTTGTCGCAACACTATCTACGGATTTACGCCCTGTCTTGCACGCGTCGCACGTACCGTACACCTGCAACACGTTTTGACTGGTTGTGAACCGCTGGACGGAAGCGATTTCCTCAATCAATAACTCAATATCTGAACTGAGGAACTCAGATGAGCGCCCACAAGCCTTGCATAGCAAGTGGAAGTGTCGCGGATGTCGATACGAGTGCTCGAATCGAAAATGGCCTTCACCGAAATCGACCTTGCGTGCGATTCCAGCAGCCACCATCCACTGGAGCGCCCGGTACACAGTGGCCCGACCAATTCTTTTGTCTTCCTTCTTAACGAGACTGGCCAGGTCATCAGCGCTTAGGTGCCCCTCCTGGCGGAGAAACACATCGATGATCAGATCGCGCTTACCCGAACGCTTCCCACCAGCTGGGCGGAGACGGTCTACGTAGGCAGCCGGCTGTTCCATCGCCACGGAATCACAATGACTTTCTCGGCACAACCACGGCCGTAGCCGGACTGCCAGACGCGTGGCCCAAAACTAATCGACAGCTGAAACTTAAACACCAAACGACGAACCACAACCGCAGGTAGACTTGGCGTTTGGATTCTTAATGGTGAATCCACCACCTGTAAGATTATCGACGAAGTCTACTTCGGCACCTGTTAGGTATCGGATGCTGATTGGATCAATGAACAGCTTGACCCCATTTGACTCGAACACGCGATCGGATTCCGCGTCGCCCTCGCCCTCCTCAATCATCAAGCCGTACTGAAACCCTGAGCATCCACCACCCTGCACGAAAACACGAAGTCCCGCCTTCTTCTTGTCTTCCTCGCTAAGAAGTGCCTGAATCTTGGTAGCCGCAGTCGGTGTCACGTTAATAAGTCCACTCATATGCGCGTAATCTCCCTTAATCAAAGCTCATTATATCTTTATAACGGAAAGCCCGGCAAGCTCCGCTAGGATACATAGAACCGTTTAATCCTTGGCCGACAAGAACTTGTCAGTAATTAGATCGACGCGTCATACTCCGAGACCACGAAAAGACGTCACGCGTGCGACTACGACATACTTACTCAGATGCCCCGTAAGGATCTCAACTTAGAAGACTCACTCCAGCGCGCCGAAGCACGATGGTGCCAGATCGAGGCTGACACCCCTGAGTTAGCAGCAGCTGTCACACTTCAGCGATCTCTCGTCCGAAGAATTGCTGGGTTAACCGAAGCACTTGAGCAATCAAATTGGACACCACCTGACGTTGAAGCGACAGCGATAGTAACTACGCTTAGCAGTTCGCGTGCCCTACTACATGAACACCGTGTTGATCTACCAATAGAAATCCTCGAACCCGGGTTACACGACCTATGTAACATTCTGGCGAACGGCGGCGCAGGTGACGCGGCCCGACATGTCGACCACGTGATTCAAGAACAGCGGCTCAGCACAACCTCGCTCCTGAACGCATCATTAACTCGCCGCCAAAACGATATCCGAACGGGTGCCATCCACCTTGGCTTAGCGCCGGATCTTCTATGGCTAGTTGCCGAACTGACTGTTGGACCCATTGCTCATGAGTTCCAGAGAGTAATCCTAACCAATGACGGCATGGACTCTAAGGTCTGTAAGGCTATTAATGCTTGGGACCATGGAACATGCCTCATATGTGGCTCCTGGCCTGCCCTCGGCGAATGCCGGGAGGGCGATATCACTCTGAGGTGTTCCTTCTGCGGTGCCGGATGGAAGCTCCAAGAACACGCATGCCCATACTGCTTTTCACCAGAGATTCAGCATGAACTGCCAACACCAGGTCAACCTTCACTACAGCTTTTATTCTGTGAGGCGTGCCGCGGTTACCTTAAGGTTGTCGAAGTGAACGAGGCAATTCCGTCCATTCTTCTACCGATTGAGGATCTCGCGACGACGGCTAGCGATGTACGAGCCATGGAACGAAATCTCGTACGTCCGCCGCTTCCTGAAGCACCTTTAGGGGAATCAAATGACGCTGGGTGTGCCGGCAGTCCTATAACAAATTAAAGAGAGGGACGCACTCACATAGTTGCCAGTCGTTCACCGGAGTCTTTTTCAACTTCACGGTGAAGACTAGCACCATGCGCATCCATCGTCACGATGGCTGGAAAGTCGTTCACCAGCAGATGCCACATCGCTTCGGGAGTGCCGAAGTCCAAAAGGGATACACCATCGACCCGCTCAATCGCGCGTGCGTAGAACTGAGCGGCGCCACCGATGGCATTTAGATAGACTGCGCCAGTCTCTTGAAGTGCTGCAAGTGTCTCAGCACCCATTCCCCCTTTTCCAATCACCACCCGAATTCCATGGCGCCTCAAAACCTCTCCTTGGTATGGCTCCTCACGGATACTGGTCGTTGGTCCCGCGGCTGTGATACGCCACCCCTCATCTTCGCGTACAACGACGGGGCCACAGTGATAAAGAACACCGCCCTGAAGATCGACCGGAGACTTGTGCTCCATTAGATACGTGTGAACAGCATCACGCCCCGTATAGACACGGCCAGAAACCAACACAATATCGCCAACGCGAAGTTTCCTGATCGTGGCTTCATCAATCGGCGCCGTTAACACTACTTCCTGCCCAGTTTTTTTGAACCCAGTGTCGGTAACCGCAGTCATTCGCGTTACTGGCATCGTAGGGTCACGATAGAGCCAGCGGCGGATCGCTCCAGATTCCTTATCAAGCACGACTCCTAGCCGACGGAAGGCCCAACAATCATATGCAACGGATACAAAGAAACTCGCGGGAAGCCGATTGAGTGCAGCAATCTTGCACCCAATAAGCGACACGTCACCCCCAAACCCCATCGTACCCACACCGAGCCCATTAACCGTAGCCATTACAGACCGCTCGAGGTCCGCGAGACGAGAGTCGGGATTAACGTCGTCCAGCAATCTAAAGAGCTGAGCCTTAGCATGGGAGTAGCCAGACGTTCGGTCGCCGCCAACACACACTCCTACTGCACCAGGACTACAGCCCCTACCTTGAGCCTGCCATACAGCATGTAGAATGCACTTTCGGACGCCCTCGAGTGTCCGATCGGCACGACCCAAGTGCGTCAGCTCAGTCGGCAAGGCATACTGGGCGTTCGTGTTCTCACAACCGCCACCCTTCAGTAATAATCGGATCTCAATCTCGTCGCGCTCCCATTGATTAAAGTGGATGATCGGCGTCCCAGGTCCGAGGTTGTCACCAGAATTCTTGCCCGTGATTGAGTCGACTGAATTCGGCCGGAGCTTACCCTGCTCAGTCGCTTCCACAACGGCCCGATGGATCTCCCGACGCATTACAATCTGATTGACGTCGACAGGCGTTTGAATTTCGAACGTTGGCATCCCGGTGTCTTGACAGATCGCCCCCTCACAGTCGGAAGCCTGGTCGATGTTCAGCGAAATGATATCGAGCGCTTGAGAAGACCGGCTGCCAGAAGATTCAGAACCCACGGTATGCGACATGGCTGCGCGGACATCTGGTGGAAGATTGGTCGACGTCTGCACGATTAAATCGAGAACGCTCTCGAATAATTGCGACAACATACCTCACTATAATAGGCCATACTGACGGCAAGTTCTGTCCTTGGTTACTATTCTAGGAACCAAGGACCAGAAATCGAAACCGCGAGAAATGGTGCTAACGGCCAGTCGTGAATCGCCTAAAACTAGGAAGTAGGGCCGCGGCAAGACAAAGTTTAACCGCGTCAGCCAGTAGGAAGGGATAGACACTGAGTTTGGCCGCCGCCTGCGTGCTCCATTCCGGTGAAGTAAACACCAGGAGCCAAGCAAAACCGCCAAGATAGATTACAGCGAGCCCGGCCAGCATCGCTCCAACAGAGGTAATGTATCGTCGATCCATTCCGTGCTGAACGAGCCAGCCGACTAGATAGGCCGCGATCGGATAGGCCAGTAAGTATCCACCGGTCGGTCCAAGGAGGCGACCAACACCTAGCGGTAGCCAAGGCGACCAAGTAAATACCTGGAACCCAACAACACCGGCTGCGAGATAGAGCACGAGACAGGTCGCACCCAAGCGAGCACCCAACACAGCCGCGCTTAGCAGTACAATTGTTGGTTGAAGCGTCAGAGGGACTGGCGTCGATGGCAATGGGATGCTTATCTGGGCCGCCGATGCAACCAGTGCAGCGCAAAACAGCACCGCCAACGTCCTAACGAGCTGGCCGTACTCGCTGGAACGGGTCCAGTGCAATACCAGAGGCAGGGACGCCGAAGGGACTCCAAGAGTGCGCAAACCCTCTATGCTTGACATAGCGACATCTTAGCCGATGAAGACAGCACTGACAATTGCGGGAAGTGACTCGGGTGGCGGTGCGGGTATCCAAGCCGACTTGAAGACCTTTGCTGCACACGGCGTATACGGGACGTGCGCTATTACAGCCGTTACCGCTCAGAATACTCTCGGCGTCGAAGCGGTTGAGAATCTTTCAGTAGAATTGATTGTCGCGCAGGTTAATGCCGTTGCTGATGACATTGGCGTGGATGCTGTAAAGACTGGCATGTTGGCAACACCAGAAATCGTGGAAAGGGTTGCGAAACTATTACCATCGCTGCCTACATCCCACATCGTTGTGGACCCTGTGATGGTGGCTAAAAGCGGTGCACGCTTGTTGGCCGAAGAAGCTATTGACGCTGTTCGCCGAATGCTCTTACCTCACGCTACTGTTGTAACCCCAAACGCTATGGAAGCGGAAGTGCTGGCCAAAATTGAGATCGACTCGCTTGGATCGGCTAGAGAAGCTGCCCAGCGTATCTACGATCTTGGACCGGGAACGGTCGTGATCAAGGGTGGACACATCCCAACAGTGGATGCGGTCGACCTTGTCTACGACGGTCACGAGTACCTAGAGTTGAGTGGCCCACGCCTCCCCTCCCGTCAAACACACGGCACAGGGTGTACATTTGCCGCAGCCGTGGCAGCTAACTTGGCACTTGGACTCCCGACGCCGGACGCCATCTCGGGCGCCAAACACTACGTCGCACAGGCGATTCGCCACGGGCTACCGTTCGGAAGCGGTCACGGACCTCTCGGCCACTTTTGGAAGCGCTAGCAGTAATACTCGGGAGGGTTTACCGCTAGGAGATACGTTCGAAATCAAGGACATGAGGCCTTGGTTTCCCGACTGCTATACTTCCCATGATGGGTCTTGCTCGACTCGCGGTGACAACGGAGCGGTTAAATCTCGATGCCCTGATCAAGTGCGTCCATGATGCTCCAATAAGCGACGGTTCGGAGGGTACTGGCGCGGTGGCCTCATTTCTCGGACTAGTGCGCGAGTCCAATCTTGGACGCCGCGTCGTCAAGTTGAAATACGAGGCCTACGAACCATTAGCGCTGCGCGCTTTCGAACGAATCGACAACGAAATTGTCGAACGATGGCCAACCGCTCAACTTGCTCTACACCATCGTATCGGAGTCCTAACCATCGGCGAAGTTAGCGTGGCGATCGTCGTGGCGGCGCCACATCGCGCCGATGCATTCGCGGCCAGTCGATACGCGATCGAGCGAGTGAAACAGATCGCACCGATTTGGAAACGAGAGTTCTTCAAAGACGGTGACGTTTGGATCGAGGGTGCCACAACCGATCCTGATGACGCAGCAGCACGCGAGGAAGCGTTCCGACGGGCATGCGTGTGAACATTCGTGTGTTCGCCCGTCTTCGCGACATTATCGGTGTGGCTGAGCTAGACCGCGACGTACCAACTGGCACAACTGCGCAAAGAGTATGGGACGATCTGGTGGAGGAGTTTCCTGACATCAGTACCTACACAGGGTCGATATCAACGGCGGTGAATGCTGAATACGCAAAAATGGAAACGGTACTCGATGATGGCGATGAGGTGGCCTTCCTTCCTCCTGTCTCGGGTGGAGAATTTCCTGGCTGACACTGGGTCCGGCTATGTTCGAAAAACTGACTGCGATTGAAACACGGTACGACGAACTGATGCAGGGCATCAGCAATTTGAGTGCTGAATCTGATTCCGCGCAGTATCGTAAACATGTCAAAGCACTTGCTGACATTCAGCCGTTAGTCGAAAAGTTTCGAGACTACAAAGGTATCCTGGCCGAAATCGAACAGGCCCAAGAACTCCTGAACACGACTGACGGCGAGATGCACGACCTCGCAGAGCAGGAGCTTCACGTCCTGCGCGAACGCGAGGGCTCCTTACTCGCCGACATTAAATTACTCCTCGTTCCCAAGGACCCTAACGATGAAAAAAACGTGATCCTGGAAATTCGGGCAGGCACAGGTGGAAACGAGGCCGGTATTTTTGGAGCTGATCTCTTCCGGATGTACAGTCGGTTTGCCGAGCGCCAAGGATGGCGGATCGACATGCTTTCGATTAGTGAGACCGGTATAGGCGGCATTAAAGAAGTTATCGCGATTATTGAGGGACGCCGAGTGTATAGCCAACTAAAGCACGAAAGTGGCGTGCACCGGGTTCAGCGTGTACCAACAACTGAAGCAAGCGGCCGGATTCATACGTCAACGGCGACTGTCGCCGTACTTCCTGAAGCCGAAGATGTCGATATTCAAATCGACCCGAAGGAAATTCGGATCGACACATTCTGTTCAAGCGGCCCGGGAGGACAAAGTGTTAACACTACGTATTCAGCCGTGCGTGTGACCCACCTACCGACGGGAATTGTGGTATCGCAGCAGGACGAAAAATCACAGATCAAGAACAAGGCGAAGGCAATGAAGGTTCTTCGTTCACGACTCTACGAGCTCGAGCTTCAAAAACAACAGGATGCCATTGCCCAAGACCGACGCAGTCAAGTCGGTACTGGCGAGCGCTCAGAAAAAATCCGTACATACAACTTCCCGCAAAACCGAATCACGGATCACCGTATTAACTTCACGACGCACCAGCTTACTGAAGTGTTGAACGGTGATTTAACAGATTTGATTGAGCAGGTTGTGACCCATTTCCAATCCGAAAAACTTAAACAAGTCCAAGAGGTCTCCTCCAAACCGTGAGTATCCTCTCACTGGTGAACGCCGCTTGCACAAGACTGATTGAGTCGGGGATCCGTCCGGAAGAAGCCGGCCTCGATGCGGAGGTCCTTGCACGTCACCTTCTCGGGTGGGACCGTGCGACCTATTTCACCGAACGCCACCAGAAAATCACCCGGGCATTCGACAAAGAGTACATTTCTCTGATTGCGCGGCGCGCGCGGCGAGAACCAGTGGCCTATCTAACGGGTATGCGCGAGTTCTGGGGTTTGGAATTCACTGTAACACCAGACACTTTAATTCCTAGACCTGAAACAGAGCTCCTTATCGAAACCGTTCTACAACTTAGACCTGATCGATCAATAAACGGTGTGCTCGTCGACGTGGGTACCGGGTCTGGCTGTATCGCCGTCGTACTTGCCATTGAATTTCCTAACATGACGATCGTCGCAACGGACATCTCCCAACCGGCACTGGCCGTTGCTCAGGCCAATGCCAAACGTCATGGCGTCTCGGATCGGATCGAGTTACGGCACGGCCCGCAGTTAGCAGGTCTTTCCGGATCCCTTGACTTAATCGTGTCAAATCCGCCCTACGTAACGGCCCAGGCAATGCAGCACCTAGCGCCGGAGGTGCGAGACCACGAACCGCACCTTGCGCTGAACGGCGGAGCCGGCGGTACTGAGACACTGCGTGCGCTTATCGAGAAAACTAGCCTCAAACTCGTCAATAACGGTTCACTTATAGTTGAGTTCGGGTGCGATCAAGAAGCGGTGTTTAGGCAGATTGCGAACGCTACTCATCTAACCGATATACAAGTCGTCCACGACATTCAAGGGTTGCCCCGCGTTGGCGTGGCAACGTATCGGAATAACCAATGAGTGACTGTTTGTTTTGCCGAATTGTCAAAGGCGAGGTGTCGGCCACAATTGTGTACGAAGATGAGACACTTGTGGCATTTGAGGACATCAGCCCGCGAGCGCCGACACACGTATTAATCGTGCCACGCCAGCACGTGGAAACTCTGAATGACCTCACACCCAACGACAAGGAACTCGTCGGCGAAATGATCTGGCGTTCCGCTGCCATCGCCAAGGAACGAGGTATCGCGGACAGTGGGTATCGTACCGTCTTTAATTGCAACCGTGGAGCGGGACAAACCGTCTTTCACATCCACCTGCACCTGCTTGGCGGACGCGCTCTCACCTGGCCGCCAGGATAACAATCGAGCCCCTTCGAACCATTACCGTTCTAGGAAGTACCAACCGCGCCCAGCCGCGCGGTCGAAGACGAATTCAACCACCTGGTAGCCACGAGCCATATAAGTGGTGAACATATTGCGGCTGGCAGTGCGCCAATCGCGAGCCCTATCGGGGGACGAGCGCTGCATTTCCCCAAAACCAGTCGGAATCTCAACCCGAAGACGAGGTTGTGTAAGTTTCGAATCCCAAGATTTGAAGGTAAGCCAAGCATCCTCAACATTGGTTTCGTTAATCAACGGCAGCTCGCTAGCAATGGGTCTGTCTTCTGTAGTCCCAGCGATGCGGGTAAGAACGCGGGATGATTCCAAATTCCACCCTGCTACAAAACGGTCTGTCGGGGTTCCTCGGTGGAGCGAGCTACTTGACTCACCATAAATATTTTCTGCGTACTCGATTATCACAGCACCAAGCTTCGTTAGATTAAAGTGCGCGTTCATCGACTGCATCGGATCAAAAGTCCATTCGATCACTTTAATACCCATCTCGAGCGCTCGCTTCCGCTGCTCCAGCTTAAGCAACCGGCCGAGGCCAGTATTGCGGTGCGCCTCTAACACTCCGACCATGTGTGACCATTGAATCAGGTGACCAGATTTCAAGCCCGGTAGCGAGTAAGCGAATCCCACCATCGCCTCAGACTCATCGAATGCGCCTATCAGGATCCCACCACGCTTCACGTTGATCGCTAGAATCGGTACTGGAACTACATCCTGGAGATCTGTGTACTCCCAGACAATCGTCTCAAGTTCGACCACACGCTTTAGTTCATCCAGCGTATGGAGATTGCGACACGAGAAGGGTTGACTCAACATCGTGGAAAGTTGGCGCCTTCAACATCCGTATCGTTTGGGTCGACGAAGCCAAGGCACGCTACATCCGTTGTCAAACATTGTCGCACGATTGGACGGAACAGCCACCTCAACACAAAGACCGACCACGTCGGCGTTATATTATTTCGCCAGGAGTCCGGGTTCAGCTCCGTGTTGTCTCACTAAATTGCACTACAATGATCAGGCAAACTAGGGGGCAGCGAGGCGCCCCGGAGGTAGCCTAGCACGAACCTAGCAACTGACAACGTTTCATGGCCGACTGGAAATCTACCCTCAACCTTCCACGCACCGAGTTCCCTATGAAGGCGAGCCTACAGAAGGCTGAGCCCGAAGCGATTGCGCGCTGGGAAGAGTCGGGACTCTACGAGCAAATTCGTGCTCACCGTGCTGGAGCACCTAAATGCGTTCTGCACGACGGTCCACCTTACGCTAATGGGCGCATTCACATTGGCACAGCACTCAACAAGATCCTTAAAGATTTTGTCGTACGGGCCAAAACAATGTCTGGGTTCGACAGCCCATACGTGCCCGGCTGGGATTGTCACGGACTCCCAATTGAACTCAAGGTAGACCGTGAGCTTGGCTCAAAAAAACGCGATCTAAGTAAAGCCGATCTCCGCCGAGCATACAGGACTTACGCTGAAACCTACGTTGGCGTGCAGCGTGAAGACTTCAAGCGCCTGGGTGTACTCGGAACTTGGTCGGAACCCTACCTGACGATGGCTTTTCGCTACCAAGCCGCAATCGTCCGGGCACTGGGTAAATTCGTCGAGCAAGGTATGGTGTATCGAGGTAAGAAACCAGTGCATTGGTGCATCCATTGCCAAACGGCGCTGGCAGAAGCGGAGGTCGATTACGCGCCTCATAACTCACCTTCGATCTACGTAGAGTTCAAGATGGCAAAGGAGTCCATTGAGGAACTTGCCGCCAAGCAAAAAGTCCTTGGGGAGCGGCCCGTTTCTGCCCTCATCTGGACCACAACACCATGGACCATCCCGTCCAACCTGGCGATCGCATTTCATCCTGATCTCGACTATGGGTTCTATTCTGCGGATGGCGGTGACTCTCCCACTATTGTCGTCGTCGCTGATGCAATCGCGGAACGTATCGAGACTGAAATAGGACGCCACCTAGGCGATCGCCTCGCTGTCGTTAAGGGTGCCGAGCTCGAGGGCTTACGCTTCAAGCATCCACTCTACGATCGAGTATCGGTCGGCGTTCTAGGCAATTACGTAACGCTTGAGCAGGGTACCGGGGTCGTGCACACGGCGCCTGGTCACGGAGCTGACGACTTCAACACGGGTGTGAAGTACGGTCTAGAAACATACGCCCCGGTTGGCCCCAATGGACAATTCGACAGCACGGTTGAAACCTTCTCTGGCATGCGTGTCTTCGACGCGAATCCGAAAATCGAAGAGGCTTTAGCCGATGCTGGGCGACTATGGCATAGAGCTCAATTGGAACATTCCTATCCCCACTGCTGGCGCTGTCGGCACCCCGTCATTTTCCTCGCAACCTGGCAATGGTTTATTGCAATGGAAGCAGCGGGACTGCGGCAAGGTGCATTGAATGCTATTAAAGAGGTTCAGTGGTTCCCGCCGTGGGGTCAAGAACGCATTCACAACATGCTGGAATATCGTCCCGACTGGTGTATTTCCCGCCAGAGGTCGTGGGGTGTGCCAATTCCTGCGTTGTACTGCACGAAGTGTGGTGACGCTGCGCTAACGACAGCCCTGACCGAGCACGCGGCCAAAGTGTTTGAAGCCTTTGGAGCAGATGCCTGGTATGAACGAGACCTATCGGAATTCGTGCCCCCGAAGCATAAGTGTGACACCTGTGGTGGTAATGAATTCAAACGGGAACAGGACATCTTGGATGTTTGGTTCGATTCTGGCTCCAGCCACGAGGCGGTCTTGGAGGACCGCCAGCTCGGGTGGCCAGCCGAGATCTACCTCGAAGGAAGCGACCAATATCGTGGATGGTTCCACAGTTCACTTCTAGTTGGACAAGGCACACGAGGAAAGGCGCCGTACCGTCAGGTCATCACACACGGATTCGTCGTCGATGAATCAGGCCGAAAGATGTCGAAGTCGCTAGGCAACGACATCTCTCCACAGACCGTCATCGAAGAAAGCGGTGCGGAGATCCTACGGCTGTGGGTCGCGATGGTCGACTACCGAGAAGACGTTAGAATCGGTAAAGAGATCTTGGCACGAGTCATCGAGGCTTACAGAAAAATTCGCAACACATTACGCATTCTGGTCGCCAACCTTCATGATTTTGAGCCGATTGAGGATGCTGTGCCAACCGACCAATTAGAGGAGCTTGACAGATTCGTGCTCGCGCGCTACGCCGACAATGCAACGCGAGTCATCACTGCTTACGATAGGTACGATTTTCAGCAAATTTTTCAAACACTTAATAGATTTGTCACCGTTGAGTTGAGTGCCCTCTACATCGATATCGTAAAGGACCGGCTGTATACATTCGCACCGGCACATCCAGCACGCCGGTCTACGCAGACTGCGATCTTTCGGATTGCCGATGGTTTGACGCGGCTCATCGCTCCGATATTACCCGTGACGGCAGACGAACTCTGGAAAGTGCTACCGGGTTCCAGAGAGGTTTCCGTACATCTTGCCGATTTCCCGTCTGGGCTCGACGAACTCATTGATTCTGAGTTGGTCAAACGGTGGGAACGTTTAGTTAGAATTCGCGAGGCGGTAAATGCCAAGATAGAGATCCTGCGTAAGAACAAGACGGTCGGCACCTCTCTTGAAGCATGTGTTCTACTTCGGGCAAGCGGTGATACACTCGCCCTGCTTGAACGATACCGAGACGAGCTTCCAACCCTGTTAATCGCGCAAGCACAGGTCGAGTCCGCGCAAATGGCGTCCACGGACGACGGTTCGGTGACGGGTGAGACGATTGGAATTGAAGTCGGCCGCGCTTCTGGACTCAAATGCGAGCGTTGCTGGCGTTACGTGCCGTCACTATCTAACCAACCGGACAAGCAAGGATTGTGTGATCGTTGCGTCGAAATGTTGAGCGCCGCAAAGGTCCCTTCTCCCTGACATCACGATGATGTCTCACCCAATCGGACCTTCGATCGGTAAGTCGTGGCCCGGCCACATTCGTTGGTCGACCTTCATTGTGACAGGAAGCATCGTTGGCTTAGACCAGCTCTGTAAAGCACTCGTCCGACAACTCATTCCACTCCACGACAGCATCACTCTGATCCCAGGCCTCGTGAACATCACCCACGTGCAGAATACGGGGGCAGCATTCGGCATCCTGAATGCTGCGGACTTTCCTTTTAAGCCAGTGGTCATGACAGGAATCGCTCTGCTGGCGCTGGTTATACTCGGGGTCTATGCCGTGCGGACCTCCTCCCACGGTACTTGTGCGCGGATTGGCTTGGCATTAATTTTCGGCGGTGCTTTGGGAAACATGGCCGATCGCCTCATGTTCGGTCATGTCGTTGATTTCGTCGATGTGTACTGGGGCACGTATCATTTTTGGGCATTCAATGTTGCAGATTCAATGATAACAATCGGCGCAATCTGCTTACTTATCGATACCGTTCGCACGGAAGTTCACGATGTATCCAACACTGCTTAGTTTCGGTCCAATCACGATCTACAGCTATGGCGTTCTGCTTGCAGCGGCCTACCTAATAGGCCTAAAACTTGCGTTAGTCCGCTCGGCAAGACAGGGATTTGACCCAAATAAGGTGATGGATTTAGGAATCCTCATCATCGTATCCGCGCTGGTTGGTGCCAAGCTGATGTTGTTCTTTGTGGATTTTGAGTACTTCTCCCAAAGCGCGGAACGGTTGTTATCGCTCGTACGAGCTGGTGGAGTCTTCTACGGCGGGCTACTCCTCGCCGTACCGGTGGCCTGGTGGTATCTACGCCGCCACCGGATGCCGATCTGGACGGCATGCGACGCCTTCGCCCCGGGCATCGCGCTGGGGCATGCCATCGGTCGCCTCGGTTGTTTAATGGCAGGTTGCTGCTACGGCAAGCCGACCGATATGCCCTGGGGCATCGTGTTCACGAATACGTTCGCAGCAACCAATGTAGGGACACCACTTGACGTCCACCTCCATCCGACACAGTTGTATGAGTCGTTCGCAGAATTAGGCATCTTGCTAATGCTGCTAGGTATGGAGCGGCGCAGTCAGGGTTTTCCTGGCCGTACGTTCTGGTTGTACGTCCTACTGTACGGGGCCTCACGCTTCGTTACCGAATTCTACCGCGGCGATCCTAGAGGAATGGTTTTCGACGCCATTTCGACCTCACAGTTCGTCTCGGTACTAATCGTTCCGCTCAGTATTGTTATGTTGGTCTATCTTGCTAGATTCTCCTTTACCGACCAACGTAAGTCCCATGCCTGAGTCTTCCGGTCAGAATGAACTTGGCGAACACATCGAGATAATCACCCCAGAGAAGTACGGTGGAACACGCATCGATCAACTTCTGGTAACGTTGCTACCCAACCACTCGCGCTCATTTATCCAACGGCTGATTAAGGCAAACCTGGTGCGACTTAATGGGGAACCGGTCAAGGCCAGTGTCGTTGCACGTGTTGGGGCTCACATCGCGATCGATGTACCTGCGCCAATCTCTCCAACCCCAACTCCAGAGAATTTACCACTAGACATCATTCACGAAGACGCCGACATCATCGTAATCAATAAACCCTCGGGGATGGTCGTGCACCCCGCAGCCGGCCACACGAGTGGCACGCTGGTCAATGCTCTGCTCTATCACGCGGGCGGTCTGAGCGGCATCGGTGGTGAACTTCGCCCAGGCATCGTACATCGACTAGATAAGGGAACCTCAGGCCTACTCGTTGCCGCAAAACACGATCAGGCCCATCGTGAGCTGGGGCGTCAATTCCGCCAGCGTGAAGTCAAGAAGGAGTACGTGGCACTCGTTTGGGGAGGTATTCAAGCCGGGCGAAAAATTAATCTCCCGATCGGTCGACACCGGACTGAGCGACAGCGAATGTCTACAAGTTCGACTCGGTCCAGAACAGCAATAACTGAAATCGTGAAAGCTGAACTACTCGACGGGCTGACCCTCACAGGCGTCATGATTTTAACGGGTCGCACCCACCAAATCCGGGTTCATCTAGCAGCTATCGGTCATCCTATCGTTGGCGATTCCGTGTACGGTGGTACCAAACATCGACTTGCACCAAAACATCGTACCGTGGCGAGTCTTTCACGGCCCTTTCTCCACGCTAGCAGGCTGGCCTTCAAGCATCCGCGAGACAGACGCCAAGTCGAGTTTCGTGCCAAGCTTCCCAAGGACCTAAGATGCTTGCTGCGTGACCTGAGAAAGCAAGCGCAATCCTAGTAAGAAACCGACCTGCACTGGCAGCGAATGTCTTAATTAACTAGCGATCTGTGGAATCGGTGATTCCGAGGACTGACCACCCGCACGAACTTTTGAGGGCTCCAATGCCAGTTTGAGGACTTCATCAACCGACGACACATAGTGGATAGTCATTTCACGACGAAGGTCCTCACTCAAATCCTCGTCGATGTTCTTCTGATTGAGGCGGGGCACAACAATATGTGGTATCCCTAGGCGGCGTGCAGCGAGCACCTTTTCTTTAATCCCACCCACCGGTAATACACGGCCCGAAAGAGTAATCTCGCCCGTCATTGCCAGGTCCTCGCGGACAGCCCGGTTCGCCAGCCGCGACGCGAGGGCAGTAGCCATCGTCACGCCAGCGGACGGCCCGTCCTTCGGTATCGCACCTGAGGGTACGTGCACATGAAGCTCAGCATTCTGATAGAAGGCCATGTCGACACCGTACTCCCCGGCATGGGCCCTGAACCACGAAAGAGCGGTCTGGGCCGATTCCTTCATCACCTCACCGAGCTGTCCTGTAAGAGTCAATGTGCCACTCCCGGCCATTAACGTTGCCTCAACAAACAACACCTCGCCACCCACCGGCGTCCACGCAAGTCCTACCGCCACGCCGGGATCTTTGGTTCGTTCAACGACCTCTTCGTCATGGAACCTCGGCGCCCCAAGCATCTCTAAAACCGTGTCGGAGGTCACAACAACTGGTTCCTCCAAACCTTCGGCCCTTCGCCGCGCAACCTTCCGGCAAAGTGAGCCGATCTCTCGCTCCAAGTTTCGTACGCCGGCTTCTCGCGTATGACTGCGAATTACTGTTTGAATCGCCGTCTCTTCGAAACTAATTTGCTCCCGTGTCAGACCGTGATTTTCAATTTGGCGGCCCACGAGATGTTCACGCGCAATCTTGAGTTTTTCTTCATCCGTGTAACCCGGTAGTTCAAGCACCTCCATCCGGTCCCGTAAGGCTGGAGACACCGGGTCGAGAAAGTTAGCCGTCGTGATAAACAGAATTTCAGATAAATCAAACGGCACATCAAGGTAGTGATCACGAAACGTGTTGTTCTGCTCGTGATCGAGCACCTCAAGCAGTGCTGACGCCGGATCGCCCCGGAAATCCATGCCGAGCTTATCGATCTCATCCAGCACGAAAACGGGATTTTTCGATTCGGCGCGCCGTAGTCCCTGGATTATCTGTCCTGGCAAGGCACCGATATAAGTACGACGGTGTCCCCTAATTTCGGCCTCATCGCGCATGCCGCCAAGCGAGATACGAACGAGCTTTCGGTCGAGTGAGGCTGCGATTGACTTAGCGAGCGACGTCTTCCCGACCCCTGGGGGACCAACAAAACATAAAATCGGGCTCTTGATTTCAGGGTTCAGCTTTCGCACCGCCAAATACTCAAGAATCCGGTCTTTTGCCTTCTCAAGATCGGAATGATCGCTATCTAGAACCGACTTCGTCCTCGCCAAATCAATGACCTCCTCTGTCCGAACCGCCCACGGCAGCGAAACGATCCAGTCCAAGTAGGTTCGAGCGACGGTGTACTCAGCCGCCGCCACAGGCATTTTTGATAAACGATCCAGTTCTCGTAGTGCTTCCTTCAACACGGGTTCCGGCATCCCAGAGCTCTCAAGCTTGGCTCTGATGTCCTCGATTTCCTTAGTCTGTTCGTCGCCTTCACCAAGCTCTTTTTGGATCGCCTTCATCTGCTCGCGTAGGAAGTAGTCGCGCTGATTCTTGCCAACTTCAGACTGCACCTGAGACTGGATCTTCGATCCTAGCTCGAGCACCTCGAGCTCCTTGATAAGAATCCGGTTGAGCACGTCCATTCGAGCACGAATGTCTAAGGCTTCCAGTACCTCCTGCCTCACAGAAGTAGGGATTGTTGTAAAGCTGGAGGCGATAAAATCAGCTAGTTTTCCAGGCTCCTCAATGTTCGACGCGAGTATTTGCAGGTCATCCGACAACAGTGGTGACAATGAAACGACTTGCTGAAAGTTAGTCTTGATATTGCGCTGGAACGCATCAACTTCAAGGCGATCCTCTTCCACCATTACCTCAGTTGCCGGTTCCACCGCCGCGCGTAAGTAGGGGTGCTCGGTGTTGAAACGGAGGATGTGCAGCCGCTCCAAGCCCTGTACAATGAGTCGGAGACTGCCATCCGGCAGCTTCAACATCTTGTGAATACGGGTAACCGTTCCGGTCGGATAGAGATCGGCCTGTGCAGGTTTCTCAGTCGCTGCTTCACGCTGCGTGAAAACACCCACCAGCGCGTCAGAAGCGATTGCCTCTTCGATAAGACGCACTGAACTTTCGCGAGCCACCGCTAGCGGAATAAACGAATTGGGAAACAAGACGGTGTCCCGCAGCGGCAGAATAGGCACCTCCGACGGAATTGAGATTGGGTGCTCAGCGCTCGTGTCGCTTCCAGAATCGTAACGTTCGTCTTGATCGCTCATATGCGATCCGTTTTACTCCTGTTCACCTTTAGGTCGCGGTTTGCCTGAAGCGAAGAATCCTAGGCAATCAGCCCTGTTGGTTTACCTCGCAAAATCCAGGAACAGCGCTTCTAAGTCACTACGCTCTTGCGTTGCGCTTTTCCGCGTTGCTTGTTCTCGCTCCTCTTCGCAGACTGTGCACCTTATCGCGAAAGGTAGGGCCCGTAATCGCTGTTCGGAAATCTCTTCTCCGCACTCAAAACAATTACCATAGGCTCCAACCTTGAGCCGCTGGAGTGCCTCATCGATCTTGCTCAGCGTCTCAGCTTTCATCTGAATTAGGGAGAACTCTATTTCGTCCTGAATATCCGCCTCAGAAGTCTCCACCGAATCGAGAACGCCGTGCACCGTAGCACTGTTGCCTTCAGCACGTACATCGCGTATTCGGTCGTGCACCTCGACCATCATGTCCTGGCGCCGCTCTTCAAGAATACGTCTCAGCTCAGCACAGCGCTCACTTTCTACAGGATATGTTGTCGTAATCATTAAGTTGTTTCTCCTTACCGATACCCGCCGCACAGTCCGGAAACACCAAGCGGCCTCAAGATTTCCTAAGTGAGGCCGGCCTCCAAATCGCGTTGCCCCGCATTAATTCCACGTAGTTCGTACTGACTAGTTTTCTTCCAATCAGACCGTCAAACAGTTGAATGGCGAGAGCAACCACATGTGTAGACGCCATATGGCTGGATTTGGTTGCTGAACGCCCTAATTCAGATCCTTAATTCTCCTAAACAACCTAAGAAAAGCTGATCCAGAAGGACGTCTAGCCTGTGTCCGCCCCTCATCACTCCAAGACCCTTATCGGCCGTAACCTCGAAATCCTGTGCACTAGGACAATGGGGTTTGACCCTTTAGGACGATTGTGCGACGCTGGTTCGGCTCCTTAACTATGGCCCCAATGGCAGACAATCGATGCATCTCGTGTGGAAAACGGAAGGGGCGGCGGACCTGCCCAGCGTTGAGTGGGTTGATTTGCCCCACATGCTGCGGCACGAAGCGCTTGCACGAAATAGCATGCCCGTCAGATTGCACCTATCTGGCAACCGCCAAACAACACCCACCGGCCTTGGTCCAGCGGCGGCACGAGCGTGAAGCACGCTTTCTCGTACCGTTAATTCAGGACTTATCAGAACGGCAATATCGACTATTCCTATTCGTTCAGGGCGTCATCGCGCGTCACCGCCCTGAGGCGCTTCAGCGATTAACGGACCTAGATGTCGCTGACGCCGTTCATGCGCTGGCCGCCACACTCGAAACGGAACGACGTGGCATCATTTACGAACATAGTGCATCGTCATTACCCGCTCAGCGCCTAGAACAAGACCTGAAAGCAGCCATCGAAGCACAGCGGAAGAATGGGCCAACCTCGCTCGACCTCGACTTTGTTACCGTCTTACATCGTACCGAGCGGGCCTGCCGGGACGCAGGAGCTGCATTGGGTGGCGGAGATGGTGCCTACCTTCACCTTATCCTAGACGGTATTCTGCGCAGTATCGCTGAGCATGCCGTGGAGTCCAAGCCGCACGGTCAACAACAAGGTTCGACAATGGCTGAAAACTCCCCTAGTTCTGAGAGTTCTGATCCCCCCTCAAACACAGCCAAAAGTCTAATCGTGCCATAGCCGCTGGCGCACCTCTTCTCGAGTGCTATAATTACTGGTTCGTTCGGGGTGCTACGGGAGCGCATCGCGTAGGTGGTCCGGGGCGTTCCCGACGACATCAAGGAGAAACCGAAATGGCGCGACGGTGTGAAATCTGTGGCAAGGGTCCTAGGGTGGGCCGTAACGTCAGCCACGCCCACAATGTGACCCCGAGGCGATTCCAGGCAAACATTCAGATGGTTCGGGCGATAATCAAAGGAAGCGTCAAACGGATCCGTGTTTGTACCCGCTGTCTGCGCTCCGGCAAGGTCGCTAAGGCAGCCTAGTAAGGCAGCTCCCCCATGCGGCAAGCCATCCACACACAGGACGCACCCCAAGCAATCGGACCTTATTCGCAGGCTATTAGGGCCGGTGAACTTCTGTTCGTATCTGGCCAAATTCCACTGGACCCGTCAACCGGAGAAATGGTGAAAGGCGATATCAAGGCACAGACCGAACAGGTCATGAAGAACATCGCCAGCATCCTTGCCGCTGCCAACGTGTCATTCGACCACGTCGTTCGAACAACGATCTTTCTGGCCGACCTGAGCGACTTTGCTGTAGTCAACGAAATTTACGGTAACTACTTCGAGACACCGGAACCTGCCCGAGCAGCCTTCCAGGTCGCACGCTTACCAAAAGACGCTCGGGTAGAGATCGACGCGATCGCTCTGCTCTGATTCTCAGCCCGCTGCCCGTTCGACGTCTAGTACACCGGTAACACCGCGAAGTGACTCGAGCACGCGTTGAAGGTGTTCGACGTTACGGACCTCAACAGTGACGTTAATTCGACCTTGTTGATCGTCACTGGTCGTCGCCTCGATGTTCTTGATATTGGTATCAATGTTTGTGATCCGCGCACTAACATCCGCCAGAATGCCTTGCCGATCTTCGATCTGGATCGCCAAGTGGACGATGTAAGGCGTCGGATCATCATATCTATCCCACACTACATCGATGCGCCGTTCGGGATCATAGAGCAGATTGAGTACATTCGGGCAGTCCGTAGCGTGGACCGAGACGCCCTTACCGCGCGTGATATAGCCGACAATCGATTCATCGCGAATCGGATTGCAACAACGCGCACGGAACACCAAAAGATCGTCGAATCCGCGCACTGTGATGCGATCTTTACTTGACTGATCGTTTGCCGCTGGTGAGGCTGAGACTTCGTTCTTAGCCTCCTGGTCAGACAGGTCACTCTCGGGCACGAGCTTTCCGAGAACGTGCCTCGCTGCAACCTTCCCATAACCGATTTTGGCGTACAACTCTTCAATTTTNGGAAAGCCGTATTCCGCNGCCAGTCGNGTCGTNGACTGANCAGTTAGCTTNGACTTNATTTNGATNTTGCACCGGCGAGCTTCTCGTTCAAGAAGCTTCCGACCGATTTCCGTGGCNCGGGTTTTCTCCTCNGCATTAATGAAATGACGAATCTTGTTTCTCGCCCGTGAGGTCACCACAAAACTCAGCCAGTCCCGACTCGGGCGACGACCCTGGGTGGTCACAATTTCAACAATGTCACCGTTCTTCAATTGGGTACGTAACGGCACCATCTTCCCATTCAGCCTTCCCCCGGTACATTGGTGCCCGACATCGGTATGCACCGTGTAGGCAAAATCGATGATCGTTGCTCCACGGGGAAGTGCTTTCACCTCGCCGCGAGGCGTGAAGCAGTAGACCTCTTCTGGATAAAGATCGACCTTCAGGCTCTGCATAAACTCCTGAGGGTCGTGGACCTCCTTATTCCATTCAAGCATTTGTCGGAGCCAGAGAAAGTATTGCTCGTCGCGATTAGCGCCAATCCGGCCTTCCTTATACTTCCAGTGCGCCGCGATCCCTTCCTCAGCCACTCGGTGCATCTCTGCTGTTCGGATTTGCACCTCAAATGCGAATCCTCGTTCACTCACTACCGAGGTGTGAAGTGACTGATATCCGTTAGGTCTAGGCATCGCAATGAAATCCTTAATCCGTCCCGGCACGGGGGACCAAGTATGGTGAATGATTCCGAGCGCTGCATAACAATCCTTGGTCGTGTGTGTGACTAAGCGTAGCGCCACCAGGTCGTATACCTGGTCTATGTTGATTCGCTGTCGTTTAAGCTTTTGATGGATACTAAAGAGGCGTTTAATCCGCCCCTCCAGGTACTCAATGGGAATCTTCGCATCGGTGAGCTTAGTCGCGATCGTCTTCCTGAGCTCCTCGATTTGCCCTTCGGTTACGCGCCGGCGGTCTTCAACCTTTATACGCAAGGCCTCGTAGGCTCGAGGTTCCAAATGGTGAAACGCTAGCTCTTCGAGCTCATTCTTTACTTTGCTCATCCCGAGCCGGTTGGCAATCGGAGCGTAGATGTCTTTCGTTTCCTGCGCGATGCGGATCCGGTGAGTCTCCGGTAGATGACCCAGCGTACGCATGTTGTGGAGTCGATCTCCTAGTTTCACAAGGATGACACGAACGTCGTCAACCATCGCTAGAAGCATCTTTCGGAAGTTTTCAGCCTGACGTTCCTCCGAAGATGAAAACGGTATCGTGCCAAGCTTCGTCACGCCCGCTACCACATGCGCTACTTCTGGTCCAAAGCCCTCTTCAATTCGTTCGATAGTAGTTAATGTGTCTTCGACG
Source organism: Acidobacteriota bacterium (assembly GCA_002714165.1). Lineage (GTDB taxonomy): Bacteria > Acidobacteriota > Vicinamibacteria > Vicinamibacterales > UBA823 > UBA11600. Next base: position 23,337 of record PAWT01000039.1, read on the forward strand.
ACGTCGTGGAGCAGCGCTGCCGCAATGGCTACAGAGTCAAGGTGCATATCGGCCAGGAAATCGGCAACTTCAAGTGGATGGCCAAGATAAGGCTCACCCGAACGACGGACCTGGCCTTCGTGCTCCGTAGCCGAGAAGGCATAAGCCCGCCTCAGAAGTTCAATATTGGCATCCGGGCTATTCCGCCGAACTTTCTCGATGAGTTCTTCGAACTGAATCATGACAAGCGGTGTGCCAGTAATGAGATCCGTTGCTTTTGGACCATCCTGACACCATGATAGAGACGGCTCTTGGAGCCGGTCAAGGACGTTAGGGTCCCACAACCAGTGCGCGGGCAGCCTAGAGACCTATAGAGCCTAGCAGACCGAAATCCCAAACAAACTTGACGGGTCGTTTTTTGGTTCACTATACTGACTCGGTTCAGGGCGTTCTCACGGGGCTTCCCCGGGATTTCTTGCCCACTTTGACCGGGTTTGTGGTCAACAGGTTTCCGTGCTCCAAGTGGAGAGACTCGAGATGCTGTTAAAAGGGGAAATCATGAATATGCGACGGATTATTCCGCGGCTGGCCATTGTGGCAACGCTGAGCGTTTCACTAGTCGGCTGTAACTACTATTCCATGCTCATGGCACGAAAGAACTTCAAGGAAGCGAATGGCCTGTACACGCAGGCGGAGTACGCGGGGGCCGCGCACGCTTACGAGCTAACGATAGCCGACAGCGGCGCGTTCGAAGCTGCGCCAGAGCTCACTGTTGCATATTTCTATCTGGGAAACAGCTACGACCAAATGTATAGACCGAGCATGCGTGGCGAGCCAGAGAATGACGACTTGTTGGTAAAAGCAGTCGAGAACTACCGACTGGCTTCTGAGAAGATTATCGACAACCCGGATATGCAGCAGCTGTCGATGGAATACCTCGTAGCCACTTATGGTCCGGATAAATTGAACAACCCAGGTGCAGCTGAGCCGATCATCCGCAGGATGATCGAGATAAACCCCGACGAGGTCGCCAATCACTTTGCACTGGCACGACTGTATGAAGACTCAGGGCAGGCTGACGAGGCCGAATCAATTCTCAGACGCGTCGTTGACCTCCAGCCTGGCGATCCTTCGGTCTACTTACAATTGGCTGCGTTCTTCAACCGTCAAGAGATGTTCGAGGAAACGATTCTCGCGCTCAGAGATAGAGCGAGGATTGAGCCGGACAACCCAGAAGCGTATTACACACTCGCCACATATTTCTGGGAAAAGGCGTTTCGCGACTTCCGATTAAATGAAGAGGAACAGGCAGGGTTCGTTGCGGAAGGCATCGTTGCCGTGGATCAAGCACTCGAGATAAAGGATGACTACCACGAAGCAATGACCTACAAGAACATCCTCCTCAGAATGCAGGCAAACGCCACGACCGACAAGGCAACACAGGATAGCTTGATCGCCGAGGCAGATGCACTTCGCGAACGGGCAAACGAACTTCGTGTCGAGCAGGTGGAGCGAGCTGTCGCTGCTGCTGCCTCCACCGGTGGTTAATCAATATTTGCTCGCACACGGGCACGAAACGGCCGGCTTCCTTTTGGGAGGTCGGCCGTTTTTTCTAGGCCCTCACCACCACACCTCGAACAAACTGTAGTCTTCGTCTTCCCGACAACACCTAACATCGATTAAAGACCGCTCCCAGGGAACGGAAAATGTTAGAGCCGTTCGAATAGCGATCTGTATCAAACACGCAAGGAAACTAAGGAAAAATGCGAGAAATATCTAGGTATTAGACCCTAACTGCATCTACGTGACCATATTTCGAGCAAAAACCAACCCTCTTACCCCCTCGATCTGAGATTAGAGTTATCAATTTGCACGAGGATCGCACTTCGGCAATTACTGCGATTTGCTGGACACACTCACACCCTTCGGATCACCTACCGTCGGTTGTGCGAGAGCTTGTATTCTTTTCGCAGGCTATACGAGAATTTAGTTTATTGAAGGTTTCAGTCTTAACTCCAAGATTCTGGTCTGGTAGGAAAATAATACTCAAAAAAAAACGACGCGTGCACGGTGTGCACGCGCCGTTGAAATCGACCTGCAGGGTTGAGCCTAGCCTCCCCCACCACCCGTTACTCCAGCCGCCAGACGCATGCCATCAGTGACGATGCCGACCTTGTCAACACCCGCACCTTTCGCC
>PAWT01000040.1 GCA_002714165.1 Acidobacteriota bacterium
AGTACCTCCCGTATTCGAAAGGTCCACGCCAGACAACAGCGGGTTGTTCGTCAGTCGCTCAGGCGTCTGCCCGACCGGAATATCCCAAAGTTTTTCGCCGGTGTTCATGTCGTAGGCCGCAAGCGCCTGATAGCGCGGCTTATAGACCGGAAGCCCGTCAATCATCGGCAGGAACTCACGGGGTCCCCCGGGAGCCCACGCTGCCACCGTAGTTCCCGTGGTGGCCGTGTGCCGCTCACGCCACCTCCACGCTTCCGGAGATTGCCCAGGCAACCCGCGTTCCTCGTCTACCCCATTCGTCGGCACGAGGAACGAAGGCGCACTGCAACTTCGATTGTGCGATGCATACATCATTCCCGTAGTGGAATCTGCAACAGGCGGATGATAGATGTTCACTCCGCCCAGGCATCCGATGACATTGCGATATTCGTGGCTGTGTGGATAAGGAAGCGGGGGAACGTAAAGCCCCCCAATGCGGAACTCACTCAGAATTTCCATCGCCTGCTGCTTGAGTTCCGGCGTGTAGTCGATGACAAACTCTTCTGTCAGCCCGTTCACCACAATCGGGTCTAACGGTTCCGGCCGGGTCGGATAGGGCTGCGTCGGAGAGGTGTAGTTGCCCGGCACTTCCGTCTGCATGACCGGACGCTCCTCAATCGGCCAGATCGGCTCCCCCGTCTCCCGGTTGAATGCAAACACCAGGCCTTGCTTCGTGTTTTGAATCAGCGCAGGAATCCGTTCCCCGTCCACCGTCAGGTCCATCAGCATGGGTGGAGTCGGAAGGTCGTAATTCCACTGGTCACTATGGTGGATCTGGAAATGCCACCGGCGCTCCCCCGTTTCAACATCCAGCGCAAGCACGCTGCCGCCAAACAGATTGTGGCCCGGCCGATGCCCCGCGTAAGTCTGCACCGTCGAGGCGTTCGTCACTAGATACACGAGCCCGAGTTCCGGGTCGGCCGAGGCAGGAGCCCACGTGGACATATCCCCCGACCATCGCCAGGCGTCGTTCTCCCAGGTCTCGTGGCCGACCTCCCCTGGCCGGGGAATCACGTGGAACTTCCACAGAAACTCACCGGTCTTCGTGTCGAACCCCATGATGTCACCCGGAACGTTTTCGATCCGGGTCTGGCCATAGCTAGGCTGGTGGCCGACAAGCACCACGACGACCCCGTTTACGACGATCGGCGGTGCCGAGCTGGTCACCATCCCCAGTTCTCGTGGAATTCCGTAATCCGGGTCATAAGCCCCGCCCCCAGCCACATGGTTCTGCCACGGACCCCAGTCCTCTACGAGGTTCGGGATAAGGTCAAGGACACCTCCTTCGGAGAAACCTTCCAACGATACGGGGGCACCCCAGTTCTCTAGAGGCCGACCGGTCTTGGCATCGAGGGCCCACAGAAAAAAGGCTGGCGTCGTGATGTAAATCACACCCCGGCCGTCCACCTCACCATAGGCAGCCCCCTTGCCGTAAGCCTGCCTTGGAGAGCGCCTACGTCTGGTGGTCTCGGGCTCACGAAAAGTCCAGAGCGTTTCACCCGTAGCCGGATCGATTGCCACTACCTGACGACGTGGCGTCGTAACCGTGTAGAGCATGCCGTCAACGTAGATTGGTGTTGAACGGGAAAAGTAGTCGATGTTTGGACCGAAGTTATTGCTACGCCAGACCCACTTAACCTCAAGGTCCTCAAAGTTGCCAGCATGAATTTGGTCCAGCGCTGAGTGCCGAGTGTGTCCCGCATCACCACCCAAATAACGCCATTCGCCGTCCTCTGTGCCTGGCAGACCCTGAGCGAGGGCGCCTTCAGAGGGCGCCATCAAAACCGCACTGACAAGGCCGAAGCAAAACAGAAGGGTTCTCATCCGGAAAGTTCGACACCTAACTCTCATCGTTATTCCTCACTCTCCACCCTAACCGAGATTTGCATTTGGACAACCTACATTAAAGCGTTCATACGCCGGCCATCTTACACAAACGACAAACACTCTTCGTCACGAACTCTGTACCGCCAGTCACCACTACTCATACCGCATGCCATACCGCTAGCGAAACCAAAGTGCCGAGGGTGGGAATCGAACCCACACGACCCGCAAGGGCCACAGGATTTTAAGTCCTGAGCGTCTGCCAGTTTCGCCACCCCGGCATAAAGACAGCTAACCCATTTAATTCACTGGGTTTCGACTTTCCCAACTAACTCGGTCGACAGACACATAGGATGACCCGTCCGCATCTTAGCTAATTAGTCATCCTCTCCCAACTAATTCAGAATTGATACGTATAATTCAATTTTGTCGTTGCGCCACGTGACAGAGTCAGGAAGCGATCATGACTCTTAGTCAAATCGTATTGCCAGTTCTGAGTATAGACGAGGAAAAACTCGCTGCCAGGCCTCAAGATCCATCGCAACCTAGTAAATAGGCCTACAACCTCACTAACCGAGTCGTACTGAACGTTGCCCGTTACAGACGTCCATGGACTCAGGTGCCATGCGCCTGACATTCGCACCAATTCGGTTGCAAACCGACCCGCAGGCAGGTCGACATCGTCTCGACGGTAGTTAGCCGAGATTGTGATTCCTTGGTATGGCCTTACGTCGACATTGACATTCGCCGACGTCCGGTGACCGGACCAAAACTCTCCCTTGCTAAGTCCGAGGTGCCCCGATACAACCCGCTGATTCGCCGTACGCGCGTCGATTCGGAACTCGCTAAATTGATACTCTCCGTTCAACAGCACGACACCATCGCTAATCTCGAAAGGGTTGTTGAGCCTTTCAAACGTGTTATTCGACCGGATCCCAAACCAGTCTCCACTTTGAAATCGAACTTGGAACAATGTGAAGTTGGTCTGCCTCGTCTGCAGCACATTCTCAAGATTAAGTAGATGCTCATAGAAAACTTGGAACTCCATCTGGCGAACGCTCTTCCACCTAAGCGGCCTTGGTGCCCACGTGATCGTCGGCTGGACACGGCGAAAACCGTTACGTGGCGTGAAACCTAAGGCCGGCTTGAATTCGTCTCCGAACTCTCGGTAGGACACATGGGCACGCCAGATGTCATTCGGATAGTTGAGCCGGATGCCCCGAGAGGACCGGTCGCCCGTTGTCGACGTTCCGATTCGCTCAGGATCGTTGTGCCGTACATAGAAGGCCTCGAATTGTAGATTCTTATCACCGAGGAAAGTTGAAGTGAATAGATCCAAGTCTGTACCAACGGTAGTGCGATCGCCCTGAGCAGGATTCTCACCTATCCCTGCAGTCGCCCGACGCGTGTAGATGCCCCCGATAGTAGATTGCCTCCAGAAATTGAACTTCGAACGAGCAACCGTGAAATTCTCTGCACCCAGTCCATCGCTCTGGTCGGTCCTCACCTGTAAGAATCCCAAATCGTATGGGCCCGCCTGTCCGGTTAATCGACTACCGAAAACGATCGGTACTTCTTTGCCACCAGCCAGCCCAATCTGGCGACTGAAGAAAGGTGTTACGCCATTAGAACCTGCAAAGTGGAAAAGACTGGCGTTCTCGAGAAAAAAGTCTCGTTGTTCAGGAAAGAACAACGGAAATCTTGTGAGATTGACCCGCCGGCGGTCCACTTCTGTCTCCGCGAAATCTGTATTGACGCTGACAGCAGCCTTGAGGCTCGACGTAAGGTTATAGTTCAGGTCAAACCCCATGTCAGTTGGTACGTCAGTATCGTCGTTAACTTCACGCCAGGCCGCAGCTCCATAAGGCTTTACCTCAAGCCCCGTACCTTGAGATATGCCATGAAGACCGGTGAGCCGCCCAGCATGAATCGCCCTAAACAATCCTTGATTGCGCTGGTATCCAGTCCAGAGCATTTCCTCCTGTTTCCGACGGACAGTTCGTTGGAAGTTGATTCCCCAGGTATCAAGTGATTCGTCAAAATTGAGCGTCCGAAATGGAATTTCGATTTCAACCGACCAACCGTAGTCAGCACGGGCAGTCTTAACATTCCAAATCCCGTCCCATTCCTTCGACAAACCACGCCGCCCACTCATAGAGCGCATGAGACCATCACCCAACAGACCAGCAGGATTGGTCTCAAAGAAATATGCGGTTCGTCCATCAAGAAACGTATCTAAGATCCACATGAATCGATCATCCGACCCAAGACCTTGGTCTCGTTGCTTTTGGTGGCCAAGGAGCGCCTGAGGTTCGCTATCGTGAAGGACCGCTCCAATGTAAAGGAAATCACGGTTGTAGACGACGTATACCTCCGTCCGCTCAGTCGGTGTACCGCCTTCGTTGGGTTCTTGCTGGACAAATTCCCCTGCTGGTTCGGCTCGATCCCATGCTGACTCTGCCAAGATGCCGTCGAGCTCAATTCGTTCCTCGGGATCCAGTCTCAGCGCCTCAAAGGAGCGCGGNGAATTCGACGATTCANTTTGCCCATATGCGAGTGATGAGGCCACGACAAGCNGGAGGAAGCAGACGNTNTAACCAACCGATATAAGACGCCGCGTAGTCATTAGAGAAAACCTAGTGCCGCAGAAGAGAACGGNGCCAAGAACAATGGNCNAGAGNCAAAGTGGACAAGCGTCCTTTCATGCNGACGCGTGCCTNTNCGATATNCNTACAGNCTTTCATTGTAGCCGGTTACGGTAGGACGANCGAATCAGTCGGTCCAGTTAGGAGCNCGNTTCCCAAGAAAAGCCNTGACGGCTTCGTTAACATCGGCCGTTTGNATNAGTTCATTCAGGTAAAGNCGCTCCAAATCTGGTAAAACCTGANCNACGTGCTTGCGCAGCCCGAGCCTAGAGGCAGCTACAGCGTGGCGCAACCCAGACGCTGACCGTCCTGACAGGTTCCGATCAAACCAGGCCTCAACTTCAGTGTCAATTTGGTCTAGCGCAAACACTTGGGTCACCAACCCAGCCGCGTGCCACTCTGCTCCGGAGTGGGCTTCGCCCGTTAGAATAGCGTCTGTTGCACGCGCGTATCCAAGTCTCATGGGTAACAGTGCTGAGGCCGCCGGCGGGAACGCAGCAAGCCTGACCTCGGGTAGTCCAAGGACCGCATCATCAGCAGCAAAAATAAAGTCGCACGCAAGTGCAAGCTCAAATCCAGCACCCAGGCAACGGCCCTTCACCACGGCTGCCGTCGGGACTGGTAAATCGAGCAGGTCACGGATCATACCGTTCATCTCCGGCAGCATCCGTTCTANCCGATCCGAAGCGTGCTCTTGGATACTCGCACCGAAGCTAAAATCCCGACCGGCGCCTTCGACCGTCACGAGGCGAAGCGACATGACCTCATTGAGCAAGGCTAGTTTCGTACGAATCGTTTGAGCGACCGCCGTTGTGAGAACGTTACCTTTCGGACTATTAAGGACAATTCGGGCACGCATTTCATCCCGGCGAACCGTCAGATTCACATGTTCAGCCATGGTCAAGTAACACACTCACGAACTACTTTATGTATCTGTTNAACGTGGATTGATCGCTTCTACAAGCACGGCAGTGTTCGTTGTCGGTGCATCGCAGGAAAAATCCTTACACACATAAGCCGTCGCTAAATCATCGAGCATTTTCATATTGCCTACGAACGGCAGCAGCTCGGCCATACGTGATTGATGGTCACCTGGCTCAACCAAAAGGACAACCGTAGCAGGTGTGTAGCACGAAGCTAGCGCAGCCAGCATTGCACGCGTGCTCGCGCTATCCCGGTGACCAACAATCACAACTTGCGGCCGATGCTGATGATATACCGAGAGCCCCGCCATCATCATCGGCATGATCCGCGCCAAAGACCCGTTGTTACCGCTCAGACGGCCGAGTGTTTTCTCGATCTGGTTCACCCACACCTCGTCTCCGGTCAACTGGCTGAAGGTTAGAAGGTTTAGAACAGAAACAGCGCTGGCTGAGGGTTCCGCACCATCGTAGTCCTCCCTTAGTCTGAGCAACACAGACAAATCCTCACCCGTCGTGGCGAACCACCCTCCGGCTTCGGCATCCCAAAATAATTCGTTTTGTTTCGCTTGAAGTGCCTTTGCCCAATCCAACCAGTCGGGATCAAAATCTGCCTGGAACAGTTCGAGTAGCCCCCAAATTGTGTACGCGTAATCCTCACTATAGCCATCGATGGCGGCCTGCCCCCTACGGTAGCGCCGGAGAAGCCGCTGTCGGTCCTTGTCCCACAGTGCGTCCCGCACGAAACGTGCCGCGGACTGGGCCGCCGTTAGCAGTGGTGAAGTAGCACCACCGGCGAATTCGAACACACGGGCGCCACGAGCAAAGGCGGCAATCATTAGGCCGTTCCAACCTGACAAGACCTTGTCATCGAGGTTTGGACGCTGTCGAGCCCCACGCACCTTATACAATCTCTCAAGCGCGCTCACTGTCACCTTCGCCACGTCATCGGTGGACCTGTCAGTGAGACGAGCTACATCCTCGATTGACCGCGCTTCGTATAGGATGTTCTGCTTGTCGAACTCNCCGTGTGGGTCTTCNGGGGCATTCCCTTCAACCTCAATGCCATAGCGTGCACAGACCACGTCCGCGTCATNCGCAAAAATNTCCTCGATCTCGTCACGCGTCCANACATAAAAGGCACCCTCTCGTGGTTCCATNCGGCCACCGGATGGCGNGCNCCCATCCTGAGNCGGNACGCTGTCAGCATCCTCTGCCGAGTAGAANCCTCCGCCGGAGTCAGTCATTTCACGATGCACGTAGGACAAGGTGTTGAGCGCTACCGTCTTGAATTCTGTGCGACCAGTGGCTTGATACGCCTCAATGTACGCCAGTACAAGCTGCGCTTGGTCGTAGAGCATTTTCTCAAAGTGCGGCACACGCCACTGTGCATCTACAGAGTAGCGATGAAAGCCNCCNCCTACCTGATCGCACATGCCACCAGANCCCATCGCTTGGAGNGTAACTTCTACCATTGGCAACGCTAAGCCGGTGCGCGAGTACTCGCGTAGAAGAAAGAGTAATTCCGACGGCCGAGGAAATTTTGGCGCGTCACCGAAGCCCCCCCGCCTAGAGTCGAACGCGTGCTGAAACTGCTCAACTCCCTCGCCTAAAGTCTCAGGCCCGACGACTTGGCCAGCGTGTTCCACACCACTACTTGACGATTTCAGACGATCCATAACGGTGTCGGCCGACTGCAACACCTGATTTCGCTCGGTAGACCATGCGTGCGTGATCTGGCGTAAAACATCTATAAAACCTGGACGACCCCACCGCGCGAACGGTGGAAAGTAAGTGCCACCATAGAACGGCTTCAGCTCAGGCGTCAGCCAGACGCTCATTGGCCAGCCACCTGCACCAGTCGTAGCCTGAACGAACCGCATGTAGACTCGGTCAACGTCAGGCCGTTCCTCCCGGTCAACCTTGATCGAGACGAACCCATCGTTCAGAACCGATGCAATCTCCTCGTTCTCGAACGATTCACGCTCCATCACGTGGCACCAATGGCAAGTCGAGTATCCAATCGAGAGGAAGATTGGTTTATCCTCCCGCCTAGCAAGCTGAAAAGACTCTTCGCCCCAAGGGTGCCAATCCACTGGATTGGCCGCATGCTGCAGTAAATAGGGACTCGCCTCACCCGTTAATCGATTCGGCATTCTGTCACTCAATAAANTATGTGCGNATCTGGCGCCACACCCCACCGTAGTGCTTCACACGCCAANAAAGAGAACCACTGGCGGCTGTTGTGGGACGTCCAAAACGCTCAACGAACTATGTGGGCTGATACCTCGCTTCGACTCCTCACTCGCCTAACTCAGGTTCCTTCCAACTTGGATATGAGCCGAGAGTCCGGACGAGGGGTGCGAATTCGGCAAGATGCATAAGCGCTCTAGCGCAGCGGGAATCTTCGCGGTCCGTTTTCAAATCTGCAAAGAATAGATACTCCCAAGGCCTAGCGGGAATCGGGCGAGACTCTAATTTACCTAAATCAATGTTTCGCAACGTGAAAACACTAAGCGCTTTAAACAGCGCGCCTGGCTCATTTGGCACCGTGAACGCGATTGTGGTCTTGTCAGCCTTGCCCTGCGTGAGAGCTTCGCGCGAAACAACAAGAAAGCGCGTAATGTTCTCAGAAAAATCTTGGACGCCAGATTTAAGAATCGACAAGCCGAATACTTCGGCCGACCGATNTGACGCAATGGCCGCAGCATCTCTCAGGTTGGACTCGCTAATCATCTTCGCACTGCCGGCAGTGTCATAGTTCGCGATGACCTCAACGCCCTCTAGNCCNAGGAGAAAACGTTCGCACTGGGCCAATGCTTGGGGATGCGAATAGACACGNTTGANATCNTTNAGNGNCGTTCCCTCTAANNCNACCAGATTATGAATGACCGGTAGATGCACTTCACCCACAATCGGCAACTCATGNCTGAGCAGTAGATCGTAGTTACGCCTGATTGTTCCACCGATGGTATTCTCAATCGGCACGATCCCATGNGTGGCNTTCTTGTCCTGGACTACCGTAAANACTTCCTCAAAACTCTTACAGGGCATCGGCTCAGCTGACGGCTTAAACCGAAGACCAGCCGCCTCACTATAGGCTCCTGGCGCGCCTTGAAATGCGATACGCATCGATCGTACTCCTTCCTCTCGCACTCTCTAATTACGCTACCTGGTGGCCTCGCCTAATCGGCAATGAAGCTCTCCCGAGTTCACATCGTTAGTAGAGCACTACCTTCCAGCTTACGTTATTTCGCTCCCGAGTGCCTCCACCCCTGTCGACCAACCAGAGGCACAAACACGCAACCCTCCCTTACCTCCTCACTTAAGCCCTGACCGGACCGACGTAAAAACGTTAGGTGCTGTAAATCGGTTGTGCCCACAGGCACGACCATCTTTCCACGCTTGCTGAGCTGAGAAATGAGGTCGGACGGCACCTCGGGTGCACCGGCGGCAACTACAATAGCGTCGTAGGGCGAAAAGACCGGNGAACCATCACTACCGTCACCATCGAGAACCGTGACGTTTNGGATCCCCAGCCGGGCNAGGGTCTTTCTAGCCCTAGCCGCTAGCGATGGCCTATATTCGATCGAAACCACACTACGAACCAGTTGCGCCAATATCGCAGCCTGGTAACCTGATCCCGTACCAACATCAAGTACGTGATCATTAGAGCCACAATCAAGCGGCTCGATCATGGCAGCCACGATATACGGCTGAGAGATAGTCTGGCCTTCACCGATTGAAAGCGGGCGGTCTTCGTAGGCATTGTCCCTAGCGNTCTTGGGAAGAAACTCGTGCCTNGGCACTTCGCGCATCGCTTGCAGTAGGNGCGANTCACGAATACCTCGACCAGCAATTTGNTCACTCACCATCGCCAATCGGCGGTTAGTCAATGCCTCGTCGGCCAAGGCTTCACCTCTAGGAATCTTAGACACGATCCTCGAGCTCAGCTTTCCCATGCCTACTTACAGGAGCGAGGAAAACCACATGGCGTGGAACGTCAAAATCGAAGTGAATGAGTATAATCCCTACCATGTCAGAAACATCGGAAGGAAAATCAGCGGACCAACCAAGAAGGTTGAAACCGAGTCGATCAGCCCGTCAAACCGGAGATGAGCCGGTGATCTGCGAGCGCTGCGGTGCCGAGATGTTCAGAATGCACGCTGTCTGGCGATGTCCAGCGTGCCGGTTCAAAACCGATTGTTGCGGTTGGTGAATGAAGCGAGCTATCAGCGAGGATCAGGGCCCCACCACTTCACTGACGTTTGCTTCCACGTCAGACTCTGAAACCATTTCTAAACTTTTCACCACATCATCGTACGTCATCATATCAATAGCGTCGTAGTCAGCAGGACAGCCGAAGTCACGCGGCTGGGGGGCGGTTTCATTCCCCAATGCAACGCACAACCCACAACCGATGCACGCATCAACGCGAACTGCNCAAACCANCCGTCCATCTCGATCGGGCTCCTCAATGATGCAATTCTCAATCGGACACGCTGCCTGACAGATGGAACAGGCCAACGCACCGAAACAGTGATCTGGGTCGATCACCGCAACGTTCTTAGGAGCCCGCTTCCGAGGCCCCGACATCATCTTGGTCCACATAGCGCTAATTATAGTCGACCGGCACTTGCTGGTGGAAGAAACCGTCCACGAACTTACCCGAAAAGCCAATTTCGAACACAAGAACTTCTTGTTTACCGACCGAACCGTGGGTACCAGTTACTACTGCGATCGCCCTCTCCCCGCAATTGGCCAGACTTCTAAAACGCTTTCACCTCGCACAACATGCAGATGGTCGTAGAGATTCACGGTGGGATCACAATGCGGGACCGTTAGCCGCACCTTATCTCCCACAGCAATTGACTCTGATGGCTCAGTAAGAGTGAGAATGCCGTGCTCATCACCACCAAACCTGTAGTCCACACCCCTGATATCCCGAAGGCGCGGAGGCTCCTTGTCCGTTGCAAANGCCTTAATGCCCGCATCAACCGTAACCTGTCCCTGNANTGGTTGACTGATCGCCGTGGCTAATACGAAGAGTGAGGAGTCAAAATCGTTGAAGACTTGGCCTGATNGNCCACCNATGTCGNGGTAGTTATCATCCATGAAAATGTAAGAACCGGCTTGAATATCGGTCATNCCATCAATCTCANTATTAATATCGTANGTNCCGGTTCCACCACCNGTGACGNCGGNCACATCAAGTCCAGCCTGCCGCATCCCGGTCACCGTCTCCATGACCTGCCCCATCATTTGAAGGTATTGCTTGCGCCGGGCCTCCCAACCGACCACGTGTTGGAGGCGCCCAGCATAAGCCTGCACCCCCGCCAGCTCGAGTGATTCGGCACGCGCCACTTCACCGGCCAATGTGATGGCCGATTCACCAAGCATAATGCCCGTACGATCATCACCCGCATTCAGGTCGACAAAAACCTGCAACTTAATGCCGACCGCAGTGGCACCGTCGTTGAGATCGCGAACGTTCTGCAATCGGTCTGTTACGATCTGTAAGTTCGGGGCTTGCCGTGCCAGGCCGAGGAGTCTCGCGAGCTTGCCACGGGTAGCGATAGGAGAGGTAATGAGAATAGGTTCGATGCCACCTTCAACCATAACCTCAGCTTCGCTAATCTTAGCGACCGCAATACCAATCGCCCCGAGGTCAAGTTGCTGGCGAGCGATCACTGGACATTTGTGGGTCTTTGCATGAGGACGAAGTGCTACCGGATCGCCACTGTAAACATCTTGCATTTTAAGCAAGTTCGACTCCAGGCTATCTGCGTCGACAACCAAGGCCGGTGTGGCTAAGTCCCAAAGCCGTGTCTCTTCGGGTAGGGGAATGGCGCGGTGAAGTTGTCCGGTTTCCACAGTCGTCATTCCAGCCAACGCAGCGGAGCTACCGATCGAAGAGCCGAGAAAGTCACGTCGCGTAATACTCATTTCTGCCTCGCGCCGAGGGTTACTTGGCCGAGGAAAGCGCACTTAGGTAAGCCCCTACCGTCTCACGCAGACCGAGCTCCAGTGCATCCGCAATTAATGCGTGCCCGATCGACACTTCAACAATACCCGGCACGCTCTGAATTAATGCTGGCAAGTTCTGCAAATTCAGATCGTGACCAGCATTGACGCCAAGTCCCATGCGCTCGGCCTCCTCTGCACATTTGGCGCATGCGTCGAGGCTTTCTGCCTGATCCTGTGTTCCAAAGGCCTTCGCATAAGGCTCCGTGTAAATCTCAATTCGGTCAGCGTCAACTTTTGCAGCATTGGCAATAACCACCGGATCAGGATCCATAAACAAAGATACCCGAATCCCTCGAGATCGTAAGTCAGAAATTATCGGGCGCAGTCTGTCACCGTCCGAGGCGAGGTCCCAGCCATGGTCCGACGTTCGTTGATCTGGGGCGTCAGGCACCAAGGTGCACTGCGCCGGCACCACCTCGTGCACCAGTGCAAGAAAACTCTTGGTCGGATTACCTTCAATGTTGAATTCAACCCCAGCATCTTGGGTAAAACTTGATAAGTTGAAAACGTCGGATGGTCGGGTATGCCGTTCGTCCGGTCGTGGATGCACTGTCACGCCAGAAGCACCAGCATCAACCGCAATGCGTGCTGCACGCAAGACGTCAGGAACTCCAACATCACGCGTGTTTCTCAGTAGCGCTACCTTGTTCAGGTTCACGCTGAGTTGTGTCATAGCTTATATCCAGTTTCCCACACTGATCGATGCAGACAGTCGGAAGTAAACGTCATGGTGGTAACACGTGACTTCAGACTAAGCACTGGAAGGTGTGAAAACACCTTCAGCCCCATCGGACTGGCATTCTATTCACAAGAAGGTAGCATGTGCCTGATTGAGGTTAAGTTAAGACGCGTCTCGTTAACATCCTCAAGCAGAATGCCTTTGACACGAACTTTGTGACCCGCGTGGTTGCTTACACCGAACTCATCGAGCGTGCCGATCAACCGAAGCCGCCCAGCACCAAGAACCGTGGCAACTTCCGGCTCTGGTGGCACCTCCTCAGTAATCTCGACCGGTTCGGTGGCACTAACAAGCCACCACTGATCACCCTCTTGCGCAACACACCCAACCGCCATCGCAAGCGGCATCCGCTGCACTGCGCTGACTATCCCCCCACCGAGCACGGCCATCGCGAGAACGACTTGCATGCTCCTTTGGATCTTCACCCTTCTAGCCCCCTGTCTCTTACGCACTCGACCTCACCATTCACCATGAGGCCGAGGTCATCGGTCGGTCGGCACGAACTTCTGTAGGCGCTGGCCATAGGTATCGGCAACATAAACCGCACCCGCAGAATCTACCGCGATGCCATGTGCCCAATCGAATTCCGAAGGACCGTGTCCCTGGCGACCCCAGCGTGCAAGCACCTCACCCGTCGCAGTCGAGACCTGCATAACTTGCTCATGGTCATGCTCAGCGATGTAGGCGTATTGACCGTCTCGAGACACAAACAGCCCCCAAGCATAGCCGAGGTGAGTCCACTTCCCCAGAAACTTTCCGTCGAGATCAAACATCTGAATCCGTCGGTTTTCACGGTCGAGCACATAAACTTTATCGTTCTGATCGATCTCAACTGCGTGGGGCAGGTGAAACTCTCCGTCGGCTGTCGACTCATCCTGAGGCCCGCCACCCCACTGTTCTATAAACTCACCATCGGGCGAGAACTTTGCGATCCGATTGTTGCCGTAACCGTCGGCAATCAGAATTTCGCCCGTGCTCGCAATATCAACATCTGCCGGTCGATCGAGATGCACACCGTCGTAACCTGGTTCGTCAGTAACACCGATCTGCAGCAGAATCTCAGTGAGTTCGGAATTGAACTTCAATACCCGGTGCGCCGCCTCATCGACAACCCAGACATTGCCCTGGTCATCAACCTCGATAAAATGCGGCACGGTCCCGGTTATCCCGTCACCACCGGAGCGCAGATACTGACCAGACTCATCGAAGACTAGGATCGGATGCTCACCACGATGAAAAGCGTACACGTTGTCATCGCGATCTACGGCCACGCCAGAAACACCGGGTTGAAGGTTGGCTGGGCGAGGTGGTGGCGTTTCTCCACGAGCAATAGCAGCCGCACGGGTTAACTCAGCCTCGGCCCGTGCGCGTTCTCGTTCGGCCGGCAAAGGAAAGCCCTGCGGGTGGCCGAACACCCAACCGCTCGGTAGCTTTGCCCAGTTAGGGACGAGCGAGAACGTAACACTCTGTGCGCTCAATGACATCAGCACAACCGGTAGGCATGCGGCGATTAAACAAATAGTGCGCGTCATAGTGTTTATCCCTCAGCGTCCTGTTTCCACAGGAATGTCCTTTTGGAACCAACCGCTACCAAAATTTAGGAACGGTCCCCCATCGACAGAAATCCGTGCCTCAATCTTGTAGTTAACCGGAGAAACAAGTCGCGTTCGGTACCGTAGCTTGACTTGCTGACCAGCAACAGTGAAGGGTGCCGTCTCATAGTGGATTGTGTAAAACCCTCCAAGATCGCCACCGATCGGACCCGCGTGTAGCATTTCAAAGCCACGGCTATCCCGTTCCCACCGTGCAAAGGTTCGGTTCTCGGCCTGATACGCAATAACGCTCTCAATCGTAAATGGTCCAGCCGGACCATCGCCTTCAGTGCGACTGGTAAAAAAATTGCCTTCACCACCAGCGAAGGTCTCAGTGCCCGTCAGTGTTCCACCAGGACCCAACGGTGACTCGGGCACGCGCCACTCAAAATGCCATTGGCCTGGAAAATACTGCTCGTAATCAAAAACAGGCACCTCGTCGCTCTTTTCGGTCGGCCGCCCAAGTTCGGCAATCTGGCCCCGAGGTAATTGACGTTGCTGAGAGGTCGTCACCCGACCCGCCAGCGACGAAGTCACGGCAAGCACAACGAACAACGACACGAATAGAAACAGACGCCTCAGCATAACTTGATAACCTTAGCCCGAAACAACTGAAGCCGAGCTACAGTGGCTCGGCTTCAGTCAAACATCCACGATGGCGCATGGAGAAAAGTGGCCTATTCCTGCGCCCCGTCCGTCGTTTCGATTAACCGGGTCAAATCTTGGCTGTCGATGGTGTACTCAGTGAACGCCTGGTACATTTCGTCCCAACTCTGATCACCCCAGTAGACTTCAAGTTGCGGACCAGGATTCCACCGGTTAGCCAACGAGTTGTCGTAGACACCGATACCGGTAATCTTGCTCCCAGCCGGAATATGCATCGGCTCGGCTAACTCGTAGTGAATTTGCCAGTTGAAATCGAACTTGGGCACATCGAGAATCGTTTCTTCACGACCATCGGGAAACGTCACAACCCACCTCAGGCTTTTGCCTCGAAGGTGCATGTGGGGAGACAAGCCGTAAAGAGTGATCGGTTCAGTAATCGGAGTAATGCCCGTAATTTTCCAATTTCCTTCATAGGGGGGAATATTGGGAATCTTTGGTCGGACCCGCTCGCCGTTCTCGTCCAGAGTTGGTACGATTTCTTCACCTTGCACGATATAAATATCATGGCCGAAGGCACTCGTTGGGACCGGATTTCCAGCTTGGCGCGTGAGAACTTCATGGTGCACTGGTTTCGTATTGAACCAGAGTCCAAGTTTCGATTGATCCGTTTCAACTTGCCCGACGGCGTTATAGTGCATGGTGAATCGAACGTATTTTCCAGCTGTGACGCGTTTACCCGTGCCCGGCATGAAACGTTCGACGCCGCGTCCCGGCACATATGAGATGAGCTTGCTGCTTCCAGCTAGGTTGAATTGATTAAAGACCTGCTGTTCGATTCTCGTAGAATTCTTGCGGCTTAATTTCGAGGCCGCGTCCCG
>PAWT01000041.1 GCA_002714165.1 Acidobacteriota bacterium
CACTGCACACCGGCCGATTCAAAAATGCTTTGAATCAGGTAGGCAGTGGTCGTCTTCCCGTTAGTGCCTGTGATGCCGATAACCGGAAGCTCCTGGCTCGGATGTCCAAAGAACTCAACGGACAGTGCCGCCAGCGCTGGTCTGGCGTCCCGTACGCGCACCCATGGAAGATGGATGCCTGGGGTCGCCGGTGAAGCTGAAATGATGCACACCGCACCCTGCTGTTCGGCCTCACCCGCGAACGTCGTTCCATCAGATTGCTGTCCACGAAGCCCAACGAAAACAGCTCCAGGTAACATTTGCTTTGAGCCGTACGCGATAGATGTAACGGGGCGCGCTAGAACATCTCCGTGGCCGTCCTCAGTCGTCAACTCCTCGCCCAGCAGCGTGCTCGTCCGTGAGAGCAGTTCACCTAGGGTCATGGGTGCGACTCGCTGGATTCCACGGCCCTCATCTGCCGTGTCCCCTGAAGCACGCCTTCCTCACCACGTTCGATAGCACTACCCGCACTAGGCCGCTGAGCAAAGACGACCCCGTCGCCCTGCACCTTCACAAATAAGCCTAGCTGCGTAAGCGTTCGTGTTGCTCTACGTAGACCCATGCCGGACAAGTCGGGCATTCTAAGTGACTCAGAGTCGACAGCCGCGACCGGGGCGTATGCGGGAGCTGGCAACGGCGTGGTCGGCACACCCGGCAAGGAATCACCTCGGCGCCTGGCGAAGATTCGAGAAACGGGCTCCGTTGTAGGAGAGACACCGCTGTCCCGAAGGGCAATTTCGGCAATGCGCTTAAAGACCGGAGCTGCGACTGCCCCTCCCGTGTCTGTCGCCACGCCGGGGGAATCGACCAGGACCAAGATCGTGAAAACCGGGTCGCGGGACGGGACAAACCCAATAAACGATGCTCTGTGCTCCGTCGCGGAGTATGCCCCACCAATGTATTTCCTGGCGGTTCCCGTCTTTCCGGCCACGGTGTAGCCAGGAATTGCAGCGTTTCTTCCGGTCCCTCGCTTGACAACTTCCTCCATGATGTTCGTCAGCATCATGGCGGTTGTGGGAGTGACGGCCCGCTGGGTCGAGTGAGGTAACAATTCGACCCGGTCACCGTTTTGCCGGGTCGCTCGCACCAGCCGGGGCCGAACGAGCACGCCACCATTAGCAATAGCGTTGACCGCAGTCGCTAGCTGGAGCGGAGTCGCACTGAGGTAATAGCCGATGGAGAACGAGGCGATGTTAACGGGTTTCCAGTCCTTAGGGGGATGCAGTAAGCCGACACTTTCGCCAGGAAACTCTGTCGGGACTGTCCACTTCTCGGGTCCATCATCCCCCTCGCCAGGGATAAAACCAAAAGTCTCGGTTGACACCCTCTGGCCGAAGCCAAATCGCTTCGCGTATTCGTAGAGTATGTCCGGCCCAAGGTGCTCGGCGATCTGGACAGCACCGACGTTACTCGATTTGACGACGATGTCCATAACCGACAGGCTGCCGTCGTAACGAGTGTAGTCATCAATTTTGTGCCCACCCCAATTATCGCGACTGATACTCCCAGCACTAACATCGAACTGGTCGTCCAACTGAACGACCTCTTGCTCCAGTGCCGCAGCAATAGGCACCAGCTTGAATATTGACCCAGGCTCGTAAGTATCTTGCGTGGCGCGATTGCGCCGATGACCCTTTTCCGGTGCCAATTTTTTCTTATTCAGGTCAAAGGTAGGTTCGTTGGCGAGCGCCAGCACGTCGCCGGTGGAGGATTCGAGAATGATGACCGTGCCGCCATCCGCTTTGTGCTCGTTAACCGCGACACGCAATTCGCGCTCCGCAATGTATTGGAGGTGACTGTCGATCGTTAGTTCGAGCGTGATGCCAGGCGTGGAGGGACGCTCCAGCTGCCAATTGAAGACACGCCCACGCACATCAACCATATCGAGGGTTTGGCCATCCTGTCCTCGAACGATCCCGTCATAGGTAGCTTCAACACCCTCTATACCTATGTTGTCGGTCCCGACCCAACCCAAGACGTGCGCGAGCAATCGACCGTTCGGATACTGCCGTAGAGGCTCCCTTTCAAATCCGACACCTGGCAGTGGCGGGTCTAGCGCCTTGACTGCCGCCACCTCTTCTTCCGATACCGTCTTTCGTTCGACGTAAGTGAATATTCCCTTGCGGAAACGTTCAATGAGATTAGGAGTGTTGTCACAGCCGTTCAGCGCGTCGCAGAGCTTTTTAGCGAACTCCTTAGGCTTGTCGATTTCGCCTGCGGACACATAAACCGTATGACCCTGGGAACTAGTCGCGAGGATGTTACCGCCGCGGTCGAGAATGTCGCCTCGTCGGCCAAGCACGTCCCTCATTCGGTCCCGCTGTTTATTGGCGTACCCCTTCAGAAAGTCGTGCTGCCACACTTGCAAGTTAACTAATCTGGTCTCGATACCAACGGTCCACAGCGTTAGAAAGGCGACCACAACGATGATTCGCCGGCGTATCGTCTGGCGCCACTGAACGGTTGGGGCGTCTGCCAAGCGTGCCTCTGGCGCATCGAAGTAGGCAAACAGGCCACCGGGCTCACGGGGCGCCCGCCGTCGCCGCTTCTTCGGTCCTGCCGGTGTAGCCACTTACCTCCCCTAATTGTCGCGCTGTCCCATTGCGTTGCCGCGGGCCACGACCGTGTCGCCCGCCGGTTGCGCCGGCGTGATGCGTTCGATGTGCACTACCGCCTGCGCGGTAGGAACTTCTAAGCCCAACTCTTCGGTCGCAATCGTATAAATCCGTTCCAGTGTTTGAAGGCCCTCAACCTCCAGCCGTCGCCGTTGATTTTCCTCCTGCACTTTAATTAGTTCTACTTCGATTTCCACCATCTGGTATCCGTGTTGCCGCAACTCGTGGTGTTGCCAGGCGGCAAACAGGATGACCGCAACCAGTAGAATCCCAACTCCCAGCGACTGCCGAAATTCGCGCTGCCGGATTGGGTCAACTTCACGGATGACCTGATTCCGGACACGTTTCTTCACCGCGTAATCGATTTGACGTTTCCTCATGCAATCCGCTCCGCCGCTCTCAGTTTGGCACTCCGCGCTCTGGGATTCCGGTCGCGCTCGTCGGGGTCTGCGACAAGCGGGTGCTTCGTCAAGATTCGGACGATGGCTTCTTGTCCTCGGGCGAGTGCGCGCAACGTGTGTTTAACGATGCGATCTTCAAGTGAATGGAACGTGATGATAACCACCCTCGCACCACCACGAAGTCGTCTACAGATCACCTCTAGCGCCCTTTCGAGGCCATCGAGCTCTTGGTTGACCCAGATGCGAATGGCTTGAAACGTGCGGGTCGCGGGGTCAATCCGTTGCCAGCCGCGCTTGGGCATTGCTCGCCGTACAATCGCTGCTAACTGACCTGTGGTGTGCACGGGCGTCTTACGACGGGTATATACGATGGCGCGCGCGATCCGGCGAGAATGTCGTTCTTCTCCATATTTAAAAATTAAATCCGCGAGGTCCTGCTCGGATATGTCCCGAATGAGATCCGCGGCGGTGGCACCGGTTGACTGATCCATGCGCATGTCAAGCGGCTCGTCCCGCCGAAAGCTGAAGCCCCGTTCCACACCATCCAATTGCATAGACGACACACCGAGATCAGCCACGGCTCCATCGATAGTGGCGACGCCTCGGTCGTCCAGCACTGATGCCAAGTCTCGAAAATCCGCGTGGAGCAGTTGAACTTGATCGCGCCAAGCCGCCAGCGCCTCGGCAGCATGTACAAGTGCTTGAGGATCGCGATCGAAACCAAGGAGCCGCGTCGCACCGCTCTCCATGAGCGCTCGAGCATGGCCCCCGGCTCCAACGGTACAATCAACAAACACCCCACCGGATTCGGGCACCAGATAGCCCATGGTCTCCGCTGTCAACACCGGCATGTGATACGGGTTGGCCATCAGATTCCAAACTCCGCCAGGGCTCGTGCGTCGTCATCCGTATACGGGTCACGCTCTAGCTTGGCAACGAAGCGGTTGTGGTTCCATATTTCGAGATAGTCATACTGGCCTAAAACGTCGACTTCACCGGTCATGGAAGCGGCTTCACGTAACCGCGCTTGGAGTGAAACGCGTCCCTGCTTGTCGAATTCAGCAAACTGTCCAAAATAGTTGACGCGATCGAGAAACCTGAGCCGTGACGGGTGGGCGTTTGGCACCTTCGCTAACTTGGCCTCAATGGCTTCCCAGACCGGCATTGGATAAACACGAACCGACTCGCCGGTCACGCTGGTAATAAACAGAGCGCTTCCGTGTCGCTTCTCTATCGAGACGCGAAAGGCAGACGGAATTTTCAGTCTGCCCTTGTCGTCTATTTTTGCAGACAGGTTTCCTCTAATCACCTAAAAACTCCATAAAACTCCACTTAAATCCACAGCAATCGTAAGAAAACCATCGAAACCTGTCAATCCCTAAAATGTAGAGCAGCAGTAACTTAGACCCCAATATGCTGTGGAGTTGGAATGTTTGGCGTGGCGCCCTCGTGTTACCATCGCTTGGGCTGTCTGGATTCTTTTTCTCCCGTTAAAACATACGGGAAATATGAGCTTTCGTTAAATTTTCGATGCTAAGAGCAGCACTTATCGGATTCCCTGCTGTCGGTAAGACAACGCTATTCCGTCTGATGACGAGCGTGGAAGAAGCGCGCGACGGAACCAGGCGCGCCGAAGCACACGTTGGTATCGCCAAGGTACCTGAGCCAAGGCTAGACCGTTTGGTTGAAATCTTTCGGCCGAAAAAGCGCGTTCCAGCAACTGTGGAGTTGGCCGAAATGGTCGGCCACGCCACCACCCAGTCACTTGTGGACATTGCAGCGTTCAGAGACGCCGACGCGCTCCTCCACATCGTCCGTGCATTTCGCGACGAACGGGTACCCCACGCCTCCGGCAGTATCAACCCAGTGCGGGATACACGCACCATGGAGGAAGAACTGATTCTGGCCGACCTCGGAGTCGCTGAGCGTCGTATCGAGCGGCTGCACCGAGACCTAAAGAAGCATAAGAGCGACGACCTGGAGGCCGAACAGGCCGTTCTAACGAAGTGTCAGGCAACACTGGAGGCCGGAACACCGTTACGGCGAATGGCACTGGAGCCACAAGCCTCGAAGCTTCTTCGAGGTTTCCAGTTTCTCTCAGCTAAGCCATTACTCGTCATTAACAATCTGGATGAATCTGATTTACCGAGCGGATTAGAGGAAACCGACCCTTCACTCCAAGAAGTCCTTCGCGAGGCAGACGCCAAAACCGTGGCCGTGTGCGCCAAAATCGAGCTTGAGATTGGGCAGCTCGATAAAGAGAGCGCGGAGGCATTTTCAGCAGATCTTGGACTCGCAGAATCTGGACTAGATCGAATCATCCGGGCGAGTTACGAACTTCTGGGTTACATTTCCTTCTTTACCGTAGGCGAAGATGAATGCCGGGCGTGGACCCTGCCACGAGGCACGGTGGCTCAGGATGCCGCTAGGGAAATTCACTCGGACATTGCACGAGGATTTATCCGCGCTGAGGTCGTAGCCTATGCCGATCTCATCGAGCACGGTTCACTCGCTTCGTGTCGGGAGCGCGGCCTCGTGCGCCTCGAAGGAAAGACCTACGTCGTGTGTGACGGTGATGTCATCACGTTCCGTTTCGCCACGTGATACGATCCCGCCATGCGCGCCCTGATCACCGGCGGAGCCGGATTTATTGGGTCTCACCTTGCCGAAGCGCTTCTGGACGCCGGCCATGAAGTAGAAGTAGTGGACGATCTTTCCACAGGCTCAATGGAGAACATTGAGCACTTAAAGAACCGGCGCGGCTTTCAATACGTAATCGATTCAGTCACCAATGAAGACCTCTTAGCCGAACAAACCGATCGCTGTGACGTTGTGTTCCACCTAGCAGCTGCGGTCGGGGTCAAGTTGATCGTGGAACGTCCGGTCCATACGATCGAGACCAATGTACATGGTACGGAAGTTGTGCTGACTCAGGCCAATAAGAACAGTCAGAAAAAGAAACTTGTCATTGTTGCCTCAACTTCAGAAGTTTACGGTAAGTCAACGGAGATCCCGTTCAGGGAAGACGCCGACCTCAGGCTTGGTGCCACTTGGAAACACCGTTGGGCCTACGCGTGTAGTAAAGCCCTCGACGAATTCCTTGCACTCGCATACTGGAAAGAGAAAAAGCTTCCAGTCATCGTCGTGCGACTCTTCAACACTGTGGGACCCCGTCAGACAGGCCAATACGGCATGGTGGTGCCGAACTTCGTGAAGCAGGCATTGGCAGGACAGCCAATCACTGTGTTCGGCGACGGGTCGCAATCGCGAAGTTTCACCTACGTCGGTGACGTCGTGGACGCGTTGATGCGCCTCGTCGACGAGCCAAAGGCTGTCGGGGAGGTATTCAACGTTGGCAACGGACAGGAAATCTCTATCCTCGGACTGGCTGAAAAAATCAAAGAAATGACAGGCAGTCAGTCGGAGATCGTCAAGGTTCCCTACGACCAAGCTTACGGAGCAGGCTTCGAAGATATGCCGAGGCGCGTCCCCGACATCACTAAGCTCCAAAAATTCACCGGTTATGAACCAAAGGTTCAACTTACCGAAATTCTGACCCGCGTGATCGCACATTTTCAGAAAGGGTGACCTGACCCCAGGCACGTCAACGTTATGGACCTCTTGGCACGTGTCAACGAAGCAATGACAGCTGCCATGCGCAGCCGGGACAAAACGACGCTAGGTTCCTTGCGCATGTTGAAGACCGCACTGGTCAACCGTCGCATTGAACTCGGTCAGGAACTCACAGACGTGGATGCTCAAAAGGTGGTTGCGACCCTGGCAAAGCAACGGCAGGATTCCATCGCACAGTTCGAGCAGGCGGGGAGGACCGAACTAGTCACCCAAGAGAAGGCTGAGTTGGAGGCGCTTCAACCATTTCTCCCGCCACCGGTTGACGAGGCAGCAATCGAACGGATCATCGACACCGCCATCACTGAAACGGGGGCCACTTCGCCGCGGGACATGGGACGGGTGATGAAACAGGTGATGGCACAATTCGCCGGCCAGGTCGTCGACGGTTCGACCATCGGAGCACTCGTCAAGCAAAAACTGGGTCGGTGACGCTAACTCGTTCGATAGCCCTCGATGCCGAGTAGGGCCCGCTTAACCGTACTGCCGAAGGCATACCCGCCGACCTCACCGGTCGAGCGAAGAACGCGGTGGCACGGAATAACGATCGGCACAGGGTTTCTGCCCAACGCAGTTCCGACTGCCCGTCCGGCTCGGGGGTGACCTAACTGTCGAGCGACCGACCCGTAACTCGTCACGGTCCCAAATGTCACCGCCTGAACCTGACGTAACACCTGCCCAACGAACGGTGTAACACCTCGGAGGTCCGTGGGCACCACAAATGTCTGACTACGACCGCTGAGGTAAGCAACAAATTCATCGTACACGTCACGGAGGCCTTCATCGTCACGCCAGACCTCGGTCGAGTGCCGTTCCATGTATCTTCGGTACTCAGCATGTCGACGGGCTCCGATGGTGACATTACAGAGTCCGCGTCCTGACATGACAAAGAAAATCTGGCCCAGCGGTGATCGCAAGGAACTGAAGCGGACCGACGCAACCCCGACAAATGGCAGCTCGCGAGTCGAACCCATACCTCCCCACTCCACATTAACCAAGGTTTTCCTAGTGATCACCAAGGTCCGCTCAACCGACAGACGAACTACCGGCTAAGGCCGTATGTTAGGCTGACATACAGTCAATGCCCGACTTACAGCCTCCCCCGCCGGCCGGCTCGCCAGTCCCTGAAACACCATCATCGAGTGGGCTCCTTCGCTCGGCCAGCGTGATTAGTGCTGCAACAATGACAAGCCGACTGCTTGGCCTTATCCGCGACCAGGTCCTAGCTTACCTGTTCGGTGCTGGCAACGCGATGGACGCCTTTTACGTCGGTTTCCGTATTCCAAACTTGATGCGCGACCTCTTCGCCGAGGGTGCCATGAGTGCGGCCTTCGTGCCCACCTTCACAAAACGACTTACCGCGGAGGGTCGCACCCAGGCTTGGCAACTTGGCAATCAGTTAATTAACGCACTGCTGATAGTGACCGGACTCCTCGTCACGATCGGTATCATTTTTGCCGCGCCGCTCGTTATGTTGTTTGCCGGACACTTCAATGAAGTGCCTGGCAAACTCGAACTTGCAACGACACTCACACGCATCATGCTGCCCTTCCTCAGTCTCGTGGCTATCGCTGCCGCGTTTATGGGCATGCTGAACTCCTTGCAGCGATTCTTCACACCTGCGTTATCCCCCGCCATGTTCAATCTCGCCATGATTGCCAGCGGGTTTGCGCTGGTCCCGCTGATGCCAAGCGTGGGACTTCCGCCGATTGCGGGCATGGCCATCGGAGCTTTAATCGGCGGTGTTGGCCAAGTCGTCCTCCAGTGGCCTGCCTTGCACCACGCCGGGTATCGCTACCGCCCAATACTCAACCTACGGGACCCTGGCCTTAGAGAGATTCTGCGACTGATGGGCCCTGGCATCCTTGGCCTAGCCGCTGTACAGATCAACTTGCTCGTCAATACGATACTCGCGACTGGCGAAGGAACAGGTGCTGTGTCCTGGCTCAGCTATGCCTTTCGACTGATGTATCTACCGATCGGATTGTTCGGTGTATCTATCGCGACCGCCGCCCTGCCGACCCTTTCCAGACAAGCAGCGCGTGAGAACCCTGAAGAGATGCGGCAAACGATCTCGAACGGCCTGCGATTAATGTTCATGCTGAACGTTCCCGCGACGCTCGGCTTAGTTACTCTGGCGTCACCAATTGTCGCCCTCATCTTTGAACGCGGTAGCTTCACGTCCGCTGATACCGCAGCCACCGCCGCCGCTTTGATGTGCTATGCGCCAGGCCTTCTTGGTTACTCAACGGTTAAAATTGCCGTTCCGAGTTTCTTCGCACTTCGGGACAGCCGAACACCTGCCCTTATCAGTGTGGGCTCGGTAGTCCTCAACGTTGCCTTAAATTTATTGCTCATCCGTCTAATGGGGTATCGCGGTCTCGCACTCGGTACAGCTGTCGCCGCCCTTGTGAACGCTGCAGCCCTACTCTACCTGCTGCAGCGCCGGCTCGGTGGATTGGAGGGCCCTCGGATCGCGATGGCATTCGTTAAGATTAGTGTGGCCTCTGCATTAATGGCCTGGGCAGCGTTCGGAACGGAACAATGGTTAGCAACTACATGGCCGGGACTAGGGGTCTGGCATCAGGCGACCCGCCTCGGCATTGCAATTAGTGCTGGCCTCATCGTATTGGCCACTTCGGCACGAGCGTTAAGAATCGAGGAATTCGACGATGTGCGTCGTTGGCTTCTCACTCAACTCCATGCCCGCTAGACCCGTATCTAAGTAACGCGTGTGGCCTATGGTACGATGACACCCACCCACAAGGCGCGCGTCGACACTGCCCCAGTAATACTCCGATGATGTATCGATATCGTTACGCACCAAGTAGCTACTCCTTCGGGCCTGGAGGCATATCGCCCGCCATCAAGGTAATTATCTGGGCGAACGTTGTGGCGTTCGTCATGACCACTCTGGCCCCAGATTTAGTCACTTTCTTTGGTCTTACACCCGTGGCCGTTTTCGAGTATTTCTGGCTGTGGCAGCCANTCACCTACCTATTCTTGCACGCAGATTTCTTCCATATATTCTTCAACATGCTGGTACTCTGGATGTTCGGCGTTGAACTGGAACGGCTGTGGGGTAGCGAAAGATTNCTCAAGTANTACTTCATCACNGGATTAGGCGCNGCAGTAACAACACTCGTCGCCGCCCTACCANCGATTGCACTCGTTCACCCTGGGATACCTACAATCGGAGCATCCGGNGCAATCTATGGCTTGTTGCTTGCGTCAGCNCTCTACTATCCCGACCGTCTCATCTTCGTATATTTCCTGTTCCCGATTCGATTAAAGTACTTCGTCATGATTTTGGGTGCGATCTCTTTCCTGTTCGTGGGCGATACGGGTGGCGGCATTTCTCACACGTCACACCTGGGCGGTCTGGTGGTTGGATATTTGTATTTGAAAGGTGGGATAAGTGGTTTCATCGGCGAGATCAAGTACCAGTACATTAAGTGGAAAATGCGCCGGCTNCGCAATCGGTTCGGCGCCCATCCGGGTGGACGCCGGGATGACTGGGACCGTCGAATTCACTAATTGAGGACTACAGTTGGATCAGCGACCTAGAGAAGAGTCAGCCGCCGGCCAGTCTTCCCGCACCGGACTGAACAGGTCGAGTTCCAGCGTGTCAGCCAACGCTTCAGCTTGGTGCGATACGTCCGACGGGATGTGAATGATTTCTCCCGCTCGCACGATCGACTCTTCTCCGCCCACCATCATCCGAAGGCTACCCTGTAGCACATAAGTTAACTGTTCGCTCGGATGTGCGTGCATCGGCACGAGAGCGCCCTTCTTGAGATAAACCTGTGCGATAAGCGAGCGTTCACCAGTGACNATNTTTCGCGACATCATCTCTGTTACTTTCTCNGGAGCGATGTCATCCCAGCAATAAACACTNGCTCTACTCACTGGACANAATTCCTNGNAGTCATAACNATAACTGGCTCATTTTAAGCTATTTACATTCGTTAATCTCGAGATTTGATGAGTCGAATCCGATGCTATAATGTCGCGGTTCAGCTTGAGAATGGCCTCCACCATAGGGGACCATTAGGCGATTCTGGCCCCTAAACAAGCTGTCTCAACGGGTCTAAGNAATCGATGAGTCTTAAAGAGCCAACTCCGCCTAGTTCGACTCGCTCTGCAGCAACCTCACACCAACACGAGGCCGCTGAGCTGTCTCAAGAACAGCTACTTCACGCCTACCNCACGATGCGGCTGTCGAGAGGCTTGGACGACAAGGAAATCCAGCTCAAAAACCAGAGTGTCACCTACTTTCAGATAAGCGCCGCTGGCCACGAGGCTATTCAAGTCGCAATCGGTCTTTCGCTCCGTTCAGGTTACGACTGGGTTTTTCCGTACTATCGCGACAGGGCTCTTTGTTTAACACTCGGTGTTACACCAACGGAGATGCTCTTGGGTAGCGTTGGATCGTCAGATGACCCGTCATCGGGTGGTCGGCAAATGCCCTCACACTGGAGTGACCGTCGACTTCACATCGTATCGCCGTCGAGCGCAACCGGTACACAGTGCCTTCATGGCGTCGGGTGCGCCGAAGGCGGCGTGCTCAATCGAACACTTGGCACCCGCGATGGACGAGAGCCGTCGGCTCATGCCGATGAGGTGATTCTAGTGTCGTTGGGTGACGGTGCCACAAGCGAGGGTGAGTTCTGGGAATCGCTTAACACCGCNTGCACGCAGCAGTTACCCGTTGTCTTTTTGGTCCAGGACAATGGTTACGCGATTTCCGTACCGGTTGACATTCAGACTCCTGGAGGAAGTATTTCGAAACTCCTTGAGTCTTTTCCTNNGTTGCGGATCGCTCGAGCCGACGGCACTGACCTGCTGGATAGNTGGAGNGCAGCGCAAGACGCCGTGAACCACGTTCGAGCNCGCCTTGGCCCAGCACTGGTNCATGCGCATACCACCCGTCCATATTCGCACTCACTGTCTGATGACGAACGTGTNTACAAAACACAGGCTGAGCGNGATAGCGAGNCAGTCCGAGACCCGTTGGTACGCTTTCGAGAGTTCTGCCTGGCCAACAGCGTCGCCACTGAAAATCAACTAAATGCATTGGACAGTGACGTTGAAGACGAGATTGCCGCGGCTACAGATNCTGCGACCAAGGCACCCTCTCCGGCATCGGACACAGTCACACGTTACATTTACTCCTCGGATGTCGATCCTTGTTCTAAGACTTTCGACGTCGCGGCAGAGCCGTCAGGTGAGCCCAAGACGATGGTCTCAGCCATCAATCAGACACTCAAAGACGAAATGGCTCGGAATTCCCGGATCGTGGTGTTTGGTCAAGACGTAGCTGACAGCAGCCACCCCGAAACGCTATCGGAGGTGCGGGGCAAGGGCGGAGTGTTCAAGGTTACCGAAAGCTTGCAACGAACATTCGGTGCCGAGCGAGTCTTCAACTCCCCATTGGCTGAGGCTAACATCGTCGGCCGGGCACTGGGCATGGCCATCCGAGGCCTTAAGCCCGTGGTGGAGATTCAGTTCTTCGACTACATCTGGTCAGCGACAATGCAATTGCGCAACGAGGTGGCGATGTTGCGCTACCGCTCCAATAACACTTACTCCTGTCCGATGGTTGTCCGGGTGCCGATTGGTGGCTATCTCCGCGGTGGTTCGATCTATCACAGTCAGTCTGGTGAGAGCATTTTTGCGCACTTTCCCGGTCTCCGAATCGCGTATCCCTCCAATGCCGAAGATGCCTGNGGCTTATTGCGAACAGCGATCCGGTGCGATGACCCCGTGCTGTTTCTCGAACACAAGCATTTATACCGACAGACCTACAATAAGGCAGCCTACCCAGGTGTTGATCACATGGTGCCGTTTGGTCAATCCGTACTCCGTCGTTCGGGGAACGATGTTGTGGTCATCACGTGGGGTGCTTTGGTTCAACNATCGCTCCTT
The DNA here is from genome assembly GCA_002714165.1 of Acidobacteriota bacterium. Lineage (GTDB taxonomy): Bacteria > Acidobacteriota > Vicinamibacteria > Vicinamibacterales > UBA823 > UBA11600. Next base: position 12,614 of record PAWT01000041.1, read on the forward strand.
GCCGCTCAGCAAGCAGAGAAATTGGGAATTGCGGTGTCGGTGCTCGACCTTAGAACTATTGCGCCATACGACTGGGATGGGATCGCCGAGGCAGTTTCCCAAACGAATCGCGTGGTCGTAGCGCATGAAGATCAACTGACGTGCGGGTTCGGCGCAGAGCTGGTCGCTCGTGTGGCAGACGAACTATTTGATTCCTTGGATGCTCCAGTTAAGCGGGTCGCAGCGCTCGACTGCCCCGTCGGCTACAATCCGGTCTTTGAAGAAGTCGTGCTCCCNCAAACGNCTGACATCGTTCGGGCAATTCAGGACGTTGTCAATTACTGATCCGNANANTCTCGNAATACAACCCGTTTGAGTATCGTTCGCGCAGCTTATCAGGAACCGTGTNGCNGCCGNACCTTAGTAAGCGCAACACCAGCAATAATACTGNCCGCNCCNCCAATCTGCATGACACTAATCGACTCCCGCAGCCANACTGCAGCCACGATCATCGCAACCACTGGAACCATATTGGAGTAGATGGAGGTGCGTGCGCTTCCGATACGCTGAACTGCCGTGTACCAAATGAGGTATGAAACACACAACGCAAAGATCGCAGAATACACGAGTCCTGCCCACGCTCCGAAACTAATTTCATGCCAGTTGAGCACGAGCAGACCAGGAAGCCCTAAAGGAACAAATAATGCGGTGCCAACCGCCATGGACCAAGTTGTCATGGTCAACGGCGAATACCTTTTAAGTATTGATTGCGCGCTCACCGTATAAACCGCCCAACACCAGACCGCGCCCATCGTCAGGAGGTCACCAGTCAACGATGAACTGTTGATTCGAGCGCCTTGACCAATAACCAGGTAAACACCGACCAGGGAGACTCCAACTCCGACCCAGTGGGTCGTCGACAGAGGCTCACGGCCGCTGCACCACATGAGAATGGCAACGGCAATAGGAGTTGCGCCAAGAATCAGTGAACTATTGGCCGCACTCGTCCGTGCAATACCCTCCATGAAGCAGACTTGGTAAAGAAAATGCCCTACAAAACCAAGGGCGATGATGACAGGCCAATCGCGGCGACACGGGCGAGAAGCGGACGAACGGCCCAGCAGGCCGAAGAAGATCGCCGACGCGAGCACCATCCGAAGAGCGTTGAACGGGAGGGGCGGAAACTCTTCAATCGCGGTTTTAACGACGCTGAAGTTGCTACCCCAGATAAGGGTCAAAAGGAGAAGCAACCATTCAATCCGTGTAAATCTTAAAGGCATAGACGGACCGGACGGGTCAGCCGTGCAACCCGCCCGACTCACCTTGCCGCTTATCCACTGAACGGCTGTACAAAAAACAAAATCAGGGCGACAAGCAACACATAGATAACCAGCGACTCAATCAACACTAGCCCTAAAATCAGCGAAAACCGGATGTCCGGAGCTGCTGACGGGTTTCGTGCAATTCCATTAGCCGCAGCGCTCAGACCAAGCCCTTGAGCCAGTGTCCCGAAAGCGGCTGCGATTGCCAGTGCGAATCCAGCGGTAATGATCGACCACTTGACCAATTCACTGTCCGCGCTCACCGAAGCTTCTTGTGCGTGCAACGGCGAAATTAATCCCACCGTCACTATTCCGATCATTAAGATCCATACTGCACGTGTATTCACGACCACTGCCTCCTTAAATCGAAGAATGACATCAACCCGGCGACCAACTCTTCCACTAACAGACCTTACGCTGACGCAGCTGCCATCGCATCACCACGTGCATGAACTTTCTCATCATGGTCCTGCTCATGATCGTGGTCAACGGTCACGGCACCCTGTAGATAAATCATTGTCAGCATGACAAAAATGAACGCTTGCAGACTACCAGTGACAATGCCGAGCAACATCATCGGCAAGGGAACAATAAATGGCACAATCGAGAACAAGATTAAAATTACTAACTCTTCACCGAAGACGTTCCCAAACAAACGTACAGATAGCGACAACACCCGTGAACAGTGACTAATGATCTCAATCGGAAAATAGATCGGTGCAATCCACATCGGTGCGCCTGGTGGCGCAGCGAAATGCTTGATGTACGCTACCACGCCCTGTTCCTTCACACCGTGAAAGTGATAGTAAACAAACACCGTGATAGCACATCCGAGAGTCACGTTAATGTTACTCGTGGGGGCCATTAGTCCCGGCACAAGGCCCGATAAGTTACACAGGAGGATGAAGAGTCCAACCGTCCCGACCAACGTTGCATAACGCCGACCTTTCGGACCGACGGTATCATCGAGCAATCCATAGAGAGCGCTGAGGCCATCCTCAAGGAGCAGTTGAACGCGTCCAGGATGCTCAACGCTCAAGCGCGATTTGATCAGCAGACAGCCGACCATAACCGCCACAACAATAAGCCCGGAGATGACTAGGTAATTCGGAATGACGTGCTCGGCGTGACTCAGGTCGAAACCTAGCAGGCCAAGGAGCGCAGCAATAAATGGCCCGAACACGGCGTTAGCAGTATCAACGATCCACAGGGGGTGTTCGAGTTGTTCCATACTTTAAAATCTCAGCTAGGACAGTCATGAAGCGACTTAACGCCCGACCAACGCTCGAAAACCTTCGAGCGCCACACCCACCACGATCGCCGATACCCCAGCCAGTAAAGCCAGTGGGGGCAGGTGCAAACGCGCAATCGTAACGTACGCTATTCCGGCGAGTAAAGCGTATCGACCAAGAATACGCACCACGAACCATCCGATCGCCACCAGGCGGCCTGCTGGTGACATTCCTAACCGGCTGACGCTACCTTTGATCATCCAGTAGCTGAACGCCACGAGACTGGCGCCCACCATTACTCCAACCGCTGATGCGACCTGTCCCGATACAACCCACGCAGCAACCGCGAAGAGTCCACAAGCGGCCACGGAATTGCGTTCAATCCTGCGGAGACTCGGATCGTGCTCCCTCATCATCACGTAAGTAGGCAGTGGATACCCTGATCACATTGAGGACACCAGCAGCGACACCCAGAAAAAAGAACAAGAGGAATCCCCAAGGAGACGAGCCGAGCCAGCGATCCACCACGTAGCCAGCGCCAGCCCCCATGACAACCGCCAGAACGAATGACAGCCCCACGGCACTCAGTGCGCCGACTGTGCGAATAGTGCGTCCCTGAGATTCGCCGAAACGCCACATGTGCGAACACCCGTTCGACTACGACAGACACGCCGATTCAGATTAAAAAGAGGACACACCCACCCCGGTAATCACACCACCGAGTGACTGTGCCGAGGACTCGGCAAGCTCGAACAGCGGACCGGGATATACCCCAAAAATAACAGCACCAACTAGTGCAACGGTCAGAGCCAGAGCCATGGCCGGACTTGCAACGATTGGCGAACCTAGTGTCTCTTCCCTCAGCCACATGAACACGACGACCCGAACGTAGTAGTAGAGCGAGATGGCACTGTTGATTACACCGATAACGGCGAGCCAAATGTAACCCGACTCGATTGCCGCACTAAAAAGCCAGAACTTTCCCATGAAGCCAGCCGTCGGTGGAATACCACCGAGCGATAGCATGAAGAACAGCATCGCGCAGGCCGCCACCGGATATCGGAAATACAGTCCGCTCAAATCCTTCAACTCGTCGCCCACGACGTCACGGCGACGAAGCATCACGACCACAGCGAATGCTCCTAGCTGCATAAAGACATACAACATCAAATAGATCATCAACGCAGTGACACCACGCGACGAATTCGCCACCACTCCGATCAGGATGTATCCAGCGTGCGCGATTGAGGAGTATGCCAACATCCGTTTAATGTTGCTCTGCGTCAAGGCTGCCAGGTTACCGAACGTCATCGTGACGACTGCGAGCACCCAAAACATCGGCTGCCAGACCTCAGCCAAAAATGGCAAACCTTCCATGAATATCCGCAGTAACATTGCAAAAGACGCAGCCTTCGACCCAACAGACAGAAATGCGGTAATCGGCGTCGGCGCACCCTCATAGACATCAGGGGCCCACATGTGGAACGGGACTGCAGCGATTTTGAATCCGATACCGGACACAACCAGCACAACCGCAACAATTAACAAGGTGCTAGGTTCCCCGGTTGCCAACACCGTGGCCAATTCACGGAGGTTGGTCGTTCCCGATAGGCCATAGAGTATTGACATGCCATACAACAGGATCCCCAGTGAAAACGCTCCGAGTAGAAAATACTTTACGGCAGCCTCGTTAGACTGGCGGTTCGGCTTGAGATACCCAGTCAAGATGTAGAAGGCCACTGCCATCGTCTCGAGACCGATGAAAATCGTGACGAGATCAATGCCACTCGCCATAAACATCATGCCGAGCGTGGCGCAGAGAATTAGGAAATAGTATTCCCCAGCGCGCAGCCCCTCGACTTCAAGATACGACGACGACATCAAGACGGTTACGAGCGCAGTCAGCAGGAAGACGAGCTTGAAGAAGAAGGCGAACCCGTCAATGGCAAGGAGGCCCCGAGACGCAAGAACATCGACATCACTGAACGGCAAGAGCGTCAGCATGGTCGCCAGAAGAACGCCGATCGTTACCCATCCCAGCAACGGCCGCTGCTGCCGCGATGTTAAAACGTCGACCACGAGCACCAACAGCGCGCCGGCCACAAGCACCAACTCGGGCAGGATGTAATAGAAATCCGCCGCAGAGAACCCAGGTGGCATCGTCTACTGACCTCTCACCTGCATATCGACAGCAGCCTCTACGTTTTGAGGCGCGTAAGTCGAGTTGACGTGCGACATGACATACGTCACGGACGATTCGAGGCGATTCAGGAACGGGGCCGGATACAGACCAATCCAGAACGCGAGCACGATCAAAGGCACAAAGGTGGCCACCTCGCGCGCGTTCAGGTCGGGTAGCGATTTGTTCTTCGGGTTTTCAATATTACCGAACATCGTGCGTTGGTACAGCCAGAGCATGTAGGCTGCTCCCAGTACGATGCCGGTTGCCGCCACGGCTGCCCACATCTTGTTGACCACGAATACACCCTGCAAAATCAGAATCTCTCCGATAAAACCGTTCAATGTCGGCAGTCCGATCGACGACAAGGTCATGATTAGAAAAATCACGGCATAAACCGGCATTACTTTTGATAGCCCGCCGTACTCGGCGATTTCCCGCGTGTGCCGTCGTTCATAGACGATGCCAACAATCAGGAAAAGCGCACCAGTTGAAATACCGTGGTTGAGTTGCTGAACGATACTCCCGGTGATGCCGACAGGCGTCAACGCAAACATTCCAAGCATCACCAGCCCCATGTGGCTCACCGAAGAATACGCAACCAATCGCTTCCAATCACGTTGCGCCAAAGCAACAAGTGCACCATAGATAATCCCAATGATCGACAGCGTGACGACCATCGGCACGAACGTTGCAGTTGCCTCGGGCAGAATCGGCAAACTGAAGCGAATAAACCCGTAAGTGCCCATTTTTAACAGTACGGCCGCCAGAATTACTGAGCCGGCTGTCGGCGCGTCAGTGTGTGCATCCGGAAGCCAAGTGTGAAACGGAAACATTGGCACCTTGACGGCAAAACCCAAGAAGAGTGCAAGAAACACCCACCATTGCAGGTCGACAGGAAGGTCCAATCCGTGGAAACGCGTAATATCGAAACTGTAGATACCGGTAATCGCCTGGTGCTCAAAATAGATTGCGAGAAGGCCAAGTAGCATTACAACGCTACCCACAAGGGTGTACAAGAAAAACTTAATCGCGCTATACAGCCGGCGATCGCTACCCCAAATTCCGATGAGAAAGTACATCGGAACCAACATAACCTCCCAGAACAGAAAAAATAGGAGGGCGTCAAGTGCGACAAAAGCACCAATCATTCCTGTTTGAAGCAGTAACAAAAAGACGTAGTACTCCTTCACGCGTTCGGTAATCGCTGTCCACGAAGACAGAATCGCAATCGACCCCATCATCGTCGCGAGGAGCACAAGCAGCGCGCTGAATCCATCGACGCCTAAGAAATAGTCAGCTCCGATCGATGGGATCCAAGACAGGCGCTCTACGAATTGCCATTGAGTGCCCCTGGGTTCGTACCAAAACCAGAGCGGCAGTGATACGAGGAAACCAATTCCCGCAACGATGTTCGCTATCCACCTGATTTTGTCTGTGCTCTGGTGATTCACGAATAGCAGGACAATGGCGCCGGCCAGCGGCGTGAACAAGATTAGTGATAACAGAGGAAATTCAGCTACGTTACTCATAAAGCAACCACGTGGGGACGCCTACCGGCAAAAGGCCGGTACGGTTACACCCCGTCAACCAACCAATAGATACAAACTCACGAACACGAACACCCCAATTAGCATGGTCAGCGCATAGTTCTGAATCAATCCAGTCTGAATACGACGAAGACTGAAGCTCGATTCCGAAACCGACCAGCCCACAAGATTTACCGCACCATCGACAACGTAACGATCAAACAATCCCGAACACCAGGAGGACACAAGTGTAAGCCAGCTACTCCCATTGACGGCACCGTCCACCACGCGACGATCGAAACGCCAGAGTCCTCGGCCGCCAGACATCGTGCCACGCACAACAGTGCTCTGGTACATTTCGTCCACGTAATACTTGTTGAACAAAAGTTGGTGAACGCCTGCCCATCGCGCCTTCCACGCTCCTGCTAATTCTGGCTGCTTGAGGTACAGGCGATGGGCTAGCGCCAAACCACCGAGCGCGACAAAAATCGAGAGAATCATCAGACCCAATTCCATCCCATGTGAGACCTCGTGTTCTCCCCCCGCTCCCGCTAGGGCAACACCACTGGCTTCACCGACATCATGATCGGCACTAACTACAAAACTCGGCTCCAAAAAATGCTCGATCGCATTACTGCCGCCAAGTGCCGCCGGTATTCCCACGAAACCAGCCACTATCGCGCCGATCGCCAAGGCCATCAGCGTTCCGGTCATTGGAGCCGGAGATTCGTGTGGACCGTGCCAAGTTCCGTGGCCATCGTCGGCATCTTCCCCAGCATCAGCACCGTGATGGTCAGCCCCATCGTGGCCCACAGCGGCCGATTTCCAAGCCGGACCCCGATACTTACCGTAAAACGTCATTGCCATCAGCCGGAACATATAGAAAGAGGTCATCCCTGCAGTCAAGACTGCTATCACCCATAGCGCCCGGTTATGTAAAAAGGTCTGGAAGAGGATTTCGTCCTTGCTAAAAAATCCCGCGAACGGCGGAATGCCAGCAATCGCTAGCGTCCCGACCAACATAGTGACAAATGTGACCGGCATATACAGCTTCAGCCCGCCCATGGCTCGCATGTCCTGCTCTTCATCCATCGCGTGGATAACCGAACCACTTCCCAGGAAAAGCAGCGCCTTGAAGAATGCATGCGTCATCAGGTGAAACGCCGCAGCCCCAAACGCACCGACCCCAGTTGCGAGAAACATATAGCCCAATTGTGACACTGTCGAGTAAGCAAGTACACGCTTGATGTCGGTCTGCAACAAGCCGATTGACGCCGCCATCAAAGCGGTGAGTGCACCGATTATCGCCACGCCCGTCATCACCATGGGTGCGTGCGTGAAGAGCGTAGCAGAGCGGCACACCATGTAGACACCAGCCGTGACCATTGTCGCGGCGTGAATAAGTGCCGACACTGGCGTCGGTCCCTCCATGGCGTCTGGCAACCAAACATACAGCGGAATCTGGGCGCTCTTCCCGGTCGCCCCGATAAATAACAAAAGACAAATGAGCGAGATAACACCAAACCCCGCGGCCTCGATCGGCATTGCCGCAGCGGATACCATCACCTCTTCAAAATCAATGGTTCCGAACGTAAAAAACACAAGAAAAATACCCAGGACAAAGCCCCAGTCTCCGATCCGGTTCACGAGAAATGCCTTTTTCCCCGCATCGGTCGCGCTCTGTTTGTGGTACCAGAATCCGATCAACAGATAGGAACAAAGACCCACGCCCTCCCACCCGACGAACATGACAAGGAAGTTGGAACCCAACACTAACGTCAACATGAAGGAGCAAAATAGATTCAGATAGCAGAAAAACCTCGCGTAGCCTCCCGAAGATTCTCCATGCATATATGACGTCGAGTACAAGTGGATCAGAAGACCAATGCCGCTAACGATTAGGATCATCATGCCTGACAAGGGATCCAACCGGAAACCCCAGTCCACAGCGAATTCCCCGATCCCACCAGCGGTCTCCAAGGGAATGGCTGGAATCCACGGGGCCACAACGACAAAATAGACACGGGCCTCCGCAGGCAATGCAAGTAATTGGACAAAGGCATAGATCGACAGTAGCGCCGCCAATGCCATCGACGTGCATGCAACAAATGCGGTCTGGGCCTTAGAGAAGAACCGAATCCCAAAAAGACCAGTCACCGCAGCGCCGATGCCGGGTAGCAAGGGAATCAGCCAGATAATTTCCATAAAGTGAGGTTCTTACACCATTACGTGATGTTACCAGCGCATCACGTTCATTTCGTCAATGTTCACCGTTTCCTTATTACGGTAGAAAGCTAGAATAATCCCCAAGCCGACCGCCGCTTCGGCGGCTGCCACCGCGATAACAAAAATAGCAAATACCTGCCCCGTCACATGCTGCCACTGCTGCGAAAAGGCCGCTAGATTGAGGTTGACCGCGTTCAACATCAGCTCGATCGACATAAAGATAATGATGATGTTACGACGCACCATCACGCCGATCACCCCAATCATGAAAAGGGCCGATGAAAGCACCATGTAATGCGCTGGGGTGATCTCGAGCACGTCGTTTTTCCCTCTACAATTCCCGCTTCGCAAGCACGATAGCACCAACCATCGCGACAAGCAGTAGTATTGACGCAACCTCAAATGGAATCAGATAGTCCGTGTAGAGCAACCAACCAATCTGCTCGACATTGCCGCCCTCGACCGTCTGTCCCGCAGCGGCGACGGCAGGTGCGGCAGGGCTAGCGGAGCTGTACACGATTATGGCTACTAGTTCGGCCAGCACGGCACCCGCCACAGCCAACCCAAGCCGTGCCTGTCTACGCGGATCTTGATGAACCTCGGGAGGCCGCTTCAGATTTACGAGCATAACAACAAACAAATACAGCACGACGATGCCGCCAGCGTAGACCAAGACTTGAATGACTGCTAAGAACTCAGCACCCACCAGGACGTATAACATCGCAACGAGGAGAAAGTTCATAACCAAAAACAGCACGCTGTGAACGGTGTTACGGGTACTGATAACCAGCACTGCGAAACCCAAAATCAAGGCCGACAAAACATAAAAAATTACCGCTTCGCCCATATCACTACACCGCCTACAACAGCACCTTCGCTATGCCCGTCACCACAACGTTTCCGATTGCGATTGGGATGAGCACCTTCCAGCCTATGTGCATCAACTGGTCGTAGCGATAACGTGGCAAGGTTGCTCGAATCCAGAGAAAAACGTAGAGGAATACAAAGGTCTTAAACAAGAACCAGATCCACGATGGTACCAAGTCAAGGAAGCCGAGTGCCTCCACACTGGGAAACGGCCTGAGCCACCCACCCATAAAGAGTGTGACCGCCACACACGAAATGACGATCATATTGGCATACTCAGCAAGGAAAAACAGCGCGAACCGCATACCACTGTACTCAGTGTGGAACCCGCCAGTCAGTTCCTGTTCAGCTTCCGGTAGGTCAAATGGCGCGCGATTGGTTTCTGCAAGACCACCGATGAAGAAGATGACGAATGCTACCGGTTGTACGAACGCAAACCAGAGCCCGGCCTCACGCTGCGACTCAACAATGCCGACCATACTAAGTGTACCAGCCATCAGAACCATACTGACTAGTGTCATCGTCACAGCAACTTCGTAACTAATGAGTTGTGCTGACGCACGAAGGCTCGACAATAGCGGATACTTACTGTTCGACGCCCAACCCGCGAGGATGATGCCATAGACGCCCAACGAAGCAATTGACACGATATACAGCAAACCGACATTAACGTCGGTAATGTAAAGCGGCACAGACCGACCAAAGAGCTCTACCTCAGGGCCGAAGGGGATAACAGCGAAGACGATAAGAGCTGGCACCATCACAATGATTGGTGATGCGGTAAAGACCCACCGGTCCGCACGTGTGGGCGTAATATCTTCCTTGGTCATTAACTTGATGGCATCAGCGATCGGCTGCAAGGCGCCGTACGGACCCACACGCATCGGGCCTAGCCGCGATTGGACCCAGGCGATCACCTTTCGCTCGAGCAGAACCATATAGGTAACAGCTACAAGCACTGCATTCAACAGAATGATGATCTTGAGAAGGGGGACCACCAGTGTATCGACCATGATTTTAGCGGTCCACTTCTCCCAGAACGATATCTATGGAGCCAATTAGAGCCACAACGTCAGCTACCAAGTGTCCTCGAATGAGACGACGTAGACCTTGCAGATTACAAAACGAGGGCGGGCGCACACGGAATCGATAGGGATTCGTCGATCGCCCATCACTAGCAATGAAGAAACCTATTTCGCCTTTGGGCGACTCAACAGCGTGATAGGTCTCCCCCGCTGGTGGCTTGATAAGCCTAGGCACCTTGCCAACTATCGGCCCCTCAGGCAACCCATCCACGGCTTGTCGGATGATACGGAGCGACTGCCTAAACTCTTCGAGCCGGACGAGGTAGCGATCGTAGGTATCCCCCTCAGTCCCAATCGGGACTTCGAAATCAAATTCATCGTAGGCCGCGTACGGCTCATCTTTACGGACATCGCGGGGAACCCCAGACCCACGCAGCGTGGGTCCACAAAGACCCATTGCGATTGCCTCGGGTCCATCAATAACACCAATGCCCTTCGTGCGGTCGAGCCAGATTCGATTGTGTGTGAGTAGTGTCTCGTACTCGCCAAGCTTGGAGTCCATGATGTGACAGAACTCACGAACCTTCTTGTCCCAGCCTGGCGGTATGTCGAGGGGCAGCCCCCCGATACGCGTCGCGTTATACGTCAGTCGCGCCCCGCAGTACTCCTCGAACAGGTCGAGGATCAGTTCACGCTCGCGGAAGGCGTAGAGAAAAACTGTCATGGCGCCGATATCCATGGCGTGGGTTCCAAGCCATAGGCAGTGACTGGCAATCCGCTGGAGCTCCCCTAAGATCGTCCGGATATATTGTGCGCGACGTGGCACCTCGACCGACATCAGCTTTTCCACCGTCTCGCAATAACCAAGATTGCTAGAAGCTGCAGCCACGTAGTCCATACGATCGGTCAGCAGGATGATCTGCGACCAGTCACGATTCTCGCAAAGTTTTTCAATCCCGCGGTGGAGGTACCCGACAACAATATCCGCATCAACTACGCGCTCACCATCAAGGCGGAGCACAATCCGAAGCACGCCATGTGTACTGGGGTGCTGTGGCCCCATGTTCAGAACCAACTCACTTGTGTCGAACATCGGACGGGGAGCCTCAATCTTCATTGCTGAGGCGCCCTCCCAATCATCCAGTCCAGAAATCTAGACGTCACTCGATCTCCGCCTCATCACGTATATTTCTCAGACGTAACCAGTCCTGAGGATTCTCCATAAGCAATTCACCCGGGCCTTCAAGGGGGTAGTCCTTACGCTGAGGGTGCCCCTGCCACTCATCAGGCATCAACAGGCGACGTCGGTCCGGATGCCCGACGAAATTCACGCCAAACAAGTCGTAGACTTCCCGCTCCAGCCAGTTCGCCGCGGGCCAGATGTCCGTCACCGAGGGCACAGGCTCATCCTCAGCAGCGTGCACTTTGATTCGCACCCGATGACGATGTCGTGTTGAGTACAGGCAGTAAATGACATCAAACCGCTGGTCTCGCGGCGGCCAGTCTGTGGCTGTTACATCCGAGCAATAATCAAATGCAGCGTCAGGCGCGTCGCGCAGATACTTAACTACATCGAGAAGAGAAGACAAAGATACAATCACAGACCAATCGCCCACCCAGTAGCTCACTTTCTGAATAGCAGCTCCGTGAGCGGTACGGAGTTGGGTCAAAAAGTCTGGCTCGCTTACATCCTCGGGAGGTGCTGGATCTACGGGACCCGTCGGCGCGGCAGGCGGAGCCTTAGCCTTAGGTACAGGCTTCGGGGTCGAGGTCGACGGCACCGGTGAAACCTCTCGGGGCCCAGCCGATGGCGGCGAGCTGGTTGGTTTTTCTGACTTCGATTCGTCGGACATCAAATTCTCTCGGCCCAGGCCGCTACACCCAATCCAACGCACCCTTACGCCAGGCGTAGACATAACCCACGACGAGAATGAAAAGAAACACGATCATCTCGATTAGCCCGAACAGGGCCAACTCATCCATCATCACCGCCCACGGGAACATGAAGACGGTCTCCACATCGAAAATGACGAACAACATTGCCACGAGGTAAAAGCGGATGCTGTACCGGTCTCGTGCGCCAGTCTCAGGCTCAATCCCGCACTCGTAGGGCTCGAGCTTCACCTTGCTATATCGCTCGGGATGCAGCAAACCAGAAAGAAGTAGGGTAAAAATCGCAAAACCAATGGCGACGAGGACGAAGAGAAGAATCGGAATGTAGGCTTCGAGCATGATGCCCTTAGACGACGCTAGCTAGGCCGGAGAGCCTGATATGCGGCATTGACTCAGTCGACTCTACCCGACCAGACAACAACCATCGAATGATCTAATGGAGATTCGCCCGACACGATGGCACTACGGGACGCTCAAACGCAACTCGGGTTGGCCGCAAAGACACACGAAAACTGCGCCGAGTAAAACCCGCTGTTTATAGCATGCGTACCTGGGGGTGTCAAGAAACTGGGGCCGCACAGGGGTCTCTGAGTGATCTCGGCAACCTCTTCTTTTCCAAGGAGTTTCGACCGTTCGTCGACCTTGACCTCGTGAAACCGNGAGACCTATACTGCCGAGATGACCGCTGNNCAATTGACGGGGTCAAACTGACTTGGGACACGTTCATGAATGACCGACTAATGTTTCGTTTTGTCATTGTAGGCGCCGTGTTCACCGTTGGCTTCGCCGTCTCTGTGCTTTCCGAAGCGACCCAAGCGCAGGAACGGCACATGTATGTCAGCGTACAAGACGAAAACGATCACCCAGTCGTTGACCTCACAGTTAGCGANTTTGTTGTGCGTGAGGACGGCGTCCTCCGTGAAGTGCTCCGGGTGCAACGAGCTACCGAACCAATGCAGGTGGCNCTGCTTGTCGACAACAGTTCCGCGGCCGCTCCATATCTTCGNGATCTTCGTGATGGNCTCGGCGAGTTCGTTAAGCAGATTTCCGGAGATCATCANGTNGCGGTGATCACGTTCGGGGATCGGCCCACNATCGTCAAAGACTACACGNGGNACGCCACTGAGCTACAGCAGGCCGTNGGTAGGATATTCCCGCGGCCTAGCAGCGGCTCACTTTTNCTTGATGCGATCTACAGCGCCGCCCAAGGNCTNGAGAGACGCGAGGCAACGCGCCCGGTAATCGTCGCGNTAACAGCCGCAGGTNNTGAATACAGCAACCGCCCCTATCAAGCCGTGCTCCGCCTTATAGAGAGTGCCAACGCAACATTCCATGCCGTGGTGATGACGACGGATGGCGTTTCATTCGACACAGGGTCACGATACCGAGACATGGTGCTCGACCGAGGCACAGAACGGACCGGGGGCCGTCGGGTTGATCTGTTACGGGGACAATTCTTTCGTGAGGCCCTAGAGGAGATAGCGGAAGAGCTGCTGTCACAGTACTTGCTGGTCTATGCCCGCCCAGACATGTTGGTACCGCCTGAAGAGATCACGCTGTCAACAACCCTCCCTTCGTTGACTGTCCGAGGCCGGTCCGTGGGACCATTNCAATGACTCGACATCGCAGTCGACGTGATCTCACGCTCTTACTAGCGGTGGTAGCTCTAGTAGCGGCGAGTGCAGAGTCTTCAGAAATACAAACGCTGTCGGCCCAGTCTCAAGTACCGTCCTTCAGAACCGGCGTGGATATTGTGTCGGTAACCGTCACGGTCACCGATGCCTCGGGTCGTTATGTTACCGACCTCGAACAGAATGATTTCGCAATTTACGAGGACCGAATACTGCAAGAACTAAACTTCTTCACACGATCACAACTCCCGATCGCGCTCGCGCTCCTCATCGACACCAGCGCCAGCATGGAGCGTCGGATGCAAACGGCCCAAGAGGCTGCTATCGGGTTTGCATATCGACTCCGCCCGCAGGATCTCGCATCTGTCATCGATTTCGACAGTCGCGTCAATATCCTCGAAGACTTTACGAACGACGGAGCACGACTCGAGCGCGCGATCCGACGTACCGCCGCCGGTGGCTCAACCTCGCTACATAACGCTGTGTATATTTCACTCAAGGAGCTAAGTAAGGTGCGTGCACGAACACCCGATGAGATTCGGCGGCAGTCGATCGTGGTCTTGTCTGATGGCGAGGACACCTCTAGCCTGGTGGCATTCAACGAGGTGCTGGAACTAGCGAAACGTTCGGAGACGGCGACATACGCCATTGGACTCCGCGCACAGGAGAACAGCAGAGGCCGGGGATTCCAAGAGGCGGAGTACGTGCTTCGACAATTGTCCCGAGAAACTGGAGGGCGGGCGTTTTTCCCTGATTCGATCAGTGAACTAACCAGCATTTACAGCCAAATCGCGGATGAGCTCTCAAGTCAGTACACTATCGGCTACGCTTCTAAGAATCCGGTTCATGACGGAGGGTGGCGCCAGATCATCGTGCAGACAAACCGACCAGGTACGACCGCCAGAACAAAGCTCGGCTATTACGCACCCACCTCACCGTAAGCTAGCAGATGATTCTAGAACGAACATCATGTTGTATATCTCAGAGGTAGCTTGACACTGTGAACATCGCACCCCTCTTACTCTACGTCGCCGCTTCCATTGCATATGGGTGGCACTTCATGAAGCGCAGTAGTCGAGGCGGCCGCACTGCAACATCGTTTCTCGTCGCTGCTACCTTGGTTCATACCTTCATCATAGGAATGCAGACAACAGAGATCGGGCACCTACCCTTAGTCGGCACGACCGGGGCTCTTTCGGTGTTCGTCTGGCTATCATCGATTGCGTACCTCTACACCGAGACCACGAGCAACGAACGCTCGATGGGAGTGTTTATCGCNCCACTGCTTGTGGCNCTCCAGNTCATCCCNACCGTCAGCCGTTATGAGGTTGNGGTTCGTCCTCCCGTGCTGGAAAGTCCTTGGTTNGTTTTGCATATNTCCTCCNTATTGTTCGCGTATGCAAGTTTCGCAATAGCATGCGTAATTGGCATCACCTATATGCTTCTTTTCAAAGAATTAAAAGCAAAGCATGTTGGGTTCTTTTACAACCGCCTTCCATCGCTACAAATTCTCGATGTCATGAACATGAGGGCCATAACAATCGGTTGGCTGTTACTCACTATTGGCGTGGCGGTTGGTGGGGTCTGGGCCCTGCAGGCACAAGCCGAGTTTGACGATCCCCGCGTNCAGGCGATGTCGGTGCTTGACCCGAAGATATTCATCGCCCTGCTGTGTTGGGTTGTGTACTCGTTTGAACTTTATGCGCGGCGCTCCGTTGGGTGGACCGGCTGGCGTGCCGCGAGATTTTCAATCATTGGTTTCGCTATCGTGTTACTGAATTTCTTACCGGTCGGATATTTCCTGACTCGTACACACAATTTCTAGCTTTAAAAGGAGTGTAAGGTCGTCGTGAGCCAGCTCTTCCTACTNGGAATCAATCATGACACAGCGCCTGTCGATCTGCGGGAGCGTCTGANTTTTTCAGAAGGTGACCTGTCAGAAACGCTGGTGGCGTTGAGNACACGACCAGGTTGTGGTGAAGCGGTCGTGCTGTCCACATGTAACCGGGTCGAGCTCTATGTACGCTGCGACGATTTAGGTGAGGCTCGCACCGAACTGACCAGGTTTCTAAGTGATTTCCACGGGGTTGATCCGGCCGCTCTCACGCCCCATCTCTATAGTCTTGCTAGCAGCGAAGCGGCGCAACACCTCTTTCGTGTCGCGGCTGGACTTGATTCGCTTGTTATCGGGGAGCCACAAATCCTAGGACAAGTTAAGGAAGCTTATACGACAGCGTCGGAGAACGGCTGCACTGGTAGNCTTCTGAACAAACTGTTTCATTGTTCGTTTGCGGCCGGGAAGCGTGTCAGATCAGAAACCGAACTAGGTGAAGGTGCAGTTTCAATCAGNTANGCAGCCGTGGCCTTGGCTCGAAAAATCTTCGGTANCTTNGCAGATCACNACGTGCTCTTGGTTGGTGCTGGCGAGATGTCCGANTTGACGGCTGTGCACCTGAAGGCGCAGCAGGTCAGNCGGATTGTTGTNATTAACCGAACGGCGNCCCAAGCTGAAAACCTAGCGNAAAAAA
The DNA here is from genome assembly GCA_002714165.1 of Acidobacteriota bacterium. Lineage (GTDB taxonomy): Bacteria > Acidobacteriota > Vicinamibacteria > Vicinamibacterales > UBA823 > UBA11600. The sequence goes on from PAWT01000041.1 coordinate 29,025, forward strand.
TNGGTGGNGAAGCNATTCCCTGGACCGAGATGCAGCAAGTCCTANCAACGACCGACGTAGTGGTCACAGCAACTGGATCACCANCGCCTATCATTACGAGCANTCAAGTCGAAGCCGTCATGCGCACTCGNCGAAATCGTCCCCTTTTCATCATGGATATTGCTGTGCCTCGGGACGTAGAGGCATCGGCCGGGACGATTGAACAAGTCTTTCTCTATAACATCGACGACCTGCAGGNAATCGTCAGNGAAAATTTGGCTCGGCGTAGCGCGCANATTACAAAGGCTGAAGTAATTGTCGCNGAAGAAGTCAANGGCTTNATGACTTGGTTACGCTCCCGCCGAGCGGTGCCNACTCTGGTCGCGCTACGCCAGCGTTTCGAAGTGATCCGCCANGCTGAATTGAAACGACTGGAANNAAAACTGGCGTCTTTGGCACCCGCCGATCGAGCTAGAGTTGAGGACGTGACGCGACTTATCGTTGAGAAACTACTTTCAACCCCGACTGAACGACTTAAAGAGCTCTCGAATGCAGAAACCGTGCGGATGTACGGCGACGCGCTAAATCAATTGTTTGACCTTGAATCATCGCAAGTGCCAAGTGAACAACCCGATGACCAGGTGGTTGCTTCCCCAAAATCTTCTGTCCAAAAGACATCGGTACCATCGTGAACGCATTACGTATTGGCACCCGCGGCAGTGACCTCGCGCTGCAGCAGGCGCGTTCAGTAGCGTCGGCAATTGAAAGGGCCGGTGCGCCACCTTGCGAACTACGAGTCATTCGTACAAGCGGAGATCGCCTCGAAGATAGGGTACTTTCCGAATTTGGTGGTAAAGGCCTATTTGTTAAGGAAATCGAGGAGGCGTTGTCTGGGAATGAAATTGACATAGCCGTGCACTCGGCAAAAGACCTTCCGGCTGTGCTGCCCTCTGGACTGATCGTTCAGGGATATTTATCGCGAGAAGATGCCCGCGACGGATTCGTGCTGCCTAGTGGNGTAACCGTGCGCAAGTCCGCAACAGCCTTGAAAATACTGGAACAATTTGGTCCGGCGCCGCGCATCGGAACAAGTAGCGTCCGGAGGATTGCTCAATTAGTCACTCGTTTTCCAAGTGCTGTGTTCAAGCCAATCCGTGGAAACTTAGATACCAGGTTACGAAAAGTCGATGGTGGAGAATACGACACTATCGTGCTGGCAGTGGCAGGGCTACGTCGGCTAGGTTTCGAGCACCGGCTTTCTTCAGCATTTACAGTTGACGAGTGTGTACCAGCGCCGGGCCAAGGTGCAATTGCAATGGAGACGAGGATAGATGATACGGCCACGAACGAATCCGTGGCACGAATTGATGACCCGAATACCCGAATCGCGGTTACAGCGGAACGAGCGCTCGTTAAAACGTTGGGCGGTGGTTGCCAGATGCCGATTGGCGCATANGCNGTCGTAGAGGGATCAGNGTTGCACTTGGACGCGGTGGTGAGCTCGCTCGATGGAACCTACGCACCACGTTTNCGCCTGTCCGGTGTCTGCGACGAGCCNGAGATGTTAGGCCGCGCGGTGGCGNAGAGACTCCTCGANGCGGGTGCTGCGGACATCCTTGAANATTTGCGCCGTAGTCAAGTCTCAGAAACGGACGGGTCGTGACGACACCCTTAGTGTCCATTGTCGGNGCGGGTCCAGGCGATCCCTCGCTCATCAGTGTGCGAGGCTTGAAGCGCTTATCGAATGCCGATGTCATCATCCATGACCACCTCGTACCACGCCGGTTAGTACAACTTGCATCACCAGAAGCAGAAATCATCGATGTGGGAGCGGCTTCTCCCACAAAGACTAGCGAACAGGACGCCATTAGCATCTTGCTCGCGGAGAAGGCTCGGGAAGGCCACAAGGTTGTCAGGTTGAAATGGGGAGATCCGTTTGTATTTGGTAGTGGCGCAAAAGAGGCATTGTTTCTCGATAAACAAGGTATCCCATGCGAATTGGTACCNGGCATCCCAACGACGATCGGTGCGANGACCTATGCTGGCATTCCAATCACCTACCCTGACGCCGGTGATACTCTGGTGCTGGTACGCGGACACGAAGACGGAACCGACGTACTACCTGACGTCAAATGGAAGAGCTTGGCGCACCTGACCGGCACACTGGCATGTTACGCTGGCGCGCGGCAATTGCCGAAAATCGTTGATGCCCTCCTCAGACATGGCCGACCTGGCGATGAGTTGGCGGCGGCGGTCTATCACGGCACTTTGCCTAGCCAACGCACAGTGGAAGGCACCCTACAGGAACTCAAGACCTTAATGAAGGATACCGAAGAGCATGGCTCCGCGGTTTTGATCGTCGGTCCCGCCGTGAGCCTGCGCAAACAGTTACGATGGTTTGATACCCAGCCGCTCTTCGGCCGNCGGATNATCGTCACCCGTGCCAAAGACCAAGCCCCCGAGCTTGTGGAACGTCTCGTAGACCTCGGTGCCGAGCCGATTGAGGCTCCGACTATCAGTATCGCACCGCCGGTCGATCTCGAACCCCTTGATGATGCGTGTGCTCGTGTCGAGAGTTTCGACTGGATCGTTTTCACGAGTGTAAACGGAGTCGAATACTTCTTACGGAGACTAGTCGCCGGCCGCGGTGACGTCCGTAATTTAAAGGGCGTTAGGCTGTGCGCCGTCGGTCCCGCAACGGCCGAGCGTCTGACGCGCCATGGTATAAAGGTTGAGCTTGTGCCTGANGANCATCGATCTGAGGCNGTTGTTGNAGTACTGTGCGCCAAGGACAACCTTCGAGGCAAGCGNGTGNTGCTGCCGAGAGCTGAACAGGCNCGTGANGTNTTGCCNCGTGAACTTGAGGCTGCTGGNGCCATCGTCGAAAACGTAACGGCCTACCGCACANTCTTCGAATCACTAGANCAACCAGGCACACCCGACATCTACAAGATGTTGCTAGAACGTCGCGTCGACGCNGTGACCTTNACGAGNGCCTCTACTGTCAGGAGCTTTGCACAGCAACTTGGNGCTGAACCTGCTGCCGACCTTTTACAAGGAANCGTTGTCGCTGCCATCGGTCCGGTAACNGCGGAAGCAGCGAAACAGTTGAACATTAGNACNCACNTGATGCCATCGACCTACACGATCCCAGCCCTAGTTGATGCACTAGTAGAACACTTCGAAAATTCGATCCCATGACCGANAAACNATCCACTCGCCGGNCACCAGTCCTTGACCTCATCCANCGTCCGAGNCGTCTCCGCCGCACTCCAGCAATGCGTGCANTAGTTAGGGAAACNCATCTGCTTCCACAGCATCTNATCTACCCATTGTTCGTCTGTGCGGGAACTGCCGTTCGCCGAGAAATNCCATCNATGCCAGGNGTNTTNCAGTTGTCAGTGGACGAAGTCGTTCGAGAAGCCGAGATGGCCAGAAATGACGGNCTCGGCGGCNTACTTCTGTTTGGTCTTCCTGAAGAGAAAGACGAACGAGGGTCNGCAGCCGACGATCCGGANGCACCNGTNCAGACNGCGGTGAGAGCAATCAAGGAAACGGTCNCCGATCTCGTTGTTATGACAGACGTCTGCCTATGTGAGTACACCTCTCACGGACACTGTGGTGTCGTCGTTAACGAAGAAATTATCAACGACATAACCATCGCCCGACTCGTGGATGTCGCGTTATCGCATGCGGACGCTGGTGTCGACGTTGTTGCCCCCTCAGATATGATGGACGGACGAGTCGGGGCAATCAGAGGGGCGCTTGATGAGGCCGGTCACCAGCGGGTTGCGATCATGTCTTATGCTGCCAAGTATTGTTCCGCCTTCTACGGTCCATTCCGTGAAGCGGTCGACTCGGCGCCAGCCTTCGGCGATCGCCGTACCCACCAAATGGACCCAGCAAACACCGATGAAGCACTCCGTGAGGTGGGTCTCGATTTAGAGGAAGGCGCTGATATCGTGATGGTCAAGCCTGCCCTGCCCTACCTCGACGTCATCCGGGCAGTTAAACAGGAGTTCTGTTGTCCCACGGCCGCCTACCAAGTGAGCGGGGAATATGCAATGGTCAAGGCCGCTGTGGCCAACGGCTGGTTGGACGAGCCGAGAGTGGTCATGGAAACTCTCACCTCAATCAGGCGTGCCGGGGCAGATATCATCATCACTTACTTTGCACGATACGCGTCCAGCTTACTGAAGTAACGCGGTGACGGCCCCGTCACCTCTAGAACACCGTGATATCTTCTGCCCATGCCTAGCTCCACCCCTGGCTCATCGCGACGTTTGTTTGCGCGTGCACGACGAGTGCTTCCGGGTGGCGTTAACAGTCCAGTTCGTGCGTTCAAGGCTGTTCAGGGTCAGCCTCCGTTCATCGCTCGAGGTACCGGCGCGCATATAACCGACGTAGACGGTCGTCGCTATGTCGATTACGTCATGTCGTGGGGACCGTTAATCCACGGACACGCCCCCGCCGGTCTTACTAAAGCCCTCGTCACTGCTACGAAACGTGGCACCAGTTTCGGCGCACCGACCGCCCTAGAAGTGCAACTAGCCGAGCGCGTCTGCTCGCTTGTCCCGTCTATAGAACGAGTGCGCTTTGTCAATTCGGGCACTGAGGCAACAATGAGCGCGCTTAGACTTGCGCGTGCAGCAACAAAGAAGGACAAGATTGTTAAGTTTCAGGGTTGTTATCACGGGCATGCGGACCCCTTACTCGTTCAAGCTGGTTCCGGTGCGTTGACGCTGGGTGTTCCGACGAGTCCTGGTGTGACAAAGGCGACTGCAGCAAACACCCTCGTCGCAAATTACAACGACCTCGAGTCGGTTAAACGGCTTTTCAGGATACACCGGCGGAAGATTGCCGCGGTGATAATCGAGCCCATTGCCGGTAACATGGGCGTGATTCCACCGCAAAAGGGATTTCTCGAAGAGTTGCGGGAATTGTGCGACCAAAGTGGAGTTCTACTCATCTTTGACGAGGTAATCTCTGGTTTTCGAGTGGCGTTAGGCGGTGCCCAGACCATCTTCGGCATCAAGCCTGACCTAACTTGCCTCGGAAAGATCATCGGGGGCGGATTACCAGTTGGCGCCTATGGTGGCCGCGCGGACCTCATGGCCCATATCGCGCCCGATGGGCCTGTATATCAGGCGGGCACCTTATCGGGTAATCCGCTGGCGATGACTGCCGGAACCTGGACACTTTCAAGGTTGTCGGAACGGCTGTATCGCCAACTGGCCAAGTTAGGTGATCAGCTTGCCGAGGGACTGGCTGAGGTGGCCTCTGAAGCCGGAGTCCCACTGCGTGTCAACAGGTTCGGTTCGATGGTGACACCCTTCTTCACAAACCGGCCCGTGTGTAACTACCGGTCAGCCACCGACGCTAATACAATGCTCTACGGCGTGTTTTTTCGGTCCATGTTGAGACACGGTATTTACCCCCCACCATCACAATTTGAGTCTTGGTTCCTCTCAGCTGCCCACTCAGCACACGATATCGAACG
>PAWT01000042.1 GCA_002714165.1 Acidobacteriota bacterium
CACCGCTTGTGCGGGCCCCCGTCAATTCCTTTGAGTTTTAATCTTGCGACCGTACTCCCCAGGCGGAATGCTTAATGCGTTAGCTCCGGCACGGCAGGGATCAATACCCGCCACACCAAGCATTCATCGTTTAGGGCTAAGACTACCGGGGTATCTAATCCCGTTCGCTCCCCTGGCTTTCGCTCCTCAGCGTCAATACCGGTCCAGGATGCCGCCTTCGCCACCGGTGTTCCTCCAGATATCTACGCATTTCACCGCTACACCTGGAATTCCGCATCCCTCTCCCGGATTCAAGCTTGCCAGTATCGGACGCAGTTCCTCAGTTGAGCCAAGGGATTTCACGTTCGACTAAGCAAGCCGCCTACGAGCTCTTTACGCCCAGTAAATCCGAACAACGCTTGCCCCCCCCGTATTACCGCGGCTGCTGGCACGGAGTTAGCCGGGGCTTCCTTTAGTGGTACCGTCAGCCACCTGAGTTATTAACCCAAGTAGTATTCGTCCCACTCGACAGGAGTTTACGACCCGAAGGTTTTCGTCCTCCACGCGGCGTTGCGTCGTCAGGCTTTCGCCCATTGCGAACAATTCCCCACTGCTGCCTCCCGTAGGAGTCTGGGCCGTGTCTCAGTCCCAGTGTGGCCGTCCGCCCTCTCAGGCCGGCTACCGATTGTCGCCTTGGTGGGCCGTTACCCCGCCAACAAGCTAATCGGACGCGGGCCCCTCATCAAGCGCCAGGTCTTGCGATCCCCGGCTTTGATCACCACCTTTCCAAAGGCGGGATGTTATGCGGTATTAGCGTTCCTTTCGAAACGTTATCCCCCACTCAAAGGTAGGTCACCCACGCGTTACTCACCCGTTTGCCACTCTACTTGTAGCCCGAAGGCTACTTTCGCGTTCGACTTGCATGTGTTAGGCACGCCGCCAGCGTTGATTCTGAGCCAGGATCAAACTCTCATGTTTTAAAACGGGTGCTACCCCGTCAGTAAAAACTGACGAAGTAAGCAACTGCAAAAACACAAGCGCCTGTTGATATTGGCTCTTGCGTCGTTCATTCAGTCGTGAAGCGATCCACAACCATCACACACCGGCCGGTAAACCAGACGACATGCGACAGAGGCATCAGCGCTTCAACTGATACTCGACGGGCTGTCTGATCTCGCCCCGCACCAAATGGCACGTGGCTCCATCAAACGTTAGTGCTTGCACGCTCTATCTAGTTTTCAAAGAACCCAGGAGCCGGGACAAACCCGACCGGGGCACAGTGCCCCTCCCCGATCACCGGGGAAACCGTATAAGGTTACTAGAAGGTCTCCGAAAGTGTCAACCTATTAGGGCCGTAAACACTTAATTTTTGAGCCCTCGTGGACCAGACCAGGTCCTTTCTTCAGAACTCTCTAGGCCACGCCTTGGCCTACTTAACCATTAACCTCGCGAAATGCCGACCGACTTGCAGAACGTAGTCACCAGGAACTGGTTTCCAATGTCGATCAGAAATTTTCTCACCATCAATTAACACCGCTCCACTAGAGATCTTTCGCGTTCCATCGCTGGCTGAGTTCGCAAGGGAGAGATCGACCATCATTCGGTTAAGTGGCTTCCAGTCACTATCGAGGTTGAAACTGAACTCGGGCATATCCGACGGCTGTTCACCGCGGGAGTGCACACGCTCAAATTCCGTGGCCGCCCCTTCTGCTTCAGCTACTGTGTGAAAATCCGTTACGATTCGCTTGGCCAAATCCACCTTGGCATCCTTCGGGTGCAAAATGCCGCCATTTACACGTGCCTTGACCGATTCGATGTCTGCTACTGAATCATCCGTAAGGAATTTATAGTAGGTCCACATCAATTCATCGGAGATCGACATCACCTTGCCGAACATTTCAACTGGTGGCTCAGTGATGCCGACGTAGTTCCCAGTCGACTTATTCATCTTCTCCGCACCATCGAGTCCTACTAGTAGTGGCACTGTCATCACGATCTGCGCCTCGAGGTTGAACGACGGCATGATGTCTCGACCAACGTTGAGGTTGAACAACTGGTCCGTTCCACCGAGTTCAACATCCGCTTTCAAGAAAATCGAATCGTAGGCCTGTGCGAGGGGGTACAGAAACTCGTGAATCGCGATTGGTTGGCCCTTGTCATAACGCTTCCGGAAATCACGACGTTCGAGCATTTGGGCAACGTTGTAGCGGGCGGTGAGCCGTATCCACTCTTCGCCAGAGAGGGCGCCGAGCCAGCGACTATTGAAATCCACGATCGTCTTTTCTGGATCCAGAAGCTTGAACACTTGGTTCTTATAGGTCTCAGCGTTTTCAGCAATTTGTTCGCGTGTTAGCGGCGGACGAGTCTTGGAGCGCCCGGTAGGGTCGCCAATAAGAGCAGTGAAGTCCCCAACTACGAAAATCACGCTGTGTCCACAATCCTGGAAGTGTTTCATCTTCCGAATGAGTACCGTATGGCCCAAATGGAGGTCGGGTGAGGTCGGGTCGAATCCAACTTTCACAACGAGTGGTCGGCTTTGCTGAGAAGCACGTTCAAGCTTGGTGCGCAAGTCAGCAGCGCGAACCACATCCACACAGCCCTTCGTCAGGTATTTGATCTGTTCATCAAGCGTCATAAGCCCTGCTAATATACAACCAATCCAATGGCGAAATCGCCAGAACTGGACCGCCTCAGTCGTCGGTCGGTCATGAAGGCCATCATAGCCGCAGGCGTTGGCGGCGTTGCTGGCACAGGTACATATAGCTTCTTTTATGCACGTCGAAATCTTGAGATCACCCGAACGACTCTTGTTACCTCGGACCTTCCTGAAGCACTTTCGGGTTTACGCATCGGACTTCTGACTGACCTACACCGAAGTCTCACTGTGCCCCGTGAGGACATTGAGAAAGCTGTCACGGCAATGATGAAGGAACGGCCCGACCTCATTGTCCTTGGCGGTGACTATGTAACCTGGCGTGACCCTCAGTTTGTTGAAGATGTTGCGGACATACTAGCCCCACTGACAGCTCCCCATGGTGTGTTCGCTATTCTCGGCAATCACGATGACGAGCGCGCGATGCCTGCAGCGTTAGCCGCTCAAGGGTTTGAGGTCCTCTTGGATGCTCGAACTCGAATCATAGTAGCTGGTGAATCGCTAGATTTGGTTGGCTTGAGGTTTTGGACACGTCGGTCGACCGACGTGATCCCTCTATTAAGCTCCGCAACCCGGCCAGCCATTGTCCTCGCGCACGATCCACGTCGGGTTTTCGAGGCAGCTGCCCTTGACTTATCCGTCGTTCTATCCGGGCACACTCATGGTGGCCAGATCGTCATTCCTGGACTCGGAGCTATCGCGGCGAGAAAATTTCCAATCGCGTCCGGTGTGTTCCACCAAAGGAACACTACGCTTTTTGTTAGCCGTGGTATCGGTACAGTCTATGTGCCGTTCCGCCTAAACTGTCCGCCTGAGGTGGCGATCCTGACTCTGGCGCGACGGCCTTATTTGTGAGCTGACAGAAACTCGGGTTTCCACTCCTGCCGCTGTACACCTTGGTTACTGACATTACGATTGGCAAGACTTGCTTAGCCGCACGGCTAAATTTGGCGATGAGTGCTTCGAAGTGCCAATTCACCCCAAGGAAGGAATCCCAGCACCGTCAAGCACACGGGCAATCGCCTTTGGGTAGATCCGGTGCTCCTCCTCTAGGATGCGCGCAGCCATCGTATCGAATGTGTCGTCGTCGCATACAGGGACCGAAGCCTGGGAAACGATTGGGCCGGCATCGAGGTCGGCAGTTACGAAGTGCACGGTCGCTCCTGTTACCTTGACCCCATGTTCCCAAGCCTGACGTTGTGCATCCAAGCCGGGGAACGCTGGTAGTAAAGACGGATGAATGTTGAGAACCGCGTTCGGGAACGCGTCAAGAAAGACCGGTGTGAGCAACCTCATGAACCCCGATAGGCATACAAGACCCACATTCTGCGCTTGGAGTTCTGACACGAGCATCCGATCGTAGGTCTCGCGGTCCCCATGAGAACGGTGATCAAGGTAGATTGCCTTAATTCCGGCATCGCGAGCGCGCCTGAGACCGTCAGCCTTAGCACGGTTCGAGATTACGACTCCAATTGTGGCGTCAAGCTGCCTGTTAGAGATCGCATCGATAATCGCCTGCAGGTTAGTCCCACGGCCAGAAATTAGCACGCCGAGGCGTCGATTGAGAGCCTTCATCACGTTCGGTACGTCACCAACTGATCGCCCGAAACGATTTCCCCAATGACGCCAGCCTCCTTTTCACCCAGGTCAGCGAGCCGTTCTAGCACTGAGTCAACCTTCTTATGGTCTACGATCGCAACAAAGCCGATCCCCATGTTGAACGTACGGAACATTTCGTCGTCAGTAATTGCACCTGACTTTTGCAGCCAGCCAAAGATCGGCGGTATAACCCAAGTGTTCCTGTCAATAATCGCGGAGGTTCCGGTTGGCAACACGCGCGGAATGTTCTCCGTCATGCCGCCGCCCGTCACGTGCGCTAGTCCTTTCAACATTCGGTCATCCAAAAGCGGACGAATCAAGCGTGAGTAGGACCGATGAGGACTCAGTAAAGCGTCACCCACCGTATGACCTAACTCATCAAGGTGTGAATCCACATCAAGCTTGAGTTCATCAAAGACAATACGACGGGCAAGTGAATACCCGTTGGTATGTAAACCAGATGACGGAAGGCCGACGAGACAGTCACCCCTTTTGATTGTTCGACCATCGAGTAATTGCTTCCGATCCACAACACCAACGATGAATCCAGCGAGATCGTATTCACCATCGTCGTAGAAGCCAGGCATCTCAGCAGTTTCACCGCCCAATAGGGCACAACCGTTCTCGCGACAGGCAATCGCAATTCCTTCAACTACCATCGTTACCATGTCTGGCACGAGACGTCCCGTCGCCAAATAGTCAAGAAAAAATAAGGGGTCAGCCCCTTGCACGATAATGTCGTTGACACAGTGGTTGACCAGATCGATTCCGACCGTGTCATGACGACCGGCTAGAAAAGCCACCTTAAGCTTCGTTCCAACGCCGTCAACACTAGATACAAGCACCGGCTCGTGCATACCGGCAGTATCCGGCCGAAACAGACCCCCAAACGCCCCAATGTCTGATAGGACATTAGCGGTGAAGGTCCCGCGAGCTAGGCCGCGGATGCGCTTGACCGCTTCATTTCCAGCATCAATGTCGACGCCCGACGCCTTGTAGTCAACCATTAGCTCATATCAGAAGCGCTGGTCGCCCAGCACGATTGAGACGAAGGCCAAATCAAACGGCACCAAGGGGCCCTGTCGGCGAAGGGCACCAGAATGTGAAAACCGTGTCGCAGTGCTGCGAGACTGCAGAACTGAATGGAGCAAAGAGTCGTCACGATTTGTTGGGTAACTTGAGCGCGAGTTGGAGATACGCATCCTCATCTCGTGGAAATTCAACCGGATACTCGCCAGTGAAGCAGGATGTACAGTAATCCCCACGATTAGAGCCGACAGCACTCAATAGTCCATCCAAGTCGAGATAGGCCAAACTATCAGCTCCTAGATAATCCTGAATTTCTGGCACGGTGTGTGTAGCACCGATTAGCTCAGAGCGGCGAGGAGTGTCTATACCGTAGTAGCAGGGCGAAATCGTGGGGGGACAACTAATGCGCATGTGAACTTCTCGCGCTCCCGCTGCACGAACCATCCCGACAATCTTTCGGGCAGTCGTTCCCCGGACAATTGAATCATCGACAAGGACGACCCGTTTATCCGCAAGGATGCTCTTAACTGGATTTAGTTTTACCTTAACCTTGAAATCGCGGATTGCTTGTTGTGGGTAAATGAAGGTTCGACCAACATAATGGTTCCGAATCAAGCCCATCTTGAGAGGTACGCCGGACTCCTCCGCAAATCCCAACGCAGCGCAGACACCCGAGTCAGGGATCGGAACAATCACGTCGGCGTCAACACCAGCCTCCCGAGCCAGCCGACGCCCAAGGTCCGTCCTCACCTGATTAACACTTTGGCCAAACACATCGCTGTCTGGCCGTGCGAAGTACACGTGTTCGAAAATGCAGTGCGCGGACTGGGCATCAGCGAAGGGTTTATACGATTGAGCACCACTCGAGTCGACCACTAATACCTCACCAGGCTCAACCTCACGCACATAAGTTGCACCGATGAGATCCAGCGCACATGTCTCTGAACAGACTATCGTTGCGCCGTCGAGCTGGCCAATGGCAAGCGGGCGGAAGCCGTGAGGGTCTCGTACCGCAATCATCTTATCTTTCGTCAGCATCACAATGGAGAACGCGCCCCGCACCTGAGAAATTGACTCAATGATCGCATCCTCGGCAGTCGGAGCTTGCGAGCGCGCATACAAATGCAGGACGACTTCCGTGTCGCTGTCAGTCTGAAAGATGGAACCCCGGTGCACGAGGTCGTCTCGGAGCTCTTTCGCGTTAACGAGGTTCCCGTTGTGGCACAGTGAAATTTCGCCATGCGCGCAGTCAATGAGAAGCGGCTGGGCATTGATTAGTCGGCTGTCGCCAGCCGTGGAATACCGCACGTGCCCGATTGCTGATGTTCCCTTAAGTGAAAGCAACGTGGACTCATCGAATGCCTCCGACACATAGCCCATCGACCGCGATAGGAACAGACGGGCACCATCGGCGGACGCAATCCCGGCACTTTCCTGACCACGATGCTGTAAAGCGTAGAGACCGAGATACGCAAGGTTTGCGGCTTCGGGACTCCCGAAGATACCGAAGACGCCGCACTCGTCCCTAAACCCGTCGCTGGTATTCATTCGGCTCATGTCGGTTGGAAACATAACAATCTAATCCAAGTAACTGATTGAAAATATTTAAGCCGCTCGATTAACAAAAAATCGCTCCATGCCTTGCCGCCATGCGGCTTCAGCGTCAGCAACCGATAAGTCAAGCACCTTTCGACCGGCGAGCGAGATGGTGATCCGGTCACCTCCAGTCTGTCCCTGGGCTGCAATCGGGACACCTGCAATCTCAACCTTTTTACGGACGATCCCAAAGTCACTTTCGGCGATCGACACGAGCACCCTTGACGGTGCCTCGCCGAACAAGATTGATGCTTCGGCAACATCAGTGCGTCCCCCACTGGCGTCATCAGGCATCATTAGGTCGGCCCCTGCACCGCCCGAATCGAAGCAACACTCGGCGAGCGCCACAGCAAGACCCCCATCCGAGCAATCGTGCGCTGACTGAATAAGACCGGCTGCGGCTAGCTCAACCAGAAGTTGCTGAAGCCTACGCTCGGAATCTAACGACAGGGGAGCCAGTGAACCCGCAACTTGTCCACAGACCGTCTTGAGATACTCGCTCCCGCCCAATACCCCGGAACCACCTCCTAACAACAGGATCGCCGACTGAGATGACGGAAACACTCGATTGAGAACACTGGAAGCATTCTCGATCACCCCAACAACCCCGAGCACCGGCGTAGGATAGATTGCTTGTCCATCGGTCTCATTGTAGAAGCTTACGTTGCCACCAGTAATCGGCAACTCCAGGGCTCGACAGGCTTCGCCAATCCCCTCCACGGCGCGCGCAAACTGCCACATAATTTCTGGGCGCTCTGGATTCCCAAAGTTCAGGCAGTTGGTAGCTCCAATCGGCAAAGCACCCGCACAGGCAACGTTCCGGGCCGCCTCCGCGACGGCCAGCATTGCGCCAAGATGTGGGTCAAGATAGCAGTGTCGTCCGTTACCGTCGACCGAGATTGCCAAGGCTCGGTCCGTACCTTTCAGCCTGACAACACCGGCGCCCATGCCCGCAGGTGCAATCGTATTAGTACGAACCATATGATCGTACTGGCGGTAAACCCAATGCTTGCTAGTCACGGCCAGCGAACCCAGAAGTTTCAGCAGCGCTGACTCTGCTGCCGGCAACACTGGCAACGCTTCGAGATCCAAGTGACGCACCTGTTCTAGATACCCCGGGATCTCAGTTGGGCGATTGTAGCAAGGTGCCTCATCGGCGAGCTTACCGTTCGGAATCTCGGCAACTACGGAGTCTCCCTCACGCACACGCAACTGGCCGTCATCTGTCACCACACCAATCGACACGGCATGCAGGTCCCACTTTTTAAAGATGCGCTCTACCTCGGCCTCTCGCCCTCGGTGGACGACCATAAGCATTCGTTCCTGTGACTCCGACAGCATGATTTCGTATGGTGTCATGCCGGATTCACGCTGTGGGACTCGGGTCACGTCAATGTCAATACCGACGCCACCACGTGAACCCATCTCCGAAGTCGAACAGGTCAGACCGGCAGCACCCATGTCCTGAATCCCCACGAGCGCATTGGTTTGCATCAGCTCAAGGCATGCCTCAAGCAAAAGTTTTTCCATAAACGGATCACCCACCTGCACGGCGGGCCGCTTCTCCGATGACTGCTCATCAAACTCCGCCGAGGCCATCGTTGCACCGTGAATGCCATCACGTCCGGTTTTGGCACCAACGTAATACACCGGATTACCTGCACCAGATGCTTCTCCCATAACGAGCTTACCGGCTTGAGCAAGGCCGAGACAGAAGACATTAACCAACGGATTTCCCTTATAAGTATCTTCGAACAAGATTTCGCCGCCCACTGTTGGAATGCCGATACTGTTGCCGTATCCACCAATGCCAGCGACTACTCCCTCCAAGATGCCCCGAGTTTTAGCGTCATTGAGCGATCCGAAGCGCAGCGAATTGAGCAGTGCGATCGGGCGCGCTCCCATAGTGAAAATATCTCTGATGATGCCACCGACACCGGTTGCAGCCCCCTGATAGGGCTCAATGAACGATGGGTGGTTGTGAGATTCGATTTTAAAAACGGCGACGAGCCCGTCACCAACGTCCACGGCGCCTGCGTTCTCGCCGGGGCCCTGCACTACACGCGCTCCAGTCGTCGGCAGTGTCCGTAGGTGGATCCGTGAACTCTTATAGCTACAGTGCTCAGACCACATCACTGAAAAGATGCCGATCTCCGTGGGTGAGGGTTCTCGACCAAGGATCTCGAGAATCTTCTGGTACTCCTCACGGCTCAAGCCGTGGTGGTCAAGAGTCTTGGAATTAATCGTAACCATGGCCGGTTCGCCTAATCACATTGTTTCATCCGGGTAGCACCATTCCATCACTCTTTAGTTGCGCAATAGCAGATTCGAAGACTACCAAGCCGTCAGCGCTCCCCATCGCCGACTCACAGGCGCGCTCCGGATGCGGCATTAATGCCACGACATTTCGCTGTTTGTTACAGAGTCCTGCAATGCCGCGGGCCGAACCATTTGGATTTGCCGCATCAACAACCGCCCCTTCGACATCGCAGTAACGGAAAACCACCTGACGATTAGCTTCGAGCAAGTCGAGTTCGTCTGGCGGTGCAAAGTAATTTCCTTCGCCATGCGCGATTGGGATACGCAACACTTGACCCGGAGTCGCAGTGCAGGTGAACGGCGTCTCGAGTTCCTCGACACGGACGTAAACTTGCTCACATTGAAACTTAACACTGCGGTTATATAGCATTCCGCCAGGTAGTAAACCAGTCTCGAGCAGTATTTGGAATCCATTACAGATTCCAAGCACGGGGCCGCCAGCCTCCGCGAACGCCATTACCGATGCCATGACCGGAGAAAATCTGGCAATCGAACCTGTCCGGAGATAATCACCGTAGGAAAAACCGCCAGGCAAGATCACAACATCCGCACCCTGAAGACCAAGTTCCTTGTGCCACACGAACTCGGCATCGGCACCTAGGACATGTTTTGTTGCGTAATATGCATCGTGATCACAATTGGACCCAGGAAAAACGACAATAGCAAATTTCATGATGGTGAACCGAAAGCCCCTACTTCGACACCCCTATCGTCTCGTCTTCTACGTCGATTCTGTAGCTTTCAATGACCGGGTTTGCGAGTAACCTATCAGCTACTTCGTTGGCCAGTGCACGGGCGTCGTCAACTGTTTCAACGTCGAGTTCAAGTTCGAAATACTTTCCTTGTCGAACGTTCCGAACACGGTCGTAATCCATAGTATGGAGAGCGTCAGCAATCGTCTGACCCTGCGGGTCGAACACTGATTCTTTGAGCGTCACGAATACGCGCGCCTTCACAGCTCCTCTCCCTGATTAGTGTTCGTCCCAAAGACTCTCTCAAAAATCTTATCCACATGCCTCAACTGCACATTCAAATCAAACATTCGTTCAAGCGCTTCTTCGGGCATAATGGCCGTAACCTCGGCGTCGGCCATAAGCAGAGTCCTGAAATCC
Source organism: Acidobacteriota bacterium (assembly GCA_002714165.1). Lineage (GTDB taxonomy): Bacteria > Acidobacteriota > Vicinamibacteria > Vicinamibacterales > UBA823 > UBA11600. Next base: position 10,288 of record PAWT01000042.1, read on the forward strand.
ATCGCTTCGTCGAAAGATCGCATCGCATTTCGCTGTACCCACTCATATGCTTGTTCGCGTGACACACCCCGCTTCGTGAGTTCCAACAATACGCTCCCGGAAAAAACGACGCCTCGCGAACGTTCTAGGTTCTCGCGCATCCGCTCTGGATGCACAACGAGCCCACTGACAATCCGCGTAAAACGGCGCAACATGTGATCGAGGATGATAAAACTATCTGGTACGATTACCCGCTCGACCGACGAGTGGGAAATGTCGCGCTCATGCCACAGCGCCACATTCTCTAACGCTGCCATAGCGTTTGCTCGAAGTAAACGCGCCAGGCCGGTCAATTGTTCGCAGCCAATTGGGTTTCGTTTGTGGGGCATCGCCGATGAACCTTTTTGTCCCTTTCCAAACGGTTCTTCGACTTCACCGATCTCGGTCTTCTGCAAGCCACGGATCTCAAGCGCAAACTTCTCAATCGAAGCAGCCGTGATCGCCAAAGTGGCTAGTAGTTCAGCATGCCGGTCTCGCTGTAATACCTGCGACGACACCGGCGACGGGGAAAGGCCAAGCCGTTCGCACACACTAGTTTCGATAGCCGGATCGAGATGCGCGTAGGTGCCGACTGCACCGGAAACTTTACCAACTCTAATTACCTCACGAGCCCGGTTTAACCGAAGTTGATTGCGAACCAACTCGGCATGCCAGAGCGCCAGCTTTAAACCGAAAGTCATCGGCTCGGCATGCACACCGTGAGTCCGCCCGATCATCGGAGTCATGCGGTGTTCCTCCGCACGGGTCCGAATAACTTCTAAGAGTTTATTCAGGTCCAAAAGAATCAGATCACAGGCCTCCACCATCTGGAGAGCAAGCGCGGTATCGAGCACATCCGAGGAGGTCAAGCCAAAGTGCAGCCATCGTGCCGAGTCGCCAACGCGCTCGGCTACAGCAGTGGTGAAGGCAATAACATCGTGCTGGGTCGTAGCCTCAATTTCCTCAATACGCGCTATGTCCACAGCACCGCGTTCACGGATGTCACGCGCGGCCTCAGCGGGAATCATTCCAACCTCAGCCATCGCTTCGGCCGCGGCCGTCTCAACGAGTAACCAGGTCTCATAACGGTGCTGGTCAGTCCAGATGCGACCCATTTCAGGGTTGGTATAGCGAGGAATCATTTACAGTTCTCTAATTTCAGGCATTAGGCAAACGGTAGATCGGACTGAGTCAGACCTGATTGCGTTGGCGCCAACCGCGCGGAGTAACGAGACAGACTAGCTAGGTCAATCGTAGGCGTTGGTCGATCCTGGTCCGCGACCACCACACGAACATCCTCGCGCCCGACCGCGCAAAGTGCATCCAAGCAGCTCATCTTGGCGATTTCCGGCACGTTGTTGACACGACTTAGGTGGGCCAAGACGATGCAGCGCACATCAGCGCCCAAATGGTCGCGGACGAAGGTAGCCACATCTTCGTTCGACAGATGTCCATCATCCCCAGCAATGCGTGACCGAACACTTGCCGCATATGGACTTACGCGGAGCAACTCTACCGCATGATTCGATTCCATCACTAGCACGCGGCACGCCGCAAAGCGGGAAATCAAATCCTCGGTAATCTTCCCGACATCAGTCGCGAATCCAATCGCGCCGTCTGGAGTGTTAACCCTGAACCCGAGCGTATCGTCAGCATCGTGACAGACACCAAACGGGACAAATTGCATCGCGCCGAAAGCCACCGTACGTCCAGGGAGCAAAAATTTCCAATCCGCGACCTTCTTGGCGCCCTCACCCCAGGCAGCACGAGTCGCTTCTGTAACATAAATTGGAATTCCATGCTTTCGCGAGAGCATTCCCGCGCTTCGCACGTGGTCAACATGGGCATGAGTAATGAGCACCGCACGGAGAGCGTCAGCAGTAAGGCCCAGGCTATCTAGCCGCTGCTGTATCGCACGGTAGCTCAATCCAGCGTCGATCAACACTCTGTCGTTGTCGCTGGTCACAAGGGTGGCGTTCCCACTGCTACCACTTCCGAGGACCGTTAGTTCAACAGAGATAGTCCTACCCTCCCCATGATGGCCGGTGTTTATTCGACGACGGTCGCGACACCGACACCCAAACGCTCAACCGACAGATCAAGTCCGGTCGACGGACCTAGTACCGTTACGGCCCGGGGACCGTCCACCAACAAGTCACGACTTATGCGCTGTAAGTCCCCTATCGTCACGCGGTCGATGCTCTCAAGGGTCTCGTCCAAACCGACCTGCTTACCGAGATAAAGCTCTTGGCCTGCAAGGTGCGACATTCTGGACGAAGTGCTCTCCAGAGAGAGCATCAGGCTCCCCTTTAAGTGGTCTTTGGCCCGCTGCAACTCAGCAGCCGGCACTGCCGTGTCAGCCAAAGCGCGCATCTCATCAACAACCAGGTCAAGGACTTGGGCGACCGAATTCGTCCCACAACCCGCATAAACAATAAGCGCACCTGTATCGCGATATACGTTGAGGCCGCTAGACACAGCATAGGCCAATCCGCGCTCTTCACGGATATGCTGAAATAATCGGGAACTCATCGAACCACCCAGGATCGTATTCATTAGATAGCTGGTATAACGATCTGGATGGTCCTGGGGGTAGGCAGCAGTGCCAACGCAAATGTGACTCTGCTCAAGGTCCTTATTGCGTAGGTGTATCTGCGGCACCGTGACGGGTTGAACCCACGGTACTAGAGCCCCAGTTGCCGGCAAATCGCCAAACGCGGCTTCAACGAGGCTGCGTAACTGAGGATGCTCAAGATTGCCGGCAGCAGAAACAACCACGTTCGGCGCTACGTAGGCCTGTTCGAAAAACCCTCGGAGCTCATCACTTGTGAACGTAGATACAACATTGGGGGCACCGAGAATCGGCCGACCCAGAGCATGGTCTTCCCAAAACTCCTGCATGAACAACTCATGGATGAGGTCATCCGGCGTATCCTCGACCATCTTGATCTCTTCGAGCACCACCTTCTTCTCCCTTTCGACGTCTTTTTCACGAAAGCTAGGACGAAGAATGAGGTCCGACAGGATGTCGAAAGCGGCCGGCAGATGTGTGTCGAGTACCTTTATGTAGTAGCCCGCGTATTCTTTCGCAGTGAAAGCATCGACTTGACCACCTATCGAATCAATGGCTTGCGCAATTTCTTGGGCCGATCGCGATGCGGACCCCTTGAACAGCATGTGTTCGATGAAGTGCGATATTCCTGACTGGCCAGGGTCTTCATGGCGGGAACCACGTGCAATCCAAACACCAAGACTAATCGAGCGAACATGAGGCATTGCCTCGGTGATCAGGCGCAGACCGTTGTCGAATACCTCACGAACGATCATCGGCGGCGGAAGGAATTTAAGTCGTCTTGCAAGTCTAGTACAACCTCGCAAGTCATTGATCAAAAAGGGTTTACGTCATAAACAGTAAAGTCTGATCATATCACGAGCGGCTCACCTCATCAACTACGAACCCGCGAATATTCGCGACTTTTCGCACTATTCAGCCCAGAGTAAACCGGCGACGGCATGGTACGATGGGGATTCGGCCTCGACAAGGTAAACAGACGTGACTAGTTCGACCTGCGACCTAGCAGAACTTGAGCTCAAGGAACTTGAAAGCGCATTGGCTCCGCTGGGTATCGAGCCATATCGGGCTAAACAGATCTATTCCTGGGTACATGGACGCGCGGTGAACGAGTGGGAACACATGACCGATCTGCCCAAGAAATACCGTAAGTCCTTAGCTGAAGCTTTCACGATTTCAACACCTCGAGTTGTCCAACGCACGCTATCCGGGGACGGCACGATGAAGTTCCTTTTCGAACTAACTGATTGCCGGCGCATCGAAGCCGTCTACATTCCGGATTCGCCAGCTCACACATTCTGCATTTCAACTCAGGTGGGTTGTGCAATGCAGTGTACGTTTTGCCTGACCGCTAAAATGGGCCTCGAGCGGCATTTAACCGCTGGAGAGATCGCTGCGCAAGTCCGCTTATTGAGGTCGGAACTAAAGCTATTAGAACAACCGGTCAACGTCGTACTGATGGGAATGGGTGAACCACTGCACAACTACGAGGCAACGATGCGCGCCCTTCGGATAATGACTTCTGCCCATGGAGCAGCCTTGTCTCCCCGGCGCATCACCTTGTCGACCGTCGGAATCCTGCCAGCACTCACCCGTCTGGCCAGCGAACCAATCATGCCGAATTTAGCGATTTCTCTTCACGGAACGACCGAGGAGCAACGCTCATCTCTGTTACCGGTTAACCGGCGATATCCATTGGCAGAGCTTCTGGCCACGTGTCGCGCTTTCCCACTGAAACGGCGAAGCCGGATCACATTCGAATACGTGTTGATCCGAGACTTCAACGACTCACCCGCTGACGCACGCCGGTTAGCGCGATTACTTGTGGGACTTCGCGCCAAGGTCAACGTGATTCCGCTGAACAGCGCTCCGGGGATTCCCTACGAGCGGCCATCCTCAGCAAAGATTGACCGATTCGGCAGACTGTTGGCCGAACACCGCGTGACCGTTTCTATCCGAAAGAGTCGCGGCCGGGATATTCGTGCGGCCTGTGGACAACTCGTCCTTGAAGGAACCCAACCGTCACCCAGTCAGCAATTAGCAGGCCTAATGGACACAGGAGTGCCCTCAACTCCAACGTCCGAGTTGTAAATTGAGTCGACAATTTCGCCCATCATTTGACCGCCAGCCGCCGAATTGATCCTGACGTTGACCATGCTATTGCGTGTGGCCGGTTCGCGAAGTTGAACCTTCAGGTAATTGTCCGTCAGCGCCAATCCACCGCCCTCGAGTATAAGCGCCGGACGCACCGTGCCAATCGCAGAGCGTCGAAAGCGACCCTGAAGTTGTGCCGCCACGGCTCTGAGCTCACTCGCGCGACGCCGGACAACGTTGGTGGCGTTCTTTTTCGGCATCCGACTTGCTACCGTCCCAGGACGGTCAGCGTAGGGAAATACATGGACATAAGTGAGCGGTGAGTCAGCCAGGTATCGAACTGACTCGTCGTGATCGCTTTCAGTTTCGGTTGGAAAGCCAGCCATTACGTCTGAACCGATAGCTGAATCCGGTAACGCTTCGCGTACGGCTTCGACAACGCGTCGATAGTCATCTTTTGAATATGGTCGGCCCATCGATCGCAGGCAGTTATCGCTCCCATGCTGGAGGGGCAAATGAAAGTGCGGCGTAAAGCGGCCGCTCCTAGCAACAAGCTCGATCAGTGCCGGCTCGCAATCCATTGGTTCAAGCGAACTAATCCGAAAGCGGCAGTCAGTTCGTTGACCATCAAGTGCTTTCGCAAGTTCCAGTAACGACGTCGACGGACTTAGATCTCGACCGTAGGAACCGAGATGCACGCCCGACAAAACGATTTCCTTGAAGCCAGCATCAGTTGCCGATTGGACACGCTCAAGCACTTCTTCAATCGACCGACTTCGCCCGCGCCCGCGCGTGCTGGGAATGATGCAGTAAGTGCAGGTCTCGTCACACCCGGTCTGTACGCACAGCATGTGCACCGTCCGACTTGGAGCAGCCGTCTCAAGTGGGACCCCGCACGGCCCATCGCCCGTTCCCTTTGGTAGCGAACGGATGAGGGCTCGCAGATCATCCGTCAGTTGTTCCTTGCGAGCATTTGGCACGACTGCTTCAACGCCTGGTAACGCTGAGATTTCTTCGGCCGCGCGTGTGGCATAGCAACCTGTCACAACGATACGCGCGTCAGGGTTACTCCGTCCGACACGCCGGATCATCTTACGTGCTGACTGATCGGCCGACGCAGTAACAGAACACGTGTTGACCACAACCAGGTCCGCGTCTTCAAAATGCGACGGCCGTCCTCCGACAGCACGGAGGTCTCCATCGAGGCACGTCGAATCGGCCTGATTCACTCGACATCCAAAAGTGATGAGAGCAAATTTCATTACTGAATCTGTCGCGAGCTAGCCTTCAACCTTGGCGGCTGCCTTCTCAACTTTAGCGACCAGAGATGCTTTGTACTCTGTCAACTTGTCGACCAATGCAGCATCTCCTGTGGCCAGAATCTGGACTGCGAGGACAGCAGCATTGGTCGCACCGGCTTTTCCGATAGCCATAGTCGCTACCGGAACCCCCGGAGGCATCTGGACCGTGGCTAGTAGCGCATCCATCCCTTTCAGCGCGGTCGAATCGATCGGTACACCAACAACTGGAATAGAGGAATGCGCCGCAATAACCCCAGCTAAATGCGCGGCNGCACCAGCTCCTACAATGAACACGCCAACACCGCCGGCNTGCGCCTCATCAATTAACCGTTTGACCCGGTCAGGCGACCGGTGCGCTGACGCCACGGTCATCGTGTAACCAACACCGAACTTTGTTAGAACATCCGCCGTGGCCTGCATCACAGACGCATCTGAATCCGATCCCATTAGAATTACAACTTGCCACTTGTTCATCTTTCAACCCCCGGGGTTTGTTGCTATCAGGATGCCAGCGCCAATGCTTTCCGGCCAATATCTGTCCTAGTGTACATCCCGTCAAATCCGATTAACGTTATCGCGCCATAAGCTCGGTCGATGGCCTCGGAGAAAGTGCTACCCCGCCCGACGACTGTCAGTACTCGGCCCCCCGATGTAACAATGCCTGCCTCAGTCCNTTTGGTNCCGGCATGGAAAATCAAAACGTCCTCATATGCGTCAGCTGCCCCAAGCCCGGAGATCGGAAGGCCAGTTCGATAAGAATCGGGATAGCCACCAGAAGCAACGACGACCCCGACGTGAGGTTTGGTATCCACCAAGCAATTTTGTCCGGCCAGTGCGCCTTGGGCCGCCGCCATCAGGAGCGAAGTTAGGCCTTCACTGACCAACGGGAGAACGACCTGTGCTTCAGGATCACCAAATCTGACATTAAACTCGATGACCTTCGGCCCTTCCACAGTCAGCATGAGCCCTACATAGAGCACACCAACGTAGGGTTGCCCCTCAGCCACCATGCCGGCAAGCACTGGTTCAACAATCTCACTTATAACACGCGCTTGAATCTGGTCAGTCATCTGTGGAGTGGGNGCAAAGGCGCCCATGCCACCTGTGTTNGGCCCTTCATCACCATNGAACACCCGTTTATGGTCTTGAGCTGATGGAAGNGTGANTGCTGTTTGACCATCACATATCGCGAAAAAGGATGCTTCCTCCCCCTTAAGGTGCTCCTCGATTACAACAGTGGCGCCCGCCGTGCCAAAGCGCTGTTCCACTAGAATTTCTTGAACGGCCTGCTCAGCAGTTGTCAAATCAGTCGCTATGATGACGCCTTTACCCGCTGCAAGACCATCGGCCTTAATTACAACGGGATANCCGAANCGACCCGATCGCACNGCGGCCAGTGCGCTNGATATGTCGGTATGAATTTCGTGCGCCGCTGTTGGTATCCGGTGTCTGGCCATGAAGGCCTTAGCGAAGGCTTTGGACGATTCTAGGCGGGCCGCGGCCCGGGTCGGTCCAAATAGGAGACGTCCTCCTGCCGCAAACCGATCAGCAACACCCTTTGCCAATGGCAACTCGGGGCCAATGACCGTGAGGTCAGAATCCTCGTGCTCAGCCAACTGGAAGAGAGCCTCCGGGTCAGCCTGGTCAACCGAAACACACTTCGCGACCGTGGCCATCCCTGGATTACCAGGAGCACAGACCAAGTGGCCCGTTGGCTGCTCGGCAGAAAGCTTCCAGGCCAAGGCATGCTCACGAGCACCTCCTCCGATAATTAGGATCCTCATGAAGCCATCATACTTATGGTAAAAATGGTGTTAACGATAAATATCCAATAGTTTGGATATCATTGGATGCCTTCGCGGAAACGCTGCGACCTACCAGCCTTTGGGCCTAGAATAAGAGCCCACCTGTGATAGCCTAGCATATTCGGCTAGAGCCATTTAGCCTCATAGGTGTCTATTTTGNCGGGTAAGGAGGTGGATTCAGGTTGGCAGAAGTGAAGATCCAGGACGGAGAATCGATTGAAAGTGCGCTCCGTCGCTTCAAGCGGAAAGTTCAGCAAGAAGACATAATCAAGGACATCAAGAAGCATTCGTTCTATCTCAAGCCGGGCGACAAACGCCGAGCGAAGCAGGCCCTCGCACGTAAGCGTAGTCGGAAGAAGCTACGCCAAAACTTCGAGTGAAGCGGGCGTCAGGCGAGACGCCCGGTCGCCGTGCATCATGGCGTACAATCCTCTTCAACCTATTCCCGCAGCTTCAGGCGCCAATGTTGGTCGGGCGTCAGGCGGTTCGTTCGCTGCTGGACTCTTCTGGTCCCTCAGGCCTCGCCAGTGGACAAANAATTTACTGGTTTTCGCAGCCCTCCTATTCGGACAACGACTTACTGACCCGGACGCAGCCTTGCGTTCGGCAATCACCTTCGTTTTGTTTTGCGGGCTTTCAGGAGCAGTCTATCTCGTCAACGACATAGCCGACCGTGAAGCTGACCGTCGACACGCCCATAAGGTCAACCGTCCGATCGCCTCAGGCCGCGTCTCGGTCCTGGCAGCCCTAGTGACCGCTGTAGCACTTGCTACAGGATCCCTGCTTCTGGCCGCAGCGCTTTCGGGTTCTCTTGCCATTATCGCAGCGACCTACGCCGCGGTTGTGCTGCTGTACACAGCGGTGTTAAAACATATCGTCATCCTAGACGTGATGACAATCGCTGCGGGTTTCGTCCTGCGGGCGATAGCGGGCGGTGTAGTAATCGGTGTGCCGNTCAGCGCCTGGTTGCTGATCTGCACAAGCCTGCTGGCCCTATTTCTGGCATTGAGTAAACGTCGNCACGANATNNTNTTGATGGCCGAGCGCGCCGCACAGCATCGCCCGAGTCTNGGCGAATACAGCCCTTACCTCCTAGATCAGATGATCTCGGTGGTGACGGCATCCACCTTGATCGCNTATAGCTTTTACACTATCAGTCCGGAAGTGGAGGCGCGNTTCGGAACACCCTGGCTCGGTCTAACGATTCCGTTNCCTTTGTACGGCATTTTTCGGTATTTGTANCTAGTGCACCAAAAGGCGAGTGGNGGNAGTCCCGCCGAGTTACTCTTAGNCGACCGGCCTTTACTGGNCTGCGTCGCGCTGTGGGTTGNGGCGGTGGTNCTCCTCGTGTATCGCCCCTGGTGACTTTACCCGCCGGCGGCGCTCTGCGTCGTCAGGCCAGAAATTGAGACCTTATGGCTGACTTTGCAATTCGATCGGGGTCCATCGACGTCGAAGAAATCATGCGGCACATCAGGAAGCGAATCCGTGACAAGCGTGGCGTCGACTATACCGAACAGGAGATTCGTGAACTCGCCAACGTTAAGCTGCAAAGGATTCTTGACCCCACCGGGGTGCGCTCGGATTTACTGAAGCATTTCCGGGAGCGGCCTAAGACCGCGTGGCCAGAAAACTACTCATTCGAGAATCACACGATTTACGCATCAACCCGGGGACTAGTCGTATTCGTTAGGCGTTTACTCCGACCAGTTCTGAAGCTCCTCTTTAGCCCTAATCCTCTAATTGACACCTTACACAAGCAAAGCCTGATCAACTCTCACATCGAGGCTCGTTTCGGCGCGAAGGACGACCACGACGCGTTGAGCTATGAAATTCTTAACAACCTTGTCGTTGAAATCACGCGCCTCAGTATCGAGGTCAACAATCTAAAGATGCAGGTGCAGTCGGTAAATAGCCGCCTCGATTTTGACGAGCGCCGAGCCCGCGCTCTCGAAGGCCTTGTTAATCCACCGGCCGCAGACACCCCAACAGAGCGCAAGGCTAAGCCCGATGCCGAGGAATCTGGTGACGGCACGTCGAAGCCGCGTCGACGACGGCGGCGACGGCGCGGAGGTCGACGTCGAACCACCCAAGATGGTGAGGTGAATCAGACCGCCGAAGCCGAAACGAAAATCTCGGAAACCGAGAATCAAGAAGAGCCCTCACCGATAGCGGAAACCGCAGTAGGTACAGGGTCCGATAAAAGCGCCGAGTCTTCGACCGAAGAACCGGAGCGTCCCGAGGCGGCCACCCCACGGACAACTGACGACGGGGCTACCGACACACCTGAAAAGTGAAACTGGCCGTTGTCGTTCAGCGTTACGGCTCCGACGTTAACGGAGGCGCCGAGCTCCACGCCCGGTACATCGCCGAGCATCTCGCCAAACATGCTGAGGTGGAGGTATTAACCACGTGCGCAAGGGACTATGTCTCGTGGAGAAATGAGTTCGATCCTGGTGAAGACCGTGTAGGAAATTTACTGGTCCGCCGGTTCCCCGTCAGGCATCCTAGGGACCCATTAATCTTTGGCCGGTGGTCGCACCGAGTGTTTGAGCACCGGCATTCGGTCGCGCACGAACTAGCATGGCTGGAAAGTGAAGGCCCGACCAGCCCCCGGCTAATACGATATCTCCGGAAAAACGCTAGCGACTATGATTTTTTCCTGTTTTTTAGCTACCGCTACGCCCATGCCTACCACGGATGCCGCGCAGTTGCTCCTCGTGCGGTCCTNGTGCCNACNGCGGAACGNGATCCNGCNNTNGGTNTNTCGATCTTTGGACCNNNNTTCCGNGGNGTNCGCGGCATNATGTACAACTCNTTCGAAGAACGCGCGATGATCCAAGCGGTCGCCGGAAACTCNAANGTNCGNCATACCGTGGTCGGTGTCGGNTCNGANATTCCGAGNNACANTGACGCCGANCGNTTCCGCCAGAAATTCGATATTCAGCAACCTTTCATCGTCTATATCGGCCGCCTTGACGAAAANAAGGGGTGCCCAGANCTTTTCCAGTTTTTCAGGAATTATGCGTCACGGGTGTCAGGGTCGCTCCAATTAGTACTNATTGGACGCTCGATCCTTCAAATTCCCTCGCANCCGCGAATTCGTCANTTGGGATTCGTGTCGGACCANGACAAGTTCGATGCCCTAGCAGCNGCACNNGCGCTCGTAATGCCCTCAAANTTCGAAAGCTTNTCAATGGTCGCNCTCGAAGCNTGGGCGATGGGCCGACCGGTGCTAGCCAATGGTTCTTGCGACGTCCTCCANGGACAATGCATCAGAAGCAAAGCCGGNCTCTATTACAAGAACTACGAGGAATTCGCNGAAACGCTACATGCACTTGAGACAAATCGGCCGCTNCATNCTGCGTTGAGCGTGAACGGTTCCGAGTACTTTCAGCGACATTACTCCTGGCCGGTCATCGAACGGAAATANCTTGAAGTGCTCAATCATCTCAAGCGGGAAGAAGCGCAGCGNATGGAACCACTNCCGGGTTGGTTTNNCCGACGGCGAAGNAACATTGCACCGACGAGANAAACTGTCGANGCCTTACCGACCGGNCCNGCTCTGAAATTCAATCGCGGCNCGCGANCTGNCCGACGAGNGTGACTTGTGNCACTGAAGACTACACGACGTGCCGATCGTCCGGTGGCCCACCAAGTGCTCGCAACTCTCAGTTACGGCGATGCTATTGGTCACGAAGTGCTCGGTATTCAACGCGTATTGCGCGAAGTTGGTTTTTCTTCGGACATTTTCGTTGAGACGGCCGACCCGAGGCTAAAGCCTCTCACTAGAAATTTTCGTGATCTACCAGGCGCAGTGACGGATGAGGACCTCCTAATCCATCACTTTTCATTGTCATCTAAGGCCTCTCGGACCGCCTACGCGTTACCGAGCCGCATGGCACTGATCTACCACAACATAACGCCTCCAGAATATTTCATCGACATCCATCCTCTCTTGGCGCTCAGATGCTGGGAAGGTCGACGTGAACTGGGNGCTTACGTCCCGAGGTGCGATCTGGCTTTAGGCGACTCCGAGTTCAACCGTCAGGAACTTCAGGCGCTCGGCTTCAAGAAAACAGATGTTTTGCCGGTGATACCGAACTTCGATCACCTCACTGGGGAGCCGGATTGGAGCTTGGTCTCGCAGTTTAACGATGCGTGGACCAATATTCTTTTTGTCGGTCGGGTGGTTCCCAACAAGCGGATCGAGGACCTAATCAAATTTTTTCATGCTTATCGATCAACGCATAATCTCCGATCGCGACTCATCATTGTCGGCTCCTCCGTAGGGTTTGAGGACTATTTGATGAGTCTCTACGACTTAACCGCGAAACTACGCACACCCGATGTGCATTTTGTCGGCCAGGTCACGAATGCTGAATTGTCCGCTTTCTACAACGTAGCTGACGTTTTTCTCTGTGCTAGTGAACATGAGGGGTTTTGTGTTCCTCTNGTCGAAGCGTTCCATGAACGTGTACCNGTAATCGCCTATGCTGCAACGGCAGTGCCAGACACCATGGATGGAGGCGGCGTGCTTTACAACGACAAGGACCCATCTGTCGTCGCGGCCCTGATTGACGGGATCATGTCGAACCAAGCTCTATGTGAAACGGTTCTCGATGCACAGGACAGCGCCCTGGACCGATATTTGAATCATGATTTCTCAGCAACACTGATGCGCTTCGTGAACCAAATACTCCAAGGGCCCCGCCTTCCACCATGGGAATTAAGAGGGGATTTTTGGCAAAAGTTTCGGGAGTTTTGGCAAAAGTTTGATGCTGATAGGGACGTCTTAAAACATGATCGTTAATCAGTGGGTTCCGGCCGCGCATCAAGGTGACGCGATCGGAGATAGCGCACGGCGGGTTCGTGACATGCTGCGCGCCCTCGGTCATGTCGCCGACATCTTTGCCATCACGATCGACGATTCACTCCGGCATGACATTCGGCCGTTCAATGCCGAAGAGGCAACCGGAGGCGACCTCACAATTTTCCACTACGCGCTACCGTCGCCGATGACGGAAGCGTTCGCAGCACTTTCGGGACGCCGCGTGTTGCAATATCACAACATCACACCGGCTCATTTTTTTGCGCCGTATGAGCCGGAGTTGTTCCGACTCGCCGAGCTGGGCCGACGTGAACTGGCGACGCTCGCCGGTCGCGTGGACCTAGCCTTGGGTGACTCCGAATATAACCGTCGCGAATTGGATGAACTCGGGTTCGGCGACACCGGCGTAATGCCGATTGCCGTCGACACCGGGAGATTGTCGCGACTGAAAAGCCGGCCAGCGCTTGAGCGAGTGCTCGACGACGGTCTCACAAATATCCTTTTTGTCGGTCGATTGGCGCCAAATAAAAAGATTGAAGACCATATCCTCCTAGCCGAACACTATCGGCGTTACGTCGACTCCAATTATCGATTTATCTTTGTCGGTCGGAATGATGCTGCGCCGCGCTATTTCACAATGATTCGCTCGCTCGTATCCGAGTTCAACTCAACCCACGGTGAAATATCTAGATTTTGGTTTACTGGAAGCGTGCCAGATGATGACCTGGTAACCTTCTATCGTCACGCCGACGCGTATGTTTCCCTGAGCGAGCACGAAGGCTTCTGCGTACCGCTTCTTGAAGCTATGGCCGCTGAAGTGCCCGTGATGGCTTACCCAGCCGGAGCCGTACCAGAAACGCTGGCAGACGCAGGTGTGCAGTTTGCCCCGAAGAATTTTGAATACGCCGCGGAGCTTCTCGGTCAGCTGGTGTACGATGAGGACCTACGGTCGGCGGTCCTGGCAGGTCAACGCGCTCGCCTAGAGAACTTTGGCGATGCAATGATTCGTCAACACTTGACGCAACTCGTCGAAAGGTTTTCGTGAGAATAGGTTTTGTTGTTCAGCGCTACGGCACAGAAATCGTCGGGGGTTCCGAATACCACTGTCGACTCATAGCCGAAAAGATGGCCTTGCGGCATGATGTCGAGGTTCTCACCACTTGTGCGCAGGATTACCTCACATGGAAGAATGAGTATCCAGAGGGTGCCGACCGTGTCCGAGGAGTGACAGTTCGCCGCTTCGCCAACGCGCAAACCCGCGACATAAAGTCTTTTAACCAATATTCGGACTGGATTTTCAATAATCCCCACACACAGGCTGACGAAATGGAGTGGCTGCGACGCCAGGGACCCTGGTGCCCAGCATTACTTGAATATCTTGAGCAGCATGCGCTGAAGTACGAAATATTGATCTTCTTCACATACCTCTATGCTCCCACTGTACTTGGCATTGCTATTGCGCCTAGTCGGAGCATACTGGTGCCGACCGCCCACGATGAGCCAGCTATTCATCTCGACCTTTACCGAGACGTATTCAGCTTGCCAGCTGGCGTAGCCTACAACACTGATGCTGAGCGCGCGTTCCTGAGATCAAATTTTGACATTCGGACTGTGGCGGAAAACACCGTTGGTTGCGGGGTAGAGTTTCTGCCACGCCAACTGGACGATCAACCCAAGCNAGGTGGACGAACTCGTCGGAGGAGTAGCGGCCGGTCACGGANNGNGGNCTCGGGTAAGCGCACAGACAACGATAACGGGCGTGGCAGTCACCTTCGTAAACGGGGTGCGGAATTTTTACGACGCCATCGGCTCCACGGTCCAGTAGCACTCTACGGCGGGCGGATCGAACCGGGTAAGGGTTGCGAAGAACTGATCGAATACTTCAGTGCTTACGCGCATAGCGGCGGGGATGCGACGTTAACGCTAATGGGCATAAAACTTATGCCTTTACCTGAAGAATCGTTTGTCCGCTTCGCTGGCAAACTGTCCGAACAAGAGCGGTTCGATGCGCTGGAGGCGGCAACGGTCGTGATCGTGCCATCCCCGTTAGAGAGTCTGTCGCTGTTGGCACTGGAAGCATTCGCTGTCGGCACACCGATTCTGGCGAACGGTCGAAGCGAAGTAGTAGTAGACCACTGCCGCCGAAGTAACGCCGGACTTTACTACGGCGACCAAGACGAATTTGTTGAATGTCTCAAGCTCTTGCTGGTCGATGAGCGGTTGCGCTCAGCTATGGGTCGTAAAGGTCAGGACTACGTCCAGAGCCATTATCGCTGGGACGTAATCCTTGAGAAATACGAGCGGTTGATTTCATCGATTCGCGAGCGCAGCTCGAATACCAGCGGCAGCACTCACCGAAGACAACGTTAGGTATTACACCTGAAGGTCTGGGGTTTCTTGGCCTTGACTTCAGAACACAACCCGAAAACAGGGTTCATTGTTCAATGTCTCGGCTGGCATCAACTTCTAGGAGAGACTAGGCGGTTTCCGTGGATTTGGTGTCAGACTTCGCAGGCAATTACCCCTTTCGCTTGCTGACTCTCCGTCGTTGACCCGGTTGGATTCCATGGCGTTTGATCATTTCGTTTAATGTTGTCGGTTTAATCCGCAACAATTCAGCGGCCCGCTTTTGCACACCACCCGCTTCGTGTAGTGCTGACTCAATAAGTTGTCGTTCGGAAGCACCTATCACTTCCTTCAGCGAGATACCGTCTGGAGGAACGACGATTCTTGGCATCTTGAGCTGTTCAGTGGTACGTACATGATCCGGAATCAGTTCATCACCGATGCGAGGTCCTGAGGACAGCACGACTGCACGTTCAATTACATTTTCGAGTTCACGAACGTTTCCCGGCCAGTCGTATGCCACGAGAAAATCGAGCGCCTCAGGAGTTATTTCGAGGTCTTGGCGGTCGTTCTCGCCACCGTACTTACTTAGAAAATGCTGCACAAGTAACGGGATGTCTTCCTTTCGCTCCCGCAACGCAGGCAAATGCACAGTAATGACGTGCAGCCGGTAATAAAGATCCTCCCGAAACCGTCCTTCATCAACCATCCGCTTCAAGTCGACGTTTGTTGCGGCGATGATACGGACGTCAACTTTGATGGTCTCAACGCCCCCCAAACGCATAAACTGCCGCTCCTGTATCACGCCAAGCAGCTTGGCCTGGGTTTCGAACGGCATATTCCCTATTTCATCGAAAAAGATACTTCCAGTGTCGGCTATCTCGAAAAGACCTTTTTTTGCTGACAGCGCACCAGTGAACGCACCCTTAACGTGACCAAATAGGTTCGACTCAAGCAAGTCGTGGGGCAGATTTCCCGAATTCACCGTAACGAACGGAAACTCCGTCCTGGCTGAATGGGTGTGGAGCGCGCGCGCGACCAGCTCCTTGCCGGTACCGCTCTCCCCTTCAATCAGAATCGTCGTGCGGCTGGGCGCTGCCTGCACGATCAAGTCGAACACCTGACGCAATCGGGGACTTCGGCCGACTATGTCATCGAAATCATAGCTTTGAGCCTGAAGGTTCTGGCGAAGCGTACGATTCTCAATTGTCAAACGCCGTTGCTCAACAGCATTCCGTAAGACCTTCAACACTTCATCGTGTTTGAACGGTTTGGTGATGTAGTCAAACGCGCCAGCTTTAATCGCAGTTTTTGCACTCTCGACCGACCCGTAGGCTGTGAGCATGATCACTGGAAGTTCTCGGTCGAGCTTCTGTAGAGCGTCAAGAGTGGCCATGCCTCCTTGTCCTGGCATCATCACGTCCACAATGGCCGCATCTAGCGATTCGCCGCGCGCCATTTCAAGACCTTCTTCTCCAGTTGAAGCCGTCCGAACCGTGTAGCCTTCCCGAATAAGAAGCGTTGTCAAAATTTCGAGCACTACCTCTTCATCGTCCGCGACGAGAACCGTGCGTTCGTCCGTCATATAAATGTTTCGCAGCTTATTGGGCTACTTCATCCGAGCGCGTCAAAGCCGAAGCAGCAAGCGGAAAGTCAAGCGTGAATTTCGTTCCTTGCCCTTCAACACTGTCACATTCAATTGAACCACTATGTTCTTGCACAATACCGTACGTGATCGACAGGCCTAATCCTGTACCACGTCCCAATGATTTGGTCGTAAAGAAGGGGTCGTAGATACGTGAGAGATGTTCACCAGAAATACCCGACCCAGTGTCGGCAATTTCAATAGTGGCACGGTCACCATCCCGACGCGTCGTGATCCGAAGCCAGCCACCATTTGGCATGGCATCCCGGGCATTCAAAAATAGGTTCAAAAACACTTGCTGGAGCTTGTAATCGAGTCCGAGAGCTATCGGTGCGGGAGTGCCCAGTTCTTTACGGACGCTGATATGTGACTCCTTGAGCTGATGCTCTAGTAACGCTAGGACATCGTTTATGACAGCGTTGACATCAACCGGACCAGCTTCCGTGCGCGCTGGGCGTGCTAAATCTAGAAGGCCGTTTACGATCTTCGCAGCGCGAACCGTCTGTCGCTCAATCTTCTGAAGCAACCGCGTCTTCGGATCGTCGGTATCCGCTCCCTCCAGCAGCATTTGTGTAAAGCTCGAAATTCCAGTTAACGGCGTGTTGACCTCGTGGGCCACACCAGCCGCGAGAAGTCCGATTGATGCCATCTTTTCCGAGATCTGTAATTGCTCTTCCAGCTGAACACGCTCCGTAATGTTTTCTAGGATTACGATGGTACCAGCACTGTCGCCCTGTGGTGTTCGCAATGGCGCTGTCGCCAAATTGACTAGTAGTCGTTTCGGCCCGTCAGAATGACGGGACTGGAGTGGTAAGCGATACCTGACAGAACCCGCGCGCCCGCCGTCCTGCACTTCCTGAAGCATCTGCGCGAATGCTGGCTCAAACAAAGAGTCCAGTCTCTCGCCAAGGGCCTTATCACGTCCGACACCATAAAGCTGCTCCAAGCCTCGGTTCCAACGGATCACCCGACCATCAAAATCAATGACGGCTAAGCCATCGTTAAGGGACTCGATCACGTTCTCACTGAATTCACGAAGTCGATCGAGCTCGGAAGCCTTCGCACGNAGTTGGCCATAGAGCCGACCGTTCTCGAGCGCTGTCGCCACCTGTGNCGCGACNGCAGCGAGTAACGCAAGGTCTTCACTGCTAAGAGGCTCACCATTGTCCTTNCGCCCAACCGCCAGCACNGCCGNCGTCCCNTCCTTNGAGACGCTAGGNATCAGGTAGTGNATTCCAACATCTCGCCAAGCNTCANNATCGGGATTATNCNANCGCCANGCGGNNTCATCGAGCNNGACCGTCCGCGANGCCCAAAGCCACTCGCCGANCGGTGACCGACGAGANANCCTCGGTATTTCCTCACCTACNCCAGNNGCATGAATANCCCGAAGATNANCGTCTGAACCATCATCCGCCGGTGCGAGCATAAGCGCCATCCTNTCAACGACGAACGTATCCATAACTCGCGTAACGAGNCGCTCGCTCAGACGTGCGAGATTTAAATCTCGNTTCANATCGCGAGCAAATCCAACCAGNGCCCGTCGGTAATCGTAACGATCGCGATAGTAGACTCGATCTAGGGCCGACTGAATCAANTCCTTAACTGGACTCGCTAACAACACGACAACCAANGTCGCAAGTAGCGCGATNATNGAATTATGNTGCTGGGATCCACCGANCAAGATCGCNGTGGCAACGCGNAGCAGNACCGCGTAAATNACCACCATGGCNAAAAGCACCGTGGTGTAAGCCACCGANCGCTTGATGATCACCTCAACGTCCATCAGTCGGTAGCTGACCACCGCCGACGCAAACGATAAGGGAATGAGGCCGAGTGGTATCGCGGTTAGCTGCATCTCCGGTGCAGGATTAAAGCCTAGAGCAAACGGCAGGAGGTAACCGGCTAAAAACGGCAATCCGCCCATTACCGTCCCCCACAGAATCCACCGGAGCTGCCGACGCGCAGTCACCGACCGAGCTCGTCGAAGCGCCCAGGACATGATTACTGCGCCACCAATCAGACAGACCGCGAGGNGGCCCAGCTCAAGACGTTCCAAGCTTTCGATCGCGCTCGTGAGCTCAACCCCCTCGGCGCCGGATCTCGAGAAGGCAACAATGCGCATCAACCCGATGACAAGCGCTGGCAGGTAAAGCACCGGATACGGGAAGGGCCGCAGCTTGTTCTGCGTCCAGTCGGGTGACCGTTCGGGAAAAATTAAGGCGAAGTGTATGAATAGCGGCGGCAGCAGGAGCGTCGCGATAACGTCCAACCAGTAGAAGACCCAGTCCAACTGGTCAAGCCGGCCACTAAAGGAAAATGTGAAGACGCCGAAAAAAGCTACCGTTAACCAAAAAAAGTGGAGGGTAGCCTGTACCGTTGGCCGGCGCAGTCGTACCAACGCACCCATAAGTAATGTGAAGACACCGACGGTCGCTAACACAAAATACAAAACGCGGTTACCGGCCGGAATCGGCTCCGGTGTCACTTCGAAAAGTTCNTCCGAACCAGAGCGAAAAACAATGTAGTCGAGTTGATCNCCAATCGCACTAGTATGCAGTTCGGCTAACACAACATCAGGCGAATCGACTGGCTTACCATTAATCGCTACCAATAGGTCGCCAGGCAAGATGCCCACGGTACCGGCAGCCGACTGAACATCTATTTCGGCCGCAACCACCCCTTCAGGCCGGGACACCCACAACACGCCATCTTCAACTTCACTCCAACTCGAGCGGACCGCAATGTTCGCGAACGCCAACACCAGGAGTGCGGTAACAACCAACATGGCGAGTATTTCCTGCCGTAACTCGCCAAACGGTGGCCAGGCCTTCACGCTACGCTTCAGAGCCGCTCGCATATCATTCAAGCTAGATTTTCAAGAACTGGATTCACAACAGCTAGAAAAAGTGGCCTGCAGCCCCCAACTANTTTTACGTCGGGGCCATTAAACGAGTTCGAACCTTACCTGAGCACACTCCGACGGGCGTGGCGTAACCACCAGGCCAACTCGCTGTGGCTGTGCCCTGGCCTATTAGCGATCTCGTCAACAGGCTCTCGATCATTCAGTAAGTCGTTTGCAACGATGTCTTGCACCGTCGTGCTGGATTGGCCGAACGCCGGCACTATCGCTCCCTCGAATGGACGACTAACATCATCGATGACGGCCGTCGGATTCACCGGTAAATCCCGACTTTCGGTTGAAATCTGAAAGCACACACTCAATAAACCGCTGGCAACAGCAGCAGTTAGGACGCGATGGCAATGATTCATCGTCCCTGTCACCACAAACTCTTCAGGATCCGACGACGGTGAAAGTCACGTCGCGCGATATTGAGGCAGCCAATTCGTTGTCGGTAATCTTGATCTCTAACCGAAAGATTCCTTCGGGAAATGCGCTTAAGGGAACATTCTGGCCAGCCGACAATTGGTGCCCGGCCGTCATATCCAATTGAGGTGGCAGCGTCTCAGCACTTAGGTTCTGCGGCGTTGTGGAGTTGAACAACTCTTCACCGCTGACGGTGCGCTGATGAAAATTGTACTCAACTGTGACGTTCGGCTTACTCTCAACAAGCCTTGGGTTATAAATGAAGAATAGGAACGACAGTGAATCTGTCTTCGCGTATTCGAGCGTGTCTCGTAGTACCAGGCGTGCTGACCCGATCGCATACGGGTCGGAGCGCTGCTGTTCGGGTGAGAGTGGCGCAGGAATTGTCTCCACCCGGTCGGTGACGAATATCGTGCTCGTTGCTAACTGACCATTCCATAAATCTGGCACTTCAACGGTTCGCTTGATCACTCCCCAGCGGATCTCCTCAAATTCTGTCTCCACGAGCTCAGAATCTTTAACCCCAATGTAAAGGTCGTAGGAACCCGCCGACGCAGCAAAAGCACGCTGAACAACGTAGTCGCCCTCCTCAGCTAACCGTAAGTCGTCGATGAAGTGCACATCTTCGAAAGGATAGGATGGCGGCTCCACAGGCACCCGCCCCGTGTCCGTCTCAGCCGGTTCCGGATCAAGCGGTTGGGCAAGCACCATCCCCGCAGGCACCAATCGAACATAGACCGTCACCGATTGCCCGACCGTTGCGGGATTAAGTCTAAGGGTAAAGGGGACGTAGACCTGCCCTTCCTGAGCCCGGAGAAATTCCAAGTTGACATCGGCGCGGATATCGGACGGCACCGACTCACCCGACAGCGCCGCATCCATTACCTTGAGAAGTCTTGATGCCTCGGCGCGTTCCTGCTCGGTTAGCATCGGCTCTGGGGTTGGGGAACCCACTTGGTCACCGGCTTGGACAGAAGTGGTAACCACCGAGGCACAGCAACTCGCGACGAGCGCCCACAGGCCCAATCTTTTACAGTTCACAAACATTGGACAGGCTCCGACTAACGAGGAATCGTTTCGGCAAAACTCTGGCCAGTGTACAGGCACCTAACCACGATAGGCAACCCTACTAAGACAGACCAAACTCTTGATTCTTGGAGTGTTTTCCCGTCTGATGGCCCCGAAGGCGTCCGGGTCGCGTGATATGATCCCAATCGCCACGCTCACGGCTTCAGCTGAAGCCGGCCTGCGGCGGCGGCAACACTTCGAGCAGGATCGTGCATATCAGTGAAGTGATCGGCCGGGAAATTCTGGACTCCCGGGGAAATCCGACGGTCGAAGTTGATCTCACTCTCGAGGGCGGCGCAATGGGTCGGGCTGCAGTGCCCTCAGGCGCGTCTACCGGAATTCGGGAAGCGACCGAGCTTCGTGACGGTGACGTACACCGTTACCATGGGAAGGGCGTGCTACAGGCCGTCAGCCATGTGAACGGTGAGATCGCCAAGGCATTCATCGGCGCTGAGTTTGACCAGGCTTCACTCGATCAACGTCTCATCGAGTTAGACGGTACGCCTAACAAGAGCCGATTTGGCGCAAATGCGATCCTAGCCGTCTCTCTGGCGGCTGCGAAGGCGGCTGCCACACACCTTCACCTGCCGCTTTACACTCATCTAGCATCACTCAGCCATCGCGAACCCAACACATCTCCACTTCTTCCGGTCCCGATGATGAACATCCTCAACGGTGGTGCGCACGCTGATACGAACGTTGACTTTCAAGAATTCATGGTAATGCCGATTGGGGTCCCAACCTTTACAGACGCCCTCAGAGCCGGTAGTGAAATTTTTCAAGCACTCCGAACGAGGCTTAAGCAGCGCGGCCTTTCTACTGGTGTCGGTGATGAGGGAGGCTTTGCCCCCAATCTGCAGTCAAACCGTGAAGCGATCGACCTTGTTCTTGAGGCGGTCGCCGAGGCCGGCTTCACCGCAGGCCGGGATGTCTATCTGGCACTCGACATTGCGGCAAGTGAACTGTGGGATGACACTTCGCCAGGGCGCTACATACTCAAGAAATCTGATGGCAGCACGAAGACCGCCGAAGACCTCGTGAAAATGTACTGTGACTGGGTCGCCGAGTACCCGATCGCCTCGATCGAAGACGGTCTCGCGGAACAAGATTGGGCGGGGTGGCAACTTTTGACTCGTGAGTTGGGTGGCCAGTTACAACTGGTCGGTGACGATGTCTTCGTAACAAATCCGACAATCCTTCAGCGCGGCATCGCCGAGGGTGTCGGAAACGCACTCCTAGTTAAACTGAATCAGATCGGCACGCTGACCGAAACGTTAAAGGCAATAGCGATAGCAGAAGCTGCGGGCTACGCATCGATCATCTCACATCGCTCTGGGGAAACTGAGGACACGACAATTGCCGACCTTGCGGTTGCGACGGCAGCAGGTCAGATTAAAACGGGTTCGGTAAGTCGCACGGATCGAGTTGCNAAATATAATCAACTGCTCAGAATCGAGGCGGCTGTTCAGTCAAGCCGGTACGCTGGCCGCGCGGCACTTAAGCATCAAACTACTTAATCCCACCCAGCTACTCTCTCATGGTCACGAATTTACCGCCGCTCGTTCTAGTCGTGCTCGATGGCTGGGGCCTTCGGCCAGAAAAAAGTCATAACGCCGTGGAACTCGCTAACACGCCGGTGTATGACGAATTACGCGAGCGGTTCCCACACGCATCGCTAGTTGCAAGTGGAGAAGCTGTTGGACTTCCTGCTGAGCAGATGGGCAACTCTGAAGTGGGTCACATGAATCTTGGTGCCGGGCGTGTCGTCTACCAAGATATTAGTCGCATCGACGACGCGATTCGAGACGGCACATTCGCCGCAAATGAGAATCTGACTGCCGCGATTAGACGATGCAAGGACCACCATTCGCTTCACCTAATCGGTCTCGTCTCCGATGGAGGAGTTCATAGTCATCAGCGTCATCTGGTTGCCCTGATTGAACGAGCCGCCGCGCTGGATGTGGACAAAGTTTTCGTACACGCGCTCACAGATGGACGAGACACGCCGCCCAACGCGGGCCTAGAATTCCTAGCAGCGCTCGAACGAACCATGGAGCTCCTGGGCGTTGGACGGATCGCCAGTGTGTGCGGAAGATATTTTGCGATGGACCGGGACCAGCGCTGGCCGCGAATAAAACGTGCTTATGACGCCATTGTTTCGGGTAAGGCGCGAAGCGCTCACTCGGCAACCGACCTGCTCACATCGTCATATGCTCAGGGTATAGCTGATGAATTCGTGGAGCCAGCGTCCATTGTCGATTCTTCCAACCACCAGATTGGCCTGATGGAAGATGGCGATTCTGTGATTTTCTTTAACTTCCGAGCCGATCGTGCACGTCAACTAACACGTGCAGTGGCCTCTGAAGATTTCAAGGAATTTTCTAGAGGTCGGTACCCCCATCTGCATTGCACTACTTTGACTGAGTACGATGCGACATTTGGCCTGCCCGTAATATTTTCACCTAAGAAATTCTCAAACAACTTAGCTGAGGTGTTAGCAAGCCACAACGTTACCAACCTTCGGCTGGCCGAAACAGAAAAATATGCTCACGTGACCTACTTCTTCAACACAGGTGAAGAGCGGCCCTACGCCGGAGAAGACCGGCTCCTCGTCCCATCGCCTCAGGTCCCAACCTACGATCTACAACCCGAGATGAGCGCGCAAAGTATCACCAACCAGCTTGTACAGAATATCGAGGCTAGGCGACATCGGGTTATCATCTGCAATTTTGCGAACGCTGACATGGTAGGTCACACTGGAAAACTCGACGCAACGATTGAGGCGGTTAGTACGCTGGACGATTGTCTCGGCCAAATCGTCACCGCCGTACAGGCCGCAGGGGGGACCGTTGTCATGACCGCCGATCACGGTAATGCAGAATTGTTATGGGACCAAGAGCGTCAGTGTCCACACACCGCTCATACTACAAATACGGTACCGCTTCTGCTAGTTGAGAGCGCAGAAAGACGTGAGTGGAAACTGCGTAACGGATCGCTACGCGATGTGGCGCCGACGCTTCTTGCCCTGTTGGACATCGAGCCATCAGCAGAAATGACTGGAGAGGACTTACGTATCCGGCGCTGACTCGCTACTCAACTTCAGTGTTTTCAGGGGTTTCGTCGACTGCAATCCTGAGCGAACGCAGAAACCGGCGATCGTTNGCGCTGATTTCCATCTCTTGGCTGGACGTNACATTTTGNGTCGTGCCGACCTTAGCNAGCGCNGTCANATTTGACCGATTCACGAAACCAATAACCGCTTCGAGNGACACACGCATTTCGTAACCNGCTGCGCGGGACTTCTCGCGGCATNCTTCAACCTTNGGATTTTCAGCAACGGCTTCGGCAATGACATCGGCCAGTTCACGAGCCAGTCGATTCACAACATCTTCCATGTCAGATTCTCCTTAGCCCTCCGCCCATCCGTAC
Organism: Acidobacteriota bacterium; assembly: GCA_002714165.1. Lineage (GTDB taxonomy): Bacteria > Acidobacteriota > Vicinamibacteria > Vicinamibacterales > UBA823 > UBA11600. The sequence continues at coordinate 34,725 of PAWT01000042.1, forward strand.
AAGGGGCAACACTGCAATCCACGCCTGCGCTCGCCACGCGAGAGGAAGATGGACACCATCAATCGCTCATTTGTACCTGAGATCACAACAGGACGAGCGCATTCTAAACGGGGGATCTAGGAGTGTCAAGCCAGGTTATTTGAGGGTGGCCGCAAGGCAACTTATTTAAGGTGGTAACTGCATTACAATGCGAGGCGGTATGACTGTTTCGACGTGTCGTCCAGAAGATTTTGCCGATTGGGAGCCTAATCGCGATCTCGGGGTGCCAGGGAAATTTCCGTTTACCCGAGGTATCCACGCTGAGATGTACCGGCGGCAGCTCTGGACCATGCGTCAGTACGCCGGCTTCGGCACCGCCACCGAGTCCAACGCACGCTACCGCTACCTCCTCGAACAAGGTGTTACAGGTCTGAGTGTCGCGTTCGATTTGCCTACACAGGTCGGCTATGACTCTGATCATCCGCTCGCGGCGGGCGAGGTTGGGCGGGTTGGTGTCGCGATCGACTCACTGGAGGACATGCTCGACCTTTTCGACGGAATTCAACTTGATCAAGTGACAACGTCGATGACGATCAATGCGACAGCGTGTATTCTGCTCGCACTGTACGTAGCGGTGGCGCGCCGACGGAGCGTGCCCATTCACAAACTCGGTGGCACCATCCAAAATGACATCCTTAAGGAGTACGTCGCACGTGGCACTTACATCTTTCCACCACGGGCATCCCTTCGGATCGTCACCGATATTTTTGCTTATTGCGCGAAAGAACTTCCACGCTGGCACACAATCTCAATCAGTGGCTATCACATCCGTGAGGCTGGCTCGACAGCGCCCCAAGAAGTAGCGTTTACATTCGCACATGCGATCTCGTACGTAGAGGCTGCTGTTGCAGCAGGATTGGACATTAACCAGTTCGGTCAACGGCTTTCGTTCTTCTTCGCCTCACATAACAACGTTCTGGAAGAGGTAGCAAAGTTTCGCGCGGCCCGCCGTCTCTGGGCACGCCTGATGCATAATCGGTTTGGCACCACCAATCCAGATGCAGAAAAACTACGGTTTCATACGCAAACAGCGGGAAGTACGCTAACCGCTCTGCAGCCGGACAATAATTCCGTCCGTGTCGCCCTGCAAGCTCTCGCAGCTGTATTAGGAGGCACCCAGTCACTCCACTGCAATGCCCGTGACGAAGCTCTCGGTCTGCCGACAGAGGAATCGGCGAGACTAGCGCTCCGCACCCAGCAGATTCTCGCGTCAGAAACCGGAATCGCCAGCACGGTGGATCCGGTTGCAGGAGCTTATGCCGTCGAACAACGGACTTCGGAAATTGAAGCCGAAGCTAAAACGATACTCAATAAGATCGATGAACAAGGCGGCACCTTAGCTGCGATCGAAGCGGGTACTGTGCAACGAGAGATTCACGAGTCCGCATACCGAGAGCAACAAGCGATCGAGAGCGGCAAGCAGATCATCGTCGGGGTCAATCGCTTCACCGAGGGCAACGCGCCTACCATCACTGGTCTGCAGGTAGACCCCAGCATTGAGCAAATACAAATAGGAAGGGTACGTCGTCACCGTGAACGTCGTGACAACGCTCGCCATCGAACCGCTCTCAACGCTGTGGGCGCCACGGCGCGTGGCGAGGCAAACCTCATTCCACCAATCATTACTGCAGTCGAGGCGGGAGCTACGGTCGGTGAAATCGCAGACTCGCTACGCACCGTATTCGGGGAATACCATGAAGTAGGATTCGGGTAACAGAACTAGCAACCTTGTTGCACACCCCATCTAACAACGGTGCGTTCCCGACAGAAATCGATTTCCCAAGCGAAGAACAGAAAATAGTCAACCGCCTAGCCTTGCTCGTCTGCGTAGTCTTCCTGAAGCCTGGCCACAACCGATGGATCAGCAAGCGTCGTAGTATCACCTAACGTCTTTCCGTCCGCGATGTCACGGAGCAGCCGTCGCATGATCTTGCCTGAACGGGTTTTCGGTAGGTCTGAAGCGAACAGGATCAAGTCAGGTTTCGCAATTGCACCGATCTTTTTCACGACGTGACTCTTTAGATTTTCGATGAGTTCATCCGAGGAGGAAACACCCTCGCGTATGGTGACGAAGGCAGCTATCGCCTGCCCCTTGATTTCGTGGGTGCGCCCAACAACGGCCGCCTCGGCAACGGCCGAGTGGTCGACCAACGCACTCTCGACCTCCATCGTGCCAATCCGGTGGCCCGCGACGTTTAGTACGTCGTCCACTCGGCCGAGCAACCAAAAGTAGCCATCAGCATCTAACTTGGCACCATCGCCCGTGAAGTACATACCGTCAGACCACTGGCTCCAGTACTGCTGGATAAACCGATCTGGGTCTCCGTAGATTCCTCGAAGCATTGACGGCCATGGCTTGGTGATGGCGAGCAGTCCTCCCCCTTCAGTCACCACCTGGCCATCCGCAGTTCGAATCTCCGCGGTAATACCAGGGAAAGGATGTGAGGCCGACCCGGGCTTGAGCGTCGTCAGTCCTGGAAGTGGCGTAATAAGGATGGCACCGGTTTCTGTCTGCCACCAGGTATCCACAACTGGGCAAAGCTGCCGCCCGATATGCTCGTAGTACCACATCCAGGCTTCGGGATTGATTGGCTCGCCGACTGATCCTAGTAAACGCAAGCTCGACAGGTCCCGCTTAGCCGGCCACTTGGTCCCCCATCGCATAAACGCCCTAATCGCTGTAGGTGCAGTGTAAAAAATTGTGACACCGTAGCGTTCAACAATCTCCCAGAGACGGTCTTGCGCGGGCCAATCCGGCGCACCCTCGTACATGACGGCGGTCGCACCGTTGGCGAGCGGACCATAAACGAGATAACTGTGACCGGTCACCCAGCCAATATCAGCGGTGCACCAATACACATCGTCTTCTTTCAAATCAAACACCCACTTTGTCGTGGCATAGGTCCCGACTAAGTAGCCGCCAGTCGTATGAACGATTCCTTTTGGTTTTCCGGTGGTACCAGACGTATAAAGAATGTAAAGCAGGTCTTCGGAGTCCATCTCTTCAGGCTCGCAGGCCGATGGAGCCTTCATCATCAGTTCGTGATACCAGTAATCACGATCCGGCTGCATTGTTACCGGTAATGGGTCGTGCTGCTGACGCCGTACGACTACGACATGGTTAATCGACGGCGTCTCGCGTAGAGCATCATCGGCCATCTGTTTCAGAGGCACGACCTGGCCGCGGCGATAACCGCCATCGGCTGTCACAAGCACGCAGGCTTCTGCGTCGTTAATCCGGTCACGCAGTGACTCTGCACTGAAACCGCCAAAAACGACACTGTGCACGGCGCCAATCCGAGCACAAGCGAGCATGGCGATCGCCAGCTCAGGCACTAGGGGCATGTAAAGCGCTACTCGGTCACCGCGTCGTACACCAAGTGATTTCAGCACGCCACCGAAAGCATTGACCTCGCGGTATAAATCGAAGTAGGTCAGCGTCCGACGGTCGCCTGGCTCGCCTTCCCAGATGAGCGCTGCCTTGTTACGCCGAGCGGTGCGAACATGACGATCAACACAATTGACGCTTGCGTTAATTTTTCCGCCGACAAACCATTTCGCGTTCGGTGGGTTCCATTCAAGCACCTTACTCCAGGGCTCACTCCATTCAAGCTCGTGGGCAAAGCTTTCCCAGAACGCCTCGGGGTCGGCCCCTGCACGGTCGTAGATTTCTGGGTCTGACACATTAGCCACATCACTAAATTCCTTAGGCGGGACAAATGTTCGTCGCTCATCGAGTAGAGTATCGATTTCCTTCCGGGGATCGTTTGGTGTCTTAGCCATGGAATCCTTTCCGGCCAGTTCTGTCAGCAGTGCCAGAGGTCAGGTCAGAATCATATTCGAGAAGTCAAGACGCCGACGTCCAGCCCTAGCGCCACTTCCTCCCCTTAAATAACAACCCTGAGAGAGCAATAGAGATTAGAACCGGAGATAGTCAAAGAAGCGAACCAATCACCAAGGAACACGCCGCATAGAACACCTCGAGGCGCATCCATCATCGTCAACTAAATCCCGGCTTGGGGTGCGAACTGGTAGTCGCGCTTAGTCGTAGTACTCACGACCAAGATGCGTAATCAGGCCCTCATCGCGGAGATGACGGAGGGTGTTTTTTAGCTTCATCAACTGAATGAACAGGTCGTGCTCTGGGTAAACATTTGCGGCATGCATTGGGCTCTTAAAGTAAAACGAGAGCCACTCTTGGATGCCGCTCATGCCCGCCCGCTTCGCTAGGTCGAGAAATAGTGCCACATCCAGCACAATCGGCGCCGCTAATATACTGTCTCGACAAAGAAAATTTATCTTGAGTTGCATCGGATAGCCAAGCCAACCAACTAGATCGATATTGTCCCAACCTTCTTTGTTGTCGCCACGCGGTGGATAGTAGTTAATACGCACAACGTGACACAGCTTCTCGTAGAGCAACGGATACAGATCGGGTTGTAAAATGTAGTCAAGTACCGATTTTTTACTCTCTTCCTTTGTCTTAAAAGATTCCGGATCGTCCAGCACCTCGCCGTCGCGATTTCCAAGAATATTCGTGGAATACCAACCCGACACACCGAGTAATCTAGCTTTCAACCCAGGCGCCACAATCGTCTTTATCAACGTCTGGCCAGTCTTCAGGTCCTTCCCAGCAAGAGGTGACCCGGTCTCTGCAGCCAATTCAAGCATTGCCGATGTATCAACTGTCAGGTTAGGCGCAGCATTTGCGAATGGAATACCTTCTTTCAACGCAGCATGGGCGTAAACCATGCTAGACGGCACAGCTGGATCATTCTCGTCAAGTGCGCGCTCAAAGGCCGCTAGCGATGAGTGAGCGTCGCCCTCGGTCATAAAGATTTCAGTGCTGCCACACCAAATCATAACGAGCCGATCGATTTGGTTCGCTTCCTTGAATTGCTGGATGTCAGCGCGCACGGCGGTGGACAGATCGCGCTTGGTCGCTCCCTTTTTGACGTTCGGACCGTCGAGCCGTTTNACATAANGGCGGTCAAAAACTGCCGGCCAGGGTTTAATCTCCGATAAGTCGTCTTTCAACTGGTTCAATAAATCCGGTGCGACAACGCCAGCTGTGCGAGCAGCCTCGTAGCAATCGTCTTCGAAAATGTCCCAGACNCCGAAGACAANGTCGTCAAGCGATGCGAGTGGCACAAAATCCTTGATAAGCGGGGTGCGNCCATCGGTTCGCTTGCCCAGCCGAATCGTGCCCATCTGTGTTAGTGAGCCAATTGGAGCAGCTAGTCCTTTGCGAACGGCGAGTACACCAGCGATCAATGTGGTACTAACAGCACCGAGGCCAACAAGCAAAACTCCCAGCTTCCCTTTTGCGGGCGCTATATNCTTCAGGNTTTTCACGGCGGGAAACTATATCATGAGGCTATAAATGAAGTTATTTCGCGAGGGTTTGGGTCCATACGCCCTTGAAATGTCGATGGCTGGCGTGAAGATGGGCGATCGATTCCTGCAGTTGCGCTGCGGCAATGGAAAAATGTTCGCCGCCATAGCGGCGAAAGTCGGATTGNCAGGGAGTGCCTGCGCAATCGACGACAACTCGGAAATGTGTATTCGTGGCAGGAAAGCGGTTGCCAAGGCGGGCGTACTGGCAGAAATCGACCATGCGCAATATGACGCCCTTCCCTATGAAGAGACTTCGTTCGACGTTGCGGTGCTCTGGGATCTGCTTGGTGTCCTTACACCAGAGCGACGAGTCAGATGTCTACAACAAACGCTGAGAGTGCTCCGCCGAGGCGGGAGGTGTGTGATTATTGAGAGGGTCCCTCGAAGCGGCCTCGGGGCGTTGCTCCGTAGACCCGTTCTCGATACAACCTACCTGAAGTCTGGCGGTGCCGAACGCGCACTCGATGCCGAGGGATTTAAGGCCGTGCGCCAACTCGCTGAACGAGAGGGACNGGCTTTTACGGAAGGCGTCAAGCCGACCACCTAACACACGCGAGCTGGACTCCACTAGCCGAACCAAATGGTCATTTCCGGTCGGCCATTGAGGGATCTTATGGAAGTCGGGTGCATGGGAAGAGACTCACTGTTCGGGTCTACTTCATGCCCGATCCATTGGAGTCAAACGGACGATACAGTGCCTCGAACCGTTTCGGCGCCCAGCATACTTCGACTCTCACGTAGACACTGAGCTATCATCTCNGATGGGTGTCGTTACTTCTAACAGCCGTGGGGCTCAGCTTGCTTGGGAGCATGGGGGGGTTACTTATCGCCTCAGCGCTACTTCCCCTCTCTTCTGCATCCCGCAATCGGATCGTTCCCTGGCTGCTGAGCTACGCGGTAGGAACACTTCTTGGCGTGGCACTGTTGGCCCTAGTACCTGAAGCGCTGGACCAACTCGCCCCGGCGCCGGTCTTTGGCGCGCTCTTAGCAGGAATTCTGGGACTCTTCATAGTTGAGAAGTTCGTGCTGTGGCGCCACTGTCATACCGAGGACTGTGATGTGCACGATGCGAGTGCGACACTCATCCTCATCGGAGGCGCTCTGCACAATCTTGCCGATGGCGCGATCATCGCCGCAGCGGTATTGGTTTCAGTTCCGCTCGGCATCAGTACCGCCCTAGCCGTTGCTGCCCATCAGATTCCACAAGAGGTTGGTGACTTCGCGATCCTGCTGAATGCTGGTTACTCCCGCCAACGAGCACTTTGGCTCAACGCCTTTTCGGCATCGAGCGCTGTTGTAGGTGCAATCGTCGTCTATGCTGCGACCGAAACCCTGCCGCATACGCTGCCTTATCTTTTGGCGCTGGCCGCTGGCAGCTTTCTTTACGTCGCGATGTCAGACCTGATTCCTGGGCTCCATAAAGGTGAAACCATCGGAACCGGCGCTATCAGACAAATTCTACTGATTGTCGCGGGCGTTGGGACAATTCTGGCGCTGTGATCGCTCAACGAACGCGGTTGATGTTAATTGACGGTAGCTCGCAGATGTACCGAGCCTACCACGCTATCCGTGGGCTTACTGGCCCCGACGGCAAATCCACGAANGCGGTCTATGGNTTCGTTACGATGCTNCGTAAACTNCTNGACGATCANAAGCCTGANTACATTGTCGCCGCGTTCGATGTAGCTGGTCCNACCTTCCGNGAAGAACTTNACGCCGATTACAAGGCTAACCGCGCTCCAATGCCCGATGACCTCGTTGAACAGGTGCCCTGGGTGCACGAGGCGTGCGAAGCGCTCGGTGTACCTGTGNTCACATTGCAGGGCTACGAAGCCGACGACGTAATCGGTACCCTAGCCAACCAGGCGGCGGACAAAAGTGTCGACGTCATCATCGTCACGGGCGATAAGGATTTCTTTCAGCTTGTCCGTAATGGGGTCACCGTATTCAATCCACGGGATCAGGGCACGTGGTATGACTCCGACCACGTCCTCGCCAAATTCGGAGTGCGGCCCGATCAGGTCNTCGACGTGCTGGCACTTATGGGTGATGCCGTTGACAACGTGAAGGGCGTGCCNGGAATCGGGGCGAAGGGNGCCCGAGCNCTCATTGGTGAACACGACACGCTCGACGAGATCCTGGCCAAAGCCCAACAGCTTCCACAGCGCAAATACCGCACCGCGCTCACCGAACACGCCGAGTTGGCGCGCCNGAGCCGCGACTTGGTTCGGATCCNNACCNATGCACCGATCCAACTTGACCTCGACCAAACTCGGTTCAGCGGCCCTCAGCCGGAGCGTTGCTTCGAATTGTTCTCCAAGCTCGGGTTTCGCACGCTGCTCGCCAATTACGCACCAAGTGTTAACACGACTAAAACTGACTACCGGCTTGTCTCTACCTCCGCAGAGCTTGACTCACTAGTCACCTCGCTTCGAAACACTGGTCGTTACGCACTGCACCTAGTAACAGACCTCCCGGACGCCATGCGGGCCAAATTGGTTGGCGTGGCGTTCTCTGTTGCACCGCGGTCCGCCTGGTACATTCCACTGGGACATACAGCACTCGATATCCCGACGGAATTTAGCTCAGCCGATGCTTTGAAGTTTTTGAAACCCGTCCTTGAGGCCCCGGAAGTCGCCACGGTCGGTCACGATCTGAAGTTTGCTGCAATTGTGCTGGAGCGTCTCGGTATCAACCTAAGTGGCATAACTGACGACTCGATGCTCGCTAGTTATGTGCTCGATGCCACGAAGTCAGCACACCGGCTTGAAGATGCTGCCCTCGATGAAACTGGCTACCAAGCGATGACAGAGGAATCGCTCAGGGGTAAAGGTGCGAAGGCAACTCCATTCAGCGAGCTCACGGCCAGTACCGTGATGCCGTTCGCTGCCGAACGTGCGGACCTCACATTGCAGGTATGCGATCGCTTTCAGGAGACGTTACAGCGCGAAGATTTATTGGCGGTGTATCGCGAACTTGAACTTCCACTCGTGGACAACCTCGTCAGCATTGAGCAGGCAGGGGTCCGTCTCGACACCGCGGTACTCGTTGAACAGTCTGCTCAACTGGAAGTTGAGTTGGACGGCTATCGTGAACAGATTTTCCGTCTGGCCGACGAAGAATTCAACATCAACTCACCGAAACAGCTCGCTAGAATCTTGTTCGAAAAACTCGAGCTGCCAACATCTAAGCGCACCGGTAAGACCAGGGCGCCTTCAACCGCTGTGGAGGTGCTCGAGGAACTCGCACTCACACACGAGTTGCCGCGGTTGGTGTTGGACTGGCGATCGTTGCAAAAACTCAAGAGTACTTACGTCGATACACTTCCACAACTCGTGAATCCCGACACGGGGCGTATCCATACCTCGTTTAATCAGGCTGTGGCTGCGACTGGGCGGCTAAGTAGCAGCGACCCGAACTTGCAGAACATCCCCATCCGCACCAAGATCGGCCGACGGATCCGCGAAGCCTTTACCGCAGAGCCGGGTTGTCTGTTAATTTCAGCCGACTATTCACAAATCGAACTGCGTGTCCTCGCTCACCTCTCGACGGATGACACGCTGATCGCAGCGTTCCAACGTGGTGATGATATCCACACTCAGACCGCGTTGAAACTATTTGGGACCGACAGTAGTCTAGACCCACACGAACTCCGCCGAAGGGCAAAAATCGTTAATTATGCTCTGCTTTATGGGAAGACAGCCTTTACGCTCGCCAAAGACATCGGCGTGAACCCGCAAGCCGCACAGGAATTCATCGATGCCTATTTTGACGGCTTTCCAGCAGTTCGCCAGTTCATTGACAACGTGGTCACGACAGCGAGACAATCCGGATCCGTTAAGACGATGTTCGGCCGCCGTCGCCTCGTGCCAGAACTCAACAGTCGCAATCATCAAGTCCGATCAGCGGCCGAGCGCGTAACCGTCAACATGCCTATCCAGGGCTCGGCGGCAGACATTCTCAAGCGCGCCATGATAGCGCTGCATACCGACCTCATGGATCGTGACGATGCCAAGATGATTTTAACCGTCCATGACGAGCTGGTGCTTGAGGTGAAGGAAGCGTCGGCCGACACCCTCTCGGAGTTGGTGAAGGACCGAATGGAACACGCCGCTGATCTCAGGGTGCCGTTGACAGTGGATATCGGCGTTGGCCGCACCTGGAAGGACGCAAAGCCCTAATCCCCTGGGCTCACCCATTTGTCCTCTTTGCTATGATCTCCCCAACGGATGGCTAATCCCCTCGTCGTTCCCCGCACGGACCACGCGCTCTCCAAGAGTCACATCGACCCGGATGCGCTCAAGGTTCTATACCGTCTCCAGAAATTCGACCACATTGCCTATTTGGTGGGCGGGAGCGTGCGCGATCTACTCATCGGCCGACGACCAAAAGACTTCGACCTCGGCACTTCGGCCCATCCGAATCAGGTTAAGCGACTGTTTCGTAACTGCTGGATTATTGGTCGTCGTTTTCGGCTTGCACATGTGAAATTTGGCCTCAAGACAATCGAGGTCGCCACTTTCCGTCGACTTGTAACACCCGGCTCAGAACGAGATCCCGATCCTGCCCAGGACGATCGTGCAGGTCAGAAGCATGAGACGCCGCACCAGCCAGGAAGCCGAGTCATTCGGCGCGACAACACCTTCGGTACTCCCGAGGAGGATGCGTTTCGACGCGATTTCACCGTGAATGCGCTGTTCTACGACATTGCAACCTCTTCAATTATCGATTACGTCGACGGTCTCAAAGACCTTAAAGCTGGACTGATCCGCTGCATCGGTAAGCCTGAGGAACGCTTCCTTGAGGACCCCGTGCGAATGCTACGTGCAATCGCTTTGTCCGCAAGGCTTGATTTCAAGATTGAGCAGCCGATTACTGACGCAATCGCCAAGCACCGTGGGGAAATTCGGCAGGCTGCGCCGCCGCGCATGTTAGAAGAACTCTATAAGATTCTTCGTAGTGGCTCAGCCGAACGCACGTTTCGAGCTCTCAGTGAAGCGCGTGTGCTCGCTCAGATCAGTCCTGAGCTACATCGGCACCATTCCGACCGACTATGGCAGTCCCTTCACGCGCTTGACAACTATCGGGCTCGTTTCGATTCGGCACCGGCAACGTTAACGAATCCGATTCTGCTGGGGTCACTCGTTGTTCCAACCGGGCTTTTGCCCGGGCGGCAGGACGCCCCACTCACTCTCGGTGCGCTCCCGGTCGCCAAAGGACAAGTCGAGAGCCTCCGCCAAATCATCAGCCTCCAACAGCGGTTGGGCGATTCCAAGCTCCCAGAACGCACCACTCGGCGATTGACCCATCGCAGCGTGTTCGATGAAGCGCTGACGTGGCTGGAAATCCACGGTGACGCGCCTGAAACGCTCAAGCGCTGGCAGAGCTTTGTAGCCAACTTAGGCGAACGTCCGGTCACCACCAAAGTTCGGCGGCGCAGGCGGCGACGGCGGCGCAAACCCCGGTCAGCCGAAGAGTAAGTTGGTCTCTAGCCAGCCAGCAGGATGCCGGTGACTTTCGTGAAGGATAGAATGATTCCGATTACAGTGACGGCGATAAAGGCGAGTGCAAGCAGTACCATCGCCGTACTCTCTCGTTGTTCATCAATGAACCCCATCAGGTAAGCACAGCCCCACCCACCAGCGAATCCGCCGGCGTGAGCCCAGTTGTTGATGCCTGGCATGAGAAAGCCGAACACGAACATCATGATCGCCCACTGCCAAAGTTGCTGCGACATCATCGAACTGCCGCGCCTCCGACCGTAGACAATCAGTGCCCCAAGAAGCCCGAAGATGCTGCCGGATGCACCGATCGTTGGCACGCCGGTCATCATATTCGAGACAAGATACCCGAACGCCCCGGCCACGTTAAAAAGCACGAACGCACGGGCCGGGCCGAAAACCTCGACCACCCCGGGTCCAAGATTCCGAATCAAATACATGTTGAACCCGATGTGCAGCAGGCCACCGTGCAGGTAGATTGCGGTGAACAGCGTCCACCACCAGCCGAGCTGCCAAGCAACACCACCTGTCATGCCAAGCTGATAGAGTGCTCGCTGGCCCGGTGAGAGGAACGATAGTATGCCTCGTAACTGGGTGATTGCCTCGGGTTGTAGGAGCAACGCAATCGCGTACAGAGTGACGCACGTTGCGACGATCAGTGAGAAGAGATCAAGGTTGTGTCCGACGAGACGTTGGAGGACCGGCGCCCACCCATAGAGACCAGGCCGCCACGCCCCGCAAAACGGACAAGTCGGCTCGTTGATGCCAACCAGCTTCCCGCAGTGAGAACAGACGAGCGACCCTTGCGTCTGGCGCATGGGAACAATTCAGAAAACAACGCGGTCATCGCCCCTGGGGGATCGAGAATCCCACCACGTCGGTTACGGGAGTCCCCCCCCGATTCTCAAGCCCACGTATAATTCACGACCCGGAGCTGGTTCATAGTAGCGACGCCCAAAGGCATTTGGGATGGTCGAGGCGTTGTATCGTTTATCGAACAGGTTATCAATACCGAAGAACGGCTGGATCGCAACATTGTTCCACTCGCCATCCCAACCAAACCGGAGGTCCACCACCTCATACGACCAGTTCGACGCTGTGTTGGCATTGTTGACTGGAAATGCATCGACCCAGCGAAATTGTGCGACCGAACGGAGGCCAAACGGAGTTTCGTAACTGCCACCCAAGAACAACTGATGCGGTGGGGCGCCGGGTTCGATGTTGCCTGAAAAATTCTTATCGTCCGTTTGAAAGCGGACAAAGCTAAAATCTTGACGAGTATACGAGGCATACGTGTTCATGTGAGGGACAGGTGCCCAGTCAACACGTGCCTCAAGCCCGTTGCGCGATGATTCCCCAGCATTCTTAAAGTAGGTCTGCTCGTCGAGCCGTTGCAATTCAACAAACGCATTATCCAAAGTGGAAAAGTAAGCGGCGACTTCGTACCGCACACGCCCTTCTCCACCCGTGCCACGCGCACCAACCTCAAAACTCCGAAGGTCTTCGGGATTGAGGTTCTCGTTGAACCCTCCCTCCCCGGTTGGTTTGTTCGACAATTCGACGGTCGTTGGCGTCTGATAGGCTGTTGAGAAGTTGGTGTAGAGGCTCAGTTCGTCAGAGGCCGCGAAGGTCACCCCCGCCATCGGGCTCACAGCTTCCAGAGTCCGCCCTCCTGACTGGTTGCCATCGGTTAGAAACCTATCGGTAGCAGTGAAATCGTAGTAGTCATACCGGACGCCCGCGGTGGCGAGCCAGCGCGGATGAAGCGTTAGGGTCACCTGCGCGAACGGCGCGAGGGAGCGCACCTCTTCCAACTGCTTGACTCGAAGGCTGCCTCGCTCGGCGGATGTGCCGCCGGTCGGTACCCCTGCATTGCCGAATTCGGCTCGATTGTCACGCTGATACGACATGTCGAAACCGGTGGTCCAGTGGATCGGTACCGAACCAGCCTGACGACCGCCCGTTATTACCGAGCGAAACCCCGCAGCGTTACGACTGAGGTCAATGATCCTAAATGGAATCGGATTGTAGAGGTCGCGCCAAGCGGCCCAGCCGGTAGCACGTAACACCTGGCCCCCACTGAACGCGTGCTCGAGCGTGACGCCACCCTGACCCTGCGTCGCGGCTTCACCCCACCCCTGAGTAATGGCTAATCCCCGAACACTCTTCGGCTTATTTCGAGCGTCCGACTCATTAAGCGTGCTGGCACTCTCTCCAAACGGCATGTCGAAAAGGTTGAACATGCCACGCAGCTCGGTGTTCGACGATACGGCTCTCCGCACAACCAAGTTAGCCCGCCGAACCTCAGCCTTGCTGTGCTGGCGGAAACCATCGGTCTCAAACCGGTTAGCATTGATCAAGTAACTTGTCCGCCCGGACGTCCCGTGAACCTTAACCTGCTGTCTTTGGTATCCGTCGCTACCAAACTGGATGTCGGGTTGAATCTCGAAACGCTTGGATGAAGGAAATGCCGTCCACAGACTGAGCACCCCGCCAGCTGCATTGCCGTAGAGCACAGAATTGGGTCCCCGGATGATCTCCAAACGACCGGCGGAACCAAGATCGAGGTTTGTCGGTTGCGTGGTACCGTCAGCGGTGGTGAGTGGGATACCGTCCTGAAACACCTGGATGCCTCGCATCCCAAATCCGACCATCGGTGCCCGAATCGTGGCCTGCACCCCCCCTGCGAGACTAAAGTTTCGCCGGTTTTCAGCAAACAGGCCGGGAATCCCGCGAAGCGTCTCGGCCAGAGCCTCTTGGCGTTGAGCGAACTGGATTTCGTCGCCCTCGATGACGGTAACTGCGGCCGGAACGGCACCTCGGTCCTGGAGGGTACGGGTTACCGTCACAGATTCGGCGAGTGGTAAAATTTCTAGCGTGATGTCCAACGTCGGTGTGCCGCCGGCGACGACCGTGACAATCACTGTTTCGGTCCTAAAGCCCGGCATCAGTGCAGCAACCTCGTAGGGGCCAGCCCCCACAGCAAGGAATTCAAAGCGGCCTTGCTGGTCACTTACAGCACTGGTGGACACATCCGTTACCGAATTCGTTACCGTCACGGTTGCACCGGGGATAACCGCTCCGGTTTCGTCAAGAATCGCTCCTCGAATGGTGCCCTGACCGGCCTGGTCTTCAGTAATCGGTACGGTTATTCCAACGAGGAGCGACAGCAATATGGACACAGCGAACATACGGTTACCTCATACGCGTCCTAGACCCTGTGTGGCGCACGCACACCGCCGGTGCCCACCCCCCTTGAGTCCACGACGCATTCTGGAGCTTCCTCTCACGCGTAGCTAGGCGTCGCCACAGTTTAAACAGCGGCCAGTCCGTCCAAGATACGTTCCGACTTGAATTTCAGGATTCCTGAGGCTGTGCCAGCGCCTCTTTAATGGTCGTGTATGGCTGCGCCAACCGGAGTTTAGTCAGCACCCAGATCACCGGCCAAGCCGGGTCAAATTCGCTAGCACGATAACTGAACTTCGGACTTCTCTGGAACGCGTGATGATTATTATGGAGGCCTTCACCACCGGTCAGAAACGCAATCGACTGCAGGTTGGTCGCGGTGTTGTCAAAGTTCTTGCGACCAAAAAAGTGGCAGAGCCCATTGACCGACGGCGACAGGATAAAAACGTAACTGACTCCGTGCAGTGCGCCGGCTAAAAGACCCCAGCTGCCCAAGCCTAAGCACAATAAAGTGAGCCCCACCAGGACCCCGGTTGTGCCATGGTTGAACAGATAGCGGTCCCAAGCATCATCCTTGAGGTCCTTGGCGTATTTCTCTATAACTTCAGGATTCCGAGCTTCGCGGACGTAGTGAAACACGTTGCCAAGCTGTACCGACCAGAAACCAGCAAGATGCGGGCTGTGTGGATCGCCCTCCTCATCAGGAAACGCGTGGTGTTTACGATGAACAGCGACCCACTGCTTGACGACAATGCCAGTCGTCAGCCATAGCGCCATTCGAAAAACAAGCGCTACAGTCGGCTGTAGCTTGATCGCACGATGTGTAACACTGCGATGTAGGTAAATCGTTGTGCTGAACACAGCGATCTGCACAACGATAGCAGCAGCGATCAACGTCAACACTAAAGAAGAAATCACTAGAAACCTCCGAGGCCACCAAGCCGACAACCTAAGTATCGGCTACAGAAACCTCAACAGTAACGAAGACCGTCCACACTACCATAATCACCTTCAGCGCGCAAAAACTGGCCAAAAATTGCAACTGTCCCACTGCTCAACCGTTGCTGCGCTCGAAGTCCCGCATGAATTCTGTGAGCGCCATTACGCCCGCTTCCGGCATTGCATTGTAGATAGATGCCCGTAATCCTCCCACCGTACGATGTCCCCTAAGGCCATCCAAGCCAGCCGCTGCTGCCTCTTGAACGAATCTTGGTTCAAGGTCCCGTTTAGCCAACCGGAACGTGACGTTCATCATCGAGCGACACGTTGGGTCAGCAACACTCCGGTAGAACTCGCTACGGTCAAGCTCCTCATAAAGGACCGACGCCTTCCTGGCGTTGCAAGCCGCCACCGCGCCAAGACCACCTTGTATCCGTAGCCACTCAAACACCAGGCGAAGCATGTAGATGCCAAAGACAGGCGGCGTGTTCTGGCGCGAACCGTTGTCGGCCAATAGTCGGTAACTCAACATTGACGGCAAAGTTACTGGCGAACGTGCCAGTAAATCTTCGCGAATGATGACAAGCGTTACCCCCGCCGGGCCTAGATTCTTTTGCGCACTAGCGTAAATGACGCCGAATCGATCGACTGGAATCGGTCGACTTACGATGTCCGACGACATGTCGCTAACAAGCGGCACCGTACCTGTTTCCGGTAGGTCGGTCCATTGCGTTCCGTAGATCGTGTTATTCGATGTCATGTGTACGTAAGCAGCTTCCGGAGAGAGGACAACCTCGTCAAGTCGTGGCACGCGAGCGAACTCTTCAGCCTCCGTCGACGCAGCTATGTGCACCCTGCCGATCTTCTTGGCCTCCTTAACGGCCTTCTGTGACCACACCCCTGTCACTAGGTAATCGGCAATATCATTCCCCGCGAGTAGATTCATCGGCACCATCCCAAATTGCAAACTGGCGCCGCCCTGCAAAAACAGTACGCGGTAATCCGCCGGTACATTAGCTATCTCTCGAAACGTACGCTCCGCGTCCCGTAAAATCGCATCAAAATGGGTCGACCGATGACTGATCTCGAGCACCGACATACCGACGTCTGGCAACGCTAGCAGGTCATGCTGGGCTGCCTTGATCACCGCCTCAGGTAGAACAGCCGGCCCAGCGCTGAAATTGAAGATGCGGTGTGTCACCATGTAGTCAACCTGCTTGGCCGGTGTTCATGCAACCAAATGAATCAATAGTCCATCACGTAGCTTCGGTTCAAACCACGTGGACTTTGGGGGCATGATGCTCCCCTCATCAGCGATCGTCATCAGGTCGTCGACGGTGACCGGAAACATGGAGAACGCCACTGCTGCCTCACCTTGATCCACTCGTTCCTGCAGTGCTGCTGCCCCCAGGCTACCGCCAACAAAGTCGATACGTGAGTCCCTGCGAATGTCCCCAATACCAAGAAATGGAGCCAAGATGTCCCGATGAAGCCGCGCCACATCCAGGGAATCCGCACGATCCACCAAGTGACCAAACTCCGTTAACCTTACGTTGTACCAGGTGCCGTCGAGATACATCGCGACCTCGCCAGCCCTGGCCGGCATGGGTTGCCCAGGTCGTAGAGATAATTTTGCCTTAATCTGATCAAGGAACTCCTGAGGCGACTGCCCTTGTAAATCCTTAACAATACGGTTGTAAGGCAAGATGCGGACTTGAGTGTGCGGAAAGGCTGTGGCTATCACCGTATCGGCCTCTAACGGCACCGTCGGGCAACCCTGACGCACAAACTCATCACGCGCGAGGCTAGCACTCGCCATTCGATGGTGACCATCCGCGACGTAGAGAGCTGATACGGCCTCAAACGCTTTCACCAGTGGATCGACATCCGCCGGCGGAACTCTCCAGACTGTGTGTCGCACATTATCCGACGCCTTGAAGTCGAAGAGTGGAATTCCCGCACAAGCTGATTCCGTGAGTACATCAATCTCCACGGTCGATCGATAAGTGAGCAAAACGAGTCCGGTTTGCGCTCCCAATTTAGTTAGGTGTCGGGTACGGTCAGCCCTCTTGTCCAACCGTGTGTGTTCATGCCGTTTAATCAATCCTCGGTCGTACTCGTCCAGCGAATAGCACGCTGTTAACCCCGTTTGCTCGTGGCCGGTAGTCTGTAGGCGATAGCAGTATAGGGATGGCTCCGCTTCAGTTACCAATGGTGCCGAAATGCGAATCTTGGAAAAATTTTCGGCTGCTCGCACGTAAACCGCGTCAGCATACGGATCAGTCTCAGACGGTAGTTCAATCTCAGCACGTGACACGCGCAGGAAACTTAGTGGCTCGCCACATGCCAACTCGCGAGCCTCGTCGACATTCATGACGTCGTAAGGTGGCGACGCAACCCGCGACGCGGTATCTGGCACCGCCCGGAGAGCCCGAAACGAACGGATTGCGGCCATCTCGATATCTTAGCGCACAGCCAACGTTCTACTCCGCGCGACCAAGGAAGAACTTCACGGATGACCAGAGGGAAGAGTCCAACTTCTGGGTGTTAGGGCGCACCTGCTGCCACTTTGAGCACAGCCGGAATTGGTGGAACCTCGACAAGCAATCCAAATATCCGTTCGCGCTCCGTTTGGAACAAGCCGAGATGTTCGGCGGATACTGGCTCCCCCGGTGGCATTTTGCGATGCTCAACAAGCGGATTTAAGAAGACGCCATTCTTCTTCAGCCGGTAGTCAAGATGTGGACCCGTAGCAAGCCCCGTCGACCCAACCCGGCCAATGAGCTGGCCCTGAGCAACCCGCGCACCCGGTCTCATCCCCCCAGCGAACGCCGACAGGTGCAAGTAATAGGTTTCGTAGCCGCCTGTGTGACGCAATCGCACCATCCGGCCTGACCCACCGCTCCACCCAGCTGACACCACGGTTCCGTTAGCCACCGCGATCACCGGTGTGCCGGTAGCCGCGCCGTAGTCCACACCCAAGTGTGCTCGACGTTCACCGAGAATTGGGTGCATCCGATTGCGAGAGAAACGCGATGTGATCCGAGGTTCAAACCGCAAGGGCGACCTTAGAAACATACGCTTGAGCGACCGTCCCTCGTCGTCGTAGTAACCAGGGTCACCGCCCGGCGGCGTAAATCGAGTGGCCCTTATAAGCCGTCCATCATTATTGAACTCTGCAGCTAGTACGTTACCGTAATTGTCGTATTCATCTTCACGGAGAAATCGTTCAAAAAGTACGCGAAATGAATCGCCGATCCGTAAATCGTTATTGAAATCAATTTCACCGCCAAGAACATCGGCCATCGTAATCGCGAGTTGAGCCTCCTCGCCCGCGCTATCGATCGCCGCTACCAACGAAGAACGGGTGGAATCAATTTCACCACTCATCGCAATGACAGCCCGTTCCTTGATGTAAGGGATGATTGTCGCCTCAAATCGACTCTCCCCAACCCGCTGAATCCGCAGGAAGCTATCCGAGTCGATATGGTACTTAAGTCTCACTAAGTTTCCATCGGTCGACGTGACAACCTCATAGTCATTGGCTGCCCTCAAACGTCTCGGATCGAAGACGCTACGCGTTTGATTGACGACCGCGGCAATAACATTGTTAGACAGGCCGTAGGATTCCAGAAGGCCAGCAAAAGTCGCGTTGCGGGGAACCGTCCCACCGCTGACCGTCGACTCCGACGGTAGGTCGATATCGACAACATGGGCTGGTGCTACCGCAGGCTCAGGGTCTGGATTCGCACATCCAGTAGAACCAACCAAAACTGCTGTTGGGATCACAACTAAATAGCTGACCAGCCGCATGTTCCGCCCATTCTAGCATGACCCTGAAAGGCCTCGTTGCGGTACGAAGGCGGCGCTTACCGCAGGTAGGTTATTCCGTTACCGACGCCCGACCTAGTCCATTGATAAGCCGTGCCACGCCAGCAGCGAATACCTCGGGTTCGGGTATCAAGCTACACACGAGGAACGCTTCTTCGGGAAACTCGAAGAAATATCCTGGGTGCACAAGCACACGGTGTCTTTCGAGGAGATTGAGAACACGCCGCTCTTCACTAACGACGGCCGGTATACGTATGACGGCAGACCAACCGCCTCCAACCGGGAGCACTCGACACGAGGGAACCTCAGCGGTAACTCGTTGTAAGACGCCAAAGTTGTGGCGGATCCGCATTGCGATCTGCTCGTGCACACCATAACCACTCTCAAGGAGCGAGCCTAGTGCTCTTTGCACTGTGGTGGTCACCGATAAATAAGTGTCATAGGCTATCTCTAAACGCGCTAATGTTTCGGTAACCAATGAATCAAACCCACTCACCGCGATCCAAGCCAGTTTCAACTGAGGCAGTCCTAGCAACTTCGAGATACCACCTAAACTGAACGCTATGGGTGCACCGCTATCGATGACACTTGGCTGTGGTGGAAACGGCGTTGCTACCGGATATGGCCGGAAGACCTCATCGCCAATCAGCGCTAGTTCGTACCTTTTGGCAAGTTCGGCCAATTCTTCGAGCTCCGTGTTTGTTACATATGACCCAGTTGGGTGGTTAGGACTCACGATAAGAATCGCGCGGGTGCGAGATGAAATGGCGCTTGCCACGCTATCCAGATCGATCGACCACAGCCCCGGATACTCGAGACGATAAGGCACGCTGACAACTCCGTCCAGCCGAGTGAGATGCTCAAACAGCGGATAGCTGGGCTGTGGCACGAGCACCTCATCACCAGGGTTGCACAAGATTTTAAAAAGGAGGGAGTAGGCCTCACTCGTGCTTGCTGTCAGGGCAATTTGTTGCAGCGCGACTTTTACCGCTCCGCCTCTGAGGTGTGTCGCGATTGCGGCCCGAGCAGCAGGTAAACCGAG
The DNA here is from genome assembly GCA_002714165.1 of Acidobacteriota bacterium. GTDB lineage: Bacteria > Acidobacteriota > Vicinamibacteria > Vicinamibacterales > UBA823 > UBA11600. The sequence goes on from PAWT01000042.1 coordinate 54,660, forward strand.
TGGATGCACTTCATAGTCCAAACTCGCCTCATTAAGTAAGTTGAACAGTCCCTTGGAATAACAGAGGCCGACCCGCGTCGGATTCGACTCCGTGAGATCGATGAATGAGATCCCACTTGCTTGTAAGCGTCGCAGGGAACGTGTCAACGGGTTCGAGTGGAGGACTTCTGGTAATCTGGCCGAAAACATCGACTGAGAAGCCTACTCCACAATCTTGGGACGCTGAAGTCAAGCCCAGAAGCCACCTATACCAATAGGTAGGCCTCAGAAACTAGGTAAGTTGCAATAGAATCAAGGGTAATTGCTCGTTTTCGGATGCATTGGCTCCAATGAAGCCGGTAAGGAACTGAGAATGCTTCGTGCATTATTAATTGCAGCTTATTTCGCACTTACGGCATTGCCGGTAGTCGCTCAGCCTGGGTCAATTGAATGGCGCACCGAAGGCATGCGGCGTATCGAGGGATACCTACCACTCTATTGGGACAATGATAGCGGTCGCCTGTTCCTAGAACTTACACGATTCGAAACCGAACTGCTGTATCAGGTCTCGTTGGCGACTGGTGTCGGCTCAAGCCCTCTCGGGCTCGACCGCGGACGGTTGGGCGCCACCCGCGTGGTCCATTTTCAGCGGGTTGGTCCTCGGGTGCTGATGATTGAACCGAACTATCGATACCGTGCGATTACGACAGATGTAGCCGAGCGGCAATCTGTCACCGACTCGTTTGCGCAATCGGTTACGTGGGGCTTTGAGGTGGAGGCCGCCAGCGGCCCTCGGGTTCTCGTCGACGCCACCGAGTTTTTCTTGCGCGATGCTAACAATGTTGCTGATCGGCTCAGGCACCACAACCAAGGGCATTTCAGGCTCATGCCGACACGTAGTGTGATCAATCTGGCACGAACACGGGGGTTCGCCGAAAACACAGAGGTTGACGCTACGATTACATTCGTCGCCGAAAATGGATCCGACCCTGGGAGTCTACTGCAACAAACAACGCCCTCCCCCCGCTCGGTTACTCTTCGGCAACACCATTCGTTCGTCGAACTACCGGACCCAACTGAGAACGGCTACCGGCCGAGGCCCGTCGACCCACGCGTTAACACGTTGGGCATCTCATTCCATGACTATGCGACGCCAATCACTGAATCGGTCGAGCGTAGCTGGGTCATCCGCCATAACCTCCAAAAACGAGACCCGACTGCACGTGTTTCCGACCCTGTCGAGCCAATCGTCTATTACCTTGATCCCGGTGTGCCCGAACCAATCCGCAGTGCGTTACTTGATGGCGCTTCATGGTGGGACGAGGCATTCGAGGCAGCGGGCTTCCAGAATGCGTTTCAGGTGAGACTCCTGCCGGACGGTTCTGATCCGATGGATGTCCGCTACAACATGATTCACTGGGTCCATCGTTCCACTCGAGGGTGGTCCTATGGCAATCACGTCATAGATCCCCGTACAGGCGAGATTCTAAAAGGCAACGTTCGCCTCGGTTCGCTTCGAGCAAGGCAGGGCTACCTCATTGGCGCTGGCTTGGCACCACCCTACGGGACTTTCAACGGTGCCGACAGTGCCTGGTGCATGGTGGCGGTTACGCCTGGACTCGAGTACTTGCAACCACTCGACCCAACTGCCGATCCAGAAGCTATGGTGTTGGACAGACTTCGGCAACTTGCGGCGCACGAGGTAGGTCATGCAATAGGTTTTGCCCATAACTTTGCGGCAAGTACCTATGGCCGGGCTTCAGTAATGGACTATCCGGCACTACTTGTCCAGATTCGAGATGGCCAAATCGACCTGTCAGACGCATATACGGAAGGGATAGGAAACTTTGACCGCTTCGCAGTGACCTACGCTTACTCGCAATTTGCACCCGACATTGACGAGGCAACCGCACTGGAGCAAATCGTCAGCCAAGGTGTTGCAAACGGCATGTTGTTCCTAACCGATGCCGATTCTCGTCCGGCCGGCGCGGCGCACCCGCTCGCGAATCTGTGGGACAACGGGTCCGATCCAGTGGCCATGCTCCGTCACGAAATGGACGTGCGGCGGATCGGACTTCGTCAGTTTGGCCTTCGCAACATTTCAGTTGGTGCGCCACTTTCGACACTCGAAATAGAGCTATTACCACTCTACCTACACCATCGTTACCAACTTGCGGCTGCAGTCAAAGCATTAGGCGGGGTCCACTACACATACGCNATTCGAACCGTTAACGGACCNAGCCCACNATCACCNTCCCAGATCGTACCAGTCGACCAACANCGTGCNTCNCTCGAANCCGTTCTCGACACAATCAGCCCNGACGCACTACTNCTGCCTCCTGCGCTNCTTGACCTGATGCCGCCGCGTGCATTCCATTCTGGCGGCGTGACGACCGAACCGTTCGAACGACGAACCGCTATGACCTTTGATCCGATTACGGCGGCAATGACTGCGGCTGATTTAGCAATCTCAGCTCTCCTCCAACCCGAGCGAGCGGCAAGACTCGTGGATTTTCATTCCCGNGATAGTGAGTATCCTAGCTTCGAAGAAGTCACNGAGGCGCTCATGTCGAGCACCTGGGGTGCTCCGCCGCCCAGTGAACCACGGGCCGAGTTGATTCAACAGGTGGTCGAGCGATTAACCGTGGATAGGTTAGTGCAATTGGCCGCCGACTCTACCGCATTGTCCCAGGTGCGGGCGATAGCTAGTAATGTACTTTTCGAACTCGCTGAAAGCTTAGATGGCGCAGTGTCAGCTCACGAGCGGACTACACGCGATGACATCTGGCGATTTCTACAGCGTCCTGACGCAACATATTTGCCAACGCCCGTCCCTCTCACACTACCTGGTGATCCAATTGGAACCCCTTCATTACCTCGACGGTAAGTGAATCCTTTAAATTCGACAAGTTGTTTGACCCAACCTACCGGCGTTGTATCGGCAACTCTAATTGCATCTGCTTTTCCTAACTCAGCCGGGCACCAAACACCATCGGGCTCATCATCAATCTTCCCGTTGACACCTTGGAAGGCCACAGCTACGATGCGTAATATCATGGGAAGTTTTCTTTTCTCAACGTTGCTGGCGGTATCCCTCACAGCGGCTTCAGGTCCGGTGGTTGAGTTGCCCATCGCCGGAGTGCCACTGAGCGACGAGGCCCTAGCAGCGATAGAACAGTTGCCAGGAGTGAGGGCTGCCGCTCTCGACAGAGAAGTCCTGAGTCTCGAGGTGGCACCTGATTCCGAGGTTAGCGTAAGTGACATAGTCGCTGTACTCACCGAGCATGCGCCGGGTAGCCGTCTCGAACGTGACGGTGTAACGATCGGGGCTCACACGATCTTCCAGATGAACGCTGGTGTTTGTTTTTTCTGCGCTGAGGGTCCCTTAGGCCAAACCCTGGCCCGCCGGTCGTTCGTCAGTGACTGGTCGGTAGTGGACTACTACGCCAAAGGCCGTTTACGGTTCCGGATTGACGCAGATGGTAAGGCGACTATCGGTGCACTCGGCGGCACTGGCGCGTTTGAAGACATCATCATTACTGATCGCTATGAAGGTCTGGGTGCACCCAACTTGTACTGGGCAACTGGTGGCGTGGCGTGGCGAGCCAACGAAGCAATCGCTCGGCAAGAAGCAAGCCGCTCACAGAAGCCGCTGATATTGTTCCCAACTGCCGGCACGTGAGAAGGCGGTCTCTTCATGAGAACGGGTCCGTTCTCAGATCCGGTCGTGGTTACACTGATTAACCGCTACTTCGTACCGGTACATCTGAATAACATCGACGGCTCCGGCATTCGCTACAACATGCCCCCAGGTCACGAAGACGCTTATTTCATCCTCGAGACCCCAGAGATTGCAGACGGCCCTGAGGTGGAAAGCATCACTTACGGATGGAGTGACGGGCATGATGGTCCGGTAGCGGCGGAGAATACGCATGTTCTTGAACCCAGGTTTATGAAGCAAGAGATGCTGAAATTCTTGGGCAGGTACTCTCAGTTGGACCATGAATGGCCGGAGTTGGCGCATCTTAAGGACGCGACCGACCCAGTGTCACGACTCCGACTTGCAGAACTCTTGCTTGACGAGGGAGCGGCAGACCAAGCGCTGGCCCTTCTGGATGCCATGCCTGGACCCCTAACCCGTACAGCAGAGGCGCGAGCCCGTGCACTGCGCCAACAAAAACGTTGGGACGAGGCTGCGGCCGCGCTCAGTTCGGCACCGACAGGACCTACGACCACAATCGAGGAGGCTCGGATCGCTTTCGATCGCGGTGATTCGAACCTAGCTCAAGAAGTGCTGGACGCTTTCCTAGCGCGCCATCCGGATCACGTCGATGCCGCTGAGGCTTACTATCTACGCGGCTGGTTGTACTTCCGCGCGGGTGATGACAACTCGGCCTTGGAAGTTTGGCGTGAGGGCATCGCCCGCCATCCGGTCACCGAGTCCTTATTCAGTCAAAAGGCGCATCTGACACTGATTCGTCAGAATTGGTCCATCGATACGGTCGCCCGTAGTAACACCGATATACACTAACCGGCGTACCACGCCGTTCGTTTCAACTTCCCCACTCTCGTTCAAGGCGCGCGTATTGTGCTCGTGCTTCGGCCCATGCCTCTAAGTCGGTAGGCTCGTAGACGTCGTCTTCCATGTGACGTGCCACAGCCTCCCGAGCTTCACCAACATTCCCGAAACAACCGTCGGAGATTGCTTGAACGATCACATTGCCAAGTGCAGTCGCCTCAATGGGACCAGCTCTAACCTCTCGACCAGTGGCATCGGCAGTCGCCTGGTTAAGGAAACGGTTTTGCGACCCACCGCCAATGATTCTGATACCAACGATCGCACGGCCCGTCGCGTGCTCGATTGCCTCAACCACTGATGCATAGCGTAAGGCAAGCGACTCAAGAACAACCCGTGCATATCCACCGTAATCGACTGGCACGGGCTGACCTGATTCTCGTAAAAAGGCCTCGATCGCTCTGGGCATATCTGGCGGGTTGAAGAATCTGGGATCGTCAGGTAGAACGAATGCTTGACGGGCCCGGACCGAAGCGATTGCACGGTTAAGGTCAGTAAAATCTATAGCCTCTCCTTGTGTCGCCCATATTTTCCGGCAGGACTCAAGGATCCACATACCAGCAATGCTCTTAAGCAAACGATTTTTGCCTTCTAGGCCACCTTCATTCGTTAGGCCTACTTCCCGCGCCGTGTCGGTCAGCAAGGGAACTTCAGTCTCGATACCTAGGAGCGACCAAGTACCCGAGCTCAGATAGGCCCACCCTTCGCCGATCGGCGCACCAACTACGGCGCTTGCCGTATCGTGCGTGGCAGGCGCTACAACCGCCATGTCCGGAAGCGCCAGTGCCCTGCGCACGTCGTAATGAACCCTGCCCAGTTGCACCCCAGGNTGCACTAGGTCCGGCATCACAGCGATCGGAAGTTCTAGTCGGTCAAAGAGATCACGCTCCCAGCGCCGTGTCGTCGCTCCTGCCAGTTGCGTGGTGCTCGCCATTGTTACCTCACCAGTCAAGCTCCCACAGAGATCGTGGTGAACAAGATCGGGCATCATAAGTAACCGTGAGGCATTCGCCGGCCACTCCCCAGCATCACGCTGTGCCACGAGCTGATAGAGGGTATTCAGTGCAAGAACCTGCACGCCAGTCAGTTGAAATAGTTCAATCGCCGGCACGGTCTCGAGCACACGCTCGACAACGCCTTCAGTGCGCCGATCCCGGTAGCACACCGGATCCTCAAGTAAACAGCCATCAGCATCGATCAGACCATAGTCAACTCCCCAAGTGTCCACACCGAGACTAATTAGTTCTCCCTCGGCTCCTGCGGCCTTGGTGAGCCCAGTTCTGACTCCTTCAAATAGTTCAGAAATTGTCCAGCGCTGATGGCCCGACAAGACACGTGAGGTCACCGTAAAGCGGTGTGCAACCTTTAGTGAAACATTGCCACCGGCAACGTGACCAACGACGACACGGCCACTACTAGCTCCGAGATCGACGGCAACGTAACACTTTCCTGACACGTAGAGAAAATTGGTCCTTAGGACCGAATGAGCGGTAGGCTCACGGGTCGACCGCCTCGTATGGCAGATCGGTCTGCCGCTAGACAGACCTCCATCGTCTTCTGTGCATCAAAGACGTTTAGGTGTGACTCACACCCCGTACGGATACAGTGCACCAGTTCGTCCATCTCTCCTTGAAATGGATGCTGCCGGACGTCAGCCGATGCTGGCATGTCGCACTCAACGCGGATGGCCGGGTTACCGTCGGCCGCACGCGCCTCTCGGAGGACTACGTCAGGAAACGGATTCGCCCGGCGGAGCTCCGCCAGTGAAACCGCCTTGTCGTTCCAAAGGATGAGACCATCGACAAGCGTGGCGCGGTCTCCCATTAATTCGACCCCGAACGTGTAAGGCATCATGAAGTCAGTCGAGCTTACTACCTGTCCAATCGCCCTTCGGCCAAGCTTTACGTTGACCACAATCGAAGTCGGCCACTGGTACCCTTTAGTAAACTTCGTGTGGTACGCGCTCACCTCCGTGGGTTCCAACCCAGTGCACCATCGCATTGCGTCGACCGCATGGCAACCAGCTGCCAGAAGGTGGCTACGTCCACTGTCGGCCCGTCTGACCCATGACCAGCCGGGATACCCACTAAGAATACGGGACAGGTACTGAAAGCGTGCGTAACGGATCGTACCTAGCCAGCCTGCCTTGCGCATCCAGTGCGCGAAGCGGATGAACGGGTTGTAGTGCAGCACAAACGAAACAATTGTCCGAACCTTGGCTCGGTGCACCGCATCGCGAATCCGGACCAACTCACGAATGTCGAGCCCTGTAGGTTTCTCAAGCAGTATGTGTTTTTTCGCGTTAGCTGCAGCTACAGCTTGCTCGGCGTGCAAGTGATTTGGTGTGGCGACGACGACAATGTCTATATTAGACGCGTCGAGCAAATCCTGATACCGCCGGGTGAATCCAACGTCGGACACGTCTGCGCCAAAGCGCGCCAGTTTCTCCCGAGCGCGCGTCTCCTGTCGACCACACATCCGAACGAGTCGAACGTGGGGATTCGCTTGGATCGCACGCACGTGGGACGCTGCTACCCAACCTGTACCGACAACACCGACGCCAAGAGTTCTATTGGACAAGGTCATGCTTGCTCATCTGGTCTCCAGGCTCATCTGAAACGGTGGCCGCTTGAGCAGCCTCGGACTCTTCGATTGATTTGCAATCGTGGTCGACGAGCAAAATATGCACTTCCTTCGGTCCATGCACTCCGATAGTAAGAGTTTGCTCAATGTCGGCTGTCCGACTCGGACCGGTTACGAACGCGACGTGACTACTGCACCTAACCAATTCGCCGCACTCACCCATGAATGCTGAGAGCGTCGGGTGAACGAATGATGAGTGGAGGACCACTACATGTAGCGGCGGTAGCAACCAAGTTAAACGCGGTCGACCCGGTCCGCTACGAAGAACGATCGTCCCTGTATCCGCGAGTCCACCGACAGCACCAGTGAGCCCGGCGTCTGCAGTCGCCATCGCCGTCCACTCACGGCTGAGCGTTTCTGCGTTAGCAGGCGTCGGCGGGTCCACGAGTTGGACGCCGTCATCGACCACAGCTTTCATTAACTCCGAAATCGGTAAGTCGTTGGGTTCCCAACTGATAAGCCGCTTGACGCCCGCATCACCTAATATACGCAGCACTGTTTCAACAGTAAGGTCGCGACGGTCAGAGCGATGCACGATAGCGCCCACGGCTTCAGCTTCCTGGACGAAACGATCGCGGAGACTCGACGAATCCTTCGTGGGAATAAGCGTCGGTGGGTCCAGTCGAGACTGGACCGGCGCTCCCAACCGACCCGACCTGATTCGTTCTAAGATCGCACCCCGGCTTTCATTCATCTCCACTGCCCTTTTCACGATCACGCATCTCTTCGCTAAAAGTGCGACTGGCAATCACCGGAAACTCCCGGGACCGCGTCCAGCTTGGTAGTGGCGACGGCAATCGGAGCAACCAGCCGTTAACAAAGAACATCTTCGTCAACTGGCGTACCACCGACACGCCACACCTGAATAACCAAGGTTTCGTAGCCGCAATACGATATAACCAGAAACCAACCCGAACCCACCGATTGCCCTTGCCGGAATGAACAGTCTCGGCGCGAAGCGCTAGTAGCATCCGCGGTATATCAATCCGGACTGGGCACACCTCTCGGCAGGCACCGCACAACGAACTGGCTTCAGGAAGTACGTGCCATGGCCCTTCCCGGTCAAGACTTGGTGTAAGCACAGCACCGATCGGTCCTGAATATACGCTGCCGTAGGCGTGTCCGCCAATCTGCTGATAGACCGGACACGCATTCAAACAGGCGCCACATCGGATGCACGCTAGGACCTCACTAACCTCGGTCCCGATGAGCCGGCTACGGCCATTATCCAGCAGTACAACATGTAATTCCTCCGGACCATCGGGGTCACCGCGGCGCGGCCCAGTGAGGAGGTCCGTGTAAACCGTCAACTTCTGTCCAGTCGCAGAACGCGCAAGCACTAGCAGCATTACCGCGAGGTCGTCGAGCGTTGGGACGATACGCTCAATACCCATCATCGCCACATGGATACGGGGAGCAGTAACGGTCAGTGACGCATTACCTTCATTTGTCACAATTGCCAGTGAGCCCGTCGAGGCTACGCCAAAATTAACGCCGCTTATTCCCATTTCAGATTGCAAGAACACGTCACGCAGCGCGGACCTAGCGGTCGCCGTCATTTCAACCGGATCGTCGGTCATCGGCACGCCCAACTTGTCCGCCAGTAACTGGCCGACCTGCTCACGCGTCTTGTGCACGGCCGGCGCGATGATATGAGATGGCGTTTCACCGGCAAGTTGGATGATGTATTCGCCGAGGTCCGACTCGACAACGTCAAGACCGCCACTGATCAACGCTTGGTTGAGCTCAGTCTCCTCGCTCACCATCGACTTTGATTTGACGACGCGCTTAACCGAACGCGACCTAGCAAGATCGAGGACAATCTCGTTCGCCTCCTGCGCATCGGAGGCCCAATGAACCTGTCCTCCTACCGACGTGACATTTGCTTCGAACTGTTCCAAATAGTCGTCGAGCTTAGACAGGGTGTGTAGACGGATGCTCCGAGCACAGTCACGGACTGCATCAGCATCAGGAAGCGATGCTAATCCAGCAACACGGTTTGATGTGAAGCGTTCAGTCGTTCGGTCAAGTGCGATGCGGAGCTGACCATCTGCTAACGCATGCGACACCCGTTGTTGAAACGACATCGACGGTGAGTTCATTCGGATTCCACCAAGACCTCGGCGAGGTGTCGGACCGCTACATTCGAGCCACGACGCTTCAATCCACTCTCAATGTGCATCAAGCACCCAGCATCGCAAGCAACTACGGTGTCAGCACCGGACTCCACGATGGCGTCGAGCTTCCGGTCGAGCATGCCACTCGAAAGCTCTCCCATCTTCACAGCGAATGTGCCACCAAATCCACAACAGTCTTCGGCGCCAGAGAGGCCCACACACCGCGCATCGGTAATGCTGTCGAGTAGCTTGGACGGCGCCGAACGAACACCGAGGCCACGCAATAGATGACAAGAGGGGTGGTAGGTAATCGTCCGTCGGCACCGCGCACCAACGTCCTGGACTTTCAGTACATCGCTGAGATACTGACTAAGCTCGTATGTACGGGCAGCTACACGCTCAACCTTCGAAGCATACGCCAGCTCATCAGCAAGTAGTTCACGATATCGGTGCACGATCATGTCGCCGCACGACCCAGAAGGCACGACAATCGGCACCGGTGATTTCTCCAATAGGTCGATCGTGTAACGCGCCATCGCCCGCGCATCAGCAAGACACCCTGAGTTGAATGCCGGTTGGCCGCAACAGGTCTGGCCGCTGGGCACGATGACCTTTACGCCGAGCCGTTCGAGCAAGCGAAGTGTTGCTAAACCAGCAGCTGGTCGAATCGCATCCACTAGACAGGTGGCAAACAACTGCGCTGAATAAGTAGTTTGTGACATGTCCTCTCAGTCAATTGGGTTAAGAGTACTCGCACGTTGGCTATGCCGAGATAACAGCTTAGAAAGAAATAATTCTATTAGGTCCATCCAGGAGTTTCATCGATATTGAATGAGTGCGACGCCAGTCATAACCAGCATCACGCCTATAACGCGCTCGATGCTTAACGAGTGCTGCGGGTAACCGACGACACCATAGTGATCGAGGAGGAGGGAGCCCACCATCTGACCGGCCACAACCGCCGCGACCAAGGTGGCCGCACCCAATCGGGGTGCCAACACAACCGCCGATGTGACGAAAGTCGCGCCGAGCAGACCGCCTGTCCAATGCCAATAGGGCACACGACCGATCCATCCGGCCGCCGGCAATCCGACACGACTCAAAGCTAACATGAAAGCCAGTGCGCAGGTGCCGACGCTAAAAGAAATGAACGCGGCCCACAGCGGGTGACCGATGTGAGTGCGAAGCTGCGAGTTGATACCCGCCTGCAAAGGCAGCGCGAGGCCCACGAGCACAGCAAAAAGTAGAAAACTAGTCATTGGAGTTCATCCTCGAGCCTCAGCGGGATTACCACATAGTGAACACTACTTAACCACTCGCCTTCATCGTCCGCGCAATCTTCGCCCACACATCGCGAAGTGACACAGTGCGATTAAACACGAGTTGACCGTCCGAGGAATCTGGATCGACACAGAAATACCCAAGACGTTCGAACTGGCACCGGTCTCCCGGTGCCATAGACGCCACGCTCGGCTCAACGCGGCACGTGTTGATTACTTCTAAGGAACTAGGATTGATCGCCTCAAGGAAATTGCGGTTTTCCCCAGGATGTTCATCGACGAATAGACGGTCGTAAAGTCGCACCTGAGCCGTTAGGGCTTGCTCGACTGAAACCCAATGTAATGTCGCCTTCACCCTGCGGCCGTCTGGAGACGACCCGCCACGGGTGGTTGGGTCGTAGGTGCACCGTAGCTCAACAATTTCACCCTGGCCATCCTTCACAACGTCGACGCAAGTGATGAAGTAAGCGCCTCGGAGACGGACTTCACGACCAGGTGCCAAGCGAAAAAATTTTTTCGGCGGATCCTCAGAGAAATCATCACGTTCCAAATACAAAACCCGAGAAAACGGCACCTTGCGGGTACCTGCATCAGGGTTTTCAGGGTTGTTAACAAGGTCCACTTCTTCTATTTTTTCTTCCGGGTAGTTCTGGATCACAACCTTGAGTGGCCGCAGGACCGCCATCACGCGAGGCGATGTCTGGTTGAGTTCTTCCCGTACAGCATGCTCAAGTACTGCAACATCGACTACGTTCTTCCGCTTAGCCATCCCGATCCGGTCACAGAACGTGCGGATGGCTTTCGGCGGAAGCCCTCGGCGACGCATCCCCACCAGGGTCGGCATGCGCGGATCATCCCATCCAAAAACCAGCCCCTTCTCAATCAGCACTAGGAGCTGGCGTTTACTGAGTACCGTATAGGACAGATTCAATCTGGCAAATTCGATCTGCTGAGGGTGACATGTCACCTCGGTCTCAGTAAGCACCCAATCGTAGAGTGGTCGGTGATCCTCAAACTCGAGCGTGCACAGTGAATGCGTGATCTGTTCAATTGAATCTGACAACGCGTGCGTGAAATCGTACATCGGGTACACGCACCACTGATTACCCGTCCGATGGTGTGTTGCACGTCGAATTCGATATAAGGTCGGATCACGCATGTTCATGTTGCCGGATGTCATGTCAATCTTGGCGCGCAGCACTTTCGACCCATCCGGAAACTCGCCGGCACGCATTCGGGCAAACAAGTCCAAGTTCTCTTCAACCGATCGATCGCGATATGAGCTCTCCCGACCCGGCGCGATCAGCGTGCCACGGTATTCACGGATCTGCTCAGCACTGAGGTCGTCGACGTAAGCTTTACCCCGTTCGATGAGGCGCACAGCATAGCCATACAGCCGCTCAAAATAGTCCGAGGCGTAGTGAAGGTGTTTACCCCAATCAAAACCAAGCCAACGGATATCGTTCTGAATAGCATTAACGTATTCAACATCCTCTTTCGCAGGGTTCGTGTCATCAAACCTCACGTTGCAGGTACCTCGGTAGTCCGCTGCGACCCCGAAATTTAAGCAGATTGACTTGGCGTGGCCGATATGGAGGTAACCGTTGGGTTCAGGCGGAAAGCGAGTCGCTACACGACCGTCATGCTTCTGATTGACGAGATCGGTAGCAACGATCGTACGGATGAAATCGAGCGGTGGGATTGAGCCCGTGTCCTTATCGGGGGTGCCTGGCACACCAGTGGGCCCCTTAGTTGGTGGGGTCATGACATCATTCTATAGCTATAGTGTGATGACCTGACCGTCGATCGCTGGATCTATTTCGAGTTCTTCGAGTCGACTGAGTACGTCAGAGTCCATGTGAGTCAGGAGTGGCCGTCGGCATTCTATCAAGGCTCCGAACACTTGGAGCGCTCGCCCACACAAGGGGTCTTGGAACGGAACAACCAAGACAGTAGATAATCCGGGTCACCCAAGCAGTCGCTTGATTTCAAGCCCTCATTTGGCATTTGATTAGCCTGGTCGACAGTTATTCTTTTCCATCAACCAAGGAGCTTTTTTCAAGATGACCTCGTCCATTCGGTTATTCATGATCGCTATTATCGTGCTTTCGTTTGCGCTCGGTTCGTTCACGGCTCGCGCTCAACGTTCCGGTCCGGAGGTCGAATACGCCGCCGTCCAGGGGGGGCTACCATTCTCACCTTACGTCAGGGTAGATAACATGCTTTACCTCTCAGGTCAGCTCGGCACCATACCAGGCGGTGGCCTTGCAGAAGGAGGAGTTCAAGCAGAAACACAGCAGACACTCGAAAACATCCGTAACGTCCTTGAGAGGGCCGGCTCGTCTATGAACAATGTGGTCAAGTGCAGCGTCTTCATGGAAGACATGAACCAATGGCCAGTAATGAATGAGGCCTACGTCACCTTCTTTCCTGAGCATCTCCCGGCGCGTAGTGCCTTCGGCTCCACTGGACTCGCACTCGGAGCGGCGCTTGAAATCGAGTGTTTGGCAACCGTGGGTAATTAGGCACCAACCACGGGCAAAGCAGAGGGCGCTGAACTCTCGTCCCCGGGATAGTGGCGGTGACTTACACCTCTAAGCACAAAACCGTCGAATGATTTCCTCGTAGATTTCGGCGCACGTACCAAGGGAGGTGACATCAATCGATTCGACTTCGGCGTGTAGTCCTTCTCCGCTTGGCCCGCAGATAACGGTGGGAATGCCGACGTCACCCAAAAGTGCAGAATCGAGCCAGCCTGTTTGCGTCATCGTTGTGGACGGCGTACCCGTGACCGCTTCGATGGCGGCAGCCGTCGTCTTTACGATTTGGGATCGTGGGTCGGCTTGCCATGGATTGCGCACGAACATAACCCTAGAACTGGCGTGGAAGCCTGGGTCTTCGGTAGAGAGACGAGAAATAATCTTTTCAAGTTCCTCGGCAACACTGTCGGCTGTTTCCGGTGGGACGGTACGGCGCTCAAGCTTCAACGTGCAGCGGCCGGGATACGACGACATCTCACGACCACCATTGACGAGTGAAGCGTGCACTGAACCAGCACCGAGTAACGGGTGTTGGGCCCCGGCCGCCAATTGTCCCTGTAGTCGGTCAACCTCCACAAGCAGCTTTCCCATTTGCGCGATTGCGTCGACACCAAGATCTGGCCTAGAGCCGTGCGCAGCCTTACCTTCCGTTACAACCTCAAGCCATGTAAACCCTTTGTGACCGACGCCGACCCGTAATCCGGTCGCCTCGGTGTTCACTGCCCCATCAGGACGTCGTAACCGGCCCTGGCGGATATCATCAGCTATCGCGCTTGTGCCGATGCTCGCATATTCCTCATCGGCCACGTATGTAAAGATAACGCTCCCGCGAAGCGTAATCCCGCTATCGATGAGACCTTTGGTGGCCGCCATCGTCGCAGCGAGCGACCCCTTCATATCGATGGCACCTCGACCGTAAAGCCTCCCATCGCGCACCTCACCGGAATACGGCTCCGCCATCCCCTCTACGCCGACGGTGTCCATGTGACCGTTAAAAAGAAGCGTCTGGCCACCACCAGTACCTTTCAGCGTCGCGATCACGTTAGGCCTTCCCTCAGTAATCTCTCGCACCTGGACCTCCAGTCCCCATCCGTCCAGTGTGTCGGCGATGTAGCTAGCGATCTTGGCTTCACCGTCAGCGCCAGTCACAAGATCGGGATTGACAGAGGGAATGCGAACAAGATCCTGGAGTACAGTCGTAGCAAGCTGGTAGTCAACAGTTGGCATCGTTCACTTTCAACCCGTTTCGTCGTGGATGGCTACCGCCGCCTGCCTAGTTATTGAAGCTGTAGCCACCGCCGTAACTTCTTACCTTCTAATCGTTAGCGAACAGAACAAGCAATTGCTAATCGTCCGGCCACTCGTGTTTCCCGCGGTTGGGCCGCGCTACACCACGTTCTGACTTGCGGACGAACACCGCCAACTCAGCACCGCGTGAATTTCCTTCGCTACTGAGCGTGTCAAGTGTGGCCAGCGCGTCCTGCAATTTCACCCCAGACGCGAAAAGCACGCGATAGGCCTCTTTGATTTGACCTATTTCCTCGACACCAAGGCCTGCTCGACGCAGACCGGTAACGTTCACTCCGAAGAGACGCGCCGGATGCCCATCGGCAACGCAGTACGGCGGTAGGTCCTTAATTACTTTCGATCCACCGCCGATCATCACGAGTGTGCCGACCCGGATGAACTGGTGTATTTGTGCATGTCCTGACACGAAAACGGCGTCACCGATTGTCACGTGACCGGCCAAGTTGACTCCGTTGGCGAGAACCACCCTATCTCCGAGTGTGCAATCGTGAGCCACGTGACTTGCCGCCATCAACATGCACTCGGCACCTACGCGGGTCATCGCGCCCGGCGTCGAGCATCGATGGACCGTGACATATTCGCGGATTGCAGTCCGCGGACCGATCTCCACACCACTAGCACCACCCTTGAACTTTAGGTCCTGTGGTATCCCCCCGATCACAGCACCCACCGCAACGTAGACCTCCTCACTTAACGTTGTGCCACGATGTATCACGGCATGCGGTCCGATTTGGCAACCTCGCCCAATCCTTACTCCTTCCTCAATGACGGCGCCTGGGCCAATAATGACGTCGTCGGCTAACTCGGCCTCTGAATCGACATGTGCGGCGGGGTGAATCCTCGGCATCAGTAATCCTGCATCGCTTGCTTTAGGCGAAGCGTTTGTGACCGAACAGCACTCTGTTCACACGCCCCGTAACTTTCGGGTTTTTCCGTAATCAATATCACGCTATAGAAGAAATAGCTCAAAACGGTAACTCATACGTCACATAGCGCTACGGCCTCACGCAGCGAAGTTAAAGGGTCGCGTGTCGGTTTAAACTCATGTGCAACATAACCGTCGAAGCCTGTCTCAACGATTGCTCGACAAATCGCTGGCCACTGTAACTCCTGGTTCTCATCCAACTCGTTTCGCCCCGGCACACCGCCTGTGTGGTAATGCGCAATACTCTCAGCGTTGTCTCGAATTGTCCGGATGACATCACCTTCCATGATCTGCATGTGGTAAATGTCGTTCAGTAACTTGACACGCGGTGAACCCACCCGACGAATGATCTCGGCACCGAACGGAGTCCGGTCACCCTGGTAGTCTGGGTGATCAACCTTACTATTGAGTAACTCGACGCATATCGTAATACCGTGCTCCTCCGCCGAAGGCGCCAGCCGACGCAAACCGTCTACACAGTTACGAATAGCCTCAGGATCACTCATGCCGCGCCTGTTGCCGAAGAATGTAATAAGATTCGGCACTTTTCGTTCAACCGCGCGTGGCATCGCCTGTTGAAGGTTGGTGACGATTTCGTCGTGGTTTGCTCGCACGTTTAGGCCATCTTCGATTGTGCCGCCGCCACCATACCCCATCGAGCAAATCAGACCGTACTCGGCGGCAATGTCCCATTCGTTTTCCTCCAAAAGATCGATCGCCGGTAGTCCCATCTCGGCCACGGCTTCGCAGAACGTGGGAAATGGAATATCGATGTAGGGCCAACGCGAGACCGATTGCTTCAACTGACCATTTCGTACGACGCGACCCTGAGCTGAAGCGATCGCCGGAGCGATCGCCGAAGCTCCTAACACCGCACCAACTTCACCGATCGCGGTACGCCTAGAGATTTTCCTCATTCTTTGCTGCCCCATGCTCGTTCACCCCACAGCCTTGTGGATTTGAATCTTGGATTAAACACCAACACAACCTCATGCGGCCCAATAAGTGTCTACGACGAATATACGTTCGGCCGAAGCCCAAATATACGAAAACGCTAGGATTATATCGTGGCAGAAGATCAAGTATTCTGGAATGTAAGATGGTCAGGATCTGCTTTGTCTGCCTAGGGAACATCTGCCGCTCGCCGACCGCGGAGTCCATCATGAAATCGCTGATTCACGGCGCTCACTTGGACGACCAAATTGAAGTCGATAGTGCTGGCACA
>PAWT01000043.1 GCA_002714165.1 Acidobacteriota bacterium
AAGTCAAGATGTGCGGCGGTGGATGGATGGCTACGAGGTGAATGCCGAGAAGTTTGGTCCGTTGGCGGCAGCGGTTAGCGACCGCGATAGTCGAAACCCAGGCCATCACCACGCGCCGGACGGAACGACAGCGGAAACGGTTACACAGCCGGTCAAGATTCACGACGAGATGTACATACGTGATTATTCAAAATGTATCCTATGCTACAAGTGTGTTGAAGCCTGTGGTGAAGATGCGCAGAACACGTTTGCTATTGCGGTAGCAGGCCGAGGTTTTGACGCTAGGATTTCAACAGAATTCGATCGGCGGTTAGACGATTCGGCTTGTGTGTATTGTGGGAACTGCATCGGCGTATGTCCAACGGGCGCCCTTATGTTCAAGAGTGAGCATGACCGTCGGGAAAGTGGAGAGTGGGACGAATCAAAGCAGAGTGTGACCCGTACGGTGTGTCCTTACTGTGGTGTGGGATGCAATCTTGATTTACACGTGCAGAACAATGAGATCGTGAAGGTTATGTCGCCGATGGACCATTCAGTGACCCACGGGCATCTGTGCATCAAGGGACGTTTCGGATGGCAGTTTGTCCAGAATCGCAAGGAAACGTGAGCGGGGGAAACCTCAGACATGACTGACGAGCAATCGGCACGGTTGGAACAAGTAGTCGGCAAGTTATCACTGCCGAGTACCTCCTGGCGGGGAATGTTGCGACATTTTGGTCCCGGACTCATCCTGATGATGACCGGTGTTGGGACTAGCCATCTTGTGACGGCACCGACCGCAGGTGGCCGGTTTGAGTTTGCGCTGCTGTGGTGTATCCCTATCGCCTATATCTTCAAGTACTACGGATTTGAGATGGCCTTCCGGTTTACAAATGCTACTGGTAAGAGCCTCATCGAAGCATATGGTACAGCTTGGAAAAAATGGCCGCTCTGGTACGTGATGATTACCACGATCATTCAGTCGGCGATTGGTCAGGCGGGTCGCCTAGCTGCTGCAGCCGCAGTCGCGTATTACCTTTTCACGACGACCGTTGGTTTGCCGCTTTCTCAGACACACTATGGCTTGGTGGTTGCCGTCTCAGCGGTGGCGATCATTCTCTACGGCAATTACGCAGCAGTTGAGACCGCAACCAAGATTCTGGCTGGGATGCTGGTTGCCTGCACGTTCTTGGTGTTCTTCTTCCGTCCAGTTGGCTTAGATGCGTTCAGCCATTTCTTTATTTTTGAAACGCCCGCGGGGTCGTGGCTCGTCATTGCTGCGTTTCTTGGTTTGCTGCCCACCGGGATTGATGTATCACTCCAGGCTTCAGAGTGGGGTAAAGCGAAGAAGGTCGGTATGGGGCGCATCAGGCCGGAATTGGAGCGCGCTGGACTAGTGCCAGTGTTCGATCCGTTCTCGAGCTCGAAAGTTGACCTGGCGGTTGATACATCGAAGATTCCGGCACACGGTATTGAATACTGTCGCCGTTGGTTTCAGATCGGCTTGTGGGATTTCAGGCTGGGTCACGTAGTGTCATTCATGCTGGCCACCATTTTTCTTTTACTGGCCGCCACCTGGATGTATCCCAGCGAGGTAGCCGGTACCAATGTCATGGGCGAGATTGCTAGAATCTTCACTGACAGTATCGGCCCGCAGATGATGATCGTTTTTATTCTCGGTGCGTTTGCTGCGACCTACTCCACCGCGTTTAACTACTTTGATGGTTGGCCGAGAATCGTTGGCGCCTGCTGTCGAAATATCTTTCGATCGACGGCGGCATTACAGGGGGTTGCAAGGGAGGATCTCACCGACGCCCACCGCCGACACTGGTACTCCGAGTACAACATCTACCGTCTGACGATGTTGTTTTCCCTTGTCACGTCAGTGGCGATCATTGCGGGAGTACCCAGGCCAGTCTATTTGGTGCTAGTCGCCTCGGCGCTTGCCCTCTTCGTTGCACCGGTGATTTACTTCTTGAATCTGTACTATTGTCTGACCATCATCCCAAAATCCGATAAACACTTCTATCCATCGACATTCGAAGTTATGTTTAGCTGGTTGAGTCTGGCCGTGTTCAGCGGGCTAACGGGAATTGTCATTCTCGCACGTGTTTTCGGAGTCGAGCTATTCGGAGCATAACTACCTCGGTCAGGCGGCTATTGAAGGAGGCCCTTCATGCACGGTCGTTGTTGGTTGGCAGTTTTAACACTTGTTCTACTCGCAAACCCGTTCACTATCCATGGACAGGAGGGCGAGCGGCTCAACGACCTGAAACAGGAAGCTGTAGCTGAGGTCGAGAGCCTGCGAAAATTCACACAACAGGCCGTTGACCAGATTTTTAGCTTCGGCGAGCTGGGTTTTCAGGAGTTCGAAACCTCAAGTTATGTGACTGGCATCCTGAGCGACAACGGTTTTTTGGTAGAGCAAGGAGTCGCAGAGATGCCAACGGCGTGGATTGCGACCTGGGGATCGGGCAAGCCGGTTATCGCGTTCGGGAGTGACATCGACGGCATTCCCAAGGCGTCGCAGAAACCCGGCGTGGCTTACCACGACCCAATTATCGAAGGCGCCCCAGGCCACGGCGAAGGGCACAATTCTGGCCAGGCTGTGAACGTGACGGCGGCGCTCGTTCTCAAGAAGCTCATGGAGCGCGAAAAGATTCCAGGAACGATCATGCTCTGGCCAGGTGTTGCTGAGGAGCAGTTGGGATCAAAGGCCTATTTTGTTCGTGGCGGACTGTTTCAGGATGTTGACATCATGATTTTCACCCATGTGAGTAACAACCTGAGCGTGAGTTGGGGCGAGGGCAGCGGTAATGGGCTCGTGTCGGTAGAGTACACATTCCACGGTGAGTCAGCGCATTCTGCCGGAGGGCCATGGTCGGGTCGCAGCGCGCTCGATGCTGTTGAACTGATGAATGCGGCTATGAATTACCGACGTGAACACCTTAGGCTATCGCAACGTACGCACTATGTGATCACAGATGGAGGCGACCAGCCAAACGTTGTGCCGTCGCGCGCCTCAGTTTGGTACTACTTCCGCGAGCTCGACTACGAGCACATCAAGGACCTCTTCGAGATTGGCAACATAGCGGCGGAGGCAGCGGCCAAAATGACTAATACTGAAGTGGAGTGGCGGATCCTCGGGTCGGCTTGGCCGCGGCATTTCAATAAGGTGATTGCGGAGACGATGTACGAGAATATCAAGATGGTTGGGCTCCCCGAGTGGAGTGAAGCGGACCAAACCCTAGCTAGGGCTCTTCAGGAAGAGCTTGGTGCCGAGCCGACTGGACTTACGACCGAACTTGGTGAGTTGGGCGGGCCGCCCGAAGGCGTCCGGACCGGCGGCGGCTCGGATGATATTGGCGATATCTCGTGGAACGTACCGACGGTCACGCTGAGATTCCCGTCGAACTTCCGGACGGGAGGTGGCGGCCATCACTGGTCGAGTGCTGTCGCAATGGCAACGCCGATCGCCCACAAAGGCTCAACTTCGGGTGCGAAAGTTATGGCAATGACCGCGCTGGATTTTCTCCTCCAACCGGAGAAGGTCGAGGCGGCCTGGACGTACTATCGTGATGTTCAGACCAAGACCCAGGAGTACGTTCCATTTATCAGCGCCGATGATCGGCCGGCGACTCACTTAAATCGTGAGATCATGGGGGAGTTCCGGGAGGAGATGCGAAAGTACTACTTCGACCCAGCCCGGTTTGACACGTATCTTGAGCAGCTCGGTATTGAGTATCCGACCGTGAGACAGCCCTAGAAGAAACTGGGCCGTACGAGGTGTCTGGCATAGCTAAGGCTGGAATCGGAAGGAGCGGTAGATGAAGGTAGACATCGAACCACAACGACGATGGTTTAGGAATTCTGCGTTTGTGGTTGGGTCAATCCTGCTGATAGCGGTGGTGCTGGACTCCTCGCCGATACGGGCTCAGGTCGATCCGTCCAATGATTATTTATTGCCGCCTGTGGCTGTGCAGGAGTTGTTCGACCGGGACAAGAACTTAGCGGAGCTTGACCGAATAAGTCCGAACGGTTCACATTTTTTGATTCCGTTATCTGATGAATTGTCGAGTCTCGAGTTGATGGCACGGCGGACGCTGCGGCTTGGGATGCTGGAGTTGATGCCAGAGGTGGATCGGGAATGGCGGCTAGCGACCTATGGCATTCGTGGCTATGACGTCTACGCTTTGGAGGAACGCCGGCGATGGTCGATCGATGTTCCGGAAGGAAGTTTCGTTAGTGACGCTATCTGGTCTCCAGACGGTAGCCGTTTGGCATTTCTCGCGCACTTAGCTGAAAGCACTCAAGTGTGGACGGCGGACGTCAGCACTGGTTCGGCTGAACAGCTCAGCGATGCGCGTGTGATGGCGACACTGGCGGCTCGGGGTGGTGCGGGCGTGCCGTCGAGGATGCTTCAATGGATGCCAGACGGTTCGGTACTTGCGCTGCTCGTGCCGGCCGGCCGAGGNTNAGAACCCGAAGCNNACCNGGTGCCGACCGGCCCCGTTGTACGTCGCACACGCGAGAAGGCAACGCCGACCCGAACGCTACCGTTTCTNCTTCGGTCTGAGTANGANGCTGACCTATTTCGCTACTACACAACTGCACAGCTCGCACGTCTTTCGTCTGGGCAAGCACCGNAACCGATTGGCGATCCAGCTATGTATCTGTCGATCGCCCTATCACCGGACGGCGGACACATCCTTACTGAACAGCTCATTGAGCCGTTTTCGTACATTGTCGGATACACGAGTTTTGGGCGTGATCTCAACGTGCTGAATCTTGATGGTGACGTCGTGTCAACAATTCGACAGATACCGTTGCACGAGTCATCAGAGCGAGACAACCGGCCTGAGGTGAACCTGCCGCGAGAGGTCATGTGGCGGCCTGACGGGCGTGGCTTGTCGTGGCTTGTCAGAACGCCGAAGGCCGCTGAGGAAGGTGACGACACTGGAGACACTGAACAGCAAGATCGCGTGATGGGCGTTGAAGCGCCGTTNGTTNTTGCCGAGGCGAAGGTGCTTACGTCGACAGAAGGTCGGTTTAGCGACCTTCTTTTTGATGCTGTGGGCGATCATTTTTTTGCGGAAATCACTGAGGACGGCGAGCGAACCCTTTTCGCATACGACATGTCGGTTGAGCCGGCTGCCGGACAGGTGCTGGTGAGTTATGACCCGGATAATGTTCTCGAACTACCGGGTGAACTGCTGACGCGCCAAGACGGTAATGGCATCACGATGGNCATGATGTCGAGCAACGGTCAATCTACGTATCTTCGGGGTTCCGGTTATGGCGAACAATTTACGCCACAGCCGTTTGTTGATCGGGTCCAAATTGCAAATGGTACAACCACGCGTCTGTTTGAGGGCGCGGCCGAAACGTTCGATTGGCCCTTAACTCCACTTAACGATGATCTAACACGGATGATCGTGAGTCGAGAAATGAGTTCAATGGCACCAGACAGCTATCTGTGGAGTGCTGACGGTGCGTGGGAGAACTTAACCCAAAATGTTGACCCGTATCCCGAGATTACAGCTGCTCAGCGGATCGATTTTGAATTCACGCGTCGGGATGGCCTTACCGTCCAGGCGNGGATTTCGTTACCGACCGATTATCAATCTGGTGAGCGAGTTCCTGCAATTTTCTGGACATATCCTCGAGAATACGCGTCAGCTGAGGAGTATAAACGGGCGTCGATCCGGGCTCGTAATCANAANGCTTTTTCACCGCTCAGNTTTCTTCGCTGGTCGGATATTTGGCTGACCCAGGGTTATGCGGTGGTNTATCCAGACGTCCCGATTCTCGGTCAGGCCGGACGGTTTAATGACCGTTTCGTCGCTGACATGACTGAAACCATGTACGCGGCGATTAGAAAAGTTGATGAGATGGGATACGTTGACGTCGATCGAATCGGTCACGGCGGGCACAGCTACGGTGCGTTCGCGACAGCCAATCTACTCGCGCACACGCCGTTCTTTAAGGCTGGGATTGCCGGTGATGGTGCTTACAATCGCACATTGACGCCGATGACTTTCCAGGGCGAACAACGGTCCATCTGGGACGCCCCGACAACTTACCTCGAGATCTCACCATTCTTTTACGCGGATCAGATTCATTCACCACTACTTATGTACCACGGGGAGCAGGACAATAACTCCGGAACCTTCCTCATTCAGTCTGAGCGAATGATGCAAGCACTGACCGGTCTGGGGAAGAAGGCGGCTCTCTATATCTATCCGTTCGAATCGCACGGACCCCGTGCGAAGGAGAACTACCTAGATTTGTGGACACGATGGTTGGAGTGGTTCGATCTCTATGTGAAAGGGCAGGAAGCTCTGAAATCAGAAACCGATGGACTGTGACTCCTGCTTGACTGGNGCGATCCCTNCNGAGNGTAGTTTCCTGTTGTCCATCAGGGNCGGTTANCCACGCGGCGGCGTCGGGTAGAAAACTCCGGCGCCTCTTTGAGGCAAGTNNNNAGAATTCCAAACGATGTGAGNAGNGCNCGGAATCCTGCTCGGTGCANCTTTNCTGGGCNANCATCGTTCACGNGGTAACCATNCTTGTCTGCGATGGCCGACTCCCAGCCACGAAATAATTGTCCCCAGTTACTGGTTAAGACTTCCCGCATGACTGAACGGCCTTTTGTCGGATACCAAAAGCTGTCGTGATACAGGACGCTAGCGAGGTAAGCCCACGGTGCCAGTACGGTCTTAAGTGACCACTCAAGTGGTCGCCGCAGTGGTCCCCAGTAGATCTTGTGTTGCATCTTGGCTGCAAAGGTCATCTTGCGGAACGGTCCTACAAAGCCCCATTGCTCGGCTCCGGCTGCTTTATCGCCAACGATGGCGATGTCACGTGGGTCACCACATCCGAGTTTCGCGTCGTGTGCTAACCGGATGTACTTAATTGATAATGGATCGAAGCCCATCAACTTGGCCGCCACGGCGTCAATAGCCACTTGATCACTGCTGGCCAGGATAACATTCTTAATGTGCGGCGTCATGCACCTCGGCCCAGGGCCGTCACCAGCAAACGTGCCATCCATGACCGCGAACACGCCCCGGTGGATCTTGCGCTGAATCAGTAGGAGGTCGACGAGCGTCTCGTGAATCACCGGATGGGTCCAGTGTCGGCGTTCGTTGAGAAGTCCTCCAAAGGCATTTTTCATCGCACCGGTTGTGGTTGTGAAAACGTGTGTCTTGATGGTTGGCAAATGGATGATGTTTTCACCAATAAAGCGTTTTGGAATGAGAAAACCTTTCGGGTAAACGTCATTCAGGCACAAGAATTTGTCGGCTAAATCGCCCACGGCATCTCGTATGTGTACCCAGTCCTCACCTTCATAAAGATGGATATTGCGAAGGCCGTGTGTCTCAACCACTGGCAGTTGTTTATTCTCACGCTCGCCCAAATGTGCGTCGATGACAACTGTCCGGTTGTGGCAGGCGTGGAGTAGTGCGGGATCATACCCATCCTGCTTCATCGCGCGGATCACTCCGTCAAGCTGCCACGGCGTAGTCGAGCTACCAGGAAANAAGAAGTGCCANGAGATGTTGACTTTGAGTGCCGTATCGACAGAAGGGTCCACCACCTGACGATACCCNGCCAGATTCANCANCTCATGGTAGTCGCTGATTACGGTTGATGGCTGTGTNCGGAGAANAGCGACAGTNGCNTGAGNCATNGTGNTCAGTTTATCGTCCGTGGGNNAGAAGCACAAAAAAAAGGGGCGGCATNCGCCANCCCCTNTNTNNGAACCNTCACGCTGTTGGNTAACCGATGTGCGCGGTGAGCTGACCGTCNGGTCCCACNTCGAGCGAGCTCAGGATCATATCCGGGGTAACCGGGGTNCGGCGAAGATGCTCGTCNCCGATCGCNTCAGCGACGGCNCTTAACACCGCNCCCGCACCCGAACCCTGTGGTGGCTCACCGATNCCCTTCGCACCGACCGGTGTCTGCGGGTCAGGNANATCGAGTGCTCCCCACTTCANNNNGAGCGGNACATCTAGGATNGTCGGTGGNTTGNTTGAGTAAAACCGCTTCGCNACCGGNAGTCCCCAGTGCTGGTCATATACCCACCGTTGGTTCAATGCGTGCCCAAAACCTTGGATGGAGCCACCATTGATCTGGNCACCTAGGCTGCGGGGATNCAGGATCACGCCGCAGTCGGCNGCTGANGCGTANTCCACAACGCGNACGTGACCCGTNTCGACGTCNACNTCGACCTCCGCGAAGCCTATAACGAACGTATAGGTATCGCCGTCACGNCCGAAATTGTCACGTGCNACNCCCATCAGACCTTCGCCGGCTAAATTCGTGGCCGACGTNGNNGTGNACGGNTTGATGTCTTCTGGNAACTCGTGACCATCGTACTTNCCGCCTATTTGGATTGCACGNTCAGCNGCNCGNGCGAATGAGAGAAACCGCGAGCGGTTGGAACGGTGATANACGCGGCCGCCNCCGACATCATAGTCGTCAGGCGCNCCCCCTAAATCACGCGCTGCGATTTCTTGCAGTTTGCGCTTNGCATCNAGGCCGGCGGCCCAGTTCGCACGGGTATGTGCGTGGGTAGTTTGACTACCNCCCTGACTAGCACTCCAAGGGAGATGCCGGCTCGTGTCGCCCCAGGCGACCGTTGTGTCCTCAAAAGGAAAGTCCAGCACCTCGCACGCCGCTCGGGTTGTGTCGAAGACGGAGTGCGTGCCCAGATTGCCAATGCCAGACTGAATGTACATCTTGCCGTCTGGCTTGATAACAAGCAGACCATCGTAGCCGAGACTACCACCTACGTACGGACTCACGGACACACCGACCCCCGTTACCTTCGTGCCGTTACGTTGGCCGCTGCGCTGCTTTCGCTCTTCCCAGTTGAAAAGCTTGCTGCCTAGGTCAAGCGCCTCGCTNACGTTGGCGCTTGTGACACGGCGACGAACACCCTCGTCATTTGTTGGTCCGTATGCGGCTGTGCCACTTGGTGCGTTGATTCTGTGGAACTCGACATGATCAATGCCGAGTTGCCGCGCAGCCTTCGACATGACCGGCTCGAACATGGCGATCGCCTGAACGCCACCAGGTCCGCGTTGTGAGGTCCGCGGCGGAGTATTCGTCATCACACTTACACCGCGGAACCGCATGTTCTCTGGCTGGTAGGCCAGTGATGCGACTCGGCCGGTAGTGAGAAAATCACCTTGGCGATTGTAAGGGCCGTTGTCCTGCACAACGAACAGGTCTACTGCAGTCAAACGGCCGTCCGAACGGAAACCCGCTCTAACTCGCGCTTGGTAGCCTGGACGAGCACGGCCAATGTAGTTCTCTTCTTGACGCGTGATCCGCAGCATTACTGGTTTTCCAGTTTTCCGCGACAGTAGCCCAGGAATNGCCTCAAAGATCGAGCCAGGAATCTTGCTACCGAACCCCCCACCGCAGTACTCGCCGATGAGCACCAGGTTCTCTGGCTCGATTCCAATCCACGCGGCAGCTGGTGCGTGGCTGCGCACGGTGCTCTGCGTGGAGCAATGCACATAGCATTTCCCATTCTGCCAGTAAGCCATCGCAGTCCGTGTTTCAAGTGGCTGATGTGAGGTCGAGGCCTGCACAATTGTCTCATCGAGGACGAGGTCCGCTCCAGCAAGTGCCTCCTCAACGTCGCCGTGCTCCCATTCCTCTCCGACCTCCTCACCCATTGGTAGCTTGCCGGGTTCTGCAGATGCAAAGACATCCTCCGACCACTTGACGGTCGTGACCTCACGCCCAGCGAAGGCATTGCCATCCAGACGTGCGTTCGGGCTACCCGGTCGAAGGCTTTCCATTGGGTCGACTACGAACGGGAGTGGCTCGTAATCGATACGAATTTTCTCGATAGCATCTGCGGCCGTGGTCTCGTCGACCGCGGCTACAGCGAGAACAGGCTGGCCTTCATAAAGCGGCTCGGTCGAGTTGAGTGCACGCTCTTGAATGCCTTCACGCTGCAGCGGCGGGAGATCGTCTTCTGTGAGAATTCCTTCGACGCCTTCCATTGCCAGCGCTTCACTTGCGTCTATGCGCGTGATGCGGGCGTGGGGCATCGGGCTCAGNAGCAGCTTCGCAAAGAGCATTCCCTCGGCACGGAAGTCTTCGGCATACTTCGCTTTTCCCGTCACTTTCGCAACGATGTCTGGAGTCTGGTAATCCTTACCGATGTATTTGTAGTCAGCCACTTCGCTCCCTCCGCGTCTTTTCTACGTGGCGGCATGCCGCGAGGTACACTACATAGTGCCCTCAGCTCGCCGAAACGGCCTCTCGTAGACAACGCAGCTTAACATGAGTCTGGTGCCAGACTCCATGCGGAAATCACGAGAACATTCGTGAGACCTTCGCCATGTGGCGTGTAACTTGAAGGTGTCTATTAACAGCTCGTTTTTCCCTTTAAAACCGTCTATTTAGAGCATTTGTGAT
Organism: Acidobacteriota bacterium; assembly: GCA_002714165.1. Classification (GTDB taxonomy): domain Bacteria; phylum Acidobacteriota; class Vicinamibacteria; order Vicinamibacterales; family UBA823; genus UBA11600. The sequence continues at coordinate 10,423 of PAWT01000043.1, forward strand.
AATCCGTAAGCCTTAACCCGTGACATGTAAAGGCCAACCGCCTATTGTTCGCCGCAAGACCAAGTGGCTTCCCCAGATTCACAGTCCCCGAACCCAGATATTCCGGTAGCTGACCGGGTGGTCGTGTTCTTGGAGAAGAAGTGGTTCTAGGGGTCCGTGTGTTTCGTATTCGGGTTGGCCGATGAAGATGCTTGGCCCTTGGAGTANTACGTGGTTTTGAATNAGCACACCGTTATGCAACACGGTCATTGCTGCCGGTTGCGCGACCGTNCCGTCNACATGAAACCGAGGCGCCACGAAGATAATGTCGTAGGTCTGCCAAGCACCAGGCGCACGTGACGCGTTGACCAAGGGAATATGTTGCTTGTAGATGCTACCCGCCTGGCCGTTCGAGTAAGTCCGGTTCTCGTAGGAGTCGAGCACCTGCACCTCATAGCGACCCATTAAGTAAACGCCACTATTTCCCCGGTCTTGCCCCCCGCCTGTCACAATCGACGGCGTGCGCCACTCGACGTGTAGCTGAACATCACCGAAGCCTTGCTTCGTTACGATGTCTCCGGAATTTGGCATGACGGTAAGTACGCCATCAGAGACTTCCCATGGAGGGGCTTCACCACTACGTGACTGCCACGCTGAGAGATCGCTGCCGTCGAAAAGAATGACCGCATCTGATGGTGGTCCACCTGAAGCGTTNGGNATAACGATAGGCGGCTCGGGTTCCCACNCCTCAGTNAGTGTTGGATCACCTTGCTCTTGAGTCAGNGTGGATACGGCGCCGACCATGACGACAGCTACAACGATCACAGTGCAGGTCTTTAACATCAGTAATCCCCTCCTCCACAGCGGCATCCCGAGGCTACCACTGAGCGATTATAATCACGGCACCAGATAGCATTCCATACCGCTCCATGCCACAGATAATCTGACGAAGAATTAAAGGGGTTATTACGAGCCTTGAGCATTTACTCCTGAGGCGCGTTTCGCGCTTGGAAATCGATTCATGGGGTTCATCAAGCTCACCGAATACGTGTTAGCTCGGTGGGACTCGATGGTAAAGTGTCATACCGACGGGGTTCGACTATTTACAGAAGAGCGCACGACGCTCATCGGAGTAAAGAATGCCATCGTTCGACGTTGTATCTCAGGTGGATCAGCAGGAAGTTAGAAATGCCGTTGACCAGGCGAATCGGGAACTGGCCACAAGGTTTGACTTTAAGAACACCAACGCGAAGTTTACCCTTGAGGACCATGAGATCGTTATGCGGGCGCCGAACGAGTTTCAACTCCGCCAAATGTACGATGTTCTAACCAAGCGCCTTGTTGGCCGTCAAGTCGATATTCGCTGCTTAGAACTCGACGCCCCACAGGTCAACCTGAGCGAGGCTCGACAGCCCATTACCGTGCGTCAAGGCGTGGAGTCAGAGATGGCGAGAGAGATTGTCAAACTTGTTAAAGCTATGAAGCTGAAGGTACAAGTAGCCATCCAGGGTGACCAGCTGCGCGTGACGGGTAAGAAACGCGACGAACTCCAGCAAGTTATCAGCATGCTGAAGGAAGCTAAACTAGACCTTCCACTTCAGTTCGAGAATTATCGCGATTAGAGTAAAGCGTTCGATTTACCAGGTCACATAGCGATACATTAGTCGGATTAACTTATAGGCTTCGGTCATATTCCGCGCGTCGTACTCCACCAACGTCCCATCGATTCTACGAACGTCAGGGATTGCTTGGACGATGTCAGCCCTCGTTGTCGATGCCGATCGCAGTCTGAGCGTAATCGGGCCCCGTGTATCGAGTGGGCGCGCGGCTTCAAGGTTGGCAAGTGCCTGAAGAGTGCCCGTGCGCAGGCGGGCTTTGACATCTTCCGGATGATGTAGTCGTGCAACCGAGGAACCGATTGCTTCCTTGGTCGTGACCGTCTGCGTTGATACCAACTCACCGAATTGCTTGGTGAACGTGAGGTCGCCGGTAGCAAGGATAACTGGGACGCCATGACTACCTGCATAGAAGGCGTTTAGGCCTCCTTCACCGACCTCGGTACCGTTCAGCCAGAGTCCTTTCACCGACCCTGTTCCGGTGTGGGCGAGAAAACCACCTTCCGTACCTGCACGGGCGTGATAACCAATGAAAATAGCTGCGTTAAAAGAGTCGTCCAGTCCCTGAACCATTCCGAGTGGCTTTAAGTTGCCCTGGATATACTGCACCCTTGGGTCTAGTTGTGTGTGCAGTAGGTTCTGCATATCTCCATGTGAGTCGTTGATTAGGACGTCTGCCGGACCGTGCTCGAAAATCGCAGCGACGACTGTATTAACCTCTGCGGTCATCAACTCGCGACCGAGAGCGTAGTCCTTACCGGAACTACTAGTCATCCGACCGGTGCCTATGCCTCCGATGCCTTCCATATCGACTGAGATGAAAATCTTGAGGCTGTCTTGTGCATGCGCGACAGCCGTTGGGATAGTTACGATGGCCGCGAAGGCTGCAATACACGCAAGGCGGCCGAGGTGTGGCTGCTTAGTCATATTTTCTCACTCCAGAAGTGTCCTTCCGTTTGGTGCTGTTAGGGTCGCTTTTTGTGCACAGATAAGCTGCATGTCGCCGCTTACGGCACCCTCGTGCCTATTAGGGCATTAAAGAAGAGCTTGAAAGTACCGTGTGTTTGAGCACGGTGTTGAACTCGGAACCCGATCAAGACTACCTGGCCTAGTCCATGCTGCACCGAAACCATGGCCGCCTTTTCGGCAATCACATCTTCGCCGATCAGCCAGCCGCTTTGTAGGATGTCACGGTCGATAAAGGTGACGATTCGCTTGACCCTATCATTTCGTGGCGTGGCCACAACTTCGTAGACTTGATTACCGCCAAGAAAGGTCGCCAGGCCATCGGCAGGCATGCCGTAGGCCAGTGCATTCGTTCGATCAATATTGACCTTGAGGGTCGATCCAGGTGACCAGAATTCCGTTGACGACAGTCCGGCAAGAAGATTGCGCACCGGCAAGCCGAATTTCTGAATCGGCAGGTCTCCAGCTTGAGCGAACGTTACGAGTGTGCCACCGTTCTTGACGAAGGCTTCGAGCGCGGCCGCGCCCTCATCCCCGAAACCGCTTCGGTAAGCCGGCGGATAGTCTTCAGGGCGAGAGCCACCTCGCCCACTAGTTTCCGAAGGTTCACCCGTCATGCGCGCGACGCCGTCGGCTGGTAGCACAATCACGTCATAAGCATCGTTTAGGTTGCCATCCGTAATTGCCGCGTCCATTAGCGTGTCGTAGGGGAACGCGAAAGCCTCGAGCAACCAGCGGGTCCAGCCCTCGTCCATGTTGCCACCGTAGTATCGCTGGTACATCCCGACCCGACTGGGTCGTAATATCTGGCTTATGTTTCTAACGTTGGTATCGAGGGCTAAGAAATCAACGCCCGTTGTCTGTGCAACCTCAGTCACGATGGTATCGGCCGCCGAAGTTGCCACAATGAAATCCCCGATCCGGACGCCTTCGCCTGCCGTCGTGGCACGCCTCACTTCAACGTTCTTTGCTAGGAGAAGATTGGCAGCCTTGAAGCTATCGTTTAACTGTCCGTCAAGAACAAATCCGAATTCGCCCCTGGTGACCTCGCCTACTGGAGAAAGGGGCTTGTCAACGGTCTCGAGTTCACGGTTAACCGTCGAGTCGACTGAGTCCACCCGAACGCCCATGAACTCAGCCATCGCATCGGTGGACATGTCGTACGGCCGAATTGGGCTCCCATCTCGGTTGCGGGTATAAGTGTTGTCAGGATAGAACGTCCGTCCAAGCAACCAACGGATGACACCTCGTTTTGGCTGAGCCATCGAGACGACAAACGAACCTGCACCGTAGACTCGACCCTCATGGTTGAACCCGCTTGGCGCTTGGTGCACTTCAACACCCTGTCCGAGCAGCTTGTTCACCATCTTTGTTGCTGTGAGCGGGTCGTGTTGGTCGGCAGGGATGACGAACGCGGCTGGTGACATTGACCTGCCGCGCTCAATTTGGCGAGAGGCCTTCAGGTAGGCGTTACGCAGCACTGTGGAGCGGTGTCTCGCTGCAATATCTAACGTGGCCACTGCAGCAATTTTCTGTTGCTCGACGATATCGCGTACGTGCCACCAACCACCTTGCCATGGATTCGGGAACGTCGTTTGTGCCTCATATTCCGGTAGGCCGCGGGAGCCATTGAGTTGATCCGGATGAACAAACAGCGGCGTTGCTAAGCGGGCGCTTGCTGACTCGGTGAGCATACCGGCGATGTTATGAAATGGGGTGATCCAGTGGAAACCGAAATGTCCCCATCCAGAGTAGATAGCGGCGTTAACGACACCGGCCTTGCCAGCTTCTTCCTCCTTGTAGGCGATGTGCGCGCCGTACCAGCTCATTTCGCGCCACACCAGCGGGTCAGCTGACGGACGGATCGGTTCAGCGTAGGGCGGCACGTAGATTCGGGCCCCGTATGCTCCCATCTGGTGATGATCAATGTAGGCCTGGGGAACCCAATCGCGGAACAAGAGTTTGGCACCGTACTGCGACTCAATCGTGTTTTGTTGAAATGCGTCGCGGTTATTGTCGTGGCCAATGTAGTGGTGATAGAGCCATGGGAGGCCGCTACCTTCGTAGTCCGTACCGATGTTTTCGTTGTACCAGTCGGTCACCATGATTTCCCCATCGGGGTTGAAGCACGGAATCATGACAGCAACCGTTTCGTCGAGGATCCGTAACATTTCAGGGTCGGTGCGGGTTACGAGTTCATAAATTAGTTCAGCGGCCATCTGGCTCGAGCCAACTTCAGATGAATGCAATCCCATTGACTGAACGACGACGGCCTTGCCGTTCGCGATCGCTCGCTCGATGTTTTCCTCCGATACACCACGCGGGTCATTCAGCCTGACGTTAATCTGGCGCAGTTCCTCGAGGTTTGCCAGATTGTTTGGTGAGGAGATGAAGAGTGCGAGAAATGGATTACCGAGTGTCGTCGGTCCCATATGGACGACTTCGAGCCGCGCACTTTGACGCCCGAGGAGTTCGTAGTATTCGACTAACTTGTCCCAGCGGGCCAGTTTTCGGTCGGTACCCATTTGAAAGCCGAAAAACTCTTCTGGTGACGGAATGGTCTGACCGAAAACGACCTCGGGGCGGAGCCCAAGCACGGTTGTGAATACGATCAGAACGACCGCGAATCGTTGTGAGAATCGACTCGATCTCATGGGATTACTCCTTCAGGCAACATTTACAGTGACACTTCCGGTCGAGCGTATCACGCAGGTGGTTGTGGTGTGGCCATTAGACTAGGGTAGATCCGCTTCATGTCGGGACGCTCCGTTGCGAAGTAGTGTACCCAGACGTAGGCATGGTTGAACAGCGCGAGGACGAGCCCAGCCGAAGAGGCATACCAAAGTCCAGGAAGCCACGCCATTAGTAGTCCGAACACGTACATGCCGTTTCGGGTAAAGCGAAAGATACCTTGGCGCACTAGCGGGCGGGAGCGATATGACGGTTCGAAATGGTCGACTCCGAGCGCCCGCCGGAAGGTGAAATAACGGTGGATCGAGTAGAAAAGGTACACAACCGGCACTGTCATTACGACGGCAAGGACCCGTAGACCAGTCAAATCCAAAGGAACCGTACCGCGATTTGCGGCAGCAACCATGACAACACTTGTGATTCGACTCAGTGCGAGAATAGCGAATCCGGTGGCGTACAGAGGAAAGCCTCGGTCACCAAAAGTGCGGGTGAGCAGCGATGCGTGCAGCTGCGTTCTCCAGCAGAACCAGACGTAGCTCTGATGAGTGACTGCGAGGATAAGTGCCACCACGATCCAAATAGGCGTGGCAAGGCCGAAAAGGACGCCTACTCGAACCGGGTCGGACCGGACTGCCGGCGTGAGCCCGCCGAGTAGAAGGATGAGTAGCAGTAGATGGAGCCATTGCCGCTCGAAGATGCGGTTTAAGGCAACGGGGTTAGCCGGCGCTGGAGAGGTCTTGTCGGTAATGCTGTGATGGGTCATGCACAGTTATTGGGTTGATTACGCGCTGATGATTTCCTCAGGTCAGGTGGCTCTGATCAGCTTCACCCATTTCCACACCACCGGCCGGGAAGTATTCCTTCCATCGTCGGGTAACCGTCGCTGCAACGTCATCGCGACAGGTAAGTTCTTTCGGGAATCCCGTCTTGAGCCGGGCGTCGATTATGATCGGCGCCGAATACGCTAAATGATTCCGTACCACCCGCGCTGCTCTTGCATGGATGTCTGCCGCCGGTTCGAAGCGAGTGAATGTTGTCCAGAGGAAATTGATCGTGCTGTTGGCGGCTCGACTAGGTTCGTCGGTGATTACAATGAGCGGCCACTCAGCGAATGCTGAATGCGAGGCAATTCTAGCGGCGATGTTGGGCTCAACCTGTCGTGAAGGCGCACCGACGACCAGGCAGCCGCCGCAGAATACTTGAACGTCGAAGACGCCTTGCGGTAACTCCGAACCTGTGAAGGTTCGGGGTAGCTTACGCACCGCGTCGCCAAGTCCGAGCCAAACTCCTTTTGAGCCGAGGTTTACCTCGGGTCCAGTGTAATCAAGGGTGTCCATCGAAAGATTTGAGAACACATACAGGTCAGTTTCCGGATTAGTTCTGGCGAGGACATGNTCGAGCGTAGNCGGAAAGTCCTTGAGATCGATGTGTCGATCGGTGACGAGTAAAAACTTGGTTAACGACAATTGCCCNTCACCTAGAATTCTGAACGCACTTGCCATNGCTTCTCGTGCGTAGCGCTGTTTCACGANGGCCGCTGCGAGTGAGTGATANCCGGTTTCGCCGTANGACCACAATTTTTNGACGGCNGGCATCACGANCGGAAATAGGGGCGAGAGAAGTTCCTGCAGGAGATCNCCAATGAAGAANTCCTCTTGTCTCGGCTTGCCAACCACAGTNGCTGGATAAATGGCGTCNCGACGATGNGCCATNGTATGTACCCTAAAAAGAGGGTAGTCATGCTGCAGGGAGTAGTATCCGTAGTGGTCCCCGAACGGNCCCTCGGGCNTCCGCTCGTGGGGNGGCACTTCNCCNANTAATGCGAATTCCGCGCTTGCNACAAGNGGATGTGGCCAGGGACCTTCAGTAAGCCGNAGNCGCTCTCCNCCAATCAGCGAGGCCAGCATTAACTCCGGCACGTTCTCTGGCAGGGGTGCGATGGCTGACAGAATGAGGGCAGGTGGTCCACCGAGAAAAACGGTGGCTGGCAGTGCGTCACCGCGTGACTCGGCCACGTCGTAGTGAAACCCGCCACCCTTACCAATCTGCCAATGCATGCCTGTTGTCTGTNGGTCATGGACGTGCAGTCGATACATCCCGAGGTTGTGACNGCGACCATNAGGATGCTGTGTAAANACCAACGGAAGNGTGATGAANGGNCCACCGTCTTCNGGCCACGTCGTNANTGTTGGTAGCCGCTCNAGNTGGACGTCGTNGGTGACGACCTCAGTNACCGGGCCNCCGCCGGCCTTGNTTCTTGANNCCTATCTTGAGTAGTTCGAACCCAAGGTCACGAGCNCCCCANANCTTGGNTGCNGTCGGNGGGAGNANNGNTTCNNACAGNTGGACNAGTTGTTGGANNANNCGGTGNGGACGNTCGCCGAACGCNAGNTCTGCGCGGTGTGCAGTGCCAAAAAGATTNGTGACGAGNGGAAANTCTGCNCCACGNACNTGTGTAAANAACAANGCTGGACCACCGGTGGCNACAACACGACGATGGATTTCTGCGGCNTCNAGGTAGGGGTCGACGGGANTCGTAACCTCAACAAGNTCCCGGTCATGCCGTAGGCGCTCGATGAACGTGCGGAGGTCTGGGAAAGGCATAGGGGACGGATGATTCTACCCCGGTTGCGGGGGGCAGTCTGGAAACTCGCTTGTATTCAGCCTGCCCGCTCGATTAGTACAAGCACAATTAACTAAAGACCGTGAGTGTACAGTTTGCGCGATGTAACCTGTCATCGAATCCTTGTTAGCCGTGCTCCTTCACTTATCCTTAACCGGTTCAAGTGCTCGATGACTGTGTCCTAAGTTGGCGAAGTGCCGAGGCGAACGCTTGGCGACCTGTCCGGGGGTCGTAAACGACAGCAGGCATCAAGCGCCCNCGGATCGTATCGGGGTTAGCGCGGGCGTAAGTCATGAGCGTGGTTGCTAATTTAGCTTTGGCCTCAGTCTTGCCATCGCCGCTGGATTGTCGAGTGAGCAGGTCATTAAAACTCACCGGCCACTGCTGGCTCCAGAGTAGGGTGTCGACGATCGTTCCTTTGAGTACATTCTGGGCGAAATTATAAAAGAACGAGAACGGTGAAAAGGTGGTCTCGGATGGACGGCAGTCTTCGAATTCGTCGATTAGGTCCTGCCGGTAAGCGTGAAACACTTCACGGATCTTCGTTCGGTCGGCGTTGGTAGAAACGAGTGATGATGGCGGCTGATCNGTGATAAAAGCCGGGACATCTGGTGATAAGCCGTGAAGCATCGCTTCGACAACCGCTTGTCGTTCACCGCTTCCTGAGTCTNCGTTACGTAGCCGCGAATACTCTTCCATCACGGTCGCCACCGCGTAGCATACCCAGGGATAATCCGCGACGTTGTCGTCGCGCATGAGGAGCGTGTCGCGCCCGTAAGTTGCTTCAAAACCGAAGCGTAGATGGCAACCCATACTTGCTGCATGGACGACAGCAATTTTAAGCTGGTGGTATTGATTNAGGGTTCGTACACGACGGAGTAGTGTGACGTAACCCTTTTCGNTGGCCTCGTAATGAGAGGTAGCAATAAGCAGTAAAGTCTCCACGTTGTCGACGAACGGTTGGCCGCTCCCGCACGGGCCCTGGAGGTCAGTCAGTAGGTGATTTAATCTGTCGAGATTGCTGTCCGGGTCGCCAGCGTCCCAGATTCTCAGAGAAAGCAAGCCGAGCAGATAAGCGAAGTAGTAGTCCAAAAGAATAGCGATAACCATCTGGTCTGGACGTTCAGCGCTCCTGTGGTTACTCACGTAATCTAGGACGTTGACCGGGATGATCTCGCGGTTGACTTGGTCAGCATTACCATCCCAGTCGTGGAGCGCATGAAAGCCCTCACTCTGGGTACGGTTATCGAGGATGTTTACTGCATCGCCCAGGTCAAGGGTTTGGCTATCTGTTTTCCACAAGTTGGCACGCATGCTATCCCGGAGGCGCGATAGTGACGTACGAAGGTTGGACGATGCCGTGAGGTTAGTCGAGACCTCTTGTCGGAAGGTGCCGCGTAAGGCCTCCTCAAGGAGTGCGCATGCGTCGCCGAAACCAGTGCCCGCCGTAGCCTTCAGGTTGTCTTCTTGGCTCGACATTTCACGTTCAGCGTATTGCAGAATTCGTTTAAGTCTCGATTAAGGCTGTTTGGACCGAAGATAATCCAGTAGGAGATGCGACATTGCCCGCATGCCGACTGGCACTGATGCGTCATCAGCTTGGAAGGTCGGCGTGTGATGGCCTCCGGATTCCGTGCCAGGTTTCACCATGCCAAGTCGAAAAAAGAATCCAGGCACCTCATTAGCGAAGAATGAGAAATCCTCGCCCCCCATAACGGGTTCTACGATTACGAGCCGATTGGCACCCACGATTCGTTCAAGTGTTGGCGCCATCTGGGCTGTCAATTCTGGATCATTGATCGTAGCAGGTGACCCTCGTTCGTAATCAAGTTCATAAGAACCGCCGCCGGCGACCGTAATCCCGTCCAAGATTTCTTCCATTCGTCTTTCGATAGTGTCTCGGGTGTCTGGGTCATAGGTTCGAACCGTTCCCTCCATCCGCACTTCATCCGGAATAATATTGAAACGAGTGCCACCTTGCATGAGACCAACGGTCACAACACTGGGTTCAAGGGGCGATAAGTTGCGGGACCGGATCGTTTGGAGAGCGGTCACGACCTGAGAAGCCATCACAATTGGGTCGATACCAAGATGAGGATAGGCACCATGCGCCTGCTGGCCTTTAACCCGAAGTCTGAAGTGGTCCACGGCAGCCAACATGGGCCCGGCCTTATAGCCAAGGGTGCCCACATCCATGGAGGCAAGTGTGTGTAATCCGAAGATAGCCGTAGGTCGAGGGTTTTCCAACACTCCTTCCTGAACCATAAGGTCTGCACCACCTNCTTCGCCCGGCGGCGGCCCTTCCTCNGCNGGNTGAAAGATGAACTTNATNGTTCCTGGAATCTGGTCCCGCATGGAGGCAAGGACTGATGCGACACCGAGTTGCACCGCCGTATGAACGTCGTGTCCGCACGCGTGCATGACACCAACGTCTTGACCAAGATACTCGGTTCGCACAGTAGACCGGAAGGGATACGTGGTGTCCTCAGTCACCGGTAATGCATCCATGTCGGCGCGAACGGCCACGACCTCACCAGGAAGCCCACCATGGAGGATACCTACAACTCCAGTATGGGCCACGCCGACCATGACCTCATCAAAATCCAGATCGCGTAGGTGGTTGGATACCAAATCCATTGTCCCAAACTCGCGGTTTCCTAATTCTGGGTGTTGGTGAATGTGCTGACGCAACTCGATAATCTGTTCGGCGTATGTCTCGACTGCAGCATCGATTGTGCGGTTCTGCGCGTGAACGCCAACGACCATCCAAGCTACTAGTAGTGAGGCCAGAAGTATTCCGCTCGTCGTGGCACGCATGTTGTTCTCCCTATCCTTGAGTCGTGAGTCACCCTTGGTCGCAATCGGTGCAAGATTTTTTCATTTTCGCCGAGATGAAAACAACGAAACTCATTTTATTCATGGTTGTTTGCTCATAACCCTAAATTTATCAATTGTTTGTGAAGAATGAGAATTTGGTATATTGTATACCAGCTTGACTAACTGGAACCAAAACCAAAACCTTCCGTCAGTCTACAGGAGTTTTTAGGCTGTCTTCTATGCCTGCAGCTGCCCTCCAACTTGAACCGATCGACACCGGTGAAGCTTTGAAGAGTCGGATTTATGTCAGGCTTAAGGAGGCAATCTGTTCGGTGAACATCTATGCTGAAACAGGAGAGTCTCGCCTTGACGAGCGACAACTCGGTGAAGCGCTCGGTGTCAGTAGAACGCCGGTCCGCGAGGCCTTGGTACGACTAGAACAAGAGGGATTTATCCGCACAATCCCGAGGAAGGGTGCCTTCATTATTCGGAAGAAGAAGAAGGAAATCCTAGAGATGATCACGGTTTGGGCAGCGCTTGAAAGTATGGCGGCTCGCCTGGTCACTGAACACGCGACTGACGGTGATATTTCAACACTCCGCCGAATGTTTGCGAAGTTCGATGGGGGAGAGGTAAAAGCGCGGATCGACGAGTATTCAGCAACGAACATTTCTTTCCATCAGGCGATCCTGCAGTTGAGTCGTTGTGAACTGCTGAACCGGCTGGCCGAGAACCTATTTATTCACATGCGATCGATCCGAATGCAGACAATTGGCGATCGCGATCGCGCAAAACAGTCGATTATTGACCATATGCACATTATCGAAGCACTTGAGAACAGAGATGCCGATGTAGCCGAACGGCTTGTCCGTGAGCATAGTCTTAATCTCGAGACCCACGTTGCGCAGCACGTTACATTTCTAAATTAATGTTTCGGAATGATTATTGAGAGTTAAACGGAGAGTGACCATGCCAATTGCTGAACCGAAACCGAAGCCAGTTGAAACCGAGACAGCGCCAGAACAAATTTCTGGCGGCCACCTAGTTGCTAAAGCGCTTAAAGCAGAAGGGGTCGAAGTCATCTTTACATTGTGCGGTGGCCACATCATCGATATTTATGATGGCTGTCTGGACGAGGGGATTGACATTATCGACGTTCGGCATGAGCAGGTCGCAGCGCATGCAGCCGACGGCTATTCACGGCAAACCGGAAAGCCTGGCTGTGCGGTGGTGACGGCCGGACCAGGAACGACCGACGCGATCACTGGCATCGCCAACGCGTTCCGCGCCGAGAGCCCGATGCTAATGATCGGTGGCCAAGGTGCGCTGACGCAGCACAAGATGGGGTCCTTACAAGACTTACCGCACGTCGATATTCTGTCGCCGATTACGAAGTTCGCTGCCACGGTGCCGTCAACTGAGCGAGTTGCTGATTTAGTGTCGATGGCCTTCAGGGAATGTTTCAACGGTGCGCCAGGGCCATCGTTTCTTGAAATCCCACGGGACGTTCTTGATGCCAAGGTGGATTTATCGAAAGCCCGTATCCCTCAAGCAGGGCATTATCGTGCCTCCACGAAGCTTTCAGCTGATCCAGTAGACGTTCAGCGGCTCGCCGACCTGCTTATGAAGGCTGAGCGTCCGTGCGTACTCTTTGGCACCCAGACGTGGACTAGTCGGGCAACTGACGCGGCACGCGAATTCGCACGCACTCTGAATATTCCGGCCTACATGAACGGTTCTGGGCGCGGCACGTTTCCGCCTGGAGACCCTCATCATTTCCACAGAACCCGGAGGATGGCGTTTAGCAAGGCTGATGTCATCGTCATTGTTGGTACGCCATTCGATTTCCGGATGGGTTATGGTCGTCGGCTCAGCTCAGAGGCGACAGTCGTCCAAATCGATATGGACTACAGGACTGTTGGCAAGAACCGAGACATCTCGTTCGGGCTCGTCGGTGATATTGGCCAGGTACTGTCGTCGGTACTCGCGGCGACGACAGGTACTACAGATAACGGGGCTAAGAAACGGCAAGCGTGGCTCGACGAACTCCGCGCGGCTGAGCAGGTGGCGTATGAGAAGCTGATGCCGTCGTTTAAATCGGAGAGCGTGCCGATCAATCCGTATCGAGTAGCTTACGAACTAAATGAATTTCTCACCGACGACACGATTTACATTGGTGATGGCGGCGATGTTGTCACGATCACGGCCCAAGCCGTGCAGCCGCACCAGCCCGGTCACTGGATGGACCCTGGTCCACTCGGCACCCTAGGGGTTGGTGTGCCGTTCGCGATGGCTGCCAAGTATGCCCATCCGGAGAAGGAAGTTCTCTGCTACTTCGGCGATGGAGCATTCACGCTGACTGGTTGGGATCTGGAAACGTGCCAGCGGTTCAAATTACCGATTTTGGGGGTTATTGGAAACAACTCGGCGATGAACCAGATCCGGTGCGGCCAGATTAACAAATACGGTGCTGAACGTGGCAATGTCGGAAATCTTCTTGGTGACGTTGACTTCGAAAAGTTCGCTGAGATGCTGGGCGGATACGGCGAAGCTGTTCGAGACCCCAAGGACATCCGGCCGGCGCTCGACCGTGCACGTGAAGCCGTTCGTGGTGGCACCTCAGCGCTCGTCAACATCTGGGTCGACCGGGAAGAATGGGCGCCTGGCACTCGTAATCAGACGATGTACAAATAGGTGAATAAGGATATGGGTAAAGCACTCGAAGGACTCCGAATTCTGGACATGACCCACGTCCAGTTAGGTCCGTCGGCCACACAGATTCTGGCGTGGCTCGGCGCGGACGTTGTGAAGGTTGAATTGCCTGGCCGGGGTGACATCACGCGTTCCCAGTTGCGTGACATTCCCGACGCGGACAGCCTCTACTTCACGATGCTGAACTGCAACAAGCGAAGTATCACTTTGAACACGAAGACTGAGGAAGGTAAGGCGATTTTCCGAAAACTGATCGCCAAGTCAGACGTTCTGGTCGAAAACTTTGCGCCTGGTGCGCTCGATCGTCAGGGCTTTTCTTGGGAGACGATCCGCGAGATTAACCCAAAGATTATTTATGCCTCGGGCAAAGGTTTCGGGCCAGGTCCTTACGTTGATTGCAAAGCCTACGAGACGGTGGCGCAGGCGATGGGTGGCTCGATGAGTACGACCGGTTTCGAAGACAGCGTACCCACGAGTACTGGTGCGCAGATCGGCGATTCGGGTACGGGAATGCACTTGGTTGCGGCGGTGTTAGCTGCGGTGATTCAACGGGAGAAGACCGGTCGTGGGCAGCGGGTGGAGGTTACGATGCAAGACTGTGTCTTGAATCTCTGTCGAGTCAAGATGCGTGATCAGCAGCGTCTGCTGCAGGGCCCACTGAAGGAGTACCCGAACGAGACGTTCGGTGACACAGTGCCTCGTTCAGGTAATGCTTCGGGTGGTGGACAGCCAGGCAAAGCGCTGCAGTGTAAGGGCGGCGGGGCGAACGACTACGCTTATGTCATCATCCAGCCGCCTGGTTGGGAGCCACTGATGAAGTTGGTCGGCCGTGAAGAACTCATAACCGACTCAGCCTTTGCCACGCCGGCGGCAAGACTGTCACATCTTGATGAATGCTTTGACATCATTGAGCAGTGGACGCAGCAGCACGACAAGCTCGAGGTTATGCGTCTACTGAACGGGGTCAATGTGCCGTGTGGACCGATTATGAGTATGAAAGAACTTATTGAGGACGAGTCGCTCATGACCCGTGGCATGGTCGTCGAGGTCGAGCATGCGCAGCGCGGCGCGTTCCGAACGGTGGGGTGTCCGTTACAGTTATCGGATTCGCCTGTTGAGGTGACGACATCACCGGGACTTGGTGAGCACACTAACGAGATTCTTCAAGATGTTGTCGGTTATGACAGTGCAGAAATCGCGGCAGCCCGAACGGCGGGCGCCATTTAGGTAGGGGTAGAAGAGTTATGAGGATTTATTCATGAGTCATGATCAAGCAGTAGTCAAAGCGATATTGGATGGAGCACGTGCAGCTGGGCGTGCGTCGTTGAACTCGACCGAGAGCAAGGAAGTCTGCGATGCCTACGGAATTCCAGTGCCCAAGGAGGGCTTGGCCACGTCCAGTGGGGAAGCCGCGGAGCTGGCTGGCAGCATTGGTTATCCGGTAGTGCTCAAGATTGTTTCGAAGGACATCCTGCATAAAACCGATGCTGGTGGCGTTCTGACTGGACTAACGACAGCCGACGAGGTGGTGCAAGGCTACGAGGCGATTTGCCAGAGTGCCCGTGAGTATAAGTCAGATGCTGATATTACTGGGGTGCAAGTGCAGCAGATGCTGCCGGCCGCGCAGGAAGTAATTGTCGGGGCTGTGACTGACCCAAGTTTCGGGAAGTTGGTTGCGTTTGGACTGGGTGGCGTTCTGGTCGAAGTGCTTAAGGACGTTACGTTCCGGTTAGCACCGGCTAGCCGAGAAGATGCCTTGTCGATGATCGATGGGATCCAGGCTGCCGAGGTATTGCGTGGGGTCCGGGGTAGTGATCCGGTGAACCGCGAGGCTTTAGCAGCGCTCATCGAGAACGTGTCGACCCTGATCGCTGATTTTCCAGAAATTCATGAACTGGATTTGAATCCTGTGTTCGCTACTAAGGACTCGGTGACAGCCGTCGACGTGCGGATTCTGTTGACCAAGGAATTGCCTGAGCCGCGGCCACGACCGTCGCAACAAGAGATATTGGCTTCGATGGTCCGTATCATGAAGCCTAAGTCGGTGGCCGTTATCGGCGCGTCTGGTGAGGAAGGCAAGATCGGCAATTCGGTAATGAAGAACCTGATCAACGGTGGCTATAAAGGAGAGATCTACCCGGTCAATCCAAAGGCCGATGAGATTCTCGGACACAAGTGCTACAAGAGCGTTAAGGATGTCAGTGATGCTATCGACATCGCCGTGTTTGCGATTCCCGCCAAATTTGTAGCCGGCGCACTGGAAGAGGTTGGTCAGAAGGGCATCGCTGGTGCTGTCATGATCCCCTCGGGATTTGCTGAGGTGGGTGAAATCGAGTTGCAGCGTGACATGGTTGCGGTGGCGCGGAAACACAACGTGCGAGTCATGGGACCGAATATCTACGGCTTCTATTACACACACGAAAATCTCTGTGCAACGTTCTGTACACCTTACGATGTGAAGGGGCAGGCGGCTCTTTCTTCACAGAGTGGCGGGGTTGGCATGGCGATCATCGGGTTCAGCCGGTCGGCCAAGATGGGTGTCTCAGCGATCGTTGGGTTGGGTAACAAGTCGGATATCGATGAAGACGACCTGCTCACCTTTTTTGAACAAGACGACAACACGCAAGTGATTGCTATGCACGTTGAAGATTTGAAGGATGGTCGCGCCTTCGCCGAGGTGGCTCAGCGTGTATCGAAACAAAAGCCTGTTGTGGTGCTTAAAGCGGGACGAACGGCACAGGGTGCACGGGCTGCCGCGTCGCACACGGGTGCCTTGGCCGGCAACGATAAGGTTTATGATGACGTGCTGCGGCAGTCGGGTGTGATCCGAGCGCGAACGCTAAATGACATGCTGCAGTTTGCGCGTGGTCTACCGGTCCTTCCGACGCCGCAGGGGGAGAACATCATTATCATTACCGGCGCAGGTGGTTCTGGCGTGCTCTTGTCAGATGCATGCTTTGACAATGGCTTGCAGTTGATGAGCATGCCGAAGGACTTGGATGCGGCGTTCCGGAAGTTCATCCCACCGTTCGGTGCGGCAGGTAACCCGGTGGACATCACTGGTGGTGAACCACCGATTACTTACCGGAACACGATCAAGCTAGGTTTGGAAGACGACCGCGTCCATGCGCTTATTTTGGGCTACTGGCACACGATCGTTACGCCGCCGATGGTCTTCGCGAAGCTTGCTTCAGAAGTCGTAGAAGAGGCGCGCGCCAAGGGGATTCACAAGCCGATTGTGGCATCGCTCGTCGGTGATGTCGAAGTCGAAGAGGCTTCGGAATACCTCTACGATCGAGGCATTGTGGCGTATCCGTATACGACACAGCTTCCGGTCGACGTGCTAGGGGCGAAATATCGATGGGCAAGGGCAGCCGGCTTGTTGTAGGTCTAGGACCTGCACGTTGGGTGCGGTCGCTGGCCCGGCAGCTTTGATGGGCTGAATGGTAGAGTACAAACCAAAGGCCGGGGGACTCCCCGGCCTTTGGTTTGTACGAGACGGTGCGAACTTACAACGGCCGTGCCGGATTGATAATTGTCCGCCACATAAATGACGACGGGCTGTTGTCGTAGCCGAGTCCCTCTTTCGGCTGTTTGAAATTACGCCCGATGATGTCAATGAACGGCTCCAGAGAGACTGACACACTGCGATCGAAACCGTACTCGTCGTTCAGCGTGACCAATCTAGCTTCCATGTACCAGGAATGCTCGCGTGCGGACTTGTAGTCGGCCTTGAGGTAATCGTCAGGCACATAGTCCTTACCAAAGATCCTGTTGTAAAACTCAGGATACTCATACCCGACCGTCGGGTCTGGGAAGAATCGGAGTGCCTGGTGATACTTGATGGCCCAGCTGACTCGCTCGTCGACATACGGTGCGAACAGCGCTCCACCCCAGTACCCATGGTCTGAACGACAGAGTGCCTGTGCGACATCATGCAATAGACAGGCCATGACCGTGCGCTCCGGGTGCCCCTCTTTTAGTGCATGGGCTGCACTTCGCATGACGTGCTGGGCGGGCGCGAACCGGTATCTGAAAAAGTCGACCAGAGTCGGCTTCGCAGGCATTTCAGCTAGGGCTTCTTC
This sequence comes from Acidobacteriota bacterium, assembly GCA_002714165.1. Classification (GTDB taxonomy): domain Bacteria; phylum Acidobacteriota; class Vicinamibacteria; order Vicinamibacterales; family UBA823; genus UBA11600. Next base: position 27,912 of record PAWT01000043.1, read on the forward strand.
ACGTGGTTGGAATATACGTCCGGTACCGCGAGCCATCCGTGGCCCTTCCTCCTGCTGACCACCGCCTTGCTGGTATGAGTTTGGCCGGATCGGTGACAACGCACCCGTCTCACCAAACTCGTCCACGTACCACTGGTCGAGTTCGGTCGACATGAAGTGCTCAACAGCTTCCGCTCGGTCCTCGGGCGTCATCAACTCGACTGCGGCCACACCGCCTACGGATGCCATGAATTTTCTTCGATCAACTTCCATAATTTCCACGCCTCCGACAGAGTGATAAGACCCACTTACCAAGAAAGATACAACCAAAAAACTCTACTACAAGAACAGTTCAAATGCCAATCTAGGTCGCTGGAACAAGCGCTGGACAATCACCCGAAGCAGTAGATCAGTCCGTCTTGAGCGCCGACAACGATTCGGCCGCTAGCGATCGCCGGAGAGGTGCTCACGGATGACCCGATTTCGTATTCCCATTCGTGCGTACCATCGGACAGGGCAAGACCGTAGAGTCGCCCGTCATTGGAACCAACATAAACGCGATCACCGGCAATCGCAGGTGACGAATCAATTCGACCGCGTGTGGTGAAGACCCATTGGGATTTACCGGTCTCAGCGTTGAGTGCGTGCACCATCCGGTCGCGTCCGCCGAGCACAACGAGTCCGTTGTGAAAGGCTGGGGACGAGTAGAAGGGGAAGTGACGAGTGGGATGTTCGTAGCGCCATCGAATCACCCCTTGGTCGAGATCGAGAGCTAACACCTCGTTGGCAAAAGTGCCATAAAACGCCGTCGTGCCTATGATTGTGGGAGAAGCAGCGGTGTAGGCACCGGATGACACGGCGAAGATTTCCTCACCATCGCTCACCCGCACACCACGGAATTCTTCGTCGCACCCACCGAAATATGCGATGCCGTTGACGACTGCCGGCGTAGCGTGGACGTAACTGCTGGTTTCAACCTTCCATATCTGGTGGCCACTGTCTGCCGAGAGGCCATATAGGTGGCTGTCATATGATCCGATGAGAACGATGCCGTTGACGAGGACGGGTGAGGATTTGATCTCGGCCTCTGTCTCGAAGGTCCAGCGAGCCTTACCGGTGTTGATGTCAACTGCGTGCAGCACTCCAGAGAGATCCCCAATGTAGACGGTGCCGTTTGCCACGGCTGGAGATGATTCACCGATGCCCCATTCTGACGCATGGTAGCGCCAGCGGGGCGAGCCATCACTAAGATTGAGAGCTATGAGGTCACCGGCGTAGGTGCCCACGTAGACGACACCATTGGCAATTGCTGCTGATGAGTCCACCATTTCACCCGTATCAAAGGTCCACAGCAGTTGAGGGTCATCAGGCACTGGTGATGTCGAAACCCCATCCAGTGATAGGTCGCCTCGGAACTGTGGCCAATCAACAGTCGATCGCGGCTCGTTTGGCAAGGGCTGACTGTCCGCACCCGACGCCCCGTCGGCAGCAACAGCCATGATCAACGCCAAGACCATCATTACCGCACGCATTGAAATTGTCCTTAGCAGCTTTCCCTTTGAACGTCGCTGCATGTATTTCGTCTCAGTTTTCGACGAGTGCGAACAGTTGATTGCGGGAGCCTAGAAAGAGTACGCCGTTGGCTGGCACCGGAGTACTGTAAACGGCACTGCCGAGGTAATTCTCGGCAATAACCTCAAGTTCCTTACCGGCTTTCAGCACGACAACGTCCCCATCTTCATCACCTAGATAGACGCGGCCGTCAACTACGAGAGGTGAGCCCCAGATGGCGGCGAACGTGTCGTAAACCCAGTAAACTTCTCCGGTTTTCGCATCCAGGCAGTGGAGGAAGCCGCTGAAGTCCGGTTGGTAGATCAGCCCATCGTAGATTGCTGCGGTCGAGACTGTGCGGCGAATGTCCGTGTAGTGCCAGACACGGCCCAGCTCAGTGATATCCCCACGCTGCGTAGCGTCGATCGCATACATATTACCGATTCCCTCGCCATGTTCCGGGTCCTGTCCGTTGGCGATATAAACGAGATCGTTGTAAACAACCGCCGTGGCGATGAGCTCATTACGTGTTCGTGGCCAGACAGAGTCCTTCGGGTTCGTGTCAAATTCCCAAAGTTTCTCGCCCGATGTTACCTCGTAGCCGCGTATCCAACCGTCACCCTGCCCCATGATTACTTGGTCGACGCCGCCAATTGTCCCAACCGTTGGCGATGCCCACTGGCCGTGGAGAATGCGGTCATCCACGGAGTTGTCCTCCCAAATCAATTCACCGGTCGTTTTATTCAAAGCGATAATTGTTGGTGCCATGGGTGACTGGATATTCACATGGCTTTCATCCTGACCATTTGAGGTGCTTACAAAAATTAAATCACCGTAAACGACGGGCGACGAGTTGGACATATTGTGGGGAAATGCGCCAACTTCCTCGAGCATATCGAACCGCCAAATAACATCGGCATCAATCTCGCTCGAATAGGGTTCATCTGTTACCCATCCGTCATTTTCGCCGTCTCGAAAACCTTCGATATCGAGTGCCAAAACCTCGCCTCGATTCGAGACGTAATAAACCACACCATTTTCGACCAGTGGGGACGAACACACTCCTTGATAGGGCCAGTCGTGCACCCGGCCCGCGGCTAGCTTCGCGTTGGCATGTTGCCAAAGCAATTCGCCATCCTCTTCACGAAAGGCTATAAGAACGCCCATGTCACCTTGCTGTCGTAGGTCCTTAACTGCTTCGTTGTTTGTGCCTACTAGCACAACCCCCTCGGCGACGACTGGATTGCCATAAGTCTGCGAACCAAGTTCAGCTACCCACTTAATGTTGTGTCCGGTAGCTATATCCCAGTCGCTGGGGAGACCGACCATGTTTGAAATCATGTTTCGGTCAGGTGTCCCGCCCCACATCGGCCAGTCGCTCTGTTGTGACGATGACTCCTGCGCCACAACGAGAATGTTGAGTAGACCAACGAACGCCCCAATGGCGCCGAACCAAGGCAATAGTCGTCGCATCACTACCAACTCCTACTCCAAATACCCGGTGTTTGATTGCTAGTTTTCATACACTCGGATGTTGTCGAAAAAGATCTCGAAGGGCGCATTTGCGTAAATACCGGGACTACCTTGGCGATGTGGATTTTCATCGACCATCTGCAGGGTCCAGTCGTCTGGCTCCGAATCGGCACGTGGCCACACCTTACCGCGTGCGCGGACACGTCCATCGTCAAGATTCTCGACACTGAGCTTTAGGCGGTACCATGTATCCGGTTCCCAAGCAAAAGGGGTTGTAACGGTACGCACGGTCTCGGGCTGCCAGGTCTGGAGTTCCAGCCGCTGATGGTTGCCCATCAGGACCAGTGTGTGCCTCTGAGCATTGACCCCAGCGTCACCCATCTGGCGCCGGCTCTGGATTGCTGAGATGTCCGCTTCGACTGTGTAGTCGGAGAGTTGGGCAGCGCCGTTATACACCCGCGCGCGACGAGTGAACGGGTTGTCTGATTTCTTAACGAAAACGCGACTACCATCCACGTCTCGGACTTCGAATTTTCCGGTTGACGCAATCCAATACGCTGGCGAACTGCCTGGCGCATCTCCTTCGAAATCGTATGTATTGGGTAGGGTGGGGATCACCCGTAGCCGCGCACCTCCGGTGACGTTATTGACCGTTGCTGTTACCGACCCAGCCTGGCCACCAGTAGTGGGTTCGGCAAGGAACTCGCCATTGGCCGTGACCTGTCCGTCAAGCCCGTCAAGTGCCCAGGTCACCTCGCTTTGGGGCAACAACTGTCCCCGTGCATCGAATAGGTCGACTCGAAGCGACACCAGCTGGCCAGGCTCAACAACTAGTTCAGTCGGTGAAACACGGACATGGGCTACTGGGTCGGTTGACGTTGGGAGCGAAGCTGGTGTCGGTAGGCGGCGCTCGACACGTGGCACCTTGGGGCCGATTGCGTATAGAGCTCGGTCTGTGACGACATAAACACGTCCATTCGCGATAGCGGGTGACCCCAACAATTCTTCGGGTTCAGTCACAGTGCCTAGTTGGACTTCCGACAGAATCTCGACTCCATCTCGGCTTGGCTCAAGGACGAAAAAGCGTCCTGTCACCGAGCCGACGTACAGCTTGCCGTCCGCCAAAACCGGTGACGCACGTTGAATCGTGCCGATGTTTAATTCCCATAACTTACTTCCCGACGAGGTATCGAAGGCTGCTAGGTTTGCGCTGTTGTCTACTTGGTAGATCCGATCACCGTCGATGACGGGTGAGGAGTAACCGCTGAGAACGCCGGTTACCTGCCAAGCAACGGCGTCTGAACCGAGGGCGCCGGTTTTTGTGGCGTCGATCGCCGCAAGCAATCCCATCTCACTGGTATCGAGGTTTTCCTCCCCGTGGCTGACAAAAGCTCGGTCACCCGCGATCACGACACCAGTATTAACACCGCGTTTACTCATCGAAAAGTTCCACACTGGTTGTCCCGTTTGCGGTTGGAGTGCGTGGACGGTGCCGTCGCCACCGCCAGCGATGAGGAGTCGGGTTCCGCCGACTTCGCTAATAATCGGAGTTGAGTAAGTTGTGTCAAAGGCGCGGCCGCCCGGTGTGCTAACCCAGATAATCTCGCCGGTGTTCTTGTCAAAAGCCATGAAGCGGTGACGTCCAATTGCTTGGTTGCCCCATCCTGAGGACAGCCCACTGATGATCACTAGGTCGCCGTCGAGAACTGGGGACACGGTGCGCCCACCGTGGGTGGTAATGAGACCAAACTCTTCGTTCAACGATCGCTCCCAGCGCAGTTCCCCATGAGCAGTAAGGGATAGCAAACTCCCCCCAGCGCCGAAAACGTAGAGGTGTCCAGTAACCACATCGCTGACTGGCGACGCCCAACCCACCCGGTGAGGCGGCACGTCGCTCAAATACACATTAAACCGGTGCTGCCAGAGGAGTGCTCCGTTACTCACGTCGAACGCCATTAGACGTTCCTGGAGGCTTTCACCCTCGCCGACGGCGTTTTGGATGTACACGTGTCCGTTGTTAACGATCGGGCTGGAGCGTCCACCATAGGGCACTCTCCACGCCAAGTTTTCACCGTCCGGTGACCAGGTTGCGATCAGACCAGTTTCGAGGGAAGTGCCGTCACGATTTGGTCCTCGCCAATCGGGCCAGTCGTTCGCCGTTGCAGGCACAACAGAAAAAGCCGTCAAGCTAATCCAGAGAGCAACGCGATTGAGGTGGCGAGGACTAAGTTTGGTCATTTCGTTCAAGGAATCCGAATGACAGACATCCTGACCTTAATATGCGCATGTTTTGTCCGTCAAGGTGAAGAATGCCTGACCATTTGAGTCTGCACACTGACCATTCTGATTCACTGTCTTCTTAGGAATCGTTGGGCAATGACTGCGAGTGGTGACCGCGCCTTACCCAACGTTTGGCGAGGGAATTCCACACCTGTTTTCTTCTTGTGCTTAATAGATCAGTTTCAGTCCGAGTTGTAAACGCCTGGCAGAACCGGCTGAAAGGATACGTCCAAAAGTTGGTGAACCAAGAAATACATCGGGTAGCCCAAGGTTTACTCGGTTTAGGACGTTGAACGCCTCAAGCCGAATTTGCATATCTAGGTCCTCGTTGAGAGACGCCTGCTTGAGCAGTGCCAAATTGAGGTTCTGGAATCCCGGTCCATCGAGGATATTACGACCTGCATTCCCAAAGTTGCCGTACGGAGGGAGACTAAATGATGTGGTGTTAAACCAAGCAGTGGCCGATGGGTTCGGACGGGCTGGGTCTCCGACAAGATTCGGCCGGTCGTTCATCCCGAACCCGAGTGCAGCGCGGCCTGTGTTGCTGTTGTCAACTTCGGGAAGGAGCGCCACGGTGAATGGTGAGCCGCTTTGTGCCGTGAAGATACCGGCAACCGTCCAGTTTCCGAAGATATGAGAGGCCAGGCCATCGATGACGAACCGCTGGTCTAGGCCGAACGGCAGGGCGTAGGAGAAACTCATCGAGAAACGATGTCGGATGTCGAAACTCGAACGCCCTCTCTCGGCTTTTGGATTATTACTGTCCTGTGGAAAATTGGGGTCGCCTGCACTCGTAAAAAAATCCGAGGCATCGTCGGTCCCTTTACCGAGGGTGTAGGCAGCATGCATCGTAAGACCGTTGAGCATTCGCTGCTGAGCCTTCACCTGCAAAGCGTTGTAGCGCGATGTGGCGGTTGACTCTAATGCAACAATGTCGCCGAACTGCGGATTTGGCCGCAGGTTGTACGGTTGTGAGCTCGGCGCGGCCTGATTAATGTCGCGCGCGGTGAGCAAATTGTGCCCCTTTGAGCCGACGTAATTCACCTCCACCGACCGTCGATTGCCGAACTGATGCTGGATGCCAACGCTCCACTGTTGTAGCCACGGGGTCTTTAGGTTGCGATCGAATGCCAACGCTGACGGAGGCGTCGCTATCGGAAACTGAGTCGGAAATGGGTTAGCTAGTGTCAGCGGAGCCCCCGGTAGCGGATACCACAAGTTGAAATTGAAGAACGGGGGATTAAAATACAGCCCCTCGCCAGGTGCTAGGGCCGACCGATTGTAGTAAATCCCATATCCACCGCGAACCACAGTGTTGTTGCTCATACCGGGGGTCCACGCGAGCCCGAAGCGCGGGGCGATGTTGTTGTAGTCGGTTGCATAGCCGCCACGAGGGATACCCTTGGTGCCCACTTGGACGACCGCCTGTGATGCAGGGTCAAAAACGTTTGCACGATCATTGGTGTCGACAGGGGGTGAAGTGACTTCATACCGAACACCGGCGGACACCGTAAGGCTAGAGTTGAGCCTAATCTCGTCTTGGAAGAATGCGTTAAAGCTCTCAGTGCGTAGCTGCTGGCGGTTGTCAAGTGTGGCGCCCCCTGTCATTAGGGGTAGACCAAGCAGGAGATCGGCGAGCGCGTTACCTGTGAAGTACGGTTGGCTGGTGAATGTTAGAAAACCTCGTGATTGGACATCACGGAATGCCTTCTGGCGAGTGAAGTGTGCATCAAAACCGGCTTTCAGTAGATGACGTCCACGAACGAAGCTAAGCGAGTTCAATACTTGCAAAAGGTTCGTCTCGCTATGCTGCGGATTATTGAACTCGTCGCCGATGGGTGAGTAGCCGGTGACTTTAATAAAGCTAAGGCCGAAATCCCGAGGATTAGCCGACATTTCTGGCAGCCCTACAGTGCTGTTAAGACTGTTACCGAAATTCTGGTGAAATACGCCGGTGGACACCCGACTGAACGCTACCCGCAGGTCGTTCACAACGGCCGGCGAGATGACTTGGGTCTGACTGACCATGAGATTCTGAGCTCGGCGTTCAATGTTTGACCCAAAACCCGGTACCTCNGCGAAACCTGTCCCCGAGAACGGTTCAAATAACCNCCGATCTCCGAAGCTNTAGCGCNCTGTCAGTCNGGACCCAGCGCCGAGNGTGTGATCGATTCGGGCATCAAAGCGNTCGTTACGGTCACGCTGNTTAGGCGACGCGATGTAGTTTTCGAAGGGAACATTACGATTCGGGAGCGGGTAGAGGTTGGCGATTGCTTTGCCAATTGGATTCAAGTACGGTGCCGGAATGACGTCGCCTGGAAAACGCTGGCCCGTGAACGGGTTGGTTGGTGGTGTAAGCAGGCTGGCTGACAAATCACCTTGCCGCTCGGCGAGCGTCGGCACATTTGCAATCTTGGTGACCCCCTCTTTGAGTCGTAGGCCTTCGTAATCGGTGAAAAAGAATGTCCGGTCCTCAATCAATGGCCCACCGAGTGACATNCCGAACTGATTCCGCCGGTAGTCTGGTGCCGGGCCATCGGTTGGTGCGAACGCATTCCTAGCGTTTAGCGCTTCTGTGCGGAAGAACTCGTAGGCCGTACCACTAAACTGATTAGNACCAGNCTTTGTCGTGACGTTGACNTGGGCGCCGGCATGACGGCCAAAAGACGCATCGTANGTGCTGGTCAGGATACGAAACTCCTTGATCGCGTCGATTGTCGGTCGCACNGCCGGGGTNTTNAGTTTNGGGTCGACGTTGTAAGCACCATCGAGTAAGAACGCATTTGCATTTTCGCGCGCGCCGTTGACGCTCATGGCGAAGTCACCACGAACCGATGCTGCCGACCCTTGTGGAGACGGCGAGGTTCCCGCTGCGAGCAACGCGAGTTCGAGGAAATTCCGTCCGTCGAGGGGCAACTGGACAATCTGTTGGTTATCAATAACCGTCGTTAATGCAGAGGAATCTAGCTCAATCGGTGTATCCGGGGCGGTCACGGTTACCTGCTCTGTAACCACACCGAGCTCGAGTTGAGCATCNAGNCGAAGTCGCTGACTGACTTGGAGCACCACNNGGCTAACGTAGGTCTTGTATCCGTCCCGTCCGATTGAGATGNNGAATTCACCGGGCGGCAGCTGCGAAANAACGAAGGCACCCTCGCCACTGGTAGTTATGACACGACGTATGTTGGTCGAGGTGTNNACGATCTCCACTGTGGCCCCANCAATACGGGCATCAGTCGAGTCNGTTACNGTGCCNCGGATNGANCCTAGATGGGTTTGGGTCAGGCCGGTCACNNCCGCCAGNGCGATTATCGCGAAAACCGTTACGGTCCGCATTTCANTGCNCNNTCNTATCGCCGANNAGNTTAATTNACTGCGAAAACCCTCGCTGGACCACCNGACCCNCGCTCATGCTTTGGNGCNCCCACNATAATTGTTGCACCNGCTGCCGGAACGGTGTCGAGGTTTGCGANTAGCTCAACGCCNTATTTTCCAGCAGGNAAGAATGTTCGGTGGGCTGGGTAGCCTTCNGCGTTACCGGTATCGAGGCTGAATGTATCAACACCTACACCGACGATGTNNCGTTCTTCACAAAGGAACGAAGCCGTTTCNCCACTGAAGCCGGGATAGTGTGTTACNCCTGCTTCGTCTGCGTTCGTGAACGCTTCGGNGTCGCNGATTCGGTCTCCCCACCCTGACAGCATCGCNACAAATGCTNNTTCGGGTAGGCGGCCGTGTTCCTGCTCCCAGGCNAGAANGTCATCGATAGTCACAACCGTNTCAGGATTACTGNTGGCCCGCGNANCAATTGACAGGACCACCAGCGGTGCGAAGAAGCGCTCGGCTGGNAATTGATCCGTGGTTAAACCNCCTTCAGCAAAGTGCATAGGAGCATCGATATGTGTGCCGGTGTGNTCACCGAAAACCANGTCGTTATTGTAAANACCGTTNTCCTCAAGGCTTGCAGTCTGNTGCATCTGNGGTTTTGTAAGTGANGGGTAAACTGGGATCGACATTGTGAGNACATGTGTCAGGTCGAAGATCNGGTCGAATTTNCCCGATTGCGGCTCAGGACTNACCGCGGTCGATGGTTCAACTGGNGCGCTTCCCCCGCACGCCGCGCCAAGGGTNGCNGNCCCNATAGTGCCCAGCAGTTCNCGCCGCGACACTGTTCGACGAACTGTCTCAATGACATGTGGTGCACACATGAGCCCTCCTAACTAATAACCTCAGTATTACCCGCAAACCCCAAGTGTAGTCCTTTCTGTGTCTATAATTCCAAGACCCATGACCGCCACCAAGTCCATCCAGCAAGTATTGGCCAAATACCCCAGGAATGAGTTAATCAGAACGCCGACGCCTCTCGTTCATCTGAAACACCTGAGTGAGCGTTTGGATGTTGATCTATTCATTAAGCGAGATGATCTCACTGACCTAGCCTTAGGCGGGGACAAGCCACGTAAGCTGGAATACGAGACGGCCAAGGCGAGCGCCCAGGGTGCAACCGTGCTGGTTACCTGCGGCAGCGCGCAGAGTAATCATGCACGCCTGACGACTGCTGCTGCCAGGAAGTTAGGACTTAAGAGCGCGCTCGTCCTAAGCAGTGACGGATTGAAAGCGTTTCAGTCCAATCTTCTGACGGTTTACCTAATGGGTGCGGAGGTTCGATTTGTCGAGACTAGGGACCACTGGGATTTGGAATCACACACCTTGGCATTTTGCGAAGAGTTACGGTTGAAGGGAGAGCGGCCCTACTACATCCCGGTCAGCGGTACGACGCCGACGAGTTGTCTTGGATATGTTCGTGCGGGACTGGAGTTGGTTGACCAGTTCGAGTTACAGGACGTTAGGCCCAATGCTGTTTACATCCCATTTGGCACCGGCGGCATCTTCACCTCGACCTTATTGGCACTTCGTGAGCGCGGTGTTGAGTGTCCTCTAATCGGTATCAGCGTGAACGCGTCTCAACAAAAGTGCGAGGAAAATTTGGTGAAGTGGTGGGCTGGAGTCTGCCGATTACTCGATGTCGATCCAACCCGTTCTCATGAGGGCTACGAAATCCACGACGGCTACATTGGTCAGGAGTACGGTGACGCGACCGAAGGTTGCCTCGATGGCCTCATGCTAATGGCTGAGACGGAGGGAATCCTACTCGATCCAGTCTACTCAGCTAAGGTTTTCTCAGGGTTGCTCGCCCACCACGCCGCCGGTCGCTGGCCGTCCGGCACTCGGCTGGTCTTCATCCACTCTGGAGGCACACCGGCTCTCTTCGCGTACCACGACAAGATCAANCAACACCTTATTAAGCGTGGGCGAATAATCGACGCATGAGTCGGATTACCGCANTTGCTGTCGTCTTCGGCGTGCTCGCTCAATCGTTAACTGTCAGCCATTTAGCGAACGAAGCGTCGGTCAGCGAGACCGTCCTGCCTCAGACCTTTGTGTCACATGATGTGGCTGGCAATGTTACGTTGCGTGCTCACATTGTTGTCGAAGGNATCGATGTGGATGGCCAACTCGATGAGCCGATATATCAAGATATTGAACCAGTTGCGGNCTTCATTCAGCAGGAGCCGAATGAAGGAGCAGCGGCGACTGAGCGGACCGAGGCATGGGTTCTTTACGACGTGGAGAATCTTTATGTGTCAGCCCGTCTATGGGACAGTGCGCCTGAACAAATGGTCGCAAANGAACTCAGGCGAGATAACCGGAACATTANTCAAAACGAAAGCTTTGCGGTCGTACTCGACACGTTTCACGATCGCCGGAATGGGTTTCTCTTTCAGACCAATGCGCTCGGCGCCCTGCGGGACGGTCTTATCACCGACGAACGTAATGCCAATTTTGACTGGAACACTGTGTGGGATGTTCAGACAGGCTCTTTCGAAAACGGTTGGACGATCGAGATGGTCATACCGTTTAAATCACTCCGGTTCCGTGCAAGAGGAGACCAGGTGTGGGGCATCAATCTTCACCGATTTGTGCGTTGGAAGAACGAGCACTCGTTTGTAAACCCNGTACCGGCATCGTACGGTCTGGAGGGTCTCTACCGGGTATCCTCTGCCGGNACACTCGTTGATTTGCACCTGCAGTCCGACTCGCGGACGCTTGAGATCAAGCCGTATGGAATCTCTTCAGTTTCAACAGACAGAACTATGACACCGGTTGTGTCGAACGATTTCGATGCNGAAGNNGGNCTCGACGTGAAGTACAACCTGACCAANGGGTTGACCGNCGATTTNACTTACAACACNGACTTCGCGCAGGTAGAGGCTGACGACGAGCAGGTTAACTTAACGCGGTTCAATCTTGTCTTTCCTGAAAAACGTGAGTTTTTTCTGGAAGGGCAGGGCCTTTTCGAATTCGGTGGTCCCGAACGCCAGGTCTGGGGACGGCCCAGTAACGCGCCCAGTGTTTTCTTTAGTCGAAAGATTGGTCTCGACAGCGGGCATGTGATTCCGCTGAATCTAGGTGGTCGTCTCACTGGTCGCGTCGGAAAGTACACGGTTGGTGCGCTCAATATTCAGACCGGTAGCGCGAACGACATCGGTGTCAAGTCCACGAATTTTTCGGTCGTGCGTCTCCGACGGGACNTACTGCGGCGAAGTACCGTTGGCATCATAGGAACGCATCGATCGGTCAACCTTGCCGGCACCGGCACTAACGAGGTTTTTGGAGCCGATGCGAGTCTGGCGTTCCTCCAGAACCTGAGCCTGACCGGCTTCTGGGTGCGAAGTCGAACGCCTGGTCGTGAGGGCCGAGACTACAGTTATCGCGGTCGACTCGAAAATCTTGGGGACCGATACGGAATCGAATATGAGCANCTTGTCGTCGGGGAAGATTTCAACCCTGAAATCGGGTTTGTGCGGCGGAGAAATTTCCGACGAAACTACATGCAACTGCAGTTTACGCCGCGGCCNAGTANNCCCATGATCCGGAAACTCAGGAACGANTTGAGTTTCGATTACATCNCNACGCTTGAAGGACGCCTTGAATCTNGNCAGNTTCGATACCTCNTGGCNCCGGAGTTTCAGAATGGTGATGAGTGGTGGNTTGAGTACAACAAGGATTTCGAGTTNTTATCGNCACCTTTCGAAATCGCTACCGACGTTGTNCTGCCAAGAGGACCCTACGCGTCTGAATCGATATATAGCGCGTATCATCTTGGTCCGCAGCGGCCGGTCAATGGTTGGGTGGGCTTCATCCGAGGTAGTTTTTTTGGAGGCACGCGTACCCAAATTAAGTATTTTGGGCGTATCGAGTTATCACCGATATTGTCGGTGGAACCTCGGATCTCGATTGACTGGATTAATCTTCCACAAGGACGCTTCACTTCGAAGCTGGTCATTGGGAGTTTTAACTACACAATCTCACCGAGATCATTTTTCTCAGCACTAGCACAGTACAATACAAGCACCGAGTCGTTCAGCACGAACATACGTTTCCGTTGGGAGTACGAGCCAGGTAGTGACCTCTTCGTCGTCTACACAGAGGGTCGCCAGACAGACGACCGTGGTTTCCCCATCCTACAAAATCGTGGATTCGTCGTGAAATTCACGCGGCTATTGCGATTCTGACTTACGGCCTAAAGTTTTTGAGACCATTACGTTTGAGATCTTGAAATCGTCTTGATTTCCCGACATACACAATCACCGACCGCGGCAACAGCTAAGGGCGTTTGTGCTCAGGGAGAACGTCTGCCCAAGTGCGAGGGCTGCGCTATGATGGCTGGGGCTATAAGACCCTTCTTACCGCTGTTAGACCTTTAACTACCCGCGTCGCGACCAGAGCGGGCGAGGCCGAGACACTATGGTGGAAATCACCATTATCACGTTATGTTTGCTGTTGAATGCTTTACTTTCTGCGACGGAGACCGCGTTTGTGTCGGTCGGGCGCCCCGAGCTTCGTGCCATGGCGCACGCTGGTTATCCTGGGGCTTCGGGGCTCTTGGCGCTCCGTGAGCGTCCCGAACGGACACTCTCGGTCGTTCAACTTGGGATCACGATGATAGGGCTAATCTCCGGTGCCGTTGGTGGTGCGTTTGCGAGCGAGACTCTACGTCCGGTGTTCGAACGTGAGTTTGGGCTAAGCAACGCATGGGCAGATTTCAGTGCAATCGCGATTGTAGTGGTGCCCTTAACGTATCTGACGGTCGTCGTGGGTGAGATCGCGCCCAAGGCCTTGGCGTTGCGCCGTCCGCACCAAATTGGCTTGCGCGGTGCGTTCTGGTTGACGACTCTCGACCGGTTGCTATCGCCAGCGGTGACCTCACTGGAATGGTCCACCAAGGTCGTCATGCGCCTGTTCGGAGTTGCTCGGGACGCGACCAAGACTGATGCTGAACGGGACGCGGAGCAGCTATCGGACGCACACGAGCGCTACATTCTTAACCTTGTGAACATTGAAACCAAGAGTGTTGGTGATATCGCACTTCCGTGGGAAAGCGTTACCTCCGTGGCTCTGTCGCAGTCTGCCGATGAGGTGATGTCGGTGGTTGTCAAATCGGGCCACACGCGACTACCGGTGTGTGAGGAGGACGGCCTAGTTAGGGGACTGCTCCACACGAAGGAATTTATGGCGTTCAGGTTGGCGGGGGAGCATCAGTGGCACTCGCTTGTCCGTCCGGTACTTTCTGCCCGTCGAAATGATCCCCTGCTAAGAGTACTTCGTGTGATGCAGGAACGCCGGAGCCATTTGGCCATGGTGTATCAACATGATAAGTCCCCGCTCGGCGTGGTAACACTCGAAGATATCATTGAAGAAGTGTTTGGTGATGTGTTCGACGAGGACGATGATCAGATGCTCAGCCGGTTGCTAATCCTCGCGCGCGGCCGGAGTGCAGGCAGTGGACGCTCACTGTAACAAGAACCGCAGTGTTTCCCTTGGAGCAATGCTCCATGCGTGCCTCGCGCGGTGTACGGGGGTTGCTCAATCAGCTGACCAAGACTGGTTGAGCTGACTCTCGACCGGTCACATAAGGGTAGTGGTCTCGCGCTGATCAGACATCAAGATGGTCAGCCTCATCGGCGCGCTCGGTGATGAAACGGTAACGCGCTGAAGCATCCTTGCCCATCAGGTTGTTGATCACCCGGTCCGTGATGATGTGATCGGTGATGTTGACCTTTAGGAGCCGCCGGGTCTTTGGATTCATGGTCGTCTCCCAGAGCACCTTGGGCATCATCTCGCCTAAGCCCTTAAACCGAGTAATTTCCGGGGTGGCTTTTCCAGGACCCGGCTTACCGTGTTTGGCGATGATCGCGTCACGTTGGGCCATGTCGAGAGCCCAGTGGGTTTCCTTGCCGATGTCGACCCGGTAGAGAGGCGGTTGCGCGAGGAATACCTTGCCGTTCGAAATAAGCTGCGGTAGGTGGCGGTAGATGAATGTCAGTAATAGCGTCGCGATGTGATTGCCGTCCGAGTCAGCGTCGGCCAACAGGATGAGCCGTTCGTAACGCAGTCGCGACAAGTCGAAATTTTTTCCGAGGCCGCAGCCGAGTGCGGTCACCAGATCAGAGAGTTCCTTGTTTTCCAGAACCTTGGTGAGCGTGGCACTCTCGACATTCAGGACCTTCCCGCGTAGTGGCAGAATCGCCTGACGGGTCCGATCGCGACCCTGCTTCGCCGACCCACCTGCCGAATCACCCTCCACGATGAAGAGCTCGCTATCGGTCGCGCCTTGCCGAGTGCAATCGCTGAGTTTCCCCGGTAGATTCAATCGATTCGACGTAGCGCTCTTACGGGAAACTTGCTCCTGGGCCGCGCGGCTTGCCTCTCTGGCGCGCGCCGCAAGAATGATCCGCGCGACTATCGCCTCAGCGACGGACCGGTTGTGGTTCAGCCAGTGCTCTAGTACCGGACGTACTATCGAATCGACGACTGCTGTCAGCTCAGGGTTGTTGAGCCTGTCCTTCGTTTGCCCCTGGAACTGCGGGCTACCCATGAATACGCTGAGGATACCGATTAGCCCTTCACGCAAGTCTTCCGTGGTAATCGTGACTCCCTTGGGTGACAGTTGGTGGGTGTCGATGAAGTTGCGTACTGCCTTGCCGAGTCCAGCACGGAAGCCGTTCTCGTGGGTCCCACCAGAGCCAGTTGGGATGCCATTGACGTAGCTGCGTAGGTTCTCTTCGGTTGATTCTGTCCAGTGCAAGACGAGACCGATGCGGATCCCGCTGCCGTTTGCGTCCTTGAGCATCGCGAACGGGGCCTCGTGGACGACTTTGGCCGACCGTGCCGAGACGAGGCCCCGTAGGTACTCGACCAGGCCGTCGTTGTGCTGATGCACGATCTTGGTCTTTTGAGTCTCGTCCTTGAAGGTAACTTTTAGGCCCTGATGGAGGTAACTGATGATTTCTAGTCGCTCGCCGATGAGAGCGGGGTCAAACTCGACCTTGGGGAAAATGGTGGGGTCGGGCCTGAACAAGACGGTGGTACCCGTGCCGCGTGAGGTGCCGATTTTCTTGACCGGACCTGTCGGTTTGCCACGTTTAAAACGCTGCTGCCATTGCTGGCCATCGCGCTTGGACGTCGCCACGAATTCCTTTGACAACGCGTTAACAACGCTTGCACCGACGCCATGCAGGCCACCAGCTGTTTTGTAGGTTTCCTGTTCGAATTTCCCACCGGCGTGCAGGGTGGTAAAGATCACCTCCATGGCACTTTTCTTCGTCTTGGCGTGTCGGTCCACCGGGACACCGCGGCCGTCGTCAGTTACCGTCACGGAGGCACCGTCGGCGTGTAAGGTCAGTGCGATCGAGGACGCGTAACCGTTCATCGCTTCGTCCACCGCGTTGTCGACGATTTCCCACACGAGATGGTGAAGACCAGGGGAGCCAACCCCGCCGATGTACATGCCCGGCCGCTTTCGAACAGGTTCGAGTCCCTCGAGAACTGTGATGTCTTTCGCTGTATAGCTGGGTGCCATAAATACGCCTGTCAGATGCTAGCCTCAGTTGTCGACCGGCACGGTCGGCACCTCGGGCTGGGCCGGGACGACTCGCATGAACTGTCCGCGCTGGAGGAGTTCCCTGCCTTTGCCGCCTCGCCCAGTGACCTCGTATTTTGCGGTGCTGATAGTCTGTGTCGCGCTGCGGCTGGTTTCCACTGTCAGCAGGTGGCGTTCGCCCGTCGATGCCACGAAGCCGAGCACGCGGTCGATGTCCCGCTTAATTTTGATCAGGATTACACCCTTGCCGGGCCCCGAGAGGTAGTTAATTTCGTCAACACGGCAAAGGAGTGCTCGAGCCTGCTGCGTCGCAACGATCAAGATTTCTTCGCCGGTCGTGGTGGCGACACCGACAATCTCGGCGCTCTTCGCGGGACGAGCGAACCGGCGTCCGGTACGGGTGCTTGGTTCGACGAACGACTGGAAGCCAAAGCGCAGGCTGTAGCCGTCGCTGGTTACCGCGACTCCGTGCACCGGGGGCACATCGTCCTCCGTGGCGGCGGCAATGTTGCCGACTGCTCGAGGGTCGAGGCTTACCGCTGCGACGATCCGCTCGCCGTCTTTCAGTTTAAATAACCGTTGAATCGGTTCGCCGTGACCGGTCGATGCCGGCACGTCGATGATCCGACACGTGTAGGCGGTGCCGTAGTTAGTGAAGAACGCAGCAGTCGATCTTGTGCTGCCAGCTAGGACGCTCAGCACCGAATCGCCTTCACGCAGACGGGTTGTAGATAGGTCAGGGGGGTTCTTCTGGCGTTTTACCCAACCGTCGCGCGATACGATGACGAAGTTATCTTCTTCGACGATGAAATCTTCAGCTGAGTATTCGACGTCGTCCTCGTCGGGCTCAAGGGCCGTCCGGCGGCCGTCGACCTTTGCGCTTCCGTAGGCTTTTTGGATGTCTACAATTTCGTCGCGGACTATCGTCCAGCGGGCTTCTTCGTCCTTTAGTAAGCCACCGATTTTTCGTGCCCGTCGTTTTTTGGCTGAGAGTTCTTCTCGAATTTGAAGAATCTCCAGTCGCGCTAGCCGATAGATCTTGAGCTCAAGGATCGCATCGGTTTGCTCCGCATCGAGCGAGAACCGCTTCATGATTTTCTTTGCAGCATCGGCCTTTCCGTCAGAGCCGCGTATCAATTTGATGATGGCGTCGAGGGCGCCGAAGACTTTCGCGAAGCCTTCGAGAATGTGTATCCGCCGTTTGAGCGCTGTCAACTCGTGCTCGAGCCGTCGGGTGACCACAACCAACCGGAACTTTAGGAAGTTAAACAACACTTCATGCAGGTCGAGCTGATAGGGCCGGCCAACCTCTCGACCGTCTGGGAGTTCTTCTGGCACAAGGCACGTAAGGTTGACGGTGATGCTCGTCTGCAGCGGCGTATGCTTGCAGAGATAGGCCAACACCATCTTCTCGTCTGCTTCTCGCTTGAGTTCTAGCGCAATACAGATTTCGTCGGTCGACAGGTCCTTGACATCGAGTAACGGCGGGAGTTTGCGACTCAATGTCACGTCTGCAATTCGCTCGATGAGTTGCGCCTTGTTCACGGTGTAGGGCACGCTCGTGATGTAGACGAGTTTGCCACTGCGCGTGGCGGGTCCAGTTTTCCAGGTAGCGCGTAGACGGATAACACCCGAGCCAGTTTTGTAGATGTCCTTTAGTTCTTTGGGCGAGTTCAAGATCTGCCCCCCGGTCGGGAAGTCAGGGCCTTTAACCCACTGGCATAGTCGGACCGAGCTCAGCTCGAAATCACTGTCGAGAAGCTTGAGTAGCGCGGTACAGACTTCGCCAAGGTTGTGCGGCGGGATATTGGTTGCCATGCCGACCGCGATACCGATCGCGCCATTGATAAGTAGGTTGGGGAGACGCGAGGGAAGAACCCTCGGTTCTTGGCGGCTACCGTCGTAGTTGGGTTGGAAACTCACCGTTCCTTGATCGATTTCGGCAAGAATTTCGTCCGCCACTCGTGCGAGACGACATTCGGTGTACCGCATCGCCGCCGCGCGATCGCCATCAAGTGACCCGAAGTTGCCCGAGCCGTCGATGAGGGGGTAACGCAACGAGAACGGCTGTGCCATGCGCACTAGGGAATCGTAGAGAGCTGTGTCGCCGTGCGGGTGGTAATTTCCCATGACGTCGCCGACCACCTTGGCGCACTTACGATGCTTAGCATCAGCCGTGAGGCGCTGGTCCCACATCGTATAGAGGATACGGCGCTGCACAGGTTTAAGCCCGTCGCGAACGTCGGGTAGCGCGCGGGAGGTGATGACCGAAAGAGCGTAATTAAGGTAGCGAGCTTCTGCAGCTTCATGCAGAGAGACACTGGGCTCTTCGGGCACGCTGCCACTTTTCCCCTTTCTGCGCGACAGTGAATCGTCGCTCTCGGAGAGATCGAGCAGTGCACCCCTCTTTTTCTTGGACTGTCGACGAGCCAAACTTCGAGTACCTCCTTAGCCGCTAGTGAGCGGTGGTCTGCCTATGCGATGACAGACAACCCGGCGACTCACCCCTTTTTTCG
>PAWT01000044.1 GCA_002714165.1 Acidobacteriota bacterium
GGGAACATCTGCCGCTCGCCGACCGCGGAGTCCATCATGAAATCGCTGATTCACGGCGCTCACTTGGACGACCAAATTGAAGTCGATAGTGCTGGCACAGGCGCTGCTTATCACGTGGGTTCCCCTCCAGACTTGCGGGCTAAAAAAACTTCCGAAGCTCGAGGGGTCCAACTCAATAGTCTCGCTCGACAATTCACCGCTGGAGATTTTTCAACATTCGACTACGTGATCGCAATGGATTCCAATAATCGTCAGGACTTACTTCGCCTTGCGCCCAATAGTGCAACAGAAGCCAAAGTCCATCTTCTACGCGAGTTCGATCCCACCGCTCCGGCCAACGCAGAGGTACCTGACCCTTATTACGGTGGACCCAGAGGGTTTGATGACGTGTTCGACATGTGTGAGAGGGCCTGCAAGGATTTACTCACAACGATCCGTGCACGGTATCAGCTCGGCTGATTACCATGCAGGTCAGTACTCAAAGCGCGGTAGCGCAGGCACTCGGGTCCGGCATTGCCTCAACACATCAACTAACCGGTGGCAGCATTAATAATGCCTTCGCTGTAAGACTCGACGATCAACGTGAAGTCTTTGTTAAGACAAATCCTGGATCCGACCCAAGGATGTTTCCGACGGAAGCACTCGGTTTAGCTTGGTTGAACAACGCTAAGGCGATTCGGGTGCCGAAAGTGCTGGCTGTAAGCAACAGTTCAAACTCGTCGCCGGCGTTCCTAGCGCTCGAGTTCATCACTTCGGCTTCGCCAGCCTCTGATTTCGCTGAGCAACTCGGACACGGACTCGCCAGGCTCCACGCGAGTGGTGCAGACGGCTACGGTCTGGACCATAACAACTTCATCGGCACGCTGGCTCAGGACAACGCTACGTGCGCAACCTGGGCAGAATTCTATGGCGTCCGGAGAATCGAACCACAGGTCCGTCTTGCTGTAGACCGTGGGGTCGCCCCAACTACTTGGACGCAGACTTTCGGGTCACTTTTGACTCGCCTGCCTGACCTTGTTGGTTCGGAAGAGCCTCCCGCTCGGCTGCACGGAGACCTTTGGACTGGGAATCTGCACACGGACGACAACGGAAGTCCCTGCATCATTGATCCCGCGGCCTACGGGGGCCATCGAGAAATCGACCTAGCTATGTTGAGGTTATTCGGCACTCCGAGTGAGCGGTTCGACCGCGCGTACAATGAGGTGCTCCCGTTAGCAGCCGGGGCCTCCGACCGAGTACCGCTTTATCAAGTTTATCCGCTACTGGTACACGCGAACCTCTTCGGCGGCCACTATGTGAGTGCGGCGGAGCAAGCGCTTGCTCACTACGCCTGACGAATCTGTGACCTGTCAATAATGCATGTCCTACTCGTTCCGGTAGGTAGCGCCGGAGACGTTCACCCGTTCATGGGACTGGGTGCGGCACTCGCAACGCGCGGACATGCCGTGTCAGTAATTGTGAACGATTCCTTCGAGCCGCTGGTCCGCCGGATGGGGTTCAATTTCGTACGGTGTGGCACTGCTGAAGAGTTCGACAGCGTCGCACGTAATCCCGATATCTGGCACCCTCGTAAGGGTGTCGAAATTATCGCCCGGAAAATCGTCGAGACAACGCCAGAACTGTATCGCTTAATTTGCAATCATCTACAAGACAGGAAAAGCGTGGTCGTTGCCGGAGCGCTGGCATTCGGCGCGCGTGTGGCCCATGAAACACATGGAGTACCACTTGTCACCATACAGCTACAGCCGGTGTGCTTCCGCAGCGAATTTGAGTCGCCAGTGCTGCACCCATGGCTGAAGGGTATTAACTCATGGCCTCGTCCANTTAAGCGGNCACTCTTCAGGNTNGCAAACCTAGCAATCGACCGNNTGGTGGGNCCGGGCANAAANCAGTTCCGTTNCTCACTCGGCCTTCCCCCAGCGTCANAATTNTACGACGTCTGGTGGAACTCCCCGGATTTAGTCNTTGGGTTCTTCCCTGAATGGTTCGCCTCACCACAACCAGATTGGCCGGANCAACTTGTTTGCACNGGTTTTCCAGGCTACGACGAAAGTAGTGTNCGGGAGGTTCCAGAAGCAGTTNAGANCTTCTTACGAACTGGACCGCCNCCGGTCGTCTTCACGCCGGGGTCGGCGATGCGTCATGGTNGGCGNTTCTTCCAAGAGTCAGTGATGGCTTGCAAACTGANCGGCTACCGAGGAGTCCTNCTTACGCCGTATGCTGAACAGATTCCTNCAACNCTGCCNGCATCCGTTTTACATTCTGATTACGTACCGCTGAGCCGACTATTACCTCACTGCCGAGCGCTCGTCCACCACGGCGGCATCGGCACCTTGGCACAGGGGTTTGGCGCGGGTGTNCCCCAAATTGTCACACCGATGGCCTTTGACCAATTTGACAATGCTGAGCGCCTCTCCCGGCTTAACGTGGGTCGCTCTTTCCGACCCAACGCGTACGAAGCAACCGCTGTAGCAAAAGCGCTAGTGGATTTGACTACGAATCCNAGAGTCAGTGCAGCCTGCGACCGCGTTGTAGCACTAGTTCGTAATGATCGCCCGCTCAACGTGGCGTGCGATGAAATTGAGCAACTTTGGAATCGGCAACAGCGTCCTGGTGGTAGTCAAGAGCCATACTCCGAAGACTATGACTTAGAAAACGAAGCGTGATGCGNTTGAANGATGTTCCAGACGCCGAGCGTGAGGACCGGAATGACGAAGACAATGATAAAGCCCCACGTGATCGTGCCGTAACCGCTGGCGATTAGGTCCCTTAGCCCGACCTGAGCTGATAGGGCGGCCCCTATGGAAAGCATCCCGATAGCGATTACCGGACGCAGGCGGACAGGCATTTCGAGACCACGCTCTGCATAAGTCGCAGCCAATCGCNCATTGACCGCGTGCACTAGGCCGGCCCCTGTTTCGATCAAAGTGCCAAAGAGAACAATTTGGAACACGATCTGAAATGCACGGGAGCCGACTAGCTCAAGGAGTACGTTCGCTGGCACAGCCTCGCTTAGAATCGCTGGATACTGGCCTACCATGGATATGTAGAACAGTAATCCAGGTAACATCGCGATCGGACCCGTCAGGGCGCCCGCGCCAAGAGCCTGCCTGCGCGTCTCCGAATGACGCATGCAGAAGAGAATCGCGGGGATCATCTGCAGGTTGTAGCCCGCGTACTTCACGCCTTGTAACAACCAACCTTGGTCAATTGTCGATCCGCTCAAACCAGCCGCTATTGCATCGCCAAACCGTGACCAGCACCAAACAAAAAAGATGCCGTAAGCCGCGTACAGTACAAACGACCAACTCGCCAAAAAGCGTTCGATTGCTGGTGTGCCACGCAGTGCGAGGAAGCCAATCGCGACCATCATTCCGATCACACCAACAAGTAACGGCGCACCAAAAGTCTCGTGCAAAATAGCGCCCGCAGCCGCCGCAACTACCGCCAGCACCAGAAAGCCTTGAAGGAAATAAAGAATTTCGTACAAAAACCACCCGCGCCCAAGCAAGTGGGTGAAGAACGTTCGGTAGTCGTAGCTCTGGGTGAGNCGGGCAAGCTCAAAGNTTGAAGCNGCGACCGCGCTCCATATAAGTGTTGCCACNCCCATCGCGAGTAACCCAGTAAGGGGGCCAAGCCTGAGAAAAAACTCCACGAGCTCAGCGCCTGTACCGTAACCACCCGCAATGACAAGCGACTGAAAGACGAAGCCTGGCAGTAGGTACTTCTGAAAGAACCGAGACTTCACGACCAACCTCCAGGCTGTGGTTTTCTAGCGCACCGCATAGCGACGGCTTCGAACCCAACCCTCCTCACCACCCGCGCGGGCTACTTGGCCCCAAGCCGCCGTTGCACAAAGCCTTGGAGCATTTCGAAGTACTGCTTCCCCGTGTCGGTTTGGGTTGCNGCCCATTCGAGATGCTGGAATGACCGCGGAGAACCTTCGGCTCGGATTTCGTCTAAATANGGTGCGACTTTCGCAAACAANAACAGCCCCTCACCGTTGTTTTCGATCCAGAAGTCGGNAGCGACAATGCCGTGATGGGCCATGCCGAAGACCATCTCCCAATAGGACGTGACCTGACGCCAAGCCGCGTTTACCGGGTGNCCGGGGGCACTGTANGCCTTCACATCGTCATAANTTTTCGGCCAAAAACCATTGATTGCATCTCGGGANGTACGCATGAGGGTCTCGCGTCTGAGCTCGTATACTCGCAACAGNAGGTCAGCATCTTGNTACGTCGGCTTTTGACTGGACATTCAGTTACCTCCAACATGAAAGATATGGTTCGGATCTATGGCGGATTATATTTTCGTTGATGGCAATTCGCCGACCTTCGCTTCCAGTTCGGCAATTCGCGTTTNGACCGCTTCCAATTCGGCCTTCCACTTTGGCAGCCGGCTGGCCGTCGCATGCTGAGTCTTCCACTCATTCAGCGGCCGAGCCGGTGTCCCACCGACGACCTGTTTAGGGCGGACTTTTTTTCCGGCGAAGACACCAGCCTGCGCGCCTACCCGAGCACCTCGTCCAATCGTGACGTGATCTGCAACGCCAACCTGACCAGCCAGTATGACATCACGTTCAATAATGGCGCTTCCAGCCACTCCGACCTGCGCCGACAGAATAGAGTGTTCCCCAATACTCACGTTATGACCAATCTGTACAAGGTTGTCGAGTTTCACACCCTGTCGTATCACTGTAGCATCCAATGCACCACGGTCGACCGTCGTGTTCGCGCCAATCTCGACATCATCCCCAATCTCTAACCGTCCAATTTGCGGAAATTTATGGAAGACACCATCNTCAACGACATAGCCAAAACCGTCACTTCCTAACACTGCGCCCGCATGCACGGTAACCCGGTCACCAATCGTGACGCCAGGATAAAGCACGACGTTCGGATGCAGTACGCATCCAGTGCCAAGAATGCACTGCTCCCCGACATAGACACCTGGGCCAACGTCAGTGCCGGCACCAATACACACCTCGTCTTCAATGACTGCACAAGGTCCAATCCTGACACCCTCATCGAGGCTCACCCCAACACCAATCACCGCTGACGGATGCACTCCTGCAATGAACGGTTTTTTGTCCTGGAAGAGTTCGACCGTCCGAGCGAAGGCAAGCTTGGGGTTCTTAGCTTGAATGAGGGTTTTAGAATCCGATGTCACACCGATAGGGACAATTAAACATCCAGCTGCCGATGCGATTGCCGCCTTAGCTCGCTCAGGCGCATCGATGAACGAAATGTAGTCAGCCTGCGCCTGCGCCAGCGATGCTACACCGCTGATGAGTTGAGATGCGTCCCCCGCCACTTCTGCACCGAGGCTATTCGCAATTTCCGCAACCGTCTTGGCCATGTCCTCCTACCCCTTCCATGACAGAGCGCGGGAACAAACCGCGCGTAAGACCAAAAATCTTCAGAACTGTTACATGCGCCGGCGCACTAAGCCCCCACAACATCACTAGTTGCACTACGATAGAGCCTCACTGCCTTAGCAGCGATCTCAGTAAGCGTCTGTGATGCTTGGCTCGACCGGACCAATTCAGTCAACCTCGGTCGATGCAATAGAGGTCCTAGCAGCTCAGTCACTGACGAGCGGAAGCTGGACCCTGGTCAGTGGTCTCCGAACCGATCGACGCGATGATCCGTCTATAGAACTCGTTACTCGCCCGTCCTTGGTGCCACCGCCACACAACCACCAGGTCATGCTCTGGATCAACCCAGACCGTGTTTGAACCNTGGCCGCTTGCACGGTAGGCGGTACGTGGCGCGTCTGGCCAAGCACGACCTTCTGTGTTCAACCACCACAGGTAGCCGTAATCGGGCCCGACCTCACCTCGAGTCAACGCCATTTGGATCCATTTTTCTGAGACCAGCTGTTCGTTCTTCCACTTGCCGTTGCGCAAGAACAGTAGGCCGAACCTCGCATGGTCGAAAGAATTGATCCAGATACCCCCTCCCCAGCGGGTACCACCAGTAACTGACTTCATCGTCTGGCTGTTAATCACAACGTCGGAGTTCGAGTAACCGTGGTACGACCAAGAACTGGATGCCCCGATCGGGTCCATGATTTCGTCTCGGAGTACGATCGGCAGCGGCTTCTCAAACAGACGCAGTAGCGACAATGCGAGCCGATTAATCCGTACGTCGTTGTACTCGTAGTAAGCACCTGGTGCCTGGAGGTCGCGTGGTTCTCGCTCGGCACTGCCGAATTCCACACTGCCGATAAAGTCACTACGGCGATCCCACAGCACACCCTCCCACTCGGTAGTCTGCTGCAAGTGGTGACGCCAGGTTACATCGGCGTTGTGTGATGAATCATAGCCACCGTCCTTCACATACTGCCCGACTGGATGATGCACATCGGTAAACAGGTCGCGGTCGTACGCCAGTCCAGCAATCGTCGAGAGATAGCTTTTGGCAGCACTGTAGGTCGGGTCNACCCTGTCAGTCTCGCCGAACTCCGCCACGATATAGCCGTGTCGGATCACGAGCCCATTAGTGTGAGCCCTACGCTTAGGTAGCGGGCCAAGCGGCTGGCCGAAGATCCGTTCCTGATCCGAGAAATCCATCGGCTTACTCGTCTCGCTGGCCTCAGCAAAAACAATCGCTTCAGCCAAGAGGGTTGAATCCATGCCTACTTCTTCAGGCGCCTTTCGCTCCCACTCTCCAGGCGGCGGATAATACTGCGCCTGCGCCAACACTGAGGAGGAAACGGTGAGGACAAGAACTGATGCGAGCAACGTACGGAAAAGCTTCATGACAATCTTCCCTTCAACAGCAAGGTGGACTGACGACCGACCCATACTTTAACGCGGAACCGCCAGAAAAAGCAGGCGGCGCTCTCTTGGCTGTGGGCTCAAGCCGCTCGTGTGTGAGAGCGCCAGAAAAGGGATGAAACGTTCGATGAGTGATTTAACCGACAGGGTCGGCTAATTTCGATTTGTCAAAACCGCGAAGAATTCACCGCGCGTAGGGAGCATAAGCCCGAAGAATACCTGGAAATGTCCACGCCTACGCCGTACGGTTCGTGATTTCGATCAAGTGATATCCAAATTGAGTTTTGATTGGACCATGCACCTTNCCGATTTCGTCGCTAAACACCACTTTGTCGAATTCGGCAACCATCTGTCCGGGTTTAAACTCTCCCAAATCGCCGCCCTGCTGCCCCGATGGACACTGGGAATGCTCTCTGGCGAGCGCAACAAAATCGGCCCCATCGTCAATAATCTTCTTCTTCAGGTCCGAGCAGACCTCTTCACTTTTCACCAAGATGTGTCGAGCTCGTGCGGTTGGCATCGAATTGTCTCCAGACGCGAATATGGCCAGGATCAAAAACCACGTTTACGAGCACGTAGACCACGGCGGCTACCTTTCGGCTTTCCAGCGCCACCACGGCCTGGTCTGTCATCGCCCCACGGCGACGGCTCGAACGGCACATCAGGGCTTCGTGCCGCACGGGCACGAGCCTCACTCACCCGAATGGTGCGCCCCTGCAGTTCCGCGCCGTCTAATTTCTCAATTGCCAGTAAAACCGTGGCGGCGTCGGTAAATTCGACGAATGCAAAACCGCGTGGCCGGCCCGTTGCTCGATCAGTGGGTAGGAAGACCTCCGAGATGGCACCGACTCCAGCGAACAGAGTCTCGAGATCTTGTTGAGTTGTTTCGTAGTTGAGATTGCCGACAAACACCCTTGAAGAAATAACGTGCCTCCCTAGTAATTCAATATCGCCTCGGCGGCCAACAAAACATGTACAGCCTTCAAACCGGTGTCAACGTAGTCCGCTGATCGTACCCGAAATGATCAAACTGGAACGCTGAAGTCTTAGGCGAGTCCCCAATACAATACCCTGTCAAAGCCTTCCAGTGCAACGTGAGACTTCCCACTACTGACATGGAACTCAGCTAATTTTCGACTGGTCAACAGTTCGGTGGGAGACGAGTAGCCAGCGACCCTCACGCTGCTTGTAGACACGCACATACCGTGCCCGAAACTGCCCTTCGACCTCATTTATCTTGGCGTGCACGAGAAGTACACCATAAACAATACCGAGATCACCATGTAGTTCTATCTCTATCATCTCGTGTTCGCGTGAGAGGTAGTCACGCCCACTACTCAGCGCGTCGAACCACCGAGTCTTATCGTGCACCTCCCCGGTACCGTGGGTGAAGATAAAGTCATCCGCGTAAATCTCCTCCAATACATCAAAATCCATCTCCACGACCGCACTGGCCTGCGCCCGTTCAAGGGACCGGAGGACCGCCTCATCGGAGTTCTGCGCGATGGTTACTCCGACCGGCCACACTACTAGTACAAACATCACCGAGAAGGATCGCATCACTCACCTAGCCTTTATAAAAACACCGTCAACTGCAATTGATCAAAGACCCCGGTCGACCATTGCGTCATACTCACGCTCAGGACGAACAACTGTCCAGCGATGTAAAAAGTGCTTGCCAGAAAGAAGGCCCGTTTTAATTTCGACCCTGAAATTACCAACAGGATATAGGATTCAATAAGCAAAGAGGTAACTGGATGATGCGTCCCAACCTGCCGATCATCAACTTGTGGATAGGTCTCTTGGTTTTTCTAGCCTTGGCCAGCGATGCCCAAGCAAGACTAGTGCGTCTCGCGGTCGAGCGGCGCGAGGTGGTCCTTGACGGTCGTGTGTTTGGCCTCGCTGGACCCTACGAGAAGCTTGTAGGCACCGCTCACTTCGCGGTCGACCCCGATCTACCCCAAAACCAGATCATCGTCGACCTGAAGCTAGCACCGCGCAATGTGAACGGTGAGGTCGAGTTCAGCTCAGACTTCTATCTCCTAAAGCCGGTAGACCCGAGTCGCAGTAACGGCCGACTTTTTTATGAAGCGGGAAACCGTGGCAGTAAGAGGATCCTGCAAATATTTCAAAAGGCTAGTAGATCAGCAGATCCGACCACCGGCGAAGAGTTTGGCGATGGCGCACTAATGAACCGCGGCTTCTCGTTTCTCTGGATGGGCTGGCAATGGGATGTGCCAGAAGGTCGAATGCGAATGTCGATGCCGGTTGCGATGAATGACGGCCAACCGATCACCGGCCTGGTCCGTGGCAACTTTGTTGGCCCTGTCGGCTCTACGGCGTTAGTTGCCGACCGAGGACATCGAGCCTATTCAGTCGTTAATCCTTCGAGCGATGAGCACGTTATGACGGTAAAGTCGCTCCCGACCGATCCACCAACCGTCATCCCACGTGACCGCTGGCGTTTCACTGAACCGGGTACCGTCGAGCTCGACGGCGGCTTCGTTCCAGGTGAAATTTACGACGTCGTCTATCTCAGTGAAGATCCACGAGTCATCGGTACCGGTCTCACTGGCACACGTGACATCGTCAGCTTCTTCAAGTACGAGAAGGGTGACACCAATCCGCTTCCCGACATTGATTACGCGCTCGGGTGGGGAGTGTCACAGACAGGTCGGTTCCTTCGTCACTTTCTTTACCAAGGCTTCAACGAAGATGAGTCGGGTCGTCAGGTTTTCGACGGTGTGTTCGATCAAGTCGGTGGTGCCGGTCGAGGATCGTTTAATCACCGTTTCGGCCAAGCTTCACGCGACGCATTGCAGCATTTCAACTTCCTTTTTCCTGTGGACATGTTTCCGTTTACTGACACTACATTGACCGATCCGTTGACCGGAGTGACCGACGGGTTACTTCAGCGAGCCAGCGACAGTGACACCGTCCCTAAGGTATTCCACTTGCTGACCAATTCAGAGTACTTCAATCGGGCAGGTTCACTAATCCATACCGACCCAACTGGAGTACGGGACGTCGCACCGCCGGACACAAGTCGTATCTACATGGTGGCGTCAGGACCGCATATCGTCGGGCGGTTCCCCCCGGCTCCAAATCCTTCGATTTCGTTTCTTGGTCAGGCCCCGATGAATCCTCTGATCTACGCTGCTGTCGTTCGCGCGCTGTTCGATGCACTTGATGCCTGGGTTGTTGGTGATCAAGCGCCGCCCCCCAGTCGCTATCCGCGACTGTCAGACAAAACGCTCACGCCACCAGGCGAGACGGGTTGGCCGGAGGGAACTGGCGCACGCTTGCCACAGTCACCGCTGGCCGCCCTCCGTCTCGATTTTGGCCCGGACTGGTCTTTGGGAATTGTGTCGAACGAACCACCGCTTATTGGTGACCCGTTCGTCCAACTCGTTCCAGCTGTCGACGAGAATGGAAACGACCGCGCTGGGATTAGACTGCCGGAAATCGAGGTCCCTTTGGCTACCCAAACCGGCTGGAATTATCGTCACGCCAGTATTGGTGCAGTAGACCGTTTGTCGAGCGAAATAGGATCCTACTTTCCCTTTGCGCGGACGGCCTCTGAGCGCAGACAGAACAATGATGCCCGCTTGTCGATAGCAGAACGCTACCGAGACAAGAACGACTATCTCGGTCGGATCACAGAAGCCGCACTTGCTCTCGTTGAGGAACGCTACCTCTTAGCCGCAGATCTTCCAGAGGTGATCCAGCGTGCCGGAAATCACTACGATTGGGCAATCGCTGAAACGACTACCCGTCGATAGTAACCATGAGTAAAATCAATCTATGTCCGAACACGCTCTCGTCCTGAAGCTCGCCGACGAGCCTGGTTCACTCCACCAAGTCTCGCAGGTTTTCGCCAAGCACGGTGCGAATGTCACCTCACTCGAGGTGGTCTCCCACTCTAAAACGACGCGTCAACTCTCGGTGGAATTCACGCTGGACAGTAGCGTNGAGTCCGTCCTTGGCGATCTCCGTAATTTAGCAGTTGCGAGTAATGTTGAAGCGATCTCTTCTTCAGCCACGATATACGGGAAGCGCATCATTATCATGGGTGGGGGTGCTCAAGTTGGGCAGGTCGCGCTCGGTGCTATTTCGGAGGCCGATCGACACAACATTAGGGGCGAGCGGATCTCGGTCGACACAATACCCCTCGTTGGGGAACAGGCGATCAGCGCTGCGGTGCGCGCAGTTGTGCGGCTTCCCCGTGTCCATTTGCTAGTCCTTGCTGGTTCCATCATGGGTGGCGAGATCGCCGAAGCCGTCAAGGACGTCCGCCAACAGGGCCTAATGGTGATCTCCCTTAATATGGCCGGTGGAGTACCCGACGCAGCCGACCTCGCCGTAAGCGATCCCGTGCAAGCTGGCGTGATGGCTGTTATGGCCGTGGCCGACACGGCACAGTTCGACCTAATACGGCAGCAGAATCGACGCTACTGAAACCGTTACTGGGTTCTTTAATCTTCCAGCTAGGAACTGAGACCGTAGAACCCAAAGCAGGATCTCTTGCCTGAAACCGCTAGTGTCGGCCTACGGATACATACCCGCGATTGACTGGCCAGCCTTATGCGCATCGAATGGCAGAAGGTTGGCAATCAAGGCAATGACAAGATGCTCAGCGGGATAGTTAATCAGCACTGTACTAACCCCGTTAATCATGCCGGTCTGATAAAAATAACTACGACCTCTTCCGTCCTTATTCA
Organism: Acidobacteriota bacterium; assembly: GCA_002714165.1. Classification (GTDB taxonomy): domain Bacteria; phylum Acidobacteriota; class Vicinamibacteria; order Vicinamibacterales; family UBA823; genus UBA11600. The sequence continues at coordinate 11,506 of PAWT01000044.1, forward strand.
TCAACCACCCGATTGCTTGTCCAGTGGGTCCTTCGGGTGTAGGACCGTCTCCTGTGAAAAGCTGGATTTCCTCTAGTTGTGGTCTGTGCATGGTTGCCACGCTGCCTGGACTCATTAGGACGTTGGCATTGATAGCCACACCAAGACGCACGAGGTCCTGCACCGTTGAGAGCATTCCATCAGCTGCAAAGCGGAAGGTTAAGTCGAGACTGGGGCTGTTGATGGGCGTGCCGCTCTTATCGCGTTTGTAGCCACTACCCCGGCGTGGCACTATCCGCGACGCAATGTCGAAAGACGTCCTGCCCATTCCCGCGGGGCCCCACACATTCAATTGTAGGTAGTCCTCGAAACCCACACCAGACACTGATTCGATTACCTTCTGCAGTAAATTGAACCCGTGTGACGAGTACGCCCGGAAGGAACCAGGCGAAAACAGCAAGGGGGCGTTTGGGGAACGCGGGATCGCCCCCACAAGCTCGTCAAAACTACCAATCTTCTCCCTACCATCACTAAGGCGTAGACCCGAGGTGTGAGTAAGAACGTGCCTGAGTGTGACGTCCTCAACGCCGGCTGGTAACGACGGAATGTACTGTTCAAGACGGTCGTCGAGCCTGAGTCGCCTCTGCTCGGCAAGCTGCATGACAGCCACTGTCGTCATCGCCTTCGACACAGCTCCAATGTTGTGAACGGTAACACCGGCGGCCGGTACCTGATTCTCGAGTTCGGCCCAGCCAACACCGCCCGCAAAAAGAACCGTTCCGTCGACACCGACCGCAGCCATAACACCAGGCGCACCAGTCTCTCGCCTTATTTCACCCAAGCGGTCCAGTATCGCGCCTTGATCAAGCTGTGCCGAAACTATGGGTGCCATCACAACACCTACCACAACAGCGCACGTACCGAGGCAACCGACCGTGAAGCAACGCGGGGTCATATGGCTATTCACAATTTACCAGGCGCGCACTGGTGGTAAATAGATTTGCGCAATCGCCTCTCCGTGGCGCTGAATCGGAAACGGTGCGATGTTTGCCTGGAGGGCTACTACCAGACCGTCGTCTGGGTAGTTGATAACAACTGAGCGCGTTCCTCGAACAGTACCTGTTTTACTTATGTAAGTGCGCCCCTGCTTATCCGTTGACAAATCCCAACCAAGAGCCTGCTTGAACGACAGTTCACGGGCCTGTTCGTCAACCTGAAACTGTAGAATGGGATCTACATGGGACCTGTGCATCTCAGAAACCACTTCCGGGCCGAGCAATGTGCCGTTGTTGATCGCATTACCCATTCTCACTAGATCTTCGACCGTCGACAGCATACCGCCGCCCGCGTATTTGTAGCTGACGTCCTCATAACGACTGTTAACAATCGTCCCATCGCTGGCAGGCACATACCCACGTCCGCGTTGCCGCACGACTCGCGACGGTACATCGAACGAACTGCGCAGCATCCCGGCTGGCTCCCAGACATAAGTTCGCATGTAATTCTCAAATTTGACACCTGAAGCCTGCTCCACGACGCCCTGTAGAAGGTTAAATGCATGCGAGGAATACAACCAATACTCACCGGGCGCGAAAAGTAGCGGGTCTTCCGTAAAATGCTGAATTGCTTCCTCGAAATCGTCGAAGTGCCGCATAGAACGAAGCCCGTTCGGCCCGAACTCGCCATCGCTGTAATGACGGATTCCTGAGGTGTGCGTCATGATATGGCGTAATGTAATTGGTGTTCCCTTGTCGGGAAATGCCGTTACATAAGTTCGGATGTCATCGCCAAGAGTTACCTTGCCTTGCTCAACTAATTGCATAATGGCAATCACCGCCATCACCTTTGAAACTGAACCAACGTTCAATACGGTTGCTCCAGTAGCCGGTGTTTGGTTATCGAGTTCTGCATAACCAACGCCATCAGAAAAAACGAGGACGCCATCCGCCAAAACGGCTGCCGTAACACCAGGTGCCCCGGTCTCATGTCTGACCTGCTCGAGATAAGACAGGGTCGAGTGCGTCTCAGTCTGGGCTTGCACCGAAGGCACAACGACAAAAAGTGCCGCTAACGCCCATGCGCTAAACATGGCCGAAGCCGAACTCCAACGAGAACGGTGACGCATCATCAGGTATCCTCCTAAGGCATTTGTGACTGGTAACATCTTGCCACAGTTAGACTACCCGTAAAGCCTGTCCGGTCACACCAATCCACTCCCGTATAATGGTGTCGCTGACCTCTTTGGAAAAATACATGCGTAGCATCTGGCTGGTGTCGGGAGCGTTGCTCGGTGCTCTCGTGGTCTGGTTTACTNCGCANTCTCCCACTCCTGAGCCGCAGCCGGTAATCCGGTTCGCACTATCCACACCGGCCGGTCACGAAGTGACCGACGTCGCGGTCGCACCGGACGGCAGTGGCGTAGCCTACGTCGCCTACGCTGCTGGGCGTCGCCAACTCTTCTATCGTGCACTACACCAAATGAGCCCTGTAGCCCTTCCGGGCACGGATGGNGCTCGACAGCCATTCTTCTCCCCGGACGGACGCTCAATTGCATTCTTCGCCGAAGATAAACTTCAGTGCGTCTCACTTGATGACGGATCGCTCACGGTTATCGCTGCCGCACCGAGTGATAGCGCTGGCGGTGCCTGGACTCAAGACGGAACGATTATCTTCGCGCCACTGCGCGGACGCGGACTGATGGAAGTCACCGTCAATGGTGGAGCGCTCCAGCCGGTCACTCAGCTGGACATCGTTGCAGGCGAAATCGAGCACGGCTGGCCGTCGGTACTTCCCCAAGGAAAAGGCATCATCTTTGCCATTACTAAGCGTAATCGCGATACCAGAATGGCTGTTTGGTCACCAGATGATGAGAACTCACAGCTCCTACTGCCAGTGAATGGCCGCGTCCACTACCTGTCGTCTGGACGTCTGGTCTACCTGCTCGGCGATGAAATGTTTGGAGTTGACTTCGACATTGACACACTAGAAATCACCAGTACGCCTACGGTTCTGCTCAAAGGTGTCGCTGTCTCAGTCGCCGGTTTTTCTGGTTTGGGTCAAGCTCATTTCGACCTTTCCAGTAATGGGGCACTAGGCTACATACCCTCAACGCCGCCTCAAAACGAGCTGGTCTGGATTGATCGCGCCGGCCTTGTACTGCCATCAACAACTATGCCCGTTGCTGACCGACACCGAACGCCGCGCGTCTCGCCAGACGGCGCGTACGCCGCTGTGGTAATCCGCGCTGGCCTCCTAGGTCACGAACTCTGGCTGGAAGACCTCAATAACGGGGAACGCGTTCATGTGTTGGCGGACGGCAGCGATAACCGCTCACCGGCTTGGACAGTCGACGGGCAACTCAGCTTCGCATCGAACCGCCTAGGTCCACAGAACATTTTCGTTACTCACTTAACTTCTAATGAATCCCGACACCTGATCACAGCCCCAAGCGCACAGAACCCAAGCGCGTGGACGGGTGACGGGCGACTCGCCTACTACGAGGTTAGCCGGTCGGATCGAAACGTCCTAGTTAGAACTAACGATGGAAACATCATCCCAATTGCAGTGACTGCTGCAAACGAACGCTCACCAGTATGGTCAGTCGACGGAGCTTGGCTGGCTTATGTCTCCAACGAGAACGGATTTGACCAGGTTTACGTGCAACCGTATCCTCCAGATGGCAACCGGATGATCGTCTCACTGTCAGGTGGTACTGAACCGGTATGGTCGCGCAACGGACGGGAATTGTTCTACCGAAGAAACGACGAAATGATTGCCGCTGAATTTACAGAGGTTGATGGAGTTCTTGTAATAGGCGCTTCCAACCGGCTATTCGAACATCCTTTTGAAGTTGACCCGGGCGGCAATTTACCCAATTACGATGTCACACCTGACGGTAGATTCCTTATGCTCCAGCGGGCCGAGTCGAGACATGAAATTCAGATTGTGGTCGGTTGGGAGCCGGGGTTGCGTTAAAGGTAGTGATGAGGGGCGGACACGGACTAGAAGCTCCTCTGGACCAGCTTTTCTTGGGTTGTTTAGGAGAAATAAGGACCTAAATTAGGGCGTTCAGCAACCAAATCTAGCCTTATGGCGTCTATACATGTGGACTGCGGCAATGATCTGACGCAATGGAGAGGTTAAAAGTCTTGTAGTAGTTAAGGCTGTGCTGCCCTCGAACCGACGAGGCCCCGAGGAAAACCATTTATGANTAACAACATTGCGCGTGGCTGGCTCGTACTATTTGCGATCATAATCTTCGTGGGCGGCATTGCGGTCGGCCTACTCAGTGGGCAACGGAACGCTAGACCGGGTGGACCCAGAATGAGTTTTCGAGTGGCCCAACCGGGTGGGCCACCTGGCNTATTCCGTGGACCCGCCGNTGGTAATCATCCAAGGCGTCAAATTGNACGGCTTGCCAATGCACTTGAGCTGACGAACGAGCAACGCGAACAGTGGGAGAGCCTCATTGACGAGGAGCGCAGTCGGATACGCTCTCTCGCCGAGAACGGACGCTCGCGCTTTAGGTCGGCCCAGAAGGAAAGACGCGCCAAGATTATTGAGATTCTNACGCCTGAGCAGCNGGAACGTTTCGANAAGTTCACGCCTCGGCCTCAGCAACCCCGAAGAGATTTCCGTCGCGGCCGTGAACGTCGCGGTCCAAGNCGAAGGTTTTAGCTGTCGTTAAGGGGATCACGGCTAGACACTGCGGCCTTGCGGTACAAGTATCTGCTGTTCGTTCCGTATGACTCGAACACCTGCCGCGGGCGGTTGCTCACCGTAACCGGCTCACTCATTGCACCGGAGCACGACTCAGTTCGCGCACCGCTCGAAACTCACTCGATACACTCCACTCTGGCCATGCCTTGCCATTCGCCAAGTCGCGTCCCATCTCGAAGAAGAGTTTCAAGTCGTCCGCGGCACCGGCAAGGTCCCAGTATTCCTTCACCTCGTCCGAAACCTTGTGGTAGTCCTCATCAGTGTAGCGCTCGCGCATATCCAAACCCCAGTCCTCTTCCTTATCAAGGAATTCAACGCCACCATTAGGGTTGAACGCAGGAATGCCAACTTTAGCAAATTCAAAGTGATCGGATCGGTAGTAGAAGCCCTTTTCAGGCTCGGGATCTGGTCGAAGCGTTCGTCCCATGCTTCTTACAATTCGCTCCGCAAGATCATCTAGATTTGACTGTCCCATTCCCACCACTGTCACGTCGCGCGTTCGCCCCAACACGTTCAGTGCGTCCATGTTAATCACCGCCACGGTTTGCGCGAGTGGATAGAGGGGTTGCCCTGTGTAATACCGCGATCCTAGAAGCCCTTGTTCCTCAGCAGTCACGGCAAGAAAGAGAACGCTTCGACTTGGCACCCTAGCTCGCATAAACTCTGATGCAATCTCCAGTANGCCCGCGGTTCCACTGGCATTATCTTTGGCACCATTAAATATTTGGTCACCCAATAAGCTTGTGTCGGCCCCCAAGTGATCCCAATGGGCGACATAAATAATCGTTTCGTCGGGTGCTTCCGTTCCTTCCAGTCGTGCCACTACGTTATGTGAGTTCACCATTCTGAGATTGTTGACAACCGTCGTACGCGCGGTGAGCCCTAGGGCAATCGGCTGAAAATCTCTTTGCGTCGCGGCGCGCTTGGCCTCTTCAAAATCGAAGCCGGCCATCCGAAACAGCTGAGCCGTAGCCGCCCGCTGAAGCCAGCCTTCGATTTGCACTCGTCCCATATTCCGGTCTTCAGTGATTAGGTCGAACTGTTCGCCGTACGGATTGCTACCGATCACCTCCCATGGGTATCCCGCGGGCCCGGTCTCGTGAATCACCAAAGCACCCGCAGCACCACGTGCAGCGGCAATTTCAAACTTGTAGGTCCATCTGCCATAGTAGGTCATAGCNCGACCACCAAATATTTCTGGGCCGGGCGGATCGTTAACCAACATCAAAAGGACCTTGCCTTTGACATCGACCCCTTTAAAGTCGTCCCATTCATACTCCGGTGCAACTGCACCATAGCCGACAAAAACCAGTTCGCCATTGAGTTCGACTTCCTCAACAACTCGCTTGGTGTAGGCAACGTAATCGGCGCCAGGCATCAACATTAACTTTTCGTTATCNCGAATAATTTCTAGGCCAGTGCTCTCCTGTGGAGTNATTCCAACAAGCGGCACCGCTTGCACGAATGTGCCATTCGGATTGCCTGGTGCCAAGCCGATCTGTTGAAACTGATCGGTCAGATAGCTGACAGTTCGGGCTTCACCAACCGACCCAGGCGCACGTCCCTCGAATTCGTCCGACGCGAGCACCTGGATACGCGTTAACAACGAGTCAGCCACAATGTCTCCAGGTCTTTCACCACCAGAAGACTGGCATGCCAAAGACAGGACGAGGGCACCGATTAGTGCGCGNGAAGATTTCACTTAGCCTCCTTCAACTGGTCACGGACACTTTGCGCATCGCAGTGATGCGTTGGAGTAGCGGAGGATGCGAATAGCTGAGTGCCACGGTCAGCGAATGGGGCGTCAGGTTGGATAGCGTGTCGACTGATAGTTTTTTTAACGCGGAGATCAAAGGCTCGCAATTGCCCGTCGTCTGGACAGCAAATTCGTCTGCTTCGAACTCATTCTGCCGTGACCGAGCGTGAACAGCAACTGATAGAACTAGGTCGATCGGCGTAAACAGTAAACCGAAGAACACTAAGCCCGCATAGACAGACGGCTCAGACACGCCGAAGGCTGCGAACAATGCAGGTTGTTCAAGAAAGAATGACAAAAGCCANAACATANCGCCCATACGCGCGCATGCCAGCNCCAGTCGTTCGAACACGTGTCTTCGCTTGTAATGACCGACCTCGTGCGCGACCACCGCGACGAGTTCATCGACGGTGTGGTGAGCGATTAGCGTGTCATAGAGNGCGATCCGCTTGTGTCGTCCAAAGCCAGTAAAAAATGCATTAGCCTTCGATGACCTGCGTGATCCATCGATGACAAAGATACCGTCGAGTGGAAACGCTACTGACCGCGTATAGCCGAGGATCGCTTCCTGTAGAACACCTTCGTTGAGTGGCGAAAACTTATTGAAGAGAGGCATGATCCAAGTAGGACCAATGAACAATGTTGCCAACATGAACACTGTTGTGACCGCCCAACACCAGAGCCATGCCATCCCACCAGCCCAAGAAAAAAAGAAGAGCACTGCACTCAGTAACAAGCCGCCGATCACAACAGACATCATTACGGCCTTCACACGATCGGACCAGAACGTCGCCATCGTTGTCCGATTAAATCCGAACCGCTCCTCAATGAAGAACGTGGAATACAGCTGAAACGGTAAGCCAATCAGTCCCGAGGCAGCCATTAATCCGCCAACGAAGAGCAATCCCGATCCGATTTCTCCCCACCCTTGGGCACGCACAGAATGATCGAGCCAACCAAACCCGCCCAACTGCCAAAAAACGAGTAGCACGGCAAGCCCTACAGACTCTTGTACCAGCCCAAACCTGGTCCGCGTGTGTGTGTACTCCTGCGACTTCGCGTAGCGGTCTATCTCATACACGCCCAGGAATTCAGTCGGCACCTCAGGCGACATGGCTCGGAGGTTAAGCAAACTAGCTGTAATGGAAAGTAGGTACTCACTGAGGAGCGCAACAAGAACGATGACGGCGTAGGCGTTCATTACTCGCGACCCAAAGCTTCATGAAGCACTCGGCCGTCTGGACGCGCTAGGGTGATCCCCATAAGTCGTCCAAGCGTCGGGGCGATGTCGGCCGGCGTCACAGTTTCGTTATAGCGCCCAGCACGTATGCCTAGGCCGTAGAGAATGACTGGAACCCGGCGGTCGTAGAGATTTGACGTGCCATGCGACGCGGCGTTTCCGCTAATCCAGTAAGGTTTCTGTGTAAACATTAAGTCACCGCTGCGGACGGGGTGGAAGCTCGACACGACCGCGCGCGCCTCCGAATCCCCTACTGCGACCTTACCCGCAACCAGTATTTCATGACGAAAAACCCGTGCAACACCTGGACTGGTTGCGAGCGCCTCGATTGCTGCTTCAAGCGCCAGCGGATCCGCTTTAAGCCGTTCGTATACTCCGGGTTTGAAGTAAACACCTCCAGCCGTGACACTGGCCACGTAGGTACCCTGACCGAATCTCGACTCAAGTGCGCCCTCGACACGTTCCCGGATGGTCCGCCCGCGCACCCTTCCCGCGTCGAGGCCGGCGGCCTCCATCTGCTCAGGCACCGGTGAGACGCCGTGGTCAGCCGTCAGGGCGACCACGTAGCGATTTACACCAACCTGCCGATCGAGTTCATTGAGCAACTGACCGATGGTCTGGTCAAGTTGGAGCAACATGTCCTGCACCTCATGGCTGCGCGGTCCGAACCGGTGCCCAACCAAATCCAGCGCCGAAAAACCGATGCCAAGATAATCAATTGTGTCGCGCTGCCCGAGGGTGAGACCATCGACGGCCAAGACGCCCAACCGGCCTAAGTAGGCATCCGACCATGGACTCGTCTTCCACCGCTCAATGAACTGGTGGTCGGTGACGGTGGTGCCGGCCAGGGGATGTGGAAAGGTTCGGTCCCAGTCAGCTGGGGGACGCTCCCCTATCGCATCATCCGTGTAACGGTAGCCCGCTGAGTCAGTAAACCGCACCCACGTATCACCCAGTGCATCTGTTATCGGCTGAGCTGATAGCGCGTCGACCAACAACGTAACTGGCTGAAAACCGACCTCGTGCGATGCTAACCATGATCCATCATCGCCAAGCCAAAGCAGTGCATCGGCCCGCTGTCCGGCCAGAGTGATGGCGGAGCGCTCCTTCAGCGAGAACGTTGCCACTCGCACGTCACCACCAAGTTGCGTGCGCATTTCGTCAGCCAACGTTGGAACGAGTAACCGGTGCGCGCTTTCTCCCTCTCGTATTACGTCAGTTGCACCGTAGCTAATCACCGGAGTCTGGGGATCAAACGTGCATCGCACCAACTGGCGAGTTTCTCGGTCCCACCAGCTATTGGCGATCATTCCGTGAGTTGCCGGATAACTACCGGTCGCGATCGTCGCGTGTCCAGCACACGTGACCGTGCTGAGGTACGGGTAGGCAGCATCGGTGAACCGTGCGCCGTCGTCGATTAACCGCCGTAATCCCTGCGTCCACTGCTGACCGTAGGTGTCAATATAATCAGCGCGGAACTGATCGACGACCAAGATCACAACAAGACGCAGAGGGTCCGCTGCGAACGCGGGTACCGCCAAGGACACCCACAACAGGAGTGCTCCACACACTACTCGCGGCCAGGAATGTGTAAAGAAATTGGTCTGCATCGAAAACTCAACCACCCACGATCTCAAAGGAATTATGCCGAAAGGTCAAGCCGGTGAGCTGGCATCGGCGCATGTTGCACGCCACGCGGCCTCAGCAATCGCCGCATCCTGGGCCCCAACACCCGTAAGGTCACAGACGATCCGCTCGTGGCCCTCGCGACGGGTCACCGCACCCGTCACAAGCTGTCCAAGTTCGCCATGAATATGGTGAGAGGTAAAAACACCAGCCGTAATAGCATGATGAATCTCGCCAAGTTGCACGCATTGTGCGGTCCGGTCCGCAATGACCTTATCCGCTCGTTGGAGCACCCGCGGGGCCACCTCTTGCTTTTCCGGTCCGTCCGAACCAACCGCGATAAGGGTGGCTCCACTAGCCATCCAGCCATCTTGGATAATCGGCTCTCGGCTCGCTGTGACGGTCACGATAAGGTCGGCATCACGCACAGCAGCTTCAGCGCTTTCCGAGAGTTCGACAGGACGATTAAGTTCACTTTTCAGTTCTTGCACACATTGCTGAGCACGCTCCTGGTTCCGACCCCACACGACGAGTTGCCGCCAAGACCGCACCCCGGCGATTGCGCGGCTTTGATAGCGCGCCTGCAGTCCACTTCCGATGATGGCAACCTTACCGAGCGGCTCATTGGTTAGAAGGCGGGTAGCCAATGCTCCTGCAGCAGCTGTCCGGAGATCGGTGAGGTAACCATTATCCAGTAGAAGCGCCAGCGGAAACCCGGTCGTCGCGTCAAACACCATCATGAGACCCGAGCCACTCGGCAAACCGCGTTCACCGTTGGCATAGAAACCAGAGGCAATCTTGACTGCGAATACCGGCGCACCCGACAGATATGCGCTCTTGACATGGACCTCGCCACCAACCGGCTCAATATCAAGCCCCATCGGGGGTGGCTGCGTGACCCTGTCCTCGCCTAGTGCGCGGAACGCCGACTCAACCGCATCAAGCGCGACAGATCGACCCACGTGCTGACGCAAAGTGGCTTCATCGATAATCTGCATCGGCTCTCCTCGCTACTTATTCGTCGTTGTGCCGGGAAGAGTTATTAACTCCGGCAAACCGAGCATCCGATCATAGCCCACCCGCGATCACTCTGGTATTTTGCGGTAGTATTTCCTGATAGTTAGCCCGCCCTCAATAGGGAGGATTCTCGTTCCGTCTACTCCACTCGTTATGATGCAGTTCCAACACTGTTTCCTCGCGCCCTCCGCCGCAGTTCTGTCTGGACTCTCGGCGAGTCTATTCACCCGACAAGCTCGCCTTTTTACCGCCCTCGCCTTGGCCATCGTTTTGGCGGCTTGCTCGCCGGCTGATCCTGGTGGAAGCCGAGTCGAGGCCCAGAAGCAGCTTATGGCGGGCCACGAGGAGGCTGAGCGGTGGGCGGCGGAGACACTCACCCAGCTGACGCTTGAAGAAAAGGTCGGACAGATGATCGTCGAACAAATGCGCGGTGATTATGTAGCCGACGACGACGCAACGTTCAATTACTGGAAGACGCTTGTCCGCGACTATGGAATCGGTGGCTTCGTTGTCTATGGAGGGACGCCCCATGACACCGCCAACCTATTGAATCGACTCCAAACGCTGGCTGCGGTCCCGCTACTCATTTCAGCCGACTTTGAAGGTGGACCAGGTCAGCAGTTTGAGGGCGCCTCGGAGTTTCCTGCAAACATGGCGCTTGCCGCTATCGGCTCAGGAGAACTGGCCTATGAGGTCGGTCGGGTAGGCGCGGTTGAAGGACGTGCTATCGGTATCCATCTAACGTATTCGCCTGTGGTTGACGTGCTGACGCAACCAAATAATCCGGTGCTCAGTGTTCGCTCATTCGGCCGTGACATTGACCTGCTTGGTCGGATGGCTTCAGCCTACATTCAGGGTTATCAGGACCACGGCATGCTAGCTACCGCCAAACATTTTCCTGGGCGAGGCGATGTGGAACTCATACCCGGTACCGAATTTACGGTCAACCACAAACCAGCCGAGGAGGTCGAGCAGACTGACTTTCTAGCATTCCGGCACGCCATCGATGCGGGAGTCACGTTCATTATGACCGATCACATTAGCGTGCCCTCCGTCACCAACGGCTCCGACCTGCCAGCGAGTGTCGAGCCGGCTTTAGCCACCAACTGGGTGCGTGAGCACCTTGGATTCGAGGGGGTGTTGACAACCGATGATCTCTGGTACGACAAGGTGGTGGACCGATTCGGCGCGGAACGGGTCGGCGTTATGGCGGTCAAGGCTGGCCACGACACCCTGCTTAAGCCACTTAACGCAATTAAAGCGATTGCCGCTCTTGTTGAGGCCGTCGAGAACGACGAGATTCCAATAGAGAGGATTAATGATTCAGTGCGTCGTCTTCTCTATTGGAAGGCTCGATTGAATCTCCATCGTAACCGGTTCGTAGACCCCTCCCAGATCGATTCAAAAGTGGGCATCCGTGCCCACCGCGACCTAGTGCGCGACGTGGCTGACCGGTCTTTGACCGTTCTGGTCAATGATGGGTTCTTGCCAACGAATATGCATGCACTCGGCAACATCGTCCACATTTCAATCCAAAAGGCCGAATATCAACAGGCCGCACTGGATGTTGCTGCGCACCTCCAGCAGACGTTACCCGTCCGTCGAACGTTCGCACTTGGACCGAACGTAGATCCAGCAATCTATTCAGAAGTGGTAGCCGCAGCACGTGAGTCGGATACCGTTATTGTGTCGTTGTTCAATCCGCGCTCCGTCTACATCGACAATGGCCCGCTCCGGTCAAAGGACGTCGCCCTGGTCCAGTCAGTGATCGCTGCGAAGCCACGTTCCACTGTGGTTATGTCTTACGGCAACCCATATTTGGTGGATAGTACACGTGGCAGTGCTGCCTTCATTGTGGGCTACGGTGAGGGTGGCTTCTATGGAAACCAGTTTGCGTACGCCGAGTCCTTCGCTAAGTTACTCAAGGGAGAAATTACGGGTTCTGGCACACTACCTATTGAACTGCCGAACTAAGGTTCTCCGGTTCTACCGCGAACGTAAGATCGCACATTGCTTGTTGGGGAGATAAAAGAATGGTTCACTCACGACGCCGTTTCCTCACACACTCCGCTACCGCCAGTGCGGGGGTCGCGATGCTGTCCCCTGCTGACTTGTGGGCTATGCAGTCTGCTCCCACTGACCGAATCGGTATCGGGGTCATCGGCTGCAATGGAATGGGGTTTTCAGACCTCAGTTCATTACTCAAGCTACCCGAGGCCGAATGCGTTGCGCTCTGTGATGTAGACGCGAACGTCTTAGGCAAACGCTCCAAGGAAGTTGAAGCGATGACCGGCGCAGTGCCAGCACTCTATGGAGACTTCCGCCGACTACTTGAAAATCGTGATGTAGACGCTGTCGTGATCGGCACACCCGACCACTGGCACTGCCTGCAGATGATCATGGCCTGTGAAGCCGGTAAAGACGTCTACGTTGAAAAACCTCTGGCAAATTCGATCGAGGAGTGTCGGTTGATGGTAGCTGCCGCGAAGCGCTACGACCGTGTTGTGCAAGTCGGCCAGTGGCAACGCAGTGGGCCACACTGGGAGGATGCTATTGCGTTCCTGCGGTCGGGCAAACTTGGGCGAGTGCGCACTGCACGAGCCTGGGCCTACATGGACTGGATGCCTCCCGTGCCGATGGTGCCCGACGGCCCCGCGCCACCAGGCGTCGATTACGACATGTGGTTGGGACCAGCACCGAAACGGCCGTTTAATTCGAACCGATTCCATTTCAATTTCCGCTGGTTCTGGGACTACGCGGGTGGTCTGATGACCGACTGGGGCGTTCACCTCATCGACATCGTGCTTTACGGAATGAATGCTACGGCGCCTCATTCGGTCGTGGCAAGCGGCGGGAAGTTCGCCTATCCAAACGATGCCGAGGAAACACCGGACACATTGCAGGCGATTTACGAGTTCGACGGATTCTCAATGATCTGGGAACATGCGGTCGGTATCGGCCTGGGTCCCTTCCAACGTGACCACGGAGTTGCGTTTGTTGGTAACGAGGGCACGTTAGTTGTTGACCGTAGTCGGTGGCAAGTTTTTCCCGAAACAGGCACCGAAGCCGGCAAACCTTTCTACAAAATGGACCCGGTCCCCGAACATCGAGCACTACCAGGCGAGGGCGGTCTCGATCAGCACACCAAGAACTTCATCGAGTGCATGAGAACGCGCGAGCAGCCTCGGTGCAATCCTGAAATCGGTAGCCTTGCCGCAGTCAACGCACACTTGGGTAATGCGGCGTTCAGAACGAACCGTAAGGTTCATTGGGATTCGTCGGTTCAACGGTTCCGTGACAACGACGACGCGAATCGGCTACTCACACCAACCTACCGTGAACCGTGGCACTTGCCGAGGGTATAGGCTTCGTGGATTCAGGCCATGATGAACTGGCCTGATCCCTACAACCCCAGTCGGGAGCAGCTTGCCCCGCAGGTCGGTTCACCGAATCAGTCCGGCCGCAGGAGGACTCAACACCGACCACCCGAGCAGTCGCCTGTTCGTTAGAGAGGGCCGATCAATTAGGTATCCAAGCAGATCGGCCGGTTGTGTTACGCTGCCGCTACAACGGACTCCCGGAGCTTCCCTTGCAGCTATTTTCCTGGCAGAACGTGGCCCTCGGTGTCTTCATCGCAAGCCTCTGGCTTAGCGCAATATTACCTGCCTGGCAGCGTGTCGAAGTCGATGTCAGTATTGCTCCGCCCGCCGGAATGCAGCGCCTGGCCGATTACGATCGTCAGACACTCCAGCATCCAGTTGGTCCATGGGAATTTTATTTCACTCGCGCGATCTACAGTGGTGGCAGAGGCCGACGCTGGGGTTCCAGGTGGAGCACTGACTACCCGAAGGCTGACCTGCAGTTCATCTCAATTCTGCAGCGCGTAACGAACCTGGGTGTCTACCAAGGTCAGAACGCGATACGGCTCAACGATCCCGACCTTCGGCGGTTCCCGTTTCTTTATGCACTCGAGGTCGGCTCCATGACAATGACCGACGAAGAGGTAAATGGTCTTCGTGCTTACCTGGAGGCCGGCGGGTTCTTACTCGTCGACGACTTCTGGGGCACTTGGGAGTGGCAAAACTTTGAAACAGAAATTCGGCGGGTGCTGCCAGAGTATCCAATCGTCGATGTGCCACTCGACCATCCGATTTTTAATATCGTCTATGACATCGACGAGGTCGTGCAAGTGCCTGCGGTGAACCGTGCTGTCTACGGGGGACCGACCTGGGAGCGAGACGGCTACGTGCCTGAAACCCGTGCCATCTTCGACAAAGATGGCCGCATGATGGTTATGATCAACTGGAACACCGACCTAGGTGATGCGTGGGAGTGGGCTGATAATCCTTATTATCCGCTCCACTTTTCAACCTACGCATTTCAAATGGGCGTAAATTTTATTGTCTATGCTATGACCCATTGAGAGGTCACGGTGGCCTCCGGCCGTTACTTGGAAACTAGAGAATAGAGATAACAAACGTGTTCGAAACCCTTTTCGAACTACTCTTCAAATACCGACCACTGGTCTTTAGGCAAGGTGACTTTGTTCTCGCCTCGCCGTGGTCACTTCTCCTCATCAGCGTAGTGATCGTCGTAGGCACAGCTGTCACACTCTCGACCTACGCCCGTGCCCGGGGGAAGAGCACGCCGGTCGATAGGAACATCCTCTCAGCCCTTCGGCTTATGGCTCTGGCCACCGTGGTGTTTTGCCTATTCCGTCCGGTACTAGTGCTGAGTTCGATCGTGCCGCAGCAAAACTTCCTCGGTATTTTGATCGACAATTCACGCAGTATGGAAATCGCTGATCGTGACAATGAGCCTAGACACACCTTCGTCGATCGGAGCTTTGAATCGGAGACCAGCAGGCTTCGTACTGCTCTGGCCGATCGTTTCGCTTTGCGCTTCTTTAAATTCTCATCCGCAACCGAACGGTTAACCGACCTCAACGAACTCGATTATGAAGGCACCCGAACCGACCTGGGATCAGCGCTCAACCGCGCGCGTGACGAACTGAGCGGGGTCCCGCTATCGGGCCTAGTTGTCGTCAGCGACGGCGCCGACAATTCCGAATCGGTGCTAACCGAATCGCTACGCGGCCTCAGTACCGACGGAATTCCCGTCTATACGGTTGGCTTGGGTCACGAGGCGTTTGAGCGAGACATCCAGTTAAGTCGAGTTGAGATGCCTCGCTCGGTGCTTCAGGGCACGTCGCTAGTCATCGATGTAGTCATTGGCCAAGTTGGCTATAGCGGCACCTCGATCGTTGTCCAAGCTGAGGATGAGGGTCGGCTTGTCAGCACGGAGGACGTTCAGCTACCAGCCAATGGTGAACCGGCAACAGTCCGAATGCGGCTCACAGCGACCGAAACAGGCCCTCGGATCTTCCGTTTCAGCGTCCCTGTTCAGGCTGGTGAAATGGTGACGCAAAACAATGTGCGGGAGGTGCTGATCGTCGTTGAAGACCGCCGAGAAAAAATCCTCTATTTCGAGGGGGAGCCACGGTTTGAGGTGAAATTCGTCCGACGCGCTGTCGCTGACGACGAGAACTTGCAAGTCGTCGTTCTACAACGTACCGCTGACAACAAGTATCTCCGACTCGATGTCGACGACGCTGACACTCTGGCCGGTGGCTTTCCGAAAACCCGAGAGGAGTTGTTTCAGTATCGCGGGCTCATCCTCGGTAGTATCGAGGCGAGATATTTCACGCCCGACCAGCTACGAATGATTGCCAGCTTCGTCAATCAGCGCGGTGGTGGTTTCCTCATGCTTGGCGGTCGTAGTGCGTTCGCGGAGGGTGGCTACGTCGGCACGCCGATCGCCGACATTCTTCCCGTTGTTCTTGGTGAACCACTGTTAATCGACGGTGAACCGACTTTCACTGAAATCACCGTTTCGCCGACGCGCGCTGGGCAGACTCACCCAGTGATGCAAGTGGCCGACACAGAGGAAGCTTCAGCCGAACGGTGGAAAAACTTGCCCGCTGTTTCAAGCCTCAACCCGATCTTTGAGACCAAGCCAGGTGCGACGACTCTGCTCACCGGCACCAGTGAATCTGACGAGCGCATAGTTCTTGCCTTCCAACGTTACGGTGCGGGTAAAACACTGGCATTGCCGATTCAGGATTCCTGGATGTGGCAGATGCATGCTGATGTCGCGCCCGACGACATGACGCATGAACTATTCTGGCGCCGGCTGCTCCGCTGGTTGGTGGACGGCGTGCCTGACCAAGTCGTCGCCAGTGTCCGACGTGACCACGTAGAGCCCGGCGAACCAATTGAACTGTTGACTGAGGTTGTCGATGGCACATATTTGAGAATGAACAATAGCCAGGTGATTGCCGAGATGACATCACCCTCTGGAGATTTCGTGGAGATACCGCTCGACTGGACGACCGAGCGCGACGGTGAGTACAAAGGTCATATCACGCCAACCGAGGAGGGGCTCTACAGAATCCGCGTGGAAGCAACTAACAACGACAACCTCGTTGGAACAGACATGGCGTATTTTTTCGCGTCTGCCAGCGACGACGAATTCTTCGACTCAGCCATGCGTGCTCCACTCCTTCGTCGGATCGCAGACGAAACCAGTGGTCAGTTTTATACCGTCGACACCGTGGAGTCGCTACCTGAGGACATCGCCTACACCGGTGCTGGTATCACTATCGTTGAAGAACTCGAACTCTGGGATATGCCGATCCTGCTGCTACTACTCATCGTGCTCGTTGGGAGCGAATGGGGGTACCGACGGATTAGGGGATTGTCATGAACCGCAAAGGGTTGGCGCTACTCAGCCTAATGTTGGCTACCGGCCTGCCCATATCGCTGTCGGCTGAGCAAAACCACGTAATCGTGGTCTCCGGGCTCGGCGGTGCCCAAGAGTACCGCGACCGGTTCTACGAATGGAGCATCCGACTTGTCGACGCTGCAATTGACCGGCACGGGATTCCGGCTGACCAGGTAGTTTTTCTCGCTGAGCAACCTGACCGTGATCCCGATCGGATTCGGGCACGGTCGACTTGGGAAAATATTCAGACTGCGATCACCGAGGTCGCCGAACATGCGGCGTTCGATGATCTGGTCCTGATTGTCTTAATCGGACACGGCTCATTTTCAGGGAGCGTATCCCATTTCAACCTGCCCGGCCCAGATCCGACAGTTGTCGACTTCGCCGTTGCTCTCAACGAACTTCGCGATCAACAAGTGGTGTTCGTCAACACGGCGACGGCTAGTGGTGAGTTTATCGCGGGGCTCTCTGGCCCTAAACGCACGATCATTACGGCGACCAAGACTGCGCGCGAGCGCAACGAAACAAAATTTGGCGAGTTCTTTGTTGAGGCGTTCGCAGGGCGGGTAGTGCCGGAATTCGAAACGCCTACTGCCACTAACAGTGTGAATGAAATAGCTATCGATGATGTGGCCGATGCCAATAAGGACGGTCGGGTCTCGTTGCTCGAGGCGTTTGACTATACGCGGCGTCAAGTCGCGCGGGTATACGAGGAGAGTGGCCTGCTACTAACCGAACACGCAATGCTTGACGACAACGGCGACGGTTACGGCTCAGACGAACCAGACCCTCTCACCGCTGGCGCCGACGGACGGATCGCGCAAGCGCTCTTCTTCACTCCAAGCGGGAGACTCACCACAGCAGAATTAGAAACTGATGATCCAACTCTTATGAGACTCTACGCGGAGCGCAACGCGATTGAAAAACGCGTGTTGGCGCACCGGACATTAAGAGACGGTATGGATAGTGCAATTTACGAACAGGAACTCGAGCGGCTACTTATCGATCTCGCCCTCAAGAACCGCGAGATCCGGAAAGCTGAAGATGGGGCGCCGCAACCGTGAGGATAAGGTTACTCTCGACCCGTTGGTTCGTTGGGATCGCAGTGGTCACGACCGCTTTCAGCGTTGCCGCCAGTAGCATGGTGGCCGAAACACAATGGCGACGTGAAGTCGTGTCACTTGACGCGGCGAACACCGCCTACGATGGACGGTTTACTTTCGTTCGGCTGCAGTACGGTATGGCCCTCGGTAGGTTCGGTGGCCGAGGGCTTCCACCATGGGCGCATGATTACCCACGCGCCGAGCGTAATTTTATGAAGATTCTCGATGAGATCACTGGCCTTACACCGTTTCTTGGACCAACTGGCGGCAACATTCTTCGACTCGGCGATCCCGAACTCTACAAGTACCCTCTGGCCTACATGTCGGAGCCTGGCTTCTGGACGATGACCGAGGAGGAGATGCTCACCCTGCGTCACTACATCGAAAAAGGCGGTTTTCTCATTTTCGATGATTTTCGAGGGCGGCACTGGTACAACTTCGAAAAGCAGATTAACCTTCTACTACCAGAGGCATCCCTCGTCGAGCTTGACGTTTCACACCCGATCTTTCACTCGTTCTTCGAGATTGAATCACTCGACTTTGTCCAGTTCTACCGGCGAGGTGGCCGACCAAGTTTTTTTGGCGTCTACGAGGATAACGAACCCACGAATCGTTTACTGTTGATTGCAAACTACAACAACGACATCGGCGAGTTTTGGGAGTACTCGGATACGGGATTCACGCCGATCGAGCTGTCGAATGAAGCATACAAACTCGGCGTGAACTACATAATTTATTCCATGACTCACTAGATACGTCTGTTCAGCTCTGCACAAACGGGTAGAAATCACATACACACTGAAGTCACGAAATTTGTCTAGCTCGGAGGTGGGACGCGTGGAAGCATTCGAAAATCAACCGCTTGACCTTGAATCACCTGACGATGTGGCGCTCGCCGACCGCATGAAGGCCGGCCGTGACCAGATTATTTCTGAAATCAAGAAGCAGATTATCGGACAGGACGAAGTGATCCACGAGATCCTGCTCACCCTGTTCGTTGGAGGTAATAGCCTGATCGTCGGCGTGCCGGGTTTAGCCAAGACGCTCATCATCCGGACAATGGCTCAGGTTCTGGACCTCAACTTCAACCGGATTCAGTTTACGCCGGACCTGATGCCGTCAGAC
>PAWT01000045.1 GCA_002714165.1 Acidobacteriota bacterium
ATGTTAAAAGAAGAATTTCCTCTTCGGTAGTCTATTCGTTCTTGAAAGAATGCTATGTCCGACAGTGATCACACGCCGTCACCTACGCACTGCATCAGTTGTGGGGCTGAGTCGCCTCACGCGAGTGGGTTGCAATGAGTTTTTCCCGTAAATTGACACAAAATTGGCACACAAGGGACGGTGCGCGATCACGCGCCGTCTTTTTTTTTACAATTTACTTAGGAAAAATGGTGCCGAGGGGCAGAATTGAACTGCCGACACCACGATTTTCAGTCGTGTGCTCTACCGACTGAGCTACCTCGGCCCTTGGGAAACCCGGATTTCAGGGTCGCGACTATACCATACGGTTCCACCGGTACTGAAGATGGCACAGGCGAGTCCGACAAGCCCCCCACACAGTACATCGAACGGATAGTGCACACCGAGGTAGACGCGCGACCCCGCAATCAGTACCGCGAGAAGCCACAGTCCGTATCGCGCCTGCGGGAGCAGGCGAGAGAGCCCGTAGGCTCCTGCAACAGCAGTTGCTGCGTGTCCTGATGGGAAAGCGTAGCTTGAGGGAGTCGGTATGGTCGACACCACTGCCGCATCGAAGTCCGCCGGGCGTGCTCTCGCCACCATCGGTTTGAGCACGACGTCAACGGTGACAAAAACCAGAAGGATTGACAGCGCGAGTTGCCAATATGCCATCCACGAACACCGCCCTAAGACGGTGAGAAGTGCCCCCAAGCCAAGCCAGACGGCGGCCCACTGGCCGAGTGCACTCGCCACGGTCGTAACTGTGTTTAACCAATCGGGATGGGGGAGTGAGAGTGCCCACCTGAGGGTTGTGACGTCGAGCGTCCTGAGGGAGTCAAACATGCCCAGATGGATAAGTGGTCCGGCGTTGAGTGAAACGTCTCTGGGCGAACTTACGCGGTGACGGTCTTCTTCGCAGGTGCTGCCAGCCCGAGCTCAGCGCGAACCTTTTCCTCGATCGCCGCTGCGGTATCGGGATGCTCACGCAGGAAGTTCTTGCAATTTTCACGACCCTGCCCAAGACGGTCACCGCCATAGGAAAACCACGTACCGCTCTTTTCGACAATCTTCCGTTCAACCGCTAAATCGAGCAGGTCGCCTTCATGGGAGATGCCTTCACCATACATAATGTCGAACTCGGCTAGCCGAAATGGCGGTGCGACTTTATTCTTGACGATCTTCACACGTGTCCGTCCACCCACCACAACGTCTCCATTTTTAATTGCGCCAATGCGGCGGATGTCGATGCGGACAGACGAGTAGAACTTCAGTGCTCGTCCACCGGTCGTGGTTTCAGGGTTG
Source organism: Acidobacteriota bacterium (assembly GCA_002714165.1). Classification (GTDB taxonomy): domain Bacteria; phylum Acidobacteriota; class Vicinamibacteria; order Vicinamibacterales; family UBA823; genus UBA11600. The sequence goes on from PAWT01000045.1 coordinate 1,321, forward strand.
CCGAACATCACTCCGATCTTTTCGCGGAGCTGATTAATAAAGACCAGGCAGGTTTTCGACTTGGAAACAATCCCGGTTAGTTTACGCATGGCCTTCGACATGAGCCGAGCTTGAAGGCCGACCTGTGCGTCACCCATTTCGCCGTCAATCTCTGCTCGAGGCACAAGAGCGGCGACTGAATCGACCACGATGACATCAACACTACCAGAGCGCACGAGCACCTCAACGATTTCAAGTGCTTGTTCGCCGTTGTCAGGCTGGGAGACGAGGAGGTCATCCAAATCTACACCGAGGGCCTTCGCGTAGGTCGAATCGAGCGCGTGTTCAGCATCCACAAAGGCTGCCATGCCACCGACCTTCTGGGCTTGCGCTATTACTTGAAGGGCCAAGGTGGTTTTTCCTGATGCTTCGGGACCAAAGATTTCGACGACTCGACCACGCGGTACACCACCGATACCAAGGGCGTGGTCAATACTGACCGCGCCGGTAGAAATGCTCGGTTGCGGGACTATGTCGGTTGACCCGAGGCGCATAATGGAGCCCTTGCCGAACTGTTTCTCAATTTGTCCAACGGCGATTTCAATCGCCTTCGTGCGCTCGCGGGCGGTGCGGTCTTCGGCCATGATGCTCCTTGGGGAGTGACAGCGGGTTGAGTGCTTTTACAAACTTTCAGGGCTTACACGGTTCTTCGCGATACTGCAGACGGATTAACCCGATTCATACCCGTCGACGCTCGAGATTATTGTAGGGAGGAGTGGGCTGCAAGTCAAGCGAAACTATAAAATATGAAAACCCTATCAACTTATTCATCAACTACTTACAGAAAACTAGACTTTCGCCATGGTCGATTTAAATACGCCCTCGCTCTGGCTGTAGCGCCTCGGCGTCAAGGATTTGCACTGTTNGAGTCNCTAGGNTAAATTCTCAGGCTTGGTCANAGTNGANGTNTCGAGNTTAGTTGATGTNTAGCNGCCGCCNNTTATCGCTNGTNCCACTTGCTNGGNTGGTGTGNCTCGCGATGNNGNTCGGGACCCCNACACNGGNGCAAGAGANCGGGNTTTCNAGAAANTGCCTNCCGCGGACAGGCGGCCGNAATGTCTCNCTNCCNCGNCTGGATTGCNTNGAGCTCTATCCCACGNATGAGTTTCCTGGTGTGACNGGGGCNGTCCAATTNCNCCGNGCTCCAGGACCGTTTNCCATTTCGGTCACANCCGATGGNCATATTCGNTATGGNCTTATTTTTGACATNGAAGGATTGCCGCNAGCCGACACCTTCGGGCCNGAGGCTGCTTACATCGCCTGGGTNACCACACCGTCATTTGCNCCAACAGTCAAACTCGGTGAAGTNGAAAACGGCCTGACGCAAGTAGGNGAGGCAGCCTTCAATAAGTTCAACCTNNTAGTCACTNTNGAGCACGACAGGGATGTNACCGAGCGGACTGGGNCGNTGGTGCTGCGTGGCCGGTCGCCAAGTAGCCTAATGGAAGCGCACGACCTTTTGGCGCANGCGCCTTCGGCATTTGCGGAGCAGTCGGTNGACTCGATGGAGTCCCACGAGNANGGTCACGAGNCTGNNTGGACCATGCCGCCGATGCATNCGGCGGTGCCNATGCTTTCGGGNATGGCACNGTTGGTTCCTCAGGGGNCACCGTTTCTCCCNTCCGTGGACCNCTCNNCGCTACCAGAAGCTCGGNCNCGGCAACTCGTGCGTTTGGGNAACGGNGGGACNCTNGACCTTGAGGCNGCGCCCGTCCGACGAACNATTAACGGNCGAAGTCTCGTCATGTATGGCTTTAANGGACAGNTNCCAGGGCCGCTCATTCAGGTNCAGGAACGCACGACNATTTTNGTNAACTTTACNAANCACACNGAGTTNNCNACGGCNATTCACTGGCATGGGGTNCGNCTGGACAATCGGTATGATGGGGTGCCNGGNGTTACGCAAGACCCGGTNCAACCNGGNNAGTCGTTTCGCTACGAAATTTTCTTTCGGGACGCNGGAATNTANTGGTATCACCCCCANCANNGGGAAGACATNCAGCANGAACTNGGNCTGATGGGNAANATTCTGGTNGACCACANTGNNGANGAGGCNCTNCCAGNNGTNAATNGAGAGGAAGTGNTGATNCTNGACGACCTCCTGTTGGACGAGNCNGGNGCGGTGGCCTTTGGTGAANCCTCCGCCAACTATGCGTTGATGGGCCGATTNGGCAATGTCTTNTTAGTCAACGGTGAACCTGAGNTATTCCCTTNCGGTAGACCGNGGCGAAGTGGTGCGTTTCTTTCTNACAAATGCGTCGAACACGCGAACGTTTAATGTCTCGTTCGGGAATGCTCCCATCAAGGTGGTTGGTTCAGACCTTGGAAAATTTGAGTCCGAAGTCTGGGTGGACTCGATTGTGTTAGCGCCAGCCGAGCGTTACATCGTGGACGTCAATTTTGCTACGACTGGTACCGAGGAAATGGTGAACTGGGTTCAGGGCATTAATCACCGATACGGTGGTTTTTTAGAGGAGCGGACGGTGATTGGCCGCATTGAGGTTGGGAGGATGCAGGTGGCCGAGGACTTCACTGGAAGCTTTGTGGAGTTGCACAGGCATGAAGAAGTTGCGGCTGATATTGATCGGTATCGGAGTCAATTCGATCGGCCGGCTGACTATGAGTTAACGCTCACACTTGAGACGGCCGATTTGGCTCGACCCATTGAAGAGGTAATGCGGTTTGATGGAATCTACTTCAACCCCGTGGAGTGGACCGGCACGATGCCGATGATGAACTGGCTGACCACGACCGAGGAAGTTCGGTGGATTTTACGTGAATCCAGTACCGGACGTGAGAATGATGATATCGACTGGCGATTTCAGCTCGGGGAGCTAGTGAAGATTCGCCTCCACAATGATCGCTTCGCATTTCACGCGATGCAGCACCCGCTACACATTCATGGTCAGCGATTTCTTGTGGTGGCTCAAGATGGTTTGCCGAACACAAATCTTGTATGGAAGGATACAGTGTTGCTGCCGGTTGGGTCGGTCACTGACATTCTGTTAGAGATTTCAAATCCTGGGCGGTGGATGGTGCATTGCCATATTGCGGAGCATCTGGAGTCCGGCATGAAGTTTGTCTTTGAGGTGGAGGAATAGGGGTATGCGAAACAAAGGCTTAATGGTAATTGTCGGCGTCCTAAGTGTATCGGGGTGGGCTGGCGCCCAAACGCGGAGTGATCTCTCGGACCTGACCCGGGAGTTTGTGTCGGTCGATGCGCCGGTTATTGCCCTGACCGACGTNATTGTGATCGATGGGTCCGGTGGGGAGCCGCGGCCGGGTCAGACCGTTGTTATTACCGACGACCGAATTACGGCAGTTGGCCCATCGGCCGAGGTTATGGTGCCAAACGATGCGGAGGTGCTAAGACTGAGCGGTCATACTGTGGTGCCTGGGCTTGTGGGGATGCACAACCACAGCTACTACACAGCAGCTGGTGGACGTGCTGCTCAGTTGGATTTCTCGGGGCCACGCATCTATCTTGCTTCGGGCCTCACGACAATCAGGACAACTGGAAGTCGCTCTACCTATGCTGAGCTCAACTTGAAGCAGGCGATTGAGGCTGGTGAGGTTCCTGGTCCGACCCTCATTGTGACTGGACCGTATCTGACCGGTGGCAGTGGTCCCAGCTCGATGAACCGACTTGGCGACCCTGAGGCGGCGAGGCGTGTTGTGCGGTATTGGGCGGAAGAAGGGGTCCAATGGTTCAAGGCCTACACGGAGATTGGTCGGGCAGAGCTTGGGGCTGCGATCGACGAAGCACACAAGCACGGAGTAAAAGTCACAGCGCACTTGTGCTCAGTGACCTACCGTGAGGCGGTGGCACTGGGGATAGATAACCTTGAGCATGGATTATTTGCGAATACGGACTACGCAGTAAATAAAGAGCCGGACAGGTGTCCACCTGGCTTCCGTCGTGATTACTATGATCTCGATATCGATGGGCCAGAAGTAAGGGCAACGTTCAGGGCAATGATCGATAACAACGTGCCAATGTCATCCACGCTCGCTGTCTATGAAATGTCTGTTCCCGGACGACCGCCAATCGACCAACGGTCACTTGATGTGCTGGCGCCTGAGGTGGCTGAGGATGTGTTGGCTGAGAATCAACGTTACACGGAGCGTGATCCTGGCGATTATGGAACGTCGCCTGCGGTTTTCAAGAAGGCGATGGAGTACGAACTAGCCTTTTTCAGAGCCGGCGGCACACTTGGTGCTGGCGTTGATCCAACCGGGTATGGAGCGGCTTTGCCGGGTTTTGGAGACCAACGGAATTATGAACTCTTGATTGAAGCGGGTTTTGAGACTGGCGAGGCGATTCAAGTTATGAGTGCTAACGGAGCGAAAATCCTTGGCATGGACGATAGTATTGGAAGTATTGAGGTGGGAAAGATTGCCGACCTGGTTGTTATTGAGGCTGATTTNGCTGCCGATCCTGCAAATATCAAGAAGGTTGTGACCGTATTTAAGAACGGTGTGGGTTTTGATTCGGCGAAGTTGATTACGTCGATCACCGGATATGTTGGAGTGAGATAGCTGTATCGGGAGACCTGCCAGAGACTGGCCGTAATTTCTTTAGAGCGGTCAGCCTGNCCAGTGTCTCGACTGAGGNAGTATGGAGGGTGCATGGGTGGNAATCGAGCGATGATCGAGGCGAGGGGCTTAACGAAATACTTTGGCCCTTTCGTTGCGGTAAAGGACCTGTCGTTTTCAATTCCTGAAGGTCAGATCGTAGCCTTCCTGGGGCCGAACGGAGCAGGGAAAACCACNACGATGAAACTCCTGACTGGTTATCTGGCGCCGAGTGCTGGGCAGGGCTCGATCGCCGGACACGACGTCCAGCGAGATCGGATTGCTGCCTCGCGTCAGCTTGGGTATCTACCGGAGAACGGCCCTTTATACCCGGAGATGACCCCGGTTGAACTCTTGGAGTTCTTTGGTGAGGCACGCGAGATGGAAGTGGGTCGCTTGAAACGCCGNATTGATGAGATTGTCGAGCTATGCTCTTTGCAGCTGGTGCGGGAGAAACCAATTAGTAAGTTGTCACGTGGTCTGNGCCAGCGCGTCGGCCTCGCTCAAGCCCTTCTGCACGATCCAACCGTTCTCATCATGGACGAACCGACGGCTGGTCTCGATCCAAATCAGATCCGGGAATTTCGTCACAACATCTCTGAGCTTGGCCGTACGAAAACTGTTTTGATTTCAACGCATATTCTGCAAGAAGTGGATGCGATTGCTGACCGGGTGTTGTTTATCCATAACGGAGAGTTGGTTTACGACGGCACGCCAAGTGACTTGCGTGAGGATGGATCNCTAGAACGACCGTTCCACCGTTTAACCGAACTTTCAGTTTCAACACCGGCGACGGAGACGGGAAATACCGCAACGGAGGCGTCGTCATAAATGGGGCAATATGTGAATGCTACGNTCGTTCGAGCGATCGTCCGGCGAGACCTGCGGATGTATTTTAGTAATCCGTCAGGGTATGTCTTTATCACNCTGTTTATCTTTCTGAGCGCGGCCGCGGCGTTCTGGCAGGACCAGTTCTTCCTAAATAATTTAGCAACCCTTGATCAACTCAGTCGGTGGTTTCCGTATCTACTGATGTTCTTTGTCCCAGCGCTAACCATGGCGGTGTGGGCTGAGGAGCGAAAGTTGGGCACTGACGAGTTANTACTCACTCTCCCGGCACGTGATGTTGAAATTGTGCTGGGAAAGTATCTTTCCGTCCTTGGGGTGTACACGGCGTCGCTCGCCTTATCGTTGAGTCATGTGCTGGTTTTACTGGTGCTGGGCAGCCCCGACCTTGGGCTGATGCTTGGTAATTACTTTGGCTATTGGCTGTTAGGTGCTGCATTGATTGCTGTTGGGATGCTGGGGTCACTTTTGACGGCCAATGCAACGATTGCCTTTATTCTCGGCGCAGTTTTCTGTGCGGCGTTGGTGGGCGTGACCTCGACGGTCGAGCTTTTTAGTGAGAACTTGGCCCGTCTAATTGCGCCCCTTGGCGTGCTTGGATATTTTGGAGATTTTGCCAGGGGAGTGGTTAGCCTGAGTGGGATTTATTTCTTTTGTGCTGTTACCGCGGTGTTTCTGTTCCTAAACGTACGGCTAATCGGTCGCCGTCATTGGCCAAACACTACAGATGCAATGCCGATGTGGGCCCATCAGACGGTGCGGGCCTTGGCAATTATCATCGCTGTGGTCAGTGTCGGCGCAATCGCGGCACGAGCCAGCCTACGTCTCGATGTCACGGCTGAGCGCCTGCACTCGTTAAGTGATGAAACTCGAGCACTTCTTGATGACCTATCCGACGAACGTCCGGTGTTTATTCAGGCTTACGTGAGCCCCACCCTTCCAGAACAGCTGGTTCAGACTCGTGAAACTGTTCTTGGACTGCTTCGAGAAATCGATGCGGCAGGCGGTGCTAGGGTTCAGGTGCGTATTGAAACGACTGAACTCTTCACTGATGCTGCTCGGGCTGCAAGAGAAACCTTCGGTATTACACCGCGGAGGATTCCTGACCTTGGGGGAGGGCGTGCTGGCTTCACCGAAGTCTTTTTGGGTCTAGCGTTCACATGCGGTGCCGAGGAGCAGGTGATTCCATTCTTTGACCGCGGTTTGCCCGCGGAATACGAAATCGCTCGAAGTATTCGAGTTGTTTCCGGTACGGCTCGGCAGCGGGTTGGAGTGGTCAATTCAGCGATCCGATTGTTTGGAGGATTTGACTTCCAAACGATGCAAAGTAGTCCAGCCTGGTCGGTTGTTGAGGAACTCCGGAAGCAGTATGAGGTCGTCGAGATAACGCCCACTGGTCCGATTACCGAGGAAGTGGACGGACTGGTGGTTGTTTTGCCATCGTCGCTGTCGCAGGAGGAAATGGATTACGTCGAGGAATTTGTTGCTCAGGGGAACCCTACCTTGATGCTCGTCGACCCAATCCCAACGTTGGATTTGAGCTTGTCTCCGTCCGAAGAACCCGGGGCAAATCAGAATCCCTTTATGCAGCAGGGGCAGCCGCCTCCAACGCCGAAAGGTGATGTACAAGCAATGCTCTCCAGGCTTGGCGTGGCCTGGAACTCAGGGGAGGTTGTCTGGGATGCATACAATCCCCATCCTGACCTGGCGCACNTNCCACCGGAAGTGGTCTTCGTTGGACTTGGNAATGAAGGCAACGCTCCATTTAATCGTGAGCACACTGCAAGTNCGGCCCTTCAGGAATTCGTCACGCTTTATCCAGGCCACTTACGTCAAGCGGTTGGTAGTGACCATGANTTTCAACCACTGGTNACTTCCGGTCGAGTGTCGGGAACGTTTCAATATTTCCAAATCGTGCAACGTGGATTCTTCGGTGCGCAGCTAAATCAGAACCTGCCTTATCAAGCTGATTTGAACGAGTACGTAATCGCTGCTCACGTTAGGTCAGATGGCGGGATCTCAACTTCTGACACTGCTGCCATCGAGGATGATGACGGTGCCGGAGACGATACGGCGGAAGANCCGGAGACAGACCTAGGGGATGGTGTAACCCAGGATACGGTCAATCTAATTGTGATTGCCGACGTTGACTTTATTTCAGAGCAGTTTTTTCAGATCCGTCGCCTAGGTGCTGGGAACCTCAATTTTGATAATGTCACGTTCTTCCTTAATACGATTGACGTCTTAGTCGGGGACGAATCGTTCGTCGCACTTCGTAACNGGCGTGTTCAGCATCGAACACTAGCGCGCGTGGAATCTCAAACCCGGTCCTTCATTGAACAGCGAGCGACTGAAGANGCGCAGGCCGAGGGTGAGGCCGAGGAGGCCCTTGCTGAAGCGCAGGGCCGATTGGACCAGCGAATTACTGAGGTGCAGAACCGCGCGGACCTCGACGCCCAGGCCAAGGAAATAATGGCCCGGAATCTTCAGGAGGTCGAGAACCGTCGTTTCGAGGTGCTGAGAGCGAACATCGAATCCGAGAAGGAAGCGAAAATTCAAGGCAGTATGGAAACCATGGAGTCCCAAATTCGCCGTATTCAGAGTTCAATTCGGATGTTGGCAGTTCTGCTGCCTCCAATTCCAGTGTTTGCGTTGGGCGTGATGATCTTTGTGCGGCGTCAACGACGAGAGCGGGAAGGTGCTGTGGCGGCACATCGAAATAAGGTGAAGTGATGAGTGAGACACAGAAGACAGTTACTTTCGGGGTCGGAGCAGTCATCCTTGCTGTGCTGGCATTAGCCACGGCNCCGCGGCTCGTTTCTCCGGATGCATTTCTTGATCGGGGCGAGCCATTCTTTCCGGAGTTCACCGATCCCAATATCGCGAGAACGCTCTCAGTCTTAGAGTTTGACGGAGAGACCGCTTCGGCAAAGCCATTTCAGGTGACTAATCAAAATGGACTGTGGACGATTCCGTCGCACCACAACTATCCAGCAGATGGTGCCGATCGACTGGCTCAGACCGCGGCTGGGGTGATCGGGATTACTCGAGATGACTTCCGTTCAGACAACCTCGCTGACCATGAGGCCCTTGGTGTGCTTGACCCAAGTGATGCGGCGGCAACATCGCTTCGAGGTCGGGGGACCCGAGTCACGTTACGGGGAGACAACGAGGTCACACTTGCCGATTTTATTGTCGGTAACCAGGTAGAGGATCGACCGACCTTTCGATTTGTTCGCCTGCCCGATCAGAAGCGGGTGTATGCCGTTCGCATGGACATTGACCTTTCGACGAATTTCTCTGATTGGATTGAAAAGGATCTACTTCTGATTGAGCAGGATAGCGTTGACCAACTCGCGCTGTATGACTATGCGATTGATGAGCGCACGCTATCCATTAATGATCGTGACACGGTTACCCTGAACAAGGTTGAAGGGGCGTGGACCGATGATGGCCGAACTTCCGGTAATCGCGAACTTGATTCGACAAAGGTGAGCGGCCTAGTGTCGGCCCTTGATGGTCTGTCCATTGTCGGGGTGCGGCCTAAGCCGGACGGTTTGTCCTCGAGTCTTAGGCGAGCAGCTGAAGGTGGCATCACGAGGGCTGAAGTTGTCTCGTTGCAGAGTCGGGGATACTACCTTACGCGCGATGGCGACCTTCGATCGAATGAAGGCGAGCTCCGCGTACGCACAACAGAAGGCATTTTATACACCCTACGGTTTGGGGAAGTGCTCTATGGAACGGGTAGCGTAATTACCGCTGGTGTGGACCCGAGCTCTGAAGCGGACAGCGGTCCTGGGGAGAACCGCTATCTGTTCATNACTGCGGAGTTCGAGCNCGACCGTTTCCCTGAGCCGCCACTGCCGTTGAATATGGACTTTGAAGGAAAAGGGGATGAGGATCTTTCCGATGACGACCGTGCTAATAGGAACCGTCACGAGATTCATAACGAGTGGGCGGCGCAGGTCCTAGCTGGTGAAGAACGCCTCATTGAGCTTAATAATCGGTTTGGTCCCTGGTACTACGTGATCTCGTCTGAAAGTTTTGAGAATGTTCGACTGACGCGGGAGGACGTGACNAAAGAGAAGGCCAACTAGCTTGAACAANACTGGTTCGGTATCAGTCGGAGTTGGATTTGATTACGCTGTTGAAATGCAGCGAGGTGTTTGGCATACCGTGTCGTTCGTAAAATTGATGCGCCCCCTTACGTTGCAGCCCTGAATCAAGGTGCACTTGCTCACATCCGGCTTCTCGTGCGAAGTCGTGCAGCCAACGAAGTAAGATCGCTCCGAATCCTTGGGATCGATGGGTGGCCCGTGTCACCAGATCGTCCACGTATAGATAGTGTCCCCATGCTAGGTTGTAGCCGATTCGAAATCCTGCGACAGCGACAACTAATCCTTGGCTACGGACGTAGACCAATTGAAAATCGTTGACTTATGTCTGCGCGCGCACTCTAGAGACGAACTCTTGCTCGTCGATGTGTGGTCGCAGTTCATGCATGCCCGAATGACAGGCGACGATTTCTTCATCTGATGTAGCTAGGTGAATGGTAAGTGTTGCAGGCATGCACTCTGTTGTATCAATATTTAAAGAAGCCGCTGCCAGTTTTTCGGCCAAGAGTTCCGGCCTCGACCATTTGGCAAAGGAGAGGGCACGGCTGATACTTGTTGTTCCCAAATCCCTCGTGTAAGACCCTCATAATGTCTAGGCACACATCGAGGCCAATGAGATCTGCAAGAGCCAGTGGACCCATTGGATGGTTCATGCCCACCTTCATCACGGTGTCAATGGCCTCCGCAGAGCCGACCTCTTCCATTAATGCATAGATGGCCTCATTGATCATCGGCATCAACACTCGGTTGGCGATAAAGCCAGGGCGGTCAGCGGCTTCNACCGGNGTTTTNCCGATAATCNTGATCAANTCTATTGAGAGGNGNACNGTTTCAACAGAGGTCGCCTGCCCTCGAATNAGTTCGACAAGTGGCATTAGTGGAACAGGGTTCATGAAGTGCATGCCCAGGACGNANGNTTGTCGANTCGTGGCGGAAGNAANGGTGTTGATTGCGATAGCCGAAGTGTTTGAGGCCAAGATGACGTCCGGAGCNACNAGGGTATCAATGGTTNTGAATANATCCCGTTTNGCAGTCACGTNTTCNACGATTGCTTCAATGACGTAATTAACGTCAGAAAGTGCGTCAAGGTCTGTTGTAGTGGTCAGCCGCAACCGCGCCAGTTCGGCATCCTTGGCGGTAAGTGTGTCTTTGGCGACCAGCTTGTCCAGGCTTTGAGTGATGTTGCTAGTAGCTCGATTGAGTGCATTTGTCCGGACGTCCTGTAAGCAGACTTCGAAGCCTGCCTGCGCGAANACNTGGGCAATTCCATGGCCCATCGTGCCNGCGCCGACGACNCCNATTTTTCGGATGGGNNATTTGGTCGNCATGGTGTCTGAGTTGTAACNAANACTAAGAGNTNCCAGGGGATCGGNAGAGCTNGGTCANTCAGCTANCTCTCGCTCAACNGCGAGAGCGACTCCGTTGCCTCCTCCGAGGCAGAGTGAAGCGATACCCCTTCGTACGTTCCTCAGCTTCATCGCGTAAAGGAGGGTGGTTAGGACTCGGGCACCGCTTGCGCCAATTGGGTGACCTAAGGCGATTGCACCACCATGAATGTTCACGCGCTTTGGGTCGAGGTCCAACTCCCGGATGATTGCGATGCTTTGCACTGAGAAAGCCTCGTTAAGTTCGAACAGGTCAACGTCGGTGAGTGCCCAGCCGGCCTTCTTGGCAACCTTTCTCACGGCTTCGACTGGGCTCATCATAACTGAGAGCGGAGGCACCCCACTGACACCCTGAGCCACGATTCGAGCCATGGGTTGCAAGTTGAGAGCGGCGGCGCCAGTGGCGGACATTACGACAATAGCAGCGGCACCATCGTTGACGCCTGGAGCATTCCCTGCCGTGACCGTGCCGTCCTCAATGAACGCAGGTTTCAACCTTGCTAACGTAGAAGAAGACGCATCGTGCCTTATTGATTCATCAACGGCAAACTTTGTCGATTCAGTATTTTTGCCTGGGAGATCTACCGTAACAATTTCATCAGTGAACCAGCCTTGCGATGTGGCGGCGGCAGCCTTCTGATGACTTTCAAGCGCATAGGCGTCCTGTTCTTCCCTGGTTATTCCATAGCGCTTGCTCACTTCTTCTCCAGTGATGCCCATGTGGCAATTTTCCAACGCGCACCAAAGCCCGTCATGGATCATTGAATCCATAAGGGTGTGGTTTCCCAAACGGACCCCTTCACGCATGCGTTTGAGAAGATAGGGCGTCTGGGTCATAGACTCCATGCCGCCTGCCACCACGACATCGACGTCGCCCGTGGAGATGCCTTGTGAAGCGAGCATCACAGCTTTTAGGCCCGAACCACAAACCTTATTAATGGTAAGGGCTGCGACAGAATCAGGTAATCCTGCCCCTAAAGCGGCCTGACGCGCGGGATTCTGGCCTAATCCTGCCGAGATGACATTGCCCAGGATGCATTCATCAACTTCGCCCATCTCGATGCCTGCTCGCTGCACTGCTTCGTGGATGGCGAGGGCACCGAGCTGCGGTGCGGAAAACCGCTTGAGCGAACCCAAGAACTTTCCCGTTGGGAGTCGGACAGCAGAGACGATGACGGAGTCGCGCAGTACACCTGTCATGAATCGTCTCAGGTTGAGCTTAGGCTGGTAGTGTTGTTACGGCGATGTCGGGGGCGGTCCTCAACCGGTGCAGTGATGGCGAGATGGGTAACCCGTTGGTGGCCCAACATAGCTTGGAGTCGTCCAAGAATGACCCGTTTCGAACGCTGTACCTCTTTNCGCCAATGTTGNGANGTGGTGCGNACNTCAAGGGTGCCTCNGGGCGTTAGGTTTATTTTCGTCGCGGCCGAGATCGCGTCACCAACCGCAGCACGCCAAGCGAAAAGAACCTTTGCTGAGGAATGTGGNTGACGATTCAGTAACTTGGCCAGTACGGCGGGCACGCAGCCCTGAAGGGGAGTCATCGAACGCATCATATNGAAGTTCTCTNTGGTGATCGTATCATTTAGCCATGCGAATGCTACTTGCGTCTGCTTCGCCTAGGCGAGCCGAACTCTTGGCGGCCGCTGGCTACGTTTTTGAGGTCAAATCTTGCACTGTGGACGAGACTCCCTTGCCTGGAGAGATTCCAGCATTGTATGTTGCCAGGCTTGCCGCTGCTAAAGCTGGTGCCGTGACGGACATCGCGAGTAACAACGTAATCTTGGCTGCGGACACGTGCGTGGTGCTTGACGGTGACATTCTTGGAAAACCTATTGACGATGTAGATGCAGCCAAGATGTTGGGTAGGCTGTCGGGACGGAGTCATGAGGTCCTCACTGGGGTATCGATGCGATATGCCAATCAGTGTGTCGAGGCGGTTGACCGTACCGTGGTGCACATGGCCCTTCTTCAACCGGAACAAGTCGCTTGGTATGTAGCTTCGGGGGAACCCCGAGACAAGGCTGGAGCCTATGGGATTCAGGGCCTAGCGGCACGGTTCATCGATCGGATAGAGGGGTCATACTCAAATGTGGTCGGATTACCCTTGGCGGTGGTTCGACGTCTGCTTAGCGAACTTGGATTTGACGGGGTCGAAATGTCGGAGACTCCATAAATAGGCCTAAAATGCTCCACTGAGTTGGAGTAGAGGATTGAGTCTGCACCCTTCAATCCATTGACGGTTCAGTCCCTTAAGGCTATTCTTTTGGGGAGAGCTTACGGCAATACTTACCGCGTTATGAGTCATAAAGCTATTCGCATCGGTATTACCTCGGTTGTGTTGGCCTTAGCCTTTAGTGGCTTGTTGTGGTCCACCCTCAGTGAGGGGACCGAGTACTACAAGCATGTGGACGAGGTNACCGGNGANCTGNCAGCTTGGCAGGATAAGAACCTTCAGGTGCATGGATTCGTTGTGAACGAATCCATTATGCGTCGACCGGATAGCCTCGATTACCGCTTTGAAATCGAGAACAATGGCGAGGTAATCAAAGCTGAGTACAGCGGTATTGTTCCCGATACGTTCAAGAGTGGTGCTGAAGTTGTGGTTAAAGGGCGCTTGGGAGTTGATGGATTTGTAGTGGCCCCCAATGGGGTAATGGCTAAGTGTCCATCGAAGTACGAGCCCAAGGCCGGATCAGTGCCACCTGGCGCTAACGTTTCTGACGGGCAATAGATTGGCCTAGAGCCGCGCTGTTATTTGGCNACCTCCTGAGCGGGCTTAACGCGAACCTATCTTTCTTACGTTCACTGGTAAATCACAGACTCGATGGCTTCTCTCGGCTCATTCCTCCTGCTAGCGGCATTTGTGGTTTGCGCGTACGCTGCGACCGCGTCCTTCATCGGTGGGCGGCAACGTTCGGCGCGCCTCATTGAAAGTGGGATTGGGGCATTCTATTTATTGACTGCATTAATGACGATGGCGTCTGCGGTAATGGTGCACGCCTTTGTCACTGAGAATTACTCAATTAGGTATGTCGATCGTTATTCGGATTCAGCTCAACCACTCTTCTATAAACTGACCTCTTATTGGGGCGGCCTTGACGGATCGATCATGTTCTGGGTCTTTCTGTTGTCCGTTTTTGGTTCGATCGCGGTTGCGACAAACCGTGAGCGACAGCGTGAGCTAATTCCCTATGTGGTGACAGTCATATCCTGCGTGCAGATATTCTTCTTGTTGGTGATGGTGCTCAGCAAGGACCCGTTTACTACCTATTTAACTCAAGTGCCAGCCGACGGTCGTGGCCTCAACCCACTTTTACAGAATCCCTATATGGTGATTCATCCCCCGTCGCTCTATATAGGATTCGTCGGGATGACCATCCCGTTTGCCTTTGGTATGTCCGCGTTAATCACGGGCCACCTAGATGATTCTTGGCTNCGTGCGGTTCGACGGTGGACTATGTTTGCTTGGATCTTCCTGTCGCTCGGCTTAACGCTCGGCATGATATGGGCTTACGAGGAGCTCGGTTGGGGAGGCTACTGGGGCTGGGATCCGGTAGAGAATGCTGGTTTACTTCCGTGGTTTACGGCGACGGCCTTTCTCCACTCTGTGATGGTGCAAGAACGACGCAGTATGTTACGGGTATGGAACGTGACCCTCGTGATTCTCACGTTCTTTTTGACGATTTTTGGGACCTTCATGACACGGTCTGGTGTCGTGCAATCGGTGCATGCGTTTGGTGAAGACCCCGAACTCGCGATGATGTTTGGGATCTTCATGGCGATCATTCTAATAGTTAGTTTTGGTCTAGTTATTTATCGGTTGCCGCTCTTACGCGCACGGCACGAACTAGATTCATGGGCCTCTCGTGAAGCGGCATTCTTACTAAACAATTGGATCTTACTGTTCTGCGCCGTGTTCATCCTCTTTGCAACAATGTTTCCGACGTTGAGTGAAGCAATTACGGGTGAGCGACTGACCGTTGGACCGCCATTCTTTAACAAATGGATGCTTCCGATTGGCTTAATCCTCCTTCTTTTGACTGGTGTTGGGCCACTTATGGCTTGGCGAAAATCGACGTTGTCCAACCTTGGTAATCAATTTCTTTGGCCGGTAACGGCCGCGGTTGTGACTGGAGGGATTCTCTACGCCCTAGGGTTTAGAGTGTGGGCCTCCGGGCTGTGCTTCATGCTGTGTGCCTTTGTGCTAGGGACGATCGGGCAAGAATTTATTCGTGGCACGCGTGTTCGCCAGGACGCTACNGGTACGGATGTCTTGACATCCGTAACTGGNCTCGTCGCGCGGTCACATCGTCGGTATGGCGGATACATTATTCACGTCGGTATCGTTCTTATGTTTCTAGGCTTCGCTGGTGAGGGCTACAAGCTTGAAGAGCAGGTGCTTCTCACGCCGGGGCAACAAGTCGAGGTAGGGACATTCGTTGTGCGGCACGAGGGGGTTAGTGTACGAGACGATGGTCAGAAGCAAATGATTACGGGAAGCTTACGCGTGTTCGAGGAGGGCGAAGACGTAGGGATGATGTATCCGGCCCGGTGGTTCTTTAGGAAACATGAGTCGGAGCCGACGACGGAAGTGGCTATCCGTCGTAGTATTTCGGAGGATCTCTATATTGTGATGGCCGCCTTCGACATGCAGGATCAGTCGGCTAGCTTTCAGGTCACCGTCAATCCTCTGGTAAACTGGATTTGGTTAGGGTTCGGCATCATGGCGCTGGGCACAGTCATAGCCTTGCTACCTGAGCAAGCATTTTCGTTTGCGGCATCGAAAATTCCTGAGGGTGCGGCGACGACATCGCTACTGCTTTTTGTCTTGGTGGCATCAGCCCCCTTACACGCGCAGCATATTGAATCAGCCCAGACAGTACCGACAGTGCCTCGCAGCGCCGCCGAGCGTGAGCTATACCGTGAAATCGTTTGCATGTGCGGCACGTGCGGGCGAAAACTTGTTGGTGAATGTACTTGCGGCACGGCGGCTATGATGCGGGATGAAATTTCGCTGTTGATTGACCAAGGCAAGACAAAAGAGGATGTTTTCCAACACTTCATTACTATGTACGGCAGTCAAGAGCCTCTTGCGATGCCATTGGACGAAGGGTTCAATCGCCTGGCTTGGCTGTTTCCGTATCTACTCGGCCTTTCCGGCATAGTTGGCGTTGGAACAGTTGCCTTACGGTGGTCGATGCGTGAGGCTGCTGATGCACCACTACCTGCCGGCATCTCGAACGACGGCGATGCACAGTTATTAGCGCGTCTGGACGATGAGCTCCGAGACCTCGACTAATCGCTCCACCTTCCGTCCCTGGCACTTCTTCATTCTCGGTGCGCTTCTTGTGGCGACCGTTGCCGTTTTACGATCGTCCAATACGACTCCAGAAGCAACCATCTTGGTGAGTCTTGCGATTGGCGCAGCGGCTTTTTGCGGTCTTGCGCTTTTGCGAACCCTCTGGCCACTTGTGGCCGTGGATTTTGAAGTGGAATCAAACGCTGTGAGTAATCGGACGCGGGTTGCAGTAGAGCGCGAGAAGCAGCTTGTGCTTCGGTCGATTAAAGAGCTCGAGTTTGACCGCGCAATGGGCAAGGTGGCTGAAGAAGATTTTAAGGAGATGACGAATAGACTTCGGGCTCGGGCGATCAGCTTTATGCGCCAACTCGATTCCGACACCCCAGGCTATAGCGAATCAATCGAGCAGGAATTGCAATCTCGATTAGCGGCACACCCTGTATCGGCCGGGACCCCCAACCAGCCCTCCAAAGCCGTTGGTGGTGAGTGTAGTTGCGAGGTGTGCGCCACTGTAAATGATGCTGATGCGAGATTCTGCAAATATTGCGGAGCATCATTGTGATTAGACTTGGTGTGCAGTGGGTGACGGCAATTACCGCGGTGATGAGTCTTGGATTTCCGATGATTGTGCATTCACAGATTCCGATGCCGGACCCGTCTGAGATGTCTGGTCTGCCGTTACCTTCAAGCGATCTGCCAAACGCTTCTGTAAGCGTTCGTCTGATTCGGAGCCAACTTTCAAACAATATTACTGATCATCCTGTTGAACTCCATAGCGATGAAGTCGTGTTTACCGTCTCCACTGATGAGTTCGGACGTGCCTTGTTTGAGGACCTCGAGGCCGGAAGCAGTGTTTCAGTCTCCGCGCAGGTTGGCGATGAGATGCTCGTTTCCCGAAGTTTCGCCGTTCCGGCCTTGGGAGGTGTCCGAGTGATGCTCGTTGCCGAGCCTTCAATGCCGCCTGTGGCGACCACCGTGCCAGGGAATCCAGGATTGATTAGCCTTGGTGGTGATACCCGGTGGGTGGTGGAGATGGCAGACGAGGCCGTGGAGGTCTACTACCTACTTGAAGCTGTTAATACGGCTGATGCTCCCGTCGTGCCAACTGTTCCGGTGGTCTTCGACTTACCCTTTGGTGCACAGGGAGCGGTCCTACTGGAAGGTACTACCTCGCAAGCTCAGCTCGATGGTGGCAGGGTGTCAGTTGTCGGTTCTTTTCAGCCTGGTCGGACCCTTGTCAACGTAGCTTATGTTCTTCCATATACTGGGAGTGACCTAGTCATCGAACAGACGATGCCGGTGGCAATCGATCAAATAGCGATAGTTGCTGAGAAGCATGGTGACATGCAAATGAGTTCGCCACAGATTACCCAGAGTCGGGAAATGAATGCTAGGGCTGGCACGTTTATGGTCGGTGGTGGACCCAGGCTAGCAGCTAATGAAACCTTTTCAATCTCGCTCTTCGGTCTTCCACACCACAGTGTGATTCCGCTGAGAGTTGCCTTAATGTTGGTCGGCTTATTCGTAGTGTGGTGTCTGTGGCAATCGACGAGACCGATGGGCGCCAAGAATGACCCGCCACTACGTCAGAAATTAGAGGCCCGGCGTGACCGGTTATACGATGATCTGGTGCGAGTTGAAACGACTCATCGGATCGGGACGTTAGCTGATGGACCATACACGCTTCAGCGCAAGACAATCTTTGGACAGTTGGCACGCCTATATCAGCGGTTAGAGACTAATGCGCTTGAGATGCCGAGCGGCAGAGCCGGGCTACCTGGTTAACAGACACTTCGATTGAAGAGAGTTAATGGCGTCCTCACTTCATCAGATTCCAACAACTCAAGAATGTTCAGATTTTAATCGAGTGGTATTTGTCGATGTCTCAAAGTATTTTGGCCGACGTCGAGCGTTAGCGCATGTTTCGCTGGAATGTGGCACCGGTGAAATTCTTGGATTCCTCGGCGGGAATGGGGCCGGTAAATCGACACTGCTTGCACTTGCTGGGACGATACTCGCCCCTTCCAGTGGTGAAATTCGATATGGAGCTGAATCGGTGCGGGAGCCGGGTCCAGCTCTTCGCGCAAATATTGGTCTCCTTAGTCATGATTTTCAGCTCTATCCAGAATTGACTGCCAGAGAAAACCTTGAATTCTTTGCCGCTCTTTATGGCCTTGACCAAGTTAGGGACCGTTCGGATGAAGCGCTACGAAGTGCCGGGTTATTGTCTCGAGGTGATGATTTTGTTGGGGGGTTCTCTCGAGGGATGAAGCAACGTGTTGCCCTCGAGCGCACTCTACTGCATGCACCACGATTGGTGCTTCTCGACGAGCCATTTGCAGGACTTGACGAGGGTTCCTCGTCTGCGCTGGTAGAGCGACTACAGGTTCTCAAGAGTGAGGGGCGAATTATTTTTCTTGCGACCCATGATTTCGAGGTTGCAGAGTTAGTCTTGGATCGAGCGATGCTGCTACGGGCTGGCCGACTGCTCCCATTATCCCGTGCCGGTGAATCCCTGCGCGCGCGGTATCGAGATTCGATGCAGAGAGAACTGAAGCCCAGGAGACTGGAATGAGGCGTTTTTTCACGGTCGCTCTCCTGATTATGCGAAAAGATCTGCGAGTTGAGACGCGTAGCCGAGAGCTGTTTCTGACGACTTTATTCTTTTCTGTCTCGACTGTGCTCGTGTTTGCTTTTGGTTTTGTACGTGATGGTCGCCCAGTCGAGAATGCGGTAGCAGGGATTCTCTGGATTGCTATTGCTTTTGCCGGAACGCTCGCCTTGGGTCGCACCTTTGAGCGAGAACGTTATCACGACGTCTTGAGAGCACTCTTACTGGCACCAGTTGATCGGCCAGCGATTTATGTAGGCAAGTTGCTTGGCATACTAGCTTTACTGGCAGCGGTTGAAGTGGTGATTGTTCCTCTGGTCGCACTTCTGTTTCAGGCGCCGCTTTTTCGCCAGCCGATTCTTACTTTTTTACTGCTTTCGTTGGGCACTCTTGGGTTCAGTGCGGTCGGGACACTGTTTGGCGCAATGCTCGTTCGCGCACGGAGTCGTGATGTGTTGCTACCGGTCTTGTTGTATCCAATTACGATTCCAGTCATTATTGCCGGCGTTCGGGGGATCGCCGTGCTGTTACAGCCAGAAGTAGACGTGGCGATGGCACGTGCCTGGATTGGAATGTTGGTATTTTTTGACGTGGTGTTTATTACACTTTCGTTATGGACCTTTGAGCCGGTCATGACAGAATGAATAGGCCTACGTGATGATGCATCGAATGTTTTCAGTGGTAATCGTTGTAGCGACGATATTTTTCGTATGTGCACCGGTGTTTATTGCCTGGGCGCCGTATGAATCCACAATGGGTCTTGTACAAAAGATTTTTTACTTTCATGTCCCCTCATGGGCGGCGATGTTTGTGGCGGCATTTGTTTGCGGTATTGCCAGTGCGGTGTTTCTGTTTAGAGGACGGCTCATCTCTGACCGAATTGCGGTTGCCTCAGCTGAGTTAGTGGTGGTGTTCGGCCTGATTGGTCTCGTGAGTGGTCCTCTTTGGGCCCGCAAAGCATGGGGCGTGTGGTGGCAATGGGATGCGCGACTCACCATGGCCCTCGTGCTCTGGATGATTTTTATCGCCTATCTGCTGCTGCGGGAGTACGGGGGGCCAGGCTCTGAAAAATTGGCCGCGGGCGTTGCGTTATTTGGCATGGCCAATGTGCCGTTTGTTTACTGGTCAGTGAATGTTTGGCGGACTGTTCACCCAACAACAAACGTCGTGCCAACTTTAGTGCCCGGGATGCGGGGACCGTTATGGTGGAGCTTGGTCGGTTTTCTGTTGCTCTACGTTTTGGCGATGATGGCTCGGGTTCGTCTAGAAACACAGCGAGCAGCGTTAGAGCAAATCTATCGGGAGCTAGATGATTAGTAATGGCACTCTCTGTGGGTTGAAAGGGGATGTTGTGAAGGTAACTGTCAAGCGACTCGCCGTGCTGTGCTTGTTACTCAGTCTTTGTATCGGAGTGATAGAAACCTCAGCTGAAGAAGTCCGAGCGCAATCGATGCAGTCCTCGCAACAGGACGAGTTCGTGCCAATAGACCAACTGGATGTCGAGGATCAGCTCCCAGCAGCGCCTCTACTCGTGGCGGCTTACGCCTTTGCATGGTTCGCGATGTTTGTCTATTTGTGGTCGATTTGGCGACGGCTGGCACGTGTTGAGCGCGAACTTGCCAGTTTAGCCAATCGAACAACTGGCCGCTAACGATTGGCACGACTTTTCATCCTGTGATTTATGGATGGTATGACGTCGGGACATTTCATTTTTATTCCTTCGGTCTTACTTCTCGGTCTCGTGATTGGGTGGGTTCTTGGCTCGCGTGTAGCACGCGATGCCTACGCTGCCGAGTTAAGGCGGCGGGAGGAACGGGCTGCGCGAAGAACTGGAGGCAGCTAGCTAGTCAGTGACCAATAGCGAGTCGCGTTGCGAGTTGTTCGGGCAGGCCAGCGCTAAGGATCTTTTGTTGTGCCAATGAAACAGGGTATGTGACTCGCTTGAAAACAAATTCGTTTTCCGCCTCTGAATCAAGTGTGGCATAGGCAGCCCTGGAATCGCCGTCCCGAGGCTGGCCAACCGAGCCTGGATTCAAAAGATATCGAAGACCAGGGACAATCTTGATAGGGTGCTGGCTAGGGCTTTTAGTAGTATTCCCTCCAAAATCTGGGGTCGCAATACGAACATTTCCCCCGTTGTCCTCGAGTGCAACTGGTAGATGGGTGTGTCCAAATAAGCAAATCTGGTGTTTCGATGCCTGTAGTGCGAGGATTGCGTCACGCTCATTGGTGAGATAGTGGTCCTCGTCAAAGGGCGTCCCGTGACAGACTTCGATCTCTGTATTCACTGCAACAGGTCCACTTTGAAGCTCGGCCAATCGCGTGCGATTTGCAGTCGTCAAAACTTTCCGGGTCCATCGGATGGCATCGGCAGCTAAGCCGTTGAATGTTTTACTGCTCCCTAGGCCCGAGGCGACCCTATCGTGATTTCCTCGGATCATTACGGCTGGGTTTAAGTCGAACATTCGATCGATGACCTCATTCGGATTGGCACCATAACCCACAAGGTCACCCAGTACGAGCACGCTATCAAAGGAAGCCGGTTGCGCTGACTCGAGAACTGCGTCTAACGCTTCGAGATTCCCGTGAATGTCAGTCAAAATCAAGAAACGCATTAGGAGCCGAGCCAATCTACCACTCGATCGACCAATTCCCCGACGGGCGCTCCGGCCCCATCGAGTCGAAGGTTT
Source organism: Acidobacteriota bacterium (assembly GCA_002714165.1). Lineage (GTDB taxonomy): Bacteria > Acidobacteriota > Vicinamibacteria > Vicinamibacterales > UBA823 > UBA11600. The sequence goes on from PAWT01000045.1 coordinate 22,884, forward strand.
GCCTGAGCGTAGGCGGATTGGCGTAGGGTGTACAGTTGTTCCAATTGAGTACGATTACTGGCAAGGGGTCGTTGTTTGTCTGGAGAGAGCCTTGAAATAATCTGTGCTAACGGGACGTCGACCCAAATTGAAGCGCCGTTGCTGTTGATCGCAACTTGGTTGCCGGGATCAACGAATGTGCCACCACCGGTTGCGATAACGGTGTGAGTGAGCGGTAGTATTTCTGTGAGGACTGCGCGTTCTATTCTGCGAAAGTAAGATTCTCCGCGCTGGGAAAAGATTTCACTAACTGTCATATGTTCCCGCGCTTCGATCAGGTCATCAATATCTTCAACTTGCCATTTTAGGCGTTCGGCAAGCTCGCGGGCCAAACTCGATTTCCCGGCTGCCATGAAGCCAACAAGGTAGATTTTTTCTGTGCGCATTGGAATCGAAGTTATGTTCGTAATCCGTTAATGATTAGAGACTCTATTTTCTAAGGGAATTGAGGGTCTCAAAAAATGTAGGATACGACACGCTCACTGCGTCTGCGCCAAGAATAGTCGATGGTCCACTGGCGCCGAGCGCTGCTATAGCGAAAGCCATAACTAGGCGATGGTCAGCTTTGGGGTCTACGGTGCCTCCTGTAAGCGTGCAATCACCTGTCACTGTGAGCCCATCACTTTGCTCACTGATGTTGGCGCCCAGTGCGCGTAGTCCTTTGACGAGTGCCGTAATCCGGTCACTCTCTTTATTTCTTAATTCGCTGGCACCAGTTAGGGTTAATCCTCCACCACGATGAGTTGCGAGGGCAGCAAGAAGTGGTAATTCATCGATAAGACCAGGGACCTCGACAGGGCTAATAATGATCGGTTGCAACTTCCGATGGGCAACTGTCAGTCGGCCGCTAGGTTCACAGTTCGTTTCAGAATGAACTTCAGAAACGACCTTGGCGCCCGCACGTTGGAGCACGTCTAGTAGAACCGTTCGACTTGGATTCAACCCAACATCGGAGATTTCGATTTCCGAACCAGGAAGAGCCGCTGCGGCAACGGCCCAGGCGGCAGCTGAGGAGAAGTCACCTGGAACCCTGACATCACGAGCGCGAGGGGTTGAATTTCCCGTGACACTAACCGCAAGCCCAGCTCTGGTTACCTCGACACCAAAGAGTGTCAATGCACGTTCGGTGTGATCTCGGGTCAGAGTGGGTTCACGAACAGTGGTCCGTCCGGTTGCATGGAGGCCGGCAAGTAAGAGGGCGCTTTTGACTTGGGCGCTTGGCACCGTAGGGTTCCATGCGACTCCCTGCAACTGGCCGCCAAGTATTGTCACTGGGGGACAATTGGATTCAGCCTGTATGTCTGCTCCCATGGTACGAAGTGGGTCTATTACCCTTTCCATGGGACGACGGCAGAGAGACAGGTCTCCGGTGATTGTGCTTCTGAAGGGATGCGCTGCCAGTATGCCGGCCAATAATCGCAATGTGGTGCCAGAATTACCTGCGTTAAGATTCTCACTAGTTTCACTTAAGCCGCTGAGTCCGCGTCCCTCAATTTGGACGCAAGAATCATTGTCACCTGAGCCTTTCTGATAACGAATCTTTACGCCGAGGGAGCGCAGACATTCTAGTGTCGACAAACAATCGGCGCCTGGTGAATACCGAATGACAGTTGTTCGGCCGGTTGCCAAGGCGCCGATCAGTGCATAGCGATGCGAAATTGATTTGTCACCAGGACAATTGACTAGACCGCTGAGGCGAGCCGCTGGTTCAACGATAACCTTAGTGGAGGTTGGGCTCTCCATGTACGAACTATAACATTCTGTCTCTTGACTTCCGTCGCTGTTCCTGGAATCAAGGGCTTTTGTTGAGGGCCATGGTAGGTATTTACGGTCTTGACCGACCTTGAATGACTATATAATTCTTGTACCTGATTAGACACTCCGGTAGTTTCTGCATCGTAAATTCGCCATGTCCATCCCATCAGTATTCGTAGCCACGGCCATCGAAGCTGTCCTTCGGGCAGGTGAAATTCAATTGAGCTATTTTGGCCGAGGTGTTCGGGTAAAGAAGAAAGGCGTTATTGATTTAGTTACTGAGGCAGACCTTGCGGTAGAGGAAATGTTTCGAGATTTAATCAATTCTCGTTTTCCCAGTCATTTAGTCTTAGCTGAGGAGCAATATCAAGGAGATGTGATTAAGGACAAGCCAGAATTCCGGTGGATCTTTGATCCGATTGATGGCACAACTAATTTTGCTCACGACCTACCTATATTTTGCTCATCCCTCGCCTTGGAGGCCGCTGGTCGACTTGAAGTAGCGGCTGTCTATGACCCAACCCGGAGAGAACTCTTTACAGCGGAACGTGGAGGTGGAGCCTTTCTGAATGGAATTCCACTGAAGATATCAACGGCAGAGCAGTTAGTTGATTCGGTGTTAAGTACCGGATTTCCCTACGATGTCCATGACACGATCGACGATGTTGTCGGCCTGTTCGCCAAATTTACGGGACAGGTCCGCGCGGTTCGCCGATTGGGTTCGGCTGCTCTCGATTTATGCTATGTAGCTGCTGGTAGACTCGATGGTTTTTGGGAGCAGCGGCTGCAGGCATGGGACATCGCTGCTGGGGCGTTGCTTGTTGAGGAAGCCGGCGGGCGAATTTCAGGGTTATCAGGAGGGAAGTTCAACGTTCACGCTGGCGAAGTCCTGGCTTCGAACGGAGTGATTCATGATGCGATGGTTGCCGTGATTAAAGATCATGCAAAGGCCTTAGATTAATGGAACGGTTCATCGTTTGGGCGCAGGGCCTCGCGATGACGCTTGGGGGTCCAGGACTATTTGCCCTCGCTTTTCTGGACTCGTCCTTCTTCTCGCTTCCTGAAATCACTGACGTTATTGTCATTTGGATGGTGACTCAGCACGAGTCTCTGATGGTCTATTACGTGGCAATGACCACTTTCGGCTCTGTTGTTGGTTGCCTTCTGGTCTACGCTGCCGGTTACAGGGGAGGAGAGGCGGTTCTTCGCAACTGGTTCTCTGCAGACAAAATTACTCGGGCTTTTGAAAAATTCCACCGTCACGGAATGTTAGCGCTGTTTGTGTTTGCGCTTCTTCCACCACCTGCACCTTTTAAAATATTTGTATTGATGAGTGGCGTTGCTCGAATACCCTGGTTAGGCTTTCTCACCGTAGTGGGTATCGGTAGAGGGCTCAGGTATTCTATTGCAGGAATCCTCGCCGTTCGCTACGGCGATCAAGCAATCGACTTTTTGCGCCATTTTGGTAAGCCAGTGTTCTCAGTGCTCTTACTTGTTTTCTTGGTGATTGGAGTTGGTTACATTTTATGGCGTCGCCATAGTGCCCGGGTGTTGCGAACCTAATACTGGTTTTGCTTACAGGTTTTCTTCATCTCTCACTGTCCTAAGCTGGCTAACTGAGCACCTTCTTGAATACAGCGACCGCCTCCTGCATCTCTTCCATTGTTCCGAGGGAAATACGCGCATAGGTATTACTCGGCGAGGGAAAATCTCGGCCCACTAATACATCAAGCGAAAAGCATGCCTCCCGAAAGGCTTCCGGCGATCGATTGACATCAACCCAGACAAAGTTTGTTTGGGAATCAGTTATGCGGCAGCCCATTTCCCTGAAGGCGTTCAGGGTAAATTCTCGCACCTTGTGATTCTCTGAAATTTCCCATTCAATACGGTCTGAATCTCTCAGCGACACCAGGGCGGCAGCTGCGCTAAGAACAGTTACGCTACCAAAGCGGGCGACAGTTCGCATACGTTCTAGCGTGTCAGCGTGGGCGATTGCATATCCAACCCGAAGGCCCGCCATCGCATGGATTTTTGAGAATGTCCGCGTAATCATGACATTTGGATTCGTCAAAGCTAATGGTAGGGCAGTAGAGATGGCGGAATCCTTGGCGAATTCGATATAAGCTTCATCAATCAGAATTGCGGTGTCCGGCGAGGCCTCCACGACTCGCTCGACGAACTCTCGAATAGCCCTTTGCGAGTGAGCCACGCCGGTTGGATTATTTGGATTACAGAGGTAAACCAAACCTGCCCCTTGCGCAGCCTCGGCCATTTCGTCAAGGTTCAGTTGCCACGTGTCATTAACGGCGATGGTTTTTACGGGTAGATCGAGAGCTTCACAGGTTCGGATCGGTGTCTCGTAAGATGGATCGCCAATAACTAGTGGTCGAGAGGGTGTCACGAACGCATGAACCGCCCCGACGAGGACTTCCCCAGAGCCAGTGCTAAGCAGTACTTGATCCGAGAAACAACAATGGAAAGTCGAGTTTACTTTAGCTTCTTCCCGTGCAGCGATCGCTTCAGTTA
>PAWT01000046.1 GCA_002714165.1 Acidobacteriota bacterium
CTCTATCGCGCCGGTGGTATCACGTTAGTGGCCAAGAGACTCCTCGATGCCGGTTTGTTGCACCGAAATACGCTTACGGTGACTGGTAGAACGCTTGGGGATGAAGCGTCAGAGGTTCAAGAAACGCCAGGCCAGGAAGTGGTAAGGCCATTGGATAACCCACTCAAGCCTACCGGGGGGCTGGTCATATTGCGCGGGAATCTAGCTCCGGATGGCTGTGTCGTGAAAGTAGCTGGCTACACGACGGTTCACCACCGTGGTCCGGCCAAGGTTTTCGACAGTGAAGAGGCCGCATTTGATGCGGTTGGGCGGCGTGGAATTGTGGCCGGTGACGTGGTGGTAATTCGAAATGAGGGACCAAAGGGTGGGCCCGGGATGCGCGAAATGCTTGCCGTGACGGCGGCCATTGTGGGTGCTGGGCTCGGCGACTCCGTTGCGCTACTCACCGACGGGCGATTTTCTGGTGCCACACGTGGTCTGATGGCTGGCCATGTCGCACCTGAAGCTGTTGATGGTGGACCGATCGCAGCGATTCGAGATGGTGACATTGTTGTGTTTGATATTGAAAAACGCATGCTCAATGTGGAACTAAGTGACGAGGAAATCGCGAAGCGAGCGCAGGCGTGGCAGCGACTGGCGCCACGCTACGCAACCGGTGTGATGGCAAAATATGCTCGGCTGGTTACTTCGGCTGCGACTGGAGCGGTCACGTAATCTAGGCCAATTGAGCGCGCTGGTGCTTAGTGCCAGTGGAGGCAGTCATGAAACGAACAGGTGCGCAAATTCTCTGGGAAGCTTTAGGCCGTGAGGGTGTTTCGACCGTCTTTGGATACCCGGGCGGCGCCATTCTGCCTGCTTATGACGCGCTGCTCGAGTTTCCGGTGAAGCACGTGCTTGTTCGTCACGAGCAGGGTGCGACACACATGGCCGACGGCTATGCGCGTGCGGGTGGTGGTGTCGGCGTGGCGGTTGCCACGTCTGGACCAGGGGCGACCAACATGGTGACCGGTATCGCAACGGCGATGATGGATTCGTCGCCAATTGTCTGTATCACTGGACAGGTCGGCAGTAAGTTGATCGGCTCTGACGCGTTCCAAGAAACTGATATCACGGGTGTGACGTTACCGATTACGAAACATAACTACTTAATTTCCAGGGCGCAGGACGTTGCTAGGACAGTCAAGGAAGCGTTTTACGTTGCAAAATCTGGCCGGCCTGGACCGGTATTGATCGATATTACGAAGGACGCCCAACAGGCGAGTTGTGAGGTTGAGTGGGACGACTCAGAGGTGAAGTTGCCAGGCTATCGTCCTGATTTACGTGCGACTCAAGAGGTCTACCAGCAGGCGATTGACCTGATCAACGAAGCCAAGCGTCCCATCATCCTTGCTGGTCACGGCATCATACTGTCGGGTGCGATGGAAGTCGTGCGTAGTGTAGCCGAACATGCCAATATTCCGGTCGCAATGACGCTCCTGGGAATTGGCTCTCTACCAGCGCAGCATCCGTTGAACCTTGGCATGATGGGAATGCATGGCGAGGCGTGGGTGAACTCAGCAATTCAGGAAGCGGACCTATTACTAGGGTTTGGCATGCGGTTCGATGATCGGGTTACAGGCAATTTGGCAACTTATGCGCCGAACGCCAAGAAAATCCATATCGATATCGACCCAGCCGAATTTAATAAGAACGTCAAGGTTGACGTTGCCCTGGCTGGTGACCTGCGCAGCGTGCTTGAAGAAATGCTACCGCATATTTCGAAAGGTGACCGGTCGGCGTGGCTCGGGACGATCGACGAGATGAAGGGTGATGTAGCGGTACGAGACATCCAGAACCTACCCGACAGTGGGCACCTCTACGCTGCGCATGTCATTAACGATCTCTGGCGAGTGACTGAGGGGAACGCCATTGTTGTGACCGACGTCGGTCAGCACCAAATGTGGGAGGCGCAGTACTACAAGCATGAACATCCGCGGACACTGATTACCTCAGGTGGGCTCGGCACGATGGGCTTCGCGTTGCCCGCGGCAGTCGGTGCAAAGTTCGCGTGTCCTGAGAAAGAGGTCTGGGCAGTCGTTGGCGATGGTGGCTTTCAGATGACCCAGGCTGAACTGTCGACGATCGCGCAGGAGCAGCTGAAGGTGAATATAGCGATCATCAATAACGGTTATCTCGGTATGGTGCGGCAATGGCAGGAGTTCTTTTATGAGCGACGGTATGCTGCGACACCGCTGATTAATCCTGACTTCGTGAAGCTGGCCGAGGCCCACGGCCTGAACGGCATTGCGGTGACGGAGCGTGCTGGCGTTGTGCCTGGAGTCGAGGCCGCCCGCGAGCAGGCTGGCGCTGTGGTGCTCGACTTCAAGGTCGAACAAGAAGATTCGGTGTTTCCTATGGTGCCTGCTGGTGCTGATCTCGATGAAATGATCAGGCGACCGAGCCCAATCGTGGAGACTGCGGCGGACGCGTAGGGGAATAAGCAGTGTCTTGGTCAACCTTCTAGCGATGCTCACCTAAGGACAGGAAAGACAGTTATGCGCCATACGTTCGCCGTCTACGTCGAAGACCTCCCCGGAGTACTAAATCGGGTCGCTTCACTCTTCCGGCGCCGTGCGTTCAACATCGAATCGCTTACGGTTGGCCATACTGAAACTGCTGGAGTGTCGCGGATGACCATTGTTGTCGACACGGACGAACATGGTGCGCGACGCCTTGAGGCGAACCTCTATAAATTAGTGAATGTACTGCGAGTCGACGACATCACGCTGCGACCGTCGGTGGAACGGGACTTGGCGATGATCAAAGTATCGGCCACGCCTGAGACGCGCACGCACATCATGCAGCTCGTGGACGTTTTTCGCGCTCGGGTGATAGATGTTGCGCCGGATTCGGTAATCATTGAGACAACGGGCACTGAGGACAAGATAGATGGCTTGGTCGAGGTGCTCAAGCAGTATGGCGTCATCGAAATGGTGCGCACTGGATGTGTGGCCATGGCGCGCGGGCCGAGACTCGGAGGGTTGGGTGATGTAGCCGAGCGCGCGAGTGGGTCGGGAGACGAAACGTCAACCGACGACAATAACGTTTCGTATTCGGTGTAATTACGGTTCATTTAATTTTTCATTTTTTGTGAGGCGTTGACGAATGGCAAAGATTTACTACGACAATTCTGCGGATATAGGACTGATTCAAGCGAGGAAAGTAGCAATAATCGGCTACGGATCACAGGGGCATGCGCACGCACTGAACCTGAAGGATAGTGGGGTTAGCGTAAAGGTAGGGCTCCATGAAGGTAGCAAGTCGCGGGCGAAAGCTGAAGAAGCGGGCGTGGAGGTCACATCGGTAGCTGAAGCAGCGAAGTGGGCTGACGTGGTCATGATTCTGGCACCGGATACCTCCCAACCGAGGATTTATCAGGACTCCATTGCTCCGCATCTGACCGCTGGTAAGACGCTTATGTTTGGCCACGGTTTCAACATTCGTTTTAAGACGATTGCTCCTCCGGCCGATGTTGACGTTTCAATGATTGCCCCGAAGGCTCCTGGGCATCGAGTGCGGGAGGTCTATCTGGAAGGTGGTGGGACACCGGCACTATTAGCGGTTGAGCAAGATGCCACAGGTGACGCGAAAGCGCTAGCCTTGGCCTATGCAAAAGGGCTGGGTGTGACCCGTGCGGGTGTCATCGAGACAACCTTTAAGGAGGAAACGGAGACTGACCTGTTCGGTGAGCAGGCGGTGCTGTGTGGCGGAGTGAGTGCGCTCGTCAAAGCGGCGTTTGGAACGCTAGTCGAGGCGGGTTACCAACCGGAAATTGCCTACTTCGAGTGCATGCATGAGTTGAAGCTGATTGTTGATTTGATGTACCGCGGTGGCCTGAATTACATGCGTTACTCGGTTAGCGATACGGCTGAGCACGGTGACTATACAGGCGGTCCCCGCGTAGTCACTGATGCAACTCGAGAAGCGATGCGTAAAATGTTAGCCGAGATCCAAGATGGTACCTATGCTAAGAACTGGATCACGGAAGACGCGAACGGTCGCCCATGGTTCAATGAGGTTCGTACGCAAGAGCAGACCCAGCAGATCGAGGAGGTGGGCGATGCTCTGCGAAAGATGATGCCCTTTCTTGACGCTGTGACCATTGCCCCAGGGAAATAAGAAATCTCCACTCCAACGGCTATCGCTCAAACCGTGCCCCAAGACTGAACTTGGTATGATGGCAGGCCATGAGGAACTGTTGTTTCCGTTGGTCAGCAGTCTTGATCCTGGCGGTCGTCACTGCCTACGCAGGCGGTCGTGTTGTAACCGCCCAAGACTCGCCTTTTGATCTCCTAATTATCAACGGCCGAATCATGGACGGCACGGGTAACCCGTGGCGTCGAGCCGATATCGGAGTTCGTAATGGTCGGATAGCAGCCATTGGGGTGTTGGGCGAAGCCAGGGCCGAACGCCGGATCGATGCCGGTGGTCAGCTGGTGACCCCAGGATTTATTGATGTTCACTCACATGCCGGCGAAGGCTTGGCGCGTGAGGGACTCGGTCAGGGGAAGCCGTTGCTGGCGCAAGGGATCACCACCATTGTCGCAAATCCTGACGGTGGGGGACCAGTTGATCTAGACCAACAACGCCAGTTGTTGGAGTCAAATGGTCTTGGTTTAAACGTCGCACTCTTGATCGGCCATGCTGCGGTGCGGCGTGATGTGCTCGCAATGGCTGACCGCACACCGACCGAAGAGGAAATGGTCGAGATGCAACGGCTCGTGCGTCGCGGTATGGAGGCCGGCGCTTACGGGCTCTCCAGTGGACTGTTCTACGCGCCGGGCAGCTATGCGACAACAGAGGAGATTGTTGCACTCGGGTCAGTCGTAGCCGAATTCGGGGGACTTTATACGAGTCACATTCGTGACGAGTCCAACTATACGGTCGGTCTAGTTGCCGCGGTGAATGAGGTGATTGAGATTGCTGAAGCAAACGGCATGCTCGGTATTGTTAGCCATATGAAGGCACTAGGGCCTGATAACTGGGGACTTTCAGTTGCTGCGACGACTCGGCTCGATGAGGCGCGGCGGCGCGGAGTTGAAGTGTATGCCGATCAGTATCCGTATGAAGCGTCGTCCACGGGTCTGTCGGCAGCGCTCCTACCGCGTTGGGCACAAGCGGGTGGTCCAGATCAGCTTAGACGACGACTAGCCGATTCGGAGACTCGGATACGTGTTGTTAGGGCAATGCGTGACAACCTTCGGCGTCGTGGTGGTGCTGAGGCGATCGTTGTCGCCTTCTACCAGGCCGATCCTCGGCTAGAGGGGAAGACGCTCTTNGAAATTNCCGAGGAGCNGGGCCAACCNGCTGTCGAGACGGCACTNGACCTGATCGCCNGNGGCCGAGTTTCGATTATCTCATTCAACATGTCTGAGCGGGACATCGCTCACATCATGCAGCAGCCCTACACGATGACCTCAAGTGATGGCGGGCTGGTACCTATGGGTGACGGTCGGCCGCACCCGCGTAACTACGGAGCTTTCGCACGAAAACTGGCCCGCTACGTTCGCGAGCGCGAGGTCGTGNCCTTAGAGTTCGCTGTGCGGTCGATGACATCGTTACCGGCGGCGGTGTTTGGCTTGCAGGACCGTGGCGTGTTACGGATTGGTGCTTGGGCTGACATAGTGATCTTTGACCCNGGTGTGATCCAGGATCGAGCGACCTATACGGAACCGCATCAGCTGGCCACGGGAATCGATGTGGTTGTCGTGAACGGTATCGTCGTCCGNCAGGATGGGCGATTTGTTGATGCGCGACCGGGGCAAGTCNTAAGGAAATGAAATAATCGTAAGCATTCTTAACAGAGCGATCACGCGGTCTAATTTCTCGCAGTGNGCTTCGGTTGTTTCTCGGATCAACTAGNAAGAGAGACTCGCAACGAGAACTTGTTTGGAGTCGATGGCTGTCTTCCACCGCAACTCGATAAAGTCTACGAGCCGCACGAAGGGGTCGAAATCGAGGATCTCGTGGGCATTTGTGACGAAGTTTGAGAGTGCGTTGACATCGTAAACGTATGGCTGACCGTCACGTTCGTCGACGATGTACTCAACCCCACACACATCGAGACCAGCAGCTCTCGCGATTGTTGTTACCACATCCCGCATACCGTCATGGATGTTGATATGTTCAATCGCCATGGTTGGCTTAGTGGGACAGAAGTTACCCAGAGATTGCCCTGGAGCAATAGCGGATGCCGCATCTGATGGTTCCTGACAGATATCGGCCGGGCAAAGATTAAACCCGTGACCGGCCGGCGGCGTGATCCGGATTGCATAGAGTGGTTCACCGTCGATTAACTCGACACGCGTAATTGATTTATCTGGACTGGTGATGCCTTCCTGCACGAGTGCGGTGCGGTCTAGGCCAAAGTCGAGTTGATTGGTATGAACAGCTCGCGAAAGATCTTCTAGGGTATTAAACCAAGTGACTCCTGCGCCGCTACCGCCAAGGTTCGGTTTTACAACAATCGGGAAGCGTAATCCCTGCACGGCGGTGAGAGNTTTTTCTGGATGATTAATTACCCGCGTGGCCGGATACGGAGCCCCTACGCGCTCGAAAAGATCGAGCTGTGCCGATTTCGAGGTCTCAATCCGGTANGTCTGCAAGTCGTTCACAANCGACACACCGTAAGACTCGACGTACCCAAGAAACGCGGCAGTAGCATGGATTGCATGGGCATTCCCACGCAGGTACGCCGATGGACTCATTCGGTTGACTAGGAGCGAGAAGTTTGGCTGTTCCGCCGCTGACCAAGTTAACTCGCCAGCATGAAGCCGGATGAATGGAAGTTGACGACGTTCCAGCTCNTCGAATAATGGCTGAAACCATTCGGGNTGCTCGTACAACACAGCAATGCTCACGGGTTACTCCCTTGGACAACCTATCGATTTTGGTCAGACCGGACGGCGATGACGCCATCGGACAATCAACCCAAACCGGAAACTATCGATTTGTGAAAGTGAAAACGGAGACAGAGGCGACACTCGGGCGCGAGCGTGCCTCTATGGACAGATGCAGCGACAGACCGTGCGTGAACGATGCACGAAGCGATGGTAACACATTTTGAAAGGGTTTTTAGTTCGCAGTGTCTATTTCCACTGGTTATAGTTAGGCACGCTGGATATGGGAGGCTAGGAGTTTCCCCGCGGCCGAACGAAACTCGTCGGTCCACTCGTGGCCACCGTCAAATACCACCGGCTCCACAGTCACGCCGCTTGACGCGAGAAATGAAAGATCGGNGTCGTAGCGCTCCTGCGTAAACCATTCATCGCGNACTCCTCGCCCGATCAGTGTCGGCGGTAGGTCGAGGCTNCCTGCCTGCCGAAGTTCTGGCGGAATGTCCCCTGCTAACACAATGAGANCATTTGACTGATGCTTGATGGCAGAGGCAACGCGGTAGGCCATTGAAGCGCCTTGGGAAAACCCTTCNTACACCGTGCAGCCATTGGTGTCGTGATGTTCCAAGATTTCCGCGNCCACCCGCTCGATATACCGCAAGTTATCTGCAATCGCCTGCTCCCGGTAAAGCTTGGTCATCCAGCTTGCGACGACGTGTTGGTGTGTTCGGTCGTAGAACCAATGCAGCGCCTGTACGGAGGCCACTAACCATGCTGCTATACCGGGAATCCGTTCAAGCTGACGCAGATGNACGTCGGCGTTTTCTCCNTAACCATGGAAGCCGATNAGAAGTGGGTGAGGCCCTTCGGTANCGGGAAGACGTAGGAGATATCTTCCCTGAGTAGNGGNACTGACCTTCTTGACGATCGGGTNAGGGACNGTCATGTGNTACTACCGCCGGTCATAGTCAGTTAGTGCTTCGATCAGCACTTGGCCATCTGGTCTNGCGAGCGTGATNCCGGCNAAAAAGGCTAGAGTCGGAGCGATATCCTCAGGCGCTGCGATACTTGAGTAAAGTCCAGGAATAACCCCTGGGCCCGCGAGCACGAGCGGTACACGTGTGTCGTAATCGTAGCCAGTGCCATGATCGGCGGCACGGATCCATGTGTACCAGTAGGGTTTCGGAATGATGACTAAATCGCCGCTTCGTCCACGGTAGTAGCTGCGCGCGACCTGTTGGGTGATTCTGTCGCTAAATGGGCCAGAGTGAAGCTCCTCACCGCGGTAGACGCGCTCAATGCCGGGATATTGTTCAAGAGCGCCGATAACAGCCGCCAGCGTTTTAGGGTTCTCGATCATTTGGTTATAGACGTCTGGTGCGAAGTAGAACTCGATATGAGTCATTCCAACGGCATACTGGCCGGGCCCTAAGATTGATTCGAGTTTGTCGTTAACGTGGGCAATTACATCGCGGCGGTTGATCCGGCCAGCATCAATCCCCATTTCGGTGGCGTGCTCAGGGACCTGCCCGAGTCCGTGGTCTGCCGATAGAGCGACGACGTATCGGTCTCGTCCCACCTTACGATCGAGATGGTCAAGGAGACGGCCAATTGTCCGGTCGAGCCGGAGATAAATGTCCTGAACCTCCGCGCTGTGTGGACCGAAGTCGTGGCCTACGTAATCGGGAGCAGAAAAACCCACAGCTAAGTAGTCTGTACCTGCACCGGCGCCAAGTGAGAGAGCATCTACCGCTGCGCTAGCGAGACCCGCCACGTATTCGTCTGCCCATGGACTGCGTCGCCACGCGGTATAAAATTCTCGGTCTGGCGTGTCCCCCATGGCATGTGCGAAGTTCTCATTTTGCACCGAGGCGGTCCTCGCCTGACCAGGTAAGGGTGTCCACACGCCCCCGAGGACATCTTCAACTGGATGAGCCCGGATGTAGTCAGCGATGAACGGAACCGGTGCGTCCGTGAATGCCGTGGATGTCGTCCAGACGTTTCCTGCATCAAACCACGCGACGGCATCACCGCCTTGGCCAGCCAAAGGCACGGCGGCACGCGCTTTGACGGCAAAGGCTGCGACCCGTGCTGGCGGGTCGTTCTGTAAACGGAGTTCGTCAGCCAGGGTCGGCATCAACATGCTAGCTGGACCATGTTGTTCCCTGGCGCCAGGCCCATAGGGTATGGTCACGACGTTGTCATCGGCCGTGCAACGGACGCGCTGTCCTGCCGCAGGGTCCCACCAGCCGTCCAGAATCATGCCGTGTGTGCGCGGAATGGTGCCGGTCGAAATTGTTGCGTGGCCCGCGCAGGTCAACGTGCCGAAGTAAGAATACTTGGTCTCGCGAAAGACAGCACCTTCGTCGAGCAGGCGGCGAAGGCCTGCACTCCACTGATCGCCGTAGCGTTCGAATGAGTCACTACGCATCTGGTCCACCACGAGGATGACAATCAACGACGGCGGTGGAGTTTGGGCGCTGAGTGACCCGGCNATNAAGCTGACAAAAACTAATACCAGGCCNGTGAANGTATGCGNGCGCAGAACGTTCATCCAGAACATCGANTAATTGAGATTGGNGTCTCTGGATTATACCNCGCGCTGCGACTCTCGACACACGACNCNTGGNCCAGAATTAGNAGCACCCANTATTTTTTNNACGGGCGTNCGNGCAATTGTCTATCGGACGNNCCAGTCGAAGAAGTTTTAATTCTCTGAAGTCGTNAGATNGAGTACCGATTACAATTGTGTAAGCTATAGGGTGGTGACTACAAGGAGTTTGCTTGATGCATAAAACTGAAATGCCTAGCTTNGCGGAGGTCCTGCCAGGCCATNCCGAGCCGATGTATGTACCNGAAACGCATTTCATCAATGNAAACCGTTTGTTACCACCGTTCCCAGTTGGATTCCAGTTAGCCATGTTCGGTCTTGGATGTTTCTGGGGAGGGGAGAAGGCATTCTGGAGCCTGCTTGGCGTGTACTCGACAATGGTGGGCTACGCTGGAGGTTCGACAGCCAATGCGACGTACTCGGAAGTGTGTACCGGACGCACAGGCCATAACGAGGTGGTCAGAATTGTCTTTGATGCGACAACTATCACGTATGAGGCACTGCTTCGAACGTTCTGGGAATCACACGACCCGACTCAGGGTATGCGACAGGGAAACGATGNCGGNACTCAGTATCGCTCAGGAATTTACGTCTATGACGCGAGNCAACNACGCNAGGCTGAGGCGACGCTGGTAGCTTACCTNGGTGCGCTCGCCGACGCTGGCCGAAGTACGCCGATTACGACTGAGATCGTTGAGGCGCCAGAATTCTATTATGCCGAAGAATACCACCAGCAGTACCTGGCGAAGAATCCCAACGGTTACTGTGGTCACGGGGGGACCGGTGTGGTGTGTCCAGCTACTACACTCTAAACCGGCTTGACTCGCGGATAATCGCGTGGCCAATGACTTGGTAGGCTGAGTGAGGTGCTTCACCTCACCTCAACGGTTCAAGCCGGCCCCGACGTCGATTTTGACCTCNACCAGAAACCTTCGAAAGTTTGAATAAATCGCCTCACCGTTGACCTCGATACTCCGGCGAGCGAGTCGTTCACGTGTCGTGATTGGCCGTAGGCGAACGAGATAGCGCTCTGTCATTTTCGCAGGCACGAGGATGCCGAGTGTATCGTCTGGACGATAGGTCACGCGCATTTCGATCTCTAAGTTGATAGCGTCGTCTTCGGTACGAAAATCTGTTTGAATAACGCGCCCGGTTGTCGGTTCGATCCACACCTTGCCGTGGCCCAAAAGGTCTTTGCCGTTATTGCCTGTGATAAGAGCAGGTGGCTGGTTTTCTTCGAATTCAATCTCCCACGTGTTGATTCCTCCAATGCGCTGATTGTCATCCTTTCGGAACTCGAAGCGCGGTTGTTCTGTGACGGAAAGGACTTGTANTGCCATCGTTGGCACGTTGGTATTACGAGTGATCGCTCCAATGTTAAAACGGGCACTCTCAGCCATGAGTCGCCGCCGCAGTTGCCCGGTAATTCTCGGCGATTTCAGGAAAAGNTCCTCTAAGCGCTGCTGTCGGTCNGGGACCTCTTTTCCATCNACCTTAATGACGTCTCGGAANGCCAGCCAGGGCTCCTGTAGTCCAGGAGTGCTCAGNACTAACAGGTCTGAAACCATCCGACGGGTCAGCCTGCCGTCAGCCACTTGAAGATAATGTTCTTCAGCGATCACACTGCCGAGGTCAGTTTGATATCGATCGACGTAGGCGGCTGCCCGCTCCAGCACGGTTTCAAGAGTCGGTTCTTGTGCTGCGCTAATCAGTGGAAACACTGCAACGATCGCCGCCATGGTGAAGAGTCGCGGTATTCGATCACTGTTCATGCTAGCGGCCTCTGGTGGTGTGGGATGGCCAGCGGAAATGGTCGGGGCGCCCGGATTTGAACCGAGGACCTCCTGCTCCCAAAGCAGGCGCGATACCAAGCTACGCCACGCCCCGTTGACCACTGATTCTACTGGGTTTAACGCCTAACAGCTAGAAGTGCCGGGTCATCGTGTAACCGAGTTCGACTTGACGACGAAACAACGCAGGGACGCGAGGCTTCATGTTTCCCATAACGCTATGTTACTGGCTAGGGAATTACGCAGGGCACGCACGGCCTTTCCTCTATGGCTGACAGCAGCTTTTTCTTCTCTTGAGACCTCAGCTAGGGTCTTGCCATAGGGAGGGTAGTGAAAGATCGGATCGTAGCCGAAGCCTGCCGCTCCCGACGGTTCATCAGCGACCTGGCCTTCGACGGTTCCGCGGGTTTCAAAAAGGATGTTTGAACCACGTACCACAACCAANGCGCACACGAACCTCGCCCGGCATCTTAACCGTTCCGCATTTGCCAGTCGGGCATAGATCACCTTGAACCTCTCAGGATAACTATCGCCGTTGAACCGCGCTGAATGGACGCCCGGCTCTCCGTTCAATCCGTCAATCTCTAGTCCAGAATCTTCTGCTAGTGTCAGCTGCCCGGTCGCGGCCGCGTAATGCAGTGCCTTTTCACGGGCGTTCNCGACGAANGTGTCACCGGTTTCATCGGGCACAATTACGGGCGGGAAGTCGCTGAGCGAGACGAGGTCGACGTCGAGTCCGGTCAAGATGGAACGAATTTCACTGAGCTTGTGAGCGTTGGTTGTAGCCACCAAGAGTTGCATCGGATCGCTACATCATGCCTTAGTGAGGTAAGCACCAACGATTTCACGCTGTTGCTCGATGAGTTGCCGGATGCCCTCGTCTGCCAAGCTAAGTAGTTGGTTTAGGGTGTCTCGTTCGAAGGGGGCGCCTTCAGCAGTGCCTTGGACTTCAATGAAGCGGCCATCACCAGTCTTTATGATGTTCATGTCGACCTCGGCAACCGAATCTTCGCTGTAAGCGAGGTCGAGCATCGGCACACCGGCTACGACTCCGACGCTTGTCGCGGCGACGTGGTCGAGCACCGGCATCGACGTGATCTGACCCCGTTCTCGCATGCCTTGGACGGCGAGCACTAGAGCCACGAAGCCTCCGGTGATAGCGGCAGTGCGGGTGCCACCGTCTGCCTGAATGACATCACAATCGATCCAAACAGTACGCTCACCGAGGGCTTCGAGCTTCGACACTGCACGTAGCGACCGACCGATGAGTCTTTGAATTTCGTGAGTACGACCGCCCACTTTTCCTTTTGTTGATTCCCGGGTTGAACGTGTTGTTGTGGCCCGCGGAAGCATGCTGTACTCCGCTGTTATCCAACCCTTACCACTGTTACGGAGAAACGGCGGAACTCGATCTTCGACGCTGGCACTACAAATTACGCGGGTACGACCGACTTCAATCAGTACGGACCCTTCAGCATGAAGGAGATAATTTGGCCTGAGTTGTGTTGGACGAAGCTCGTCTGGCCGACGTGTGTCCTCTCGGGTTGGTATCGTCACTAGCGTGTTATGAAAATGGTTAGGGGACTGTGATATCACCGGCCTCAGGTGATGCTAAATCAACCAATGCCGCTCGTGGTGTTAGGGGGCGCCTGAGGTCAACGTGACCGGCAAGTGTATCCACTTCTCGTCCTTCGATCAATATTTGTACCGCCCGGATGCTCGGTACGTTGACAGTGACCGCATTGACGATCGTGTAGACAGTCAGTAATTCGCTCAAGGAACCACCGGAGTGTTTGGAACTGATTTCTCGGCTCAAATTAACGAAGGCATCGCCACGGTCAGTGAGGTAGACCGCTCGGACCAATGTTCCTTCGGGTATTGTTGAAGTTAGCGGCGGTTCAACTCCCAGAAACTGTGCTTCGAGGACATGACGGGCCTGTTCCACCGGCGCATCGCCCTCGACCACATTGCGCTCGACTCCCATCAGTCGCTCGCCATCATCAGAGACATAAAATAACGTTGCTGTGGTTAGCCGGGCCAGCTCGGCGGGAGCTTCGCGTGGTACCATCGCCTCTGTGTCTTGCTTGTCTTCGTAGAGGTCGGGTACCGTGACGAAAAGCAGCCACGCAATCAACATCCCAGCCGCGACCACGACCAGTAGCCAGCGCCATCCTCGGGTGGTCACGGTTCCTTCCCAAATGGGTTGCCGGCCTCAGGGCTAATGGGTTGTTCGACGCGGACGCGAAAACCGACGATGCTTTGGAAGAGTGCTTGGACCAAAGTTTCCTGAAAGGAGGCCGAGGTTAGCTTCTGTTCCTCATTANGATTCGAAAGAAAACCCAATTCCACCAGCACTGCAGGCATATTTGCGCCAATCAGGACTCGAAATGGAGCAGCCTGCGACCCACTCGGTCTCACATCGACGACAGTGCGCAATTGCGCATCGACAATCGCCGCGAACATTGCCGATTGGTCTATGTGACTGATTTGTGCCATTTCCCATGACACGGCTTCNATGTTACGCAAGCCACCACCTAACACCGAGACACTCCGGTTGTCAGAGCTTTCTCGAGAAGTTCCGCTTGCGTCGTCGAGACCCAGATACGAGACCCCGGCACCAGCTGGGAGAGCAGTGNGTGCTGCNTTTGCGTGCAAGCTAATGAACAGNTCGGCCTTATTGTTGTTTGCGATGGCTGCTCGTTCGTCAAGACGAACCATTCGGTCGTCGTTACGCGTCATCACCACACGTAGACCTAGCCGACTTTCGATTGCACGCTGAAGTCGCTCCGCTACCTGGAGCGTGACTTGCTTTTCGAGAACGCCACTTGGTCCAACNGCGCCGTGGTCGTCCCCACCGTGCCCAGGGTCGAGGACTATTGTGCGCACGACAGCTGGTGCTGTGAGTTCAGTAAGTGGGGGAGTGGTCTCGTTGACCGAAGGCCGCGAGGGAGTACTCGCGGCAGTTATTTCGTTGGTTACACCTTCGGACAATACGCTGACCAGTAGGGTCGACGTGCCAGTGACACGATTTCGCAGGGCAGATTGAAAACTCGCATATTCAGAACCGAGGTTGATGGTCAGCCAAGATGGTTCGGTGCCACGCTGAATACTGGTAACCAGTGAATCCGAACCCGTTTCTGGTAGCGAAAGGTCGAGGGCGTCGGCATCGAATTTGACGAGTAGGTGTTGTTGATCCTCCTCAATCGTGTAGGGTGCCGGTGGGGTGACCTCAAAAATGATTTGNNCCNGACCANNGCCNACTGTGTANNNCACNTCCACGNTGGGAACGCGNAGATCNCCAACNATNACGAGTCCTGACNGCTGCCGCNNTTCGATCGANNTGTTGATNACNAGNCCTAGCACCCGNTNCAGAAACTCGATTGGAACATACCAGCCACNGGAGGTNCNGACCGGAGGCGAAGGNAGGNTGACAANNCGACCNCCCACCGACGCGAGNTNCTGCGTGGCNGTGAGGACGACCACNTGGTCGCGGTAGGNGANGGTCAGGCCGTCAGCCAGCGNATCNTCTNGTACNCTCANGCCAAACACCGNGGCGAGNTCGCNTAATGCNACCATCTGACGGTCGTTCACNNGTGCGACTGCCAAGGTCTGATGACCGTTANNCATCANNACCGTCAGCGACTGTTGTTGGGCTTGGGCTGGACGGTCGGTGGCCTGCAAGACCGTGGCCAATAGGCAGAGCACGAGTAGCCGTGGCCATCTGACGCGATGAGTGAGACGTTCTCCAGCCATCCGGATAAATCGAAACCAACGATTATTCAATCACAACCTCGACACTGAAGTGGTTAGCTGACTTGGTATCTGTAGTAGAACGCCGCGTGGCGTGTAATGCCACATTTCTCGGCAGCGACAGATCATTCACGCGAGACTCCCCAGCGGAGGAAATGTGTCTGGCATCGTTGGCCGAGGGGAATCATCCGGCGCCAGCACCGACTTTCGATACTGTGCGCTAGCGCACGTCGTGCCAATGACCGTGTTCGGGTGACCAAATTCTATTGACCTCTGTCCCTTCACGTGCGTTCGTCATGGAAATAACGATACCGATGACCCCGCCGAGTAGAAGGACTGCGAACAGCAGCATGGCTGTCCTAGAGCTCAGTGGCCCGTCCTTGGCCATGCAGCATTTCTTATATTTCTTGCCACTCCCGCAGGGGCAAGATGCATTTCGCTCGGTTTTCACTGAATCTTCATTCTATATGCCAAGGCCCATTGATGGCGAGTCATCTGACGGGGTTGTGTCACTAGTCTGCCACGGTAGCATCAATGGAAAACACAGTACCACCGGCATTGCTGCAAGACGGCTCCGACAGTTGAGTACCCACAATTTGACAGCACCACATAGCTAACCCGACTAGATACCGAAAACATCAGAAAGAGATACGCGCATCGAGTCGGGTTCGCTTGTGTAGGGTGTTGAGTTGCCCTGCTGGAATCGACAGCCTCTTCGTTAAAACGACATTGAAATCGATGTGTATTCCCGGCGCAACCATATACGACACGGTAGGCTCATGCATTGACACGTTGGTTCCGCGGTTGTCGGAATACGAAAAGGCTGAGAGTGCAGCATCCCGTTCGACCCGAGCGAAGGTATAGGTGAATTGAAACGAGCCTGGTTCTGACGCACGACCGATCGCCGCAGTGACCCAGATGCCGAGGTCCTCGTCTGTGGCTGCTTTGGTGTTCTTCACCATGTTAGCGGTGAGTTGGAGGGGGTAGCTTGGATGGCCAGTGCCCACAGTGGCGCGAGCGATGATATCCAGGAGGTTGAAGCCAGATGTGAATCCGGTCGTGTTGCCCTGCGCGTTCACACTGAGTGCGTTGGTATTGCGTCCGACATCTTTTGATATCTGAGCAAGTGCAACAGCATCGACATCACGAAACGCATAATCGGCAATGGAGAGGTGCCAGCTCACAGTTTCGAGTGATATTCCAACTTCGCCGTAGCCGGCGAACAGAAAGGCGTCTGGGCTTGTCTTGTTTTCCTGAAGGGGTACTTGGGCGGCCACGAATTTAACCGAGACCGGCCCAGTTGTGTTCCGAAACTGCTGGTAAACGCCCTCCCAGTTAAGGTCACTATCGAAGGTCATTTGAGTTCGCGTCACTGGTAAGCCGAACTTTCCTCCGCCAATCGTGACGGCGTTTGATGGGCTGTATGTGAGGAATGCTCGATCGAGATTGATTGGTTTTGTAGTTAACAGGTCGGTCATGGTTTGGTTTGTGGAAATCGGATTTCCAACGTCGCCAGAAGCGAGACGAATGCCAAAGTGGACATCTTCGTTGATCTCAGTGTCCAGTGCTAGGCGTGCTCGAAACCGAAGTCGCTGGCGAGCTCTTGTATCATCTTGAAAAAATCCCTCGTGTCGAAGACGAAAATCTCCACCAATGCTGGTGCGCTCAGACCAGCTTGATTGTGCCGAAACTGCAGTCGCGCCTAATGCCATAACGGTGAAGGCGCACACAGCCGCCAACCGTTGAACTACTCTGCGCATAAATGCGACGTTGGACATGAAATTCCTCTCGCTACTGTACGACTTCCTCAAGCGTCCTTGCACCGTCGGCAAGACATTGTCTAGACCGTCATTGCAGCGAAACGACCACTAAAGAGTACATACTCGCGGTTGGAACGTAGGACGTAACCGATTTCCCGTAAAACAAAGGTATTTATCGGCCAAAGAGGTTCTAGGTGCGGTGTCTGATAATTGCCGATGCTAGTGTCGTTCACCGATATCCTGCTCTGAGTACGCGGTGTCAGTCGACCGTCCGCCTTCAAAGCGTTCAACAATCGTTGCGGTCACGAGGTCACCGCCGACGTTTAGCGTCGTCCGGCACATATCGAGGATCCGATCGACACCAAGCACGATGGCGATCCCTTCAACTGGCACCCCTACGATTCCGAGCACCATCATTAGGAGTGGGATTGAACCACCAGGAACGCCAGCTACGCCAATCGCTGTCACTACCGACATGAGGATCACGATGAGTTGACTACTGAGAGGGAGATTTACACCGAAAACTTGCGCGATGAACAACACCGTGATCCCTTCGAACAACGCTGTGCCGTTCATATTCATCGTTGCGCCGAGGGGCAGCACGAATCCTGCTACCGCTTTGGAGATGCCCAGTTCCTCACGCGCGACCCGCATCGTTGTAGGTAATGTGGCGTTACTGGAGGAAGTGGAGAACCCAGTGAGGATCACGACCCGCGCGCGTTTCATAAATTCGATTGGATCACGCTTGGCCACGAATCTTAGAATCAGCGAATAGCCCACGATGAAGAAGATCGCGAGGCTGCCAACAACGGTCATTATGTATTTCAATAAATTAAAAAGAATTTCGAAGCCGAAGCGCGCGGTTACACTGAAAATTAAACAGGCTACGCCTAACGGCGCCACTTTCATTACCAAGCCGATAATGGCGATCGTGACCTGACCGAGACTTTCAAGAAAATTCAGTAACGGCTGCCCTTTTTCCTTGGGCACGATGGTCAGCCCAATCCCGATCATTAAGGCGAAAAAAATGACGGCGAGCATCTCGCCATTGGCCGCAGCCTGGACCGGATTACGTGGCACAATCCGTACGAATAGATCAATGCCAAATGCCCCGTCGGCGAGTCCCATCGCGTCCGAGTCACCTTGGTAGGTCTCCATAAGCCGTTGGGTCACTGAGGCGTCGAGTCCCTGGCCCGGCTTTATGAGATTGACGGCTGTCAGACCTAAGACCGTTGAGAGCGCCGTCAAGCTCAGGAAACTCAACATCGCGACAACACCAATGCGGCCTAGCCGTTTAAGGCTACCTAACCCTGCAATCCCAACCGACAATGTCGACACGATGAGTGGAATGACCACCATGATCAACGCGTTCAACCAGACACGCCCAATCGGTTCAGTCACCGAACTCACAAATTGTTCTGTCGCGGGAGAGCCATCCGTTGACAAGTTGATAACGATGCCGAGTACCGCACCAACTACCAGGCCCAAGAGGATTTTTGTGTGAAGAGCCATAATGTGATGATTACACACCTATCAAGACGTCTTCATCCCTGTCAAGGCGTCTTCATCATAGTAATCGACTTTGTGTAAGGGCATGACCACACTAGAGAGCACGTTCAGCACATGTCCACCGATCCGTTTGTAATAGCGTGTGGCCAAGACTAGCACGGTTGCAGTGCTTGCATCGTAGTCCGATTGACTGATCCGTCTGACAAGCGCGTCGCACCGATGAGCAGCATCCCGACCCTGGTGAATCAATTCAATTGCTCGTTCACGATTGGATGATGCGAACACTTCCGCCGCCACCTGAAAGGAGGTTTCCACGCCTTGTCGAATTTCCTGCAATTCCTGCACGATCGCATCTTTAGGTAATGGTCCTGAACGAATATCGACGACCTCTGCCAAGTTTTTAGCATAGTCGCCGAGACGTTCGACGTCCTTCACAAGACTCATTAACAATAGCGAATAGGGAACATCATGTGTATTGCCTTGAATAGAAAGGTGTGCCACGACTTTTTTCCGAATTTCGCGCTCCAGCTTGTTCACTTGCACATCGTCTTCGTAAATACGAGTGCGATCTTCAGCCGAAGTTTTTTCTCCAAAGCAAATCCCACCAGCTGACAAGGTCATATTGCAGGTCAGCTGAAGCATCTCCTTGAAAGAGGCGCCCATGGTATGAAGTGGATTATCAGCGCGGAAAATACTAAGTAGTTCGCTGAGCATTCTCACCTCCTCCTCTCACTTTATTAACTGCGTTACGTATATCAGCAGTGCTGGAAAACCGTAAAACATAGTCGCGACATAGAACAGAGCTAACTTCTTTGACCTGACAGCCGCCGCTGCAAGCATTCTAGCGGCCTGCAGTGGCACCTGACGAATCCTTCTAACGGGATAAATCAGTATCGTTCCGCTAAGGTTGAAAAACAAGTGCACTATGGCGATCTCGACCCCAGCCAAAGCATTCGGTCCGGACACGGCCAACGCTGCACCCATCGCAGTTATGGTTGTTCCGATGTTTGCACCGATCGTAATCGGAAACGCCTGTTCTAGCCTGAGGACGCCAGCAGCAGCTAACGGAACCATAATTGACGTCGTAATCGAACTCGATTGCACCATGACGGTAACGATGACCCCAATCACCATCGCGAACACCGCACTTGAACCAAGCGCACTGTCCACTGCGGTTTCGATGCGTGAGATTACCAAGGAACGCATCAATTTTACGATTAGCCAAAGTGCTACAAAGATCAGCGCCGCGCTGATACCGACCAAGAAAAAAGCTTGTCCCCACCCTACGTTGAACATTGCTTCCGCCAAGCTCTGGATAGGGGCAAAAGCAAAGCTCAACAATGCCTTGAATGGGCTCTCATATGTGAAACCACCTATTCCGACAACTACCGTGGACAAGAATCTTGCAGTGCTTTGCAGATAGCCTGTCATTAACTCCAATGGCAGTAAGACCATTACCGCCAAGATGTTAAAGAAGTCATGGCAGCCAGCCATCGAGAACGCTCTTTCGAACTCGTCGCGCCGTCCCATGTGCGCCAATGAGACAACCGTACAGGTAACCGTCGTCCCAATATTGGCACCCATAATCATCGGAACAGCATTAGCTAACGGCAGCGGGTTTTCCGGTGCAGCTACCAGTCCAACGATCATAGACGTCGACACCGATGAACTCTGTACTAGCGTTGTGGCCAGTACTCCTACGAAGATCCCGACAAAGGGATTTGCAGTCAGACTGAAGAAGCTGTCTAGGAAATCTGTTCCGAACAGCTTGAATCCATCGCCGAGCCCTTTGACGCCAAGCAAAAATA
>PAWT01000047.1:0-3663 GCA_002714165.1 Acidobacteriota bacterium
AGACGCATAATCAAATAACCCGATAGGGAGTTATAAATTTAACCTGTGCGCTCTGTCAAATACTTATTTTCGTGTTGCCACCCTAACATCCGACCATGAACAGCCATTTCACCGTTAACTCACAGAAAAACAACGACTTCATCTACCGTGGTGTTTGGTAACGCTGCTGAGAGCACGCTACTACAATTAGCCATATTTCGATTAGTCGCGTCCCCGTTGTGAAACGTTACGAAATAAATCATTCCTGCGCAATTCACTACACTCTTTCACGTTCAGCGAGCCAGCGCGTAACCCTCCGTTCGGGGATCAACTCCCGCATCGAGTACGCCAGTTGCACCGTTCACTAGAATCGCACCGATCGCACCAAGGCTCCAAGCCGCCCTGACTGTGAGGTCATGCCCCTTAGCCACGAGACCGTTCTGGACGTCCTCCGAAACCGTTGCCTCCACCGAAAGGTCTCCCGGATACATCGTGTGAGGGAACGGCGAAGCTGGAAAGCTTCGAGTCGACCACCGCGGCGCTTCGATCGCCTGCTGGACATTCATATCAAACTCGAGCATGTTCAGCAGGGTCTGCATAGTCCGCTGGATTTGATCATCACCACCCGGACTCCCCAGCACCATGAACGGTTCGCCATCCTTCATCACGAGCGTACTCTGCAGCGTGCTGCGGGGCCGCTTACCAGGCTCGAGCGCATTCGCCTCCCCAGGTACCAGCGAGTAATAATCCCCACGACAGTTAAAAATAAACCCGAGGTCGCCGACAACTACACCAGTACCAAACCCACTGTGTAAGCTCGGCTCGAAGCTCACCATATTGCGGTCCTTGTCCACCACGGCGATGTAGCTGGTATCACCCTCGTGGTCAGCCTCACCCTCCAAGTTCACGTGAACGGGCCGGTCTAGGAGTCCGGAACTCCCCATGAACCGTTCCGGTGTTCCTGGCCGCAACTCGAACGACGCTCGATCCGGATCAATGAGAGTTCGCCGCTCGCGTGCGTACTCCTCAGACAAGAGGCCTTCGTAAGGAATGGTGATGAAGTCCATGTCACCAAGATATTTCTCCCGGTCGGCCATGGCGAGTTTGAGCGCTTCAGCACTCGTGTGTATGTACTCGACGCTGTTATGGCCAAGCGCTTGTAGGTCATAACCCTCAAGCATCTTGAGCGTGAATAGTTCCGTGGGACCCTGGTTCGCTGAAGGATTTTTGTAAACCGTGTACCCGCGGTAATCAATTGACACGGGCGTTTCAACCTTGACGGAGTAGTTGGCGAAATCCTCGTAGCGATAGAGGCCACCATGCTCCTCAAAGAAGGCCGCCATGGTTCGTGCAATATCACCTTTGTAAAATCGATCGCGTGCCGCTTTCAGCGCAGCGTGGCGACCCGCACCAGCATTCTGCGCTTCAGCTTCCACGAGTTTCTTCAGGGTGTTTGCGGCATCGAGGTTCTTGAAGACCTCTCCAGCTTCGGGCGCCCGACCATCCGGCCAGTAGACATTCATAGTCGTCGGATACTTCCGAATCTTTTCCGACCGAGCGATCGAACTTGCAAGACGCTCACTCAATGGAAAGCCTTCTTCCGCAACTTCAATGGCTGGCTGCAGGACTTCTGCGAACGTCATGGTGCCCCAACGGTCGAGCAAGACATACCAAGCATCAACCACAGCTGGGATTGAGGCTGACAACAGCCCATCACTCACCGGAATCTCGCCATGATTGTGTTCTTCATACCATTCAATGGTTGCCAGTTGCGGGGCCGTCCCCTCCGCATTGATCGAGAGCACCTCGCCGGTCTTGGCGTCGTGGATCAGTATCACTGCATCTGACCCGATGCCATTGCCCCCTGGGTCCACCAGCGCCAACACCGCCTGGCCCGCTACCACCGCATCAAAGGCGTTGCCACCAGCGTCGAGAATGCGCATCGCCGCCGCTGTGGCGGGAGCCTTCATGGACGTTGCTGCGTATTCTGTACCTCGAATCACAGGTCGCATGGTCCGTTGACTCTGGGCTAGAGCACTCTCTACCCCGACCAGAACCACACAACAGAGAACTCCCGTCAACGCCGAATGTTTGGTCCGCATGTGAATCCTCCTCGATAACACGAATCCCCTAAACCGCTCTATCGACCACCAAATTTAGCAAGACGTCACAAAGTCACCGGCGCGAGCGCCTCAGTCAAGGCAGCTGCGTGACCATGCCACTAGCCTGGTCCGCAAACCGCCCGTCCGGCTCAAGCTCGACGTAGCGTTCAAAGGCTATCTTGGCCCCGGCGAGGTCCCCTTCGTTCAAATTGGCCATGCCGACCCAGTAATGAGCCTCACCATGGTTCGGGTCAAGCTCAAGCGTCTCGGCGAACTGCGCTTTGGCCTCCTCGATGTTGCCGGCATTCCAGTTGATGAGCCCCTGGTTAAAAATGGTGTCCGGGTCTGCGAGGCCGCCGACTCCACCACCACCCGACAGCTCAGCCGCCCTTGCACTGGCCTCCACCGCCTCATCAAACCGCCGCTGACTGTTGTAGATCGTGGCGAGACCCTCATAGGCTCCAGCGTAGTCTGGATTGACCTCAAGCGAACTGCTAAAAGCCGCCTCGGCATCGCCGTATTCCTCTTGCGCGAGATAGGCCATGCCGATCCCGTGGTAGCACTGGAAACAGTCCGGATTCGCCGAAAGGCCTTCCTCAAAATTGGCGATTGCCACATCAAAATTACCGGCCGAGGTTGCAGCCACAGCCGCTTCTAACGTCACCAAGAGCGCCTCCGACCGTTCATACTCGGCTCGTTCCTCGTCGGTTAGGTCGGAAATAGCCCGCATGCCGACCGGCACAAGCTGAAAGTCGAGTTCCTCCTGCTGCCCAACACGCAACTCGATCTCCTCGGTACGCTCGCCGACACCGTCCTTCGCAGCAACGATACGGTAGGGGCCTCTTTGAAGCCCCCTCATCCTGTACTCACCTTCGGCATTGGTTGTCGCCGTTCGCACTCGGGTTACACCGCCCTCGTAATGAAACGTGACTGTGGCACCCTCGACCGGCTCACCATCAACGTTCATGATGACGCCAGTCACTCGGGCAGACATTTGGGCCGCGGCCACACTCGGCCAAGCAAGCACCGCAAGCAACACCAGCAGTACAAGGCCCCGACCGGACCTCTGCACGCAGAACATAGGTAACCTCCTCACGCCTGTAAAGACACCCGCTCGTTCAGACCCCAAGTTTACAACCACACGGGGAACCTGACTACCTTGCAAATGTCCGATCTCAATTCCGTCCCACCACGTCGGCCCGCCCTAGACAAACCCGGCTAGCCACACAAATCATCCACTCACCGACCTAAGATGCCGAGGTGAGCTCAGACGCTCGAGCCCTTACCGCAGCTGCCTCATCAAACCGCTCCTGTGCACTATAAACCACAGCTAACGTCCGGTAAGCTGGCGCATACTCGGGTTCGATCTCAAGCACTCGGTCAAGCGCAACCTCCGCATTCGTATAGTCCTCAAGCTGAGCATAGGTTCGACCAAGCCGGTAATGACACTCATGGCACTCCGGAAGTGTCTGGACCGCCAACTGGAACAGAGTGATGGCCTCTTGATGGTCCCCGGCTAAGCTAGCAGCGGCACCAGCCTGGAGAGCCGCCCTTACGGCCGATTCTCGTGNGTCNTCGACCT
>PAWT01000047.1:3668-33263 GCA_002714165.1 Acidobacteriota bacterium
GATNGGGCCAGTTCGGCCATGCNCCGCGCACCTTCNGGCAGCANGGTCAGGGTCAGTAGCGCACGTCNCCCGACANNNAGNGANAAACTCAGNGTCTCGACGTCGAAACCATCCTTTTGCGCCGTGACTTCATACGGCCCCTGTTGCANACCCAGCCTGGNAAACTTNCCNGCGTCATCAGTCGACACCTCNATCTCACGAGTCACATTNCCNTGATACAGCAGCTTGAGNGTCACACCCNACAGCGGGTTCCCCNGCACGTCGACCACAGNGCCCAGCANGCTTGCNGNCATCTGTGCGTTACTCAAGTTCGAGAAGACNAGGANGGNGACAAGAACGAGAAAGAGAGAACACCGAATNCCCGGCACCACANTACNCATGGAAGTCCTAACTGAAGCACTNACACGTGGCCACCGAAGCTTACCGCTCNGACTCTACNNTTAATTCATTNCGAAACGACCTGACACCAANGACTTGGCGCGCGATCGTACCTGCAAATGCACGCTCGACCGGNGAAAGCACAACACCCGTNAGCCTCACCCGGCCTCGCTTCACGATGATATGAATCGGAGGGCGGTTCCCCGCCTGATATTTGGAAAAGAGCGGGTCATTGTAGATGGTCATGGCTATAACTTCCCGAAGGTGGTCGTCCGTCCCTGACACCGGCAGCACTTCAATCAGATTTTCAACTTGCCGAACTCCGCCGACATAGGACACGACTTTCTCGATGCCCTCTTTCTTAAAGGGTTCGGTAACTTCCCCACTCACAATCACAACTCCATTTTCGACGTTGAGATTTATATTGTCGAACACGGAATGGTATTCATACCGCCTAATGAACGCTGCGATTTGCTCGCCGAGTTTCACATCGCTCTCAGCTTCAAAAATTTCGATGTTGCTGAGAATCGAACCCACCCCGTCGACCTCCAGAACGGTCGCGATCAGGTCATCCTTAACACCGATACTTCCCACGATCCCATTCAGGGTTACCACATCCCCATCCACAACAAACGTGACGGCCCGGAATGCCCGTTCCGTCACGAGTTCTGTTCTAACCTTGGCCTCAACTCCTTCGGCCTGGGTTTGAACCAACCGCTCAGCCATCACGTAGGGTGCTGCCGCGACGACCAAAGCCGTCACGAACAGCACCCGCGTGAGTTGATAAGGAATCATCTGTGCCCTACCGGTCAAATATCGAAGGCGCCTGCGGTACCGCAGCCCCATCATGCCTCGGCTCTGACGCCCCGAAGTGGATACCCTCCGGCGTGCCCATCACGGCCTGACCATGACCGAATCCACCCGTCCTCGGCGGACGAACACTGAGCTCATGCCCCAGGGCCGTCAGTTCGGTACGCACGTTAGCTGGAATTAGCGACTCAACATTGACGTCACAACCCGTGAAGCTGCCCTTGGTGAACCGGCCGGCCTCAAGCGCTTCCTGAATATTAAAACCGAAGTCGACGATGTTCGCGACAAACTGGGCATGTGCTTGAGCCTGGTTCCAACCGCCCATAATGCCAAACCCAATCTGCACGCCGTCCTTTTCCATAAACGCTGGAATGATCGTGTGGAGCGGCCGCTTACGTGGCTCGACGGTGTTGGCGTGACCTTCTTCCATGGTGAAGAGCGCACCACGATTGTGCAGCATGAATCCGACACCCGGAGGGACGAGGCCAGAACCAAAGCCACTGTAGTTGCTCTGGATCAATGACACGATGTTGCCATCCTTATCGATCGTGGTCATATAGATCGTGTCGTTGCCTTCCGCTGTCGTAATTCCAGGAAAATAGGAGGGTGAGACTTCACAGGCCGCCTGTGCCGGGTCGATTAATTTTGCCCGCTCCGCAGCATGCGCTTTACTCAGCATCGGTTCAACAGGGATTTGGGAAAAATCAGGGTCACCGACATAGCCAAGCATGTCAGCGTAAGCGAGCTTCTTGGCCTCGATCGCCACATGCAGTGCTTTGGCACTGTGAAAACCATATTCTCCAATTGGGTACTGTTCCATGAGATTCAGCATGATGAGAGCCGCAATTCCTTGTGTATTTGGCGGAATCTCACTGACCTTCCAACCTCGATACATCGTGGAGATTGGCGTGACCCACTGCGGCCTAAACTCACTGAGGTCGTCAGCTGTAAACGTTCCCCCCATTTCCTCAGAAATCTTCAGGATCGCCTCGGCCGTCTGGCCTTTGTAGTATCCATCACGCCCATGTTCAGCAATCCGCCGCAACGACGCCCCAAGGTCAGGATTCCGAAACATCTCACCCAACTTAGGTGCTTGCCCTCCGGGCAAGAACGTTTCCTTGGAATTCGGATGTGCTGCGAGCATCTCACTGGAACGTGCCCATCCTCTCGAAATCACCGGTGATACCGGGAAACCATTTTCGGCATAGTAAATCGCCGGGGCCAACGACTCCGAGAACGGCAGGGAACCGAACCGTTCGCGCATCATGTCCCATCCGGCCACCACACCCGGTACCGTGACCGAATAGATACCGCGACCGGGAACCTCATCGAAGCCCTTCGAGCGAAGGAACTCCACCGTTCGTCCAGATGGCGCCCAGCCACTAGCGTTCAGTCCATACAGCTCGCCCGTCTCTGCCTCGTAGATGAGCGCAAAGAGGTCACCGCCGATGCCGTTTCCAGTCGGTTCCATCAAACCAATCGTCGCATTAGCAGCAATGGCAGCGTCAATCGCGTTCCCGCCACGCTCCAGAACCTGTACTCCGGCCCTCGCCGCGAGTGGTTGACTAGCCGCCACGATCCCGTGTCCGGTCACGACCATCGACCGACCAATTACCGGACGTGGGGAGTCCTCTGCTCCAGTCTGTGCCGTCGCGACGACAGCGAATGAAACAACAAGCATCGAGACGACGAATATGATCCTACTTTTCATGACATCCACCTCGAACGAAACAACGTAACATCCAGTTAGTCTCTCGCCGGTATGACGAGAGTCTGGCATCACATCCGAAAAGAATTCTCAGCTAATACTGTCGTGAATCAGCGTTCTAGTCTACACCCATCGCCAGCCGATTCAACCCTTAGCGCGCGGGAGCATCTGGCTAGGAGGAATTGCCTCAATGTTTGATCTTAGGGTGGCACTCCGTATAGATTCGCGGCAGAAGAGTCATGGCAGTGGCGCCGTTTAGATATACGGAATGCCCTTCCATCTCACTAANCGACAGCAGGTGATAGATGCGTAAGACAATCCGATGCCTTAGAAGAATTCCTGGCGTGTGGCAGTCCTCCAAGGGGCGCATGTCGTGTACCGCCCTGCTAACAGTTGCGCTAATCGTGGGGTCGGCAACNGAGCCAGGGCAGGCGCAACGACCATCCGTCTCCGGTCGGACTGCCGGCGTGTCCGCAGGTCATCCGCTAACGACNGCCGCAGCATTCGAGATTCTTCTTCAGGGCGGAAACGCCTTCGATGCCGGCGTTACGTCACTACTCGTGGGTGGTGTCGTGGAACAGGACCTTTACGGCCTGGGTGGTGAGGCGTTGATCCTGGTCTATCCGAAAGCGGAGGGCAAAGTCGTCTCGGTCGTTGGTCAGGGCTGGGCACCCGAGCGCGCCACAATCGATTGGTATCTCGAACGGAGTCGGGACCTCAACGGCGAAGGGCTCGACCCAGCGGTCGTTCCCGGTGCACTGCANGGAGCGCTGACTGTTCTCGAACGTTGGGGCACCATGACGTTCGAGGANGTCTCAGCNCGGGCTATCGACTATGCAGAACANGGATTTCCCCTNCGGCCACGCACTGCTCGCTCGATTGAGCGCAATTTAGAATTTTTTCAAGCCTGGCCAGAAAACCAACGCTACTGGCTAAAACCCGATGGGAGCCTTTACACACCTGGTGAGACCATTAAGTTGCCCACCCTCGCAAACACGCTAAGGAGGATGGTTGAAGCTGAACAGCAACACGCCCACCTTGGCCGTGAGGGGGCGATCGTCGCTGCTCGCGACCGATTCTATAAAGGCGACATCGCCCACGAGATGGTCGATTTTCTTCAGGCACATGGTTCGCTGTTTGAGCACAGTGACTTTGCAGAGTTTTACGCCAAGATCGAAGAGCCAACCCAAGTGGACTACCGCGGTTATACCGTTTATAAGCAGGATTTCGGTAGTCAAGGACCAGTATTGCTACAGACCCTTAATATCCTCGAGCANTACGACCTCCAGTCGATGGGACACAACAGTGCTGATTACATTCACATAGTCATCGAGGCAATGAAGCTCGCCTACGCCGACCGAGACTCCTATTACGCTGACCCTGATTTTGTAGCGGTGCCTCGCACCGGGCTGTTATCAAAAACCTACGCGGCGGGTCGAGCGGCCGAAATCGACATCGGCCGTGCCTCAACGGCCTTCAAGGCCGGCAACCCCCTGCCGCACGACCCCGAGGTCAACGACTGGCCCTTCTGGGTCGCCAATATTGAGGATGGCCAGGCTACCGACGACGCCAACGGCGGGTCCTTCGTCCCATCATCGGGTGGGCTGAAAGACACCACGCATATGGCGATCATCGATAAGGACGGCAACATTTTTGACAGCACGCCTAGCGGCGGGTGGATCGGCGGTGCGGTGATTCTCGGACAAACCGGCATCGGCATGAGCACCCGCGGAGAACAGTTCTGGCTCGACCGGGAACGTGCGAACCAACTGCGACCCCGCGCGCGGCCGCGTTACACGCTAACACCGAGTATCGTGGCTCGTAACGGCGAGCCTTTTCTCGCAGTCGGTACGCCCGGTGGCGACAATCAAGACCAGACGATCCTGCAGGGATTCTTGAACATCGTCGAGTTCTGGGATGACTGGTATCCGAATCTACACGAAGCGTTCGTCTGGCCGCGTGTCCGTACACGTCACCTCCAGGGATCGTTTTGGCCGCATGCTGCCGGCTTTAACCAAATGGACATGGAATCAACGATTTCGGTAGACATCGCCAATGAGCTACGATCCCGAGGACATCATGTAAACGAAGTGCGCCCACTTGGGGTCTCGGGGTGCGCGACGGCTGTCATGATCGACCCATTCTCTGGAAACCGATTGGCTGCTGCCGACCCCCGCCGCGATTGTTACGCTATCGCTTACTAGGATCTTGAGGAGAATCGGAATGAATGCTCGCCTACTCATCGCCATCATCAGTATCGTCGCTCTAATCGGCTTGGGAGCTAAAGCTCTTCAAGAAACACTTACCGAAGAAGAATTTGACGCAACGATGAAGGAGGTCGGGTTAACGCTCGGCGACACCGAGGGACATATTGGAGCAAGATACTGGCCAGAAACCGAGGANGATGGCCGAAGGCTCCAGTCGATGTTTCAACAGGTTGAAGCGTTCTGGAAGGCTCAAGAAGTCGAAGAGGCNGCAGCAATCGCTGCGGATGCCGTAGCAGCGGCCNGGGCGATAACTGCNGCAGCTGGAGAGAACAATCATGANGGCGCCCAGAGCGCCTTTGGCGACCTCCGGGGTACATGCGCCACATGTCATCGGAGCTACCGGGAACAAACGGACG
Organism: Acidobacteriota bacterium; assembly: GCA_002714165.1. Taxonomy (GTDB): domain Bacteria; phylum Acidobacteriota; class Vicinamibacteria; order Vicinamibacterales; family UBA823; genus UBA11600. Next base: position 9,188 of record PAWT01000047.1, read on the forward strand.
AAGGCTACCGGATCAAGCCTCGCGAGTAGCAGTGCCGGCATCTTTTGTGCGGAGAAGTAATAGAACAAGCAGTTGGGATTGTCCGCCTATCCCGCTTAGCTTCTGGGTCTCACGCCACCCGACGCTAGCGTGTAGACCGGTGATACCACGCTAATGGGCTCGCCCCACAAGGTCCAGACGATGTCATCCAAGTGCAATCGATACGTAACGACTCGCATGATGGTCGCCCTAATACTGTGGTGGCTAATCGCCATTCCGGCCGAAGTGGCTGCGCAAATAATCGTTCGTGATGTAACCGTTCAAGTGCTCGTCAGGCCTGANANNCAGCAATTGCAGATGCTTGTNCGAGTACCGCTCGCTGCACTACGCGATCAGACTCTTCCCACCTTCGGGATCGGCTATCTCAANTTCGAGGAAGCNAACCCTCCACTTCGTGACGCTGCACGGCTTCGGATTTCACCTGACCTCACCATCTACGAAGATGGTGNCCCNCTNGAATCCCCGCGGATAGAGGCGGTTCGGGTATCACTTCCGTCCGATCGATCATATAGAACTTTTGACACGGCGCTCGCCCACATCCGAAGCCCGCAACTGCCAAACGACACGGAACTCTACTGGGAACAGGGCATGCTCGATGTCTTGTTTGAATATCCCATTCGGTCAGAACGCTCAANTTTTTCCATCAACACCTCACTCGAGCGACCCGATTTGCGAGTCAACATGGTAATGCGGTTTCTCACGCCCGAAGGCTCGGACCGACTGTTCGAATACGCCGGCAACCCGGGCCGTGTCTGGCTAAACCCAACTTGGTATCAAGCGTTTCAACGGTTTGTAGCACTTGGATTCGCACACATCCTNAACGGTCTCACTCACTTAGTCTTTCTGGCGTGCGTGNTTATTCCGTTCCGNCGNATGCGACCCCTCGCAATCATTGTTNCCGCATTCATNGTGGCGCATTCCGTGACGCTTACCGCTTCAGCCTTCAGGCTGGCGCCGAACGTCCTCTGGTTCCANCCGTTAATCGAGACTCTCGTNGCNGTNTCAATTCTCTACATGGCGTTTGAAAACATGNTCGGCACCAAACTNGAGCGCCGTTCAATGAGCACGTTTGGCTTCGGCCTGNTACACGGCTTCGCNCTCTCATTTGCTCTGCCGGAGATGTTGCAGTTCGGTGGGACGCATGTATTCGTGTCCCGATTCGCCTTCAACATCGGTATCGAGTTGGGTCTACTACTCGTTCTCGCCTTCCTGTATCCGGTGCTCTCCATGCTATTTCGCTGGNTAGGCGCACAACAGATGGGCATCATTGTCCTCTCGGTGTTCATTGCCCACAGTGGTTGGCACTGGATGACTGATCACTTAAGCGAACTTATCCAGTTCCAGTTTCAACGGCCACGTTATGACGCCTTCTTCGTTGCCAGTGCGATTCGCTGGACGATGCTACTGGTCATCATTTCAGGCATCCTATGGTTAGGGCGTAGTTTGCTTACCCCGTCGGCACCCCGTGGCAGACCGTCCGGCACCCAACACTGAACTCGAGGTTGCCGTGTTGACAGGAGTAGTTTTTCGGGGTTTACGGTTGAGAGAGTTCGTTGACCGCTACTGACAACTCGGTTGCCTGACGTTCACCCGAAGCATTCGTATAGGCGACAACGCCACCGATAACNTGAAGGTCGGAGGTAGTGNCGCCGGTNGGNGCCGACAGCTCGATTTGCGTTCGCCGACCTGCCCTATGCAAACTGCTCANAGGAGCGGCNGCGGCCGTNGCTGGCGCCGGAAACCATTGAACATTATTCGCGACCGAACGCCAGGTTAANNCCANCACGAAATCCGAAGAACTNAGGCGNGACACTGTCACAGTAAACGGTGCAAGCGATGAACCAGCAGCCAACGGTAACCGAGGAAGCCACGCCTCTACACGCGGCGCATTGATGAGGTCTACTAATCGCGTACCAGAAATCGAACCGGGAAGCGATAACTGCAATGTAGAGCGCCCCGGGACGCACTCATGTTCACACGCCAGCCAGCGCACGTCGGCCGCCAGAGGCCACATCTCACCGTCGTCAACATCACGATTCGACGCGCGGACTTCTGCATGGATCAGCACTTCATCCTTGTAGCCGTAGCCAACGGTGCCGTCGGGCTGTTCAAATTGAAGCGGGACAGGCCACCGAAGCGCGCCCACCTCGAACCGCGACGGTAAATTGAAATCAATCGAAATAGCTTCACCGGACTCGCCAGGATTGATCCAGTGCACATACCAGCCTGGCTCCATCGTTAGGAGTACCCCCAACTTGAAAACCTCCCCGGGTTGCACAATAGCAACATCGGAAAGAAGTTCGGCCTGTACTGGCAAATCAGAATGTATACCAACGGCCACCGACTCCGGATTGGCCGAACCACTCGTCCTCGGCCCCTGGCGCTCCCTGCCACAGCACACCACCGTGGCACAAATTATCAGAATGACAATTGGTTGATTGACTTTCAATCGCGTCACAACAAGAAGTGTACCTGTTCGTGGAGGTCCACGACCAGCACGGGCCCTTTGGGGACTGGATGGGGCAAGGCGGACGCCCTGCCCCGCTGCACATCACCGATAATCTTAAGCAATCTTTTCTACATCGATATCTTTCCCTGCTACAGCACCAATTTCTATACGTCTTGACCTCGCACTCGCAGCTAGTGGCAGCGTCAACTCGAGCATCCCGTTCTCGAAACGAGCATTCACCTTATCGCCTTCGACCTTTGCTGGTAGCGTGAAGGCTCGCTCAAACCGGCCATAGCGGATCTCTGAAACATGGAGTTCATCGTTCCGCTTAGTGTCGGTCCGCTCTCCCTTAATAGTCAGGGTGTCGCCATGCAAATCGACGTTAACATCATTCTTGTTCACCCCCGGCAGGGCAATGCGAAGCTGCCATCCATCCTCTCCGGATGTCACCTCGGTCGCCGGCACCCAGGCTCCTTCGTTCACCCTGGCAGCAACCTTGCCCCAATTCCGGCCGAACAAACGGTCGACCTCCAGGTGGAGGTCAGAAAAGTCGTCTAATGGACTCCATCTAGTGAGCATCATAAATTCCCCCATTCTTGAGGACACCTCTCCTCACATTCATTAGTTAAATAGTGATTATTATAATAGCATATTATCTGAGTGGTGTCTACTCATATCTTAAGTTATACAACTCAACCATACTCTGATTGGGGAACTCGAAGCACCGAATCAACTAGCAGGGCGATCTACGGGAGGGTTCTCGAAGGGGCCTGAGCTTTTGGCCAAGCCGGCCCAAAAGCTTCTGGTTGTCGAAGGGACGAAGGAAAAGGCGAGGGCTTGCCCCCCGCCTCTCAGCCTAGACCTAGTGCACTCCCCCATCAGACCGAAGGACGAAGTCAGCGATTTGGAGGGCACCAGGGTCGTCAGGTTCGACCAGCCTCTCAACCACAGAAGCATGAGTCCGATCAGCAATCTCAACAGTCTGCACACTGGATTGCCCAGCTGACTCGAGCTCGCGCGCGACCCGGATAATCTGTTCACGTCGCCAATCAGCGTCTCCGTCAGCATAGACGAATAGCAGCGGTGGCTTACCGCCTCCAATGTAGGAAGATGCTGATGCTTGACGCCACGCCGCTACATCAGTCCCCCAAACTGTTTTTGGGCGGTCAGGTGCAACTTCCTCAACATAAAGAAATGGGCTAATCGGTATGGAGCCATGAATCGAGGACTTCGCCAAACCAACCTCACGAATGTAGGAGTCATCGAGTGCCAGAAGCGCAGCCATGTATGCGCCAGCGGAATGGCCCGCCAAATATACCTTCTCGGGATTACCACCAAAGTCCGCGATATGCGCCACGGTCCAGGCAAACGCCGCAGCAGCATCCTGAAGATGTGCGGGGTGTTTTACGGTTGGCGATAGACGATAGTTGGCCGAAACGACACCGATCCCTCGTGGGACAAGTGCCTTTGCCAGGAACTCACCTTGAGCCTTGTCGCCGTTTACCAAACCCCCACCGTGAAAAAATACTACAGTTGGTGCACCGGAGGCATCACTCGGCATGAATACGTCAAGCCGGTCCCGAGCATCGGGATAATCAGCACCATCAATGTAATCAATGTCACGATGCGCTTTGATGTCGGCTCGGCCGGACTGCCCCACTGCATCACTGAACGGCAAAACCACTGCGAGCACAAGACCAATCGCCAAGACGCCTCTGTTAAAACAAAACATAATTCGCCTCCTCACACCAATGAACACTTAAACCAACACGAATCATACCGTGTGCAGCACTAGCCGTTCAATGAAAGGCGACGGAGCAGCGAAGGCCTCCCTTTGAACCCTATCCTCCCTGGATCACCGTAGCCTCAACTTTTATCGGTCGTGACTGCACACGGTGCAACCTAGAGTGAATTCGCGATATCCTGACACTCGTGACGGGGAAAAGCCTAATAAAGCTTTCGATTGGTCAGGTTGTGTTGGCGATCGGTTTATTTACCTCACCGGTTGGTGCCCAAACCGAAATTATCCTAAACGGATTGCCTACACTGAGGGTTAGTGAGAACGGTGTTGTCCGGACAGTAGAGAACATCGCACCAGAGGATGCCGAAGTCGAGGCGTGCCTTATTCAACGTATCGGTAACCACTACTACTGGGCGACGCATGAAAACGTTCAAGTGACACGGTTCGAGCATGGCTCGTTCGTGACCTTCGTCGCCATGGACGGGTCAGGTTACGTCCGCCTGCTCGACCCTGACGCACGCTCCATCTTTGACGGCCTGAACCGCACCGACGGTGACTACCATTACGTGGAACACTATGTACTAGGCATGACGACCGTAACTTACTTCGGCTACCGCCAAGACCAGTGGTAACCGTGTCGTCCGCATCTAGTCGTGCCAAGGCCTCTGCCACTTACCAAGGCCCTATCTTCGGCAGCTGCGGTATCTCATAACCATGAGGTTGAATCGGCGTCGTGATTCGGCTAACGTTGAGGCAGTTACAACCTCACGCCATCTATGCGGCGACTCATGAACGGACGGACCCGGAGAAGCGAGCACATGACATTCTTAAGAGCACTTTCGGTAATGATCTTACTGTTCACAGCCTCAGCCATCCACGCAATTGACCAAGATGCCGATTCGAAAACGATTCACGACGGCGTATATACCGAGGCTCAAGCCGCACGAGGCGCTCGGCTCTGGGAGAATATCTGCAGTGAATGCCATGTGGATGACGAATTTGTCGGTGAAGCCTATATGGGCAGTTGGACCAACGTTCCGATCTCCGAACTATTCGACTTAATTACCGTTACGATGCCTGAAGACAATCCGGGGAGTCTTCTCGACGAAGAGTACGCTGCAGTTATCGCGTACGTCCTCAGCCTCAACGAACTTCCAGCTGGTGAAGAAGAGCTGCCAGCCGTCTACGAGGCACTGCAACAGATTGTTATTCAGGGACCTTACTCGCAGTAATCATAGAGGACTACCTAGGTCCCGGCCTAGAACCCACCGCCAATAAATCCATGGCGGTGGGTTTTTGGTATAGAACTCACATAAGGGCGGATATCAGCCGACGAGTATCACTTTTCCAGAAGTCCGCCGGCCTTCCAAAGCACGGTGTGCCTCTGCCGCATCAGTGAGTGCGAAGCGCTGGCCAATTCTGACGCGTAAAGACCCATCAGCGACGGCACTTAGCACGGCCCCTGCCCGTAGCTCGAGTTCGGCACGGTCACGCATGTAGTGTACGAGCGACGGACGGGTCACGAATAACGAGCCTAGTGGATTAAGTCGATTGAGATCGAACGACGGCACCGGACCACTAGACTGCCCGAAGAGCACCATCATGCCACGCGGTTTTAGGGAGCGCAGGCTCCCCTCAAAGGTCGACTCACCGACCGAATCGTAAACTACATCAACGCCGCGACCGGCCGTCCACCCAGTAACAGCATCGACAAAATCATCAGTCGTGTAGTTAATGATCTGATCAGCTCCCGCTGCCATGGCAAGCGCTGCCTTTTCAGCCGTTGAGCAGGTGCCAATAACTCGGACACCCTCTCGCTTAAGCATCTGGATCAAGAGCAAGCCAACGCCACCAGCCGCGGCATGCACAAGCGCCGTGTCACCGGCAACGGCCGGACGCGTAGCATGCACGAGGTAATGCGCGGTCATCCCCTGGAGCATCACCGCAGCCGCTGCCTCATCTGGCACACCAGACGGAACGGCAATCAGGCTGTCGGCCGGCACATTAGCAACCTCCGCATACGACCCTGGCACCATCGCCCAACAGACTCGGTCGCCTGGCGATAGTCCCTCGACCCCAGAGCCCACCGCCTCGACCGTACCAGCGCCCTCACGCCCGACGACAATGGGTAAATCCGCTGGGTAAAGGCCAGTGCGGAAGTAAACATCGATGAAATTAACGCCGGATGCCGATACCTTGACCCGTGCGGCGCCTGCAGCGGGAGGACCCGGGTCATACTCTTCATAGGCGAGCACCTCGGGCCCGCCGGTTTGCCGAACCAACACCGCGTGGGACATTACCGAACCACCCTTCTCGCAATCATGACAGTCGCTTCACCTCGTCGCGGAAGAACTGTTGAGCCCGCTGAGCAACCAAAATCTCCTCCCCATCATTCATGCATCGCGTCTGGATGGCTTGACCAGTCATAGCGACCCGAGGGTCCCCGTTCTTGAGCCCCTCACGGACTTCCGCAGAGGACAATGGCACGGTGTTTTCGTCCCAAGTCAAGTCCACCCGAGGTTTACCACGGTCATCTTGCGGGACATTGGCCACGAGGCCAGGTATTCCCTGGAGCTCATTTGCAATGTACTCGGCCTTTCGTCGCCAATCGGCATACACNCGATCGTGNTCTAATNNAACGTAGCGGTCGAGCGCCACNAGAAAACCNATGATCTCTTCCTTGCCGACCTTCATACCACGTCCTAAGTTCGCATTGGGTGCTGCGTGCAATGTGGCCGCTTCGATCAGATCCCGTCGACCGGCCAGGATTCCGGTCGACTGTGGTCCACGAATGCCCTTCCCTCCGCTAATTACAACCAAGTCCGCACCAGCATCAATCCAACGAGTCAAGGTCGTCGTTGGTGGCAATTCTGATGCGGCATCTACAATCACCGGTACAGACGCTCGACGCCCGAACTCCAGTAATTCATGAACTTTCATAATCTCAGGTTGGTCTGCGGTGCCATAGTCAAGTCGAGCGAGGCCGGAAATCATCGCCGTATTCGGATTGATCGCATTGGCAAACTGTTCTCGTGTCTCAACGTTAACCATCGTCATGCCTGCGGCACGATAGGCCCGGTCGTAACCGAACCTTCCCGATGTCTGAGTCAAACACTCACATTTGGACCACGTGGGATGTGGCAAGGCGTCAATCTTGGCTTCGTCGTTGCCTGTCAAACAGGCCGCTGCACCAAGAATCATGGCCGAAAATGAACCGCTGGTAACTAACGCAGCATCAGCACCAAGAACCTCCGCNAGACGCGCNCCAGCNGCTCGCGTCAGTTCGTGCATATCAACGAACTGCTTNTTAGCCTCNAGCATNGCTTGCATNACTTCAGCTGGCATGCGAGAACCACCCAATGCGGTGATGTGATCCATCGCTGCTAGATGAGGCTTAAGACCAAGCATCCGCGTGTAGATGTTGTCACTAAGTGCTTGTCTCGCGGCGATGGCCGCTTCGGCGTTAGGTAAGCGCGATGGAGCGGCGCTGCCACGAGTGGCACAAGCCCCGGCAGTTCCACCGAGGATTGTTGTACCGAAGAACTCTCGACGACTCAGGCGTGGAAGNTCTGATTGCCTTGACGNAGGTGAANTTTTCAACATGATGGACCTCAGAATCAGGGTTGTATAGGAACCGAATTTCTGCAGCACGATCACGTAGCAATTACAGGGCCATCCTCCCATGAGGCTCAGCGGGAACGCAAGCGCAGGTTAACCTAGACGCAACAACAGCCAGGTGAGGCTTGCCAAGGAACGCGATGGGCGTCTCGGTAGCGCTCTTCGACTGCTCGTGGCAAGATGGTTCAAGGATTCATGGAGGTTGGTATGCGTAGACGCCTAGAACTGTTTCTAACGATTGTTGTGATCGCCGTCGGTCTGTGGCCAGTTGTCTTGTCCCAGAACGCTGATGACCGCGTGCGTGCGCGTGACTTAGGCATTACACCTGGGGTGTTTCCGCCGGGCGAGTTAAACGCAATAACTGACGTCGCCGGGGTAAGCGTTGGACACACTACNNTCATTGCTGGCGANAATATTCGNACNGGCGTCACCGCCATCGTGCCGCACANNAGCAATCTTTTCCAAGAGAAGGTAGCCGGTGGCGTGTTTGTTGGTAACGCGTTCGGCAAGCTGGCGGGGTCCACACAGGTCGAAGAACTGGGCACTATTGAAACTCCAATTGTGCTGACCAACACACTGAGTGTCGGCACGGCCGTGGAAGCAACGGTTGCACATACTCTCCGGCGCGAGGGTAACGAGGACGTAAGGTCCGTTAATGCTGTGGTCGGCGAGACCAACGACAGTGGATTGAATGACATTCGAGGACAGCACGTTACTCCCCTCCATGTCTGGGCAGCCATTGACAACGCGACTAGTGGACCTGTCACCGAAGGGTCGGTTGGTGCTGGTACCGGCACACGTGCGTTTGGTTGGAAGGGNGGNATCGGCACTTCTTCACGGCGCTTGCCCGCACGTTTCGGTGGCTATACCGTCGGTGTCTTGGTCCAAAGCAACTACGGTGGCGTCTTGATGATGGACGGAGTGCCGATTGGTGAAGAGTTAGGCCGTTATTCTTACTCACCACCGCCACAGGCAGGAACGCTCCCGTCAACATCGCCCGTCGATGCAACCAACGACGGCAGCGGGTCGGTCATGATTGTTGTGGCCACCAACGCTCCGGTGGACGCACGAGATTTAAAACGGATCGCAGCAAGGGCGGTGTTCGGCCTCGCGCGCACGGGATCGTCTTACAGCAACGGTAGTGGCGATTTCGCAATCGCCTTCACGACGTCTTCCGAAATGCGGTCTCAATTCGGGGAACGGACGCCCCGCCCACGATCGGTACTGCAACCCGATGCCGTGTCACCGCTCTTTCAAGCAACACTGGAAGCGACGGAGGAGGCAGTCTACAACTCCCTGCTCCAAGCAACCACCGTTACTGGTAATGGCCGAACCGCCGAAGCGATCTCCATCGAGCGCGTAACGGAGATCCTTCGAAAGTATGGGCGGGGACGGTAGGTTATGGCGACATAAGACCACTCTTCCATGGCAACGAACCGACATATTTCCCTTGAAGATATTCGCGACGCTGAGGGCGCGATATATGCCGTGGCCGTGCGGACACCATTGGTTCGCTTACCGGTACCAGACAATTCACCCCTAGGACGAACCAAGTCCTCAGAGTTGTATCTAAAGCTTGAAACGTTACAACCGATTGGTTCTTTCAAGATTCGAGGCGCTTATAACACTGTCCGGCAGCTAACACCGAACCAACTATCGCAAGGTGTCTGGACCGTTAGTGCAGGCAATGCAGGACAGGGAGTGGCGCTGGCCGCGCGGACGTGCGGTGCCAAATGCTCGGTGATGGTTATGGACACAGCACCAATCACTAAGCTNGCCGCGATCGAACGCTTCGGTGCCCAGTTAGTCAAGGCCAGCCACGACGAATGCTGGNAAGCNGTCGAGNATCACGCGTCGGAACGAATGGANGGCGTNTTCGTCCACCCNTTCGATGANAACCGGTTCATCGCAGGNAATGCGACCGCTGGACTNGAAATTCTTGAAGACCTGCCAGACGTCGACGCGGTCGTTGCTTCAATCGGNGGNGGCGGGNTNATCGCAGGTATTGGTAGCGCGCTACGGGCANTAAAGCCCGATACGAAGATTNTAGCGGCCGANCCAGAGACCGCTTCNCCACTGGCTACATCGTTCCAGGCTGGAACAGCCAGTCGNTTTCCCAATTGGGAGNCTTCGTTCGTTGATGGCGCTGGCGGAAAAACCGTCCTCCCATCAATGTGGCCGTTGTTATCGNGTCTCGTCGACGACTCCATTGTCGTTTCACTCAAAGAAGTCGCGTACGCTATGCGTCTAATTGCAGAACGTACGCGAGTGATCGCAGAGGGTGCTGCGGCTTGTGCCGTGGCGGCTGCGCTAACCGGGCGCGCCGGTAGCGGAAAGATTGTCGCAATCATCTCTGGCGGTAATATCGACCTCCCGAAGTTTGCTGCGTTGACAGCGGACAGCACGGATTAGCGTATCAAGAGCCGGACCATGCCCCACTCAGTTAGAGTCGAATACTCAGCGAAAACCTTCTGCACATCAACAGCGCCCACCAGTAGACAAATCTTCCACGTTGAGTCGCGAACGCCTATCCGATAGCGCGCACACTTGCCGCACTGCAACGGTCGGTTTAGAATTTCAGAATGTCTCGGAAGTCGGTCGCTAAGTCACGGTGTGCACTCTGTGGNGTTAAGGAGGTGTCCGAACCTCGCGGCGACGCCCGCTATTGTCCTGACTGCTGGGATAAGAAGATTGCCGTCGAGGAAATCGTCGCACGTGAGTTCGAACTCAAGCGCTATATCCGCGCGGAGAACGCTGAGAAGTATCTCGTCTATCACTCGACTATCAAGCGCCCCTGTGGACAACTTGTGGTCTTAGACGACGGTTATGATCTGTTCCTNACACTTGTNCTCTACCCAAGCTTCGCTTGGGACGACCCNGCNTACCATCTCAGCGGTGACCCAGAGGGGCGTTCNTTCTCCGANCTCGTTATCGANAAGGTAGCCGCTGAAGTCGTNGAACCCTGGGGTGGCGGNCGGTGGCATTTAGAGNTCTTCCGGGCAGCTAATCCAGAACCCGAGGAATGGAACGGCGAAATGTGACCTGCTGCGGAGGTGTTTAGCCAAACATTGTGGTTTCTGTCCACTGGTCCTATAATCCGTCTGCTTAGTAGACATTATGNAACTCGGGAGGGAGTTATGAAGCGCCTCAATCTCATATTTGCCGTTGCCTTGGTTAGCATCGGCCTGACGACGATCGGATGTGGTGGGTCGAATGGCGATGATGCCAGTGCCCCACCAGCCGAGGAGGCTGCAGCATCGGCCTTGCCAACCACCCCAGTGGCTAGTGCCGGGGTCGAGGGCGAAGCTGAGGAACGGCCTCGGTTCATCGCACCGATTCGTGGTCCCGCTGATATCGCGTACCTCGCGCCGGACACCAACGTTGAAAACGGCGAGGTCGTCACCAGGATTGTTCTGCAGAATCGAGCGACCGGAGCGATTGCTGGTCTGAAGGTCGACGAATTCTGGTGGGATTCCGACCGAAATCCACTGCCCGGTGACTCGCAACGATTACGCCAACCACTTATGCCAGGTGAGGTAGTCGAGATCGAACTACGCGTCCCCCGCGATAACCGCATGAACCAGAATCAATATAGTTTCAGTCACGCCAACGGAGAGGTTAATGCCCAGTTGGTCGAAGATCTCCCGGATCCTGAACCAGAAGAGGAATCGGAGAACGGGGAAACTGAAGGCTAGCGTATTGGCACGGCGGGAAACGACATGGGGCCAGCAAGCATCCGCTGGCCCCGTTTTACGTACAGGGTCTTGTTAGAATAAATTGCAGGGACTTGCGTGACCTATCCTCATGGGGTCGGATGTAGACGAAATGGCACCTCACGCATGACCACTGCGTTTCGATCAATCCGCGAACGTGCCTCCGTACGCAAAATATAGAGACCAGGTTCAACTCCTTGCAGTGGAATTTGGAGCGCGTGCCCATACCCGCCGCGCTTGCCCTCTAGTTCATCACTTGAGCGGACGTCGTTCACATTGAAGACGACGCGTCCGTCGTCAGCCGTGATCGTCGTGGTAATGTCCACNGTGTGCTCACGGTCCACTTCGTTGTCATAGATNTCNACGAANACGAATANCTGATCACCTAACTCAAAATCACGAAGCGTGGTTGGTTGGGTCGGCAACACATCCTGAAACTGCTCATCAGATTTGACCGCCGGCGTCCGACTCGCATGAACGGACGCCATCGCAATACCACTCATCTCTATCGGTCCTTCAGAAAAATCTGGAACCTCGAGGTCATACAAGATACTGCCACTCCGACTGCTACCCGTTTCAATTGCCGCCACCCGCACCTGGTACCGTCCCGGCTCGAGATCAAATCGGGAATTTAACTTCAAGCCGTAATTTGATACCGCCTCGTACGCTTCCGGTGGCAACTCGAGAGGAATCGAGAGAGTTTCACCACCAGCGATCTTGTTTTCCTCATCGAGGATAGTCAGTGACAGCTCAATCGTGTTCTCAAAGTGTCCGTTCTTCTCAGTGAAGGTCAGTGCTTGCCCACCAATTTCAGCCATGAAGGCGACCGACGACTTCGGGCGTTCCCCCAGAAACGGTGCCGCCGAGACGCGTAATGTGAGCCCACTTACCGGCAACGGGTTCGTCATCACCTCACGGAGTTCGTCAGAGGCACCTTCTATTTCGGTGAGCTCCATTCTAGGCGCCTTACCTCGTGGCGCTTGGTACCCTTTCCGCGAGCGGACAACAAGACCAGGACGGGTGACGCGTACTTCAATCGCTCGGTTCCGACCATCACGCCGGTCGTTGGTTGGATAGTAACCAAGTACATAGTAAGAACTGTTGTCCTCAACAATCCGGGTGAACGCGTTCGACAGGTCATTCGAGTTTATAAACGCCATGCCACCTGTCCCGTCGGCCAGATCCTGTAAGTTGTCCTGCGCCAATCTGAGGTTGTACCGGAGTGAATCGTTCCGAAGTCCCGTCTCGCCGCCAGTAAATCGGTCGTCTTGGATGAGCGAAGCTTCGATCTGGTCTGACCCAATGGTTGTCATGCCACGAGGGTCGAGCGTATAGAGCGCAACATTTGCCTGGGCAGCCGCACCTATGGTCCGCTCCAACTCAGACGCAATCGTTGAAGCATATGGCGAATTGAAAACGTCGTAGATGTCGTAGTCGATCCCTTGGCTCATAAAGACCACGGCTTTCCTGCGACCGCGTACACCCGAAAGCCAATCCGAAAGTTCCCGGAGCGTTGCTAGGGTGGCACGCGCCTTGGTGCCCCGCTCAAAGTCGAGCTCGTCTACAACGCGAGTGTTATGAAAGTCTTCCTGACTGAGGTATCGGAAAAAAGTATCGTTCCGCCCCATCACGCTGGAACGAGCACCTTGCCCCACAAACTTACCCACGGCCTCCAAGAGTAAGCGCTGATTACCGGTGAATCCCTGTGACGCGTCGGTACGCCCGCTCGCAAAAAAAATAGCAGTGAGGTCATTGGCGCCGAGGTGGCGCTCGATAAATTCCTTGGCAGCTGCTTTAACGTAGGGCGTGCGTAGTGGTGTTGTTTGTAAATCATCGAGTAGGAGAACGAACAATCTGCCTTCGAACGGCCGCTCATTCGAACTGACATCGGGCTCGATCAATTCAGACGAAACCAGCGTGCGCTCGGCACGCTCTATCGGAATATTGACAAGAGAAAAAGCGCTGACTTCTTGTACTTTCCCGTCCTCGAAGACCTCAAAGTCACTCAGAGCTAAATCATCGATGAAATTTCCGTTCTCATCAGTAACAACCGCATCCACTTCGACATAATTAACTTCGAGTCTAAACGTAACGGGTGGCTGCTGCGCTGCATCCTGCGTCACTTGCTGGGCCAGAACGCCGATGGTCAACCACAGCGCTACCAGCCCAACCCACACAGACAAGCGTAAGGGGAACATCACCAACCTCACCAGCCGTTGTCGGCCCAAACGTCCAGTCGGACGCCAACACAAACCACTCCCCGTTTCCCCAAATCTCATTCTCCCATTATAGGAAGTCCTTCCTCTTTCTCCCAATATGACAGTGACTGGGGCCAAAATCCCCGAATGCCAGTATGACAACCTGTACACTAACCGCCGGCGACATCCCCCGTTAGTTGACGGGCATCCCAACCAACGCTAGCCAATCAACGTCCTATCACAAGAAGCCTGCGAACCAAGCGCCCTGCATGTAGGCTGCTATACTCCGACTGATGCCATTGGACATTCCGGCCATTCAGACAGCGCTTTGCGACGACGGGCTAGATGGGTGGCTCCTGTACGATTTCCACGGGTCCAACGAGATCGCGAGGCGGCTAGTTGGCTTATCCGGTGTCGGCAAAATGGAGACCCGCCGCTGGTACTACTTAATTCCGGCGGAGGGCGAACCGCGAGGGCTGGTGCACGCGATTGAGCGACACAACCTCGACATGCTGCCAGGCTCAAAACAAGTCTATGCAGATCGACAGCAACTCGAGGTCGGGCTGCGAACGCTAGTCTCCGGCCAGCGACGTCTTGCAATGGAATATTCGCCAAACTGCGCCATCCCATACCTGTCCCGGATCGATGCAGGCACAGTCGAACTGCTGCGACGCTTCAACATCGAGCCTGTCTCGTCAGGTAACTTGGTACAACGCTTTGTTGCACGGTGGGACGAACGGGCGTTCGCGTCTCATCGGAAAGCCTCCGAACGACTTCACCGGATCAAAGATCGAGCGTTCGATGAAACCGGCCGGGCATTACGAAACCGGACTGGGCCAACTGAACACGATTTACAGCAGCAAATGGTTGACTGGTTCGCTGAGGAAGGACTGGTCAGCGATTCGGCACCGGTTGTTGCCGTCCAAGAGCACTCTGGCGACCCACATTATCTTCCGCAAGCAAGTAATAGCCGAGTTATCAGCGCCGATATGCTCTTACTCCTTGATCTTTGGGGTAAGTTGGACGAGCCTGACGCAGTGTTTGCTGACATCACGTGGGTGGGCTACACAGGCCGGTCTGTACCAAAACCAATGCAGACAGCTTTTAGTGTCATCACTGCAGCCCGAGATAAAGCGGTTGAGCTAATTGAGGCACGGGTCCAAGCTGAACAAACACTCATGGGCTGGGAAGTCGACCGCGCTGCCCGAGAAGTGATCCAGCTTGCTGGTTTTGGAGATTGGATATTACATCGTACTGGGCACAGCCTCGGTGAACAGGTCCACGGCGATGGGGTGCATCTGGACGACTACGAAACTCACGATGATAGACGTCTACTGCCTGGCACGGGCTTCACAATCGAACCAGGTGTCTACAGTAGCGAATTCGGTGTGCGGACCGAGATAAACATGTACATCGGTGAGCGGGAGGCTCTGGTAACCGGGCCACGACAGACAGAGATTGTTACACTCGGCTAAGTACGCGACGATCAAATCAGCTAGCGCAACGGCACTCACGCATAACGCCGTGGTAGGTCGGCTGAAGGTTTGGGAGGAATTGATGTCCACGCGAAGAACAACCGTCTTTTCCATGGTGCTGATTGCTGTTGTCTCTATGGCCGTTGGCATGGTGCTCACGTCACGGTTAGACCTGTCATCAAGTTCGTCGGCTCAATCGGTTAGCCGGCCGCCGACAAACAGTGACCCGATAACAGGAACAATCGACGCTCAGACGTTTCGTCGCATCGCAACCGCCCAAACGCCCATGGTCGTGACCATCAGGACCGAATCACGTCGATTAACACAGGACCTGACGGACTTCTTTGGTGGGGGTGACGACCTATTTCGACGGTTCTTCGGACAACCTGCGCCAGAACAGGATCGCCCTCGTGAGGAATTCACCCAAGGTGCCGGCACAGGCTTTGTGATCGACGAAACAGGGTTAATCTTAACCAACAATCANGTTGTCGAAGACGCCACGAAAATTGAGGTGGGCTTTTTCAACGATGAAAGNGCCTTCTACGAAGCTCGCGTCGTGGGACGAGACCAGCTAACCGACAGTGCTCTTATCGAACTCGTCGATCAACCAGAACATGATCTCCCAGTCGCCAAATTTGGCGATTCGAGTCAGATGCAACCTGGGGACTGGGTCATGGCCATCGGTAATCCGTTCAACCTGGCGCACACGGTCTCTGTCGGCGTGATCAGTGCGNTCGNTCGNCCATTTCCTGTGGCTCCTGGTCGACAGCAANATGTCCTCCAGACTGATGCGGCGATTAATCCTGGNAACTCTGGCGGCCCGTTGCTCAACATTCGCGGCGAAGTAGTTGGCATCAACACCGCAATCGTGAGCGACCGCGCCAGTAATCTTGGTATCGGTTTCGCGGTCCCGATAAATGCAGTCCTCGAATTGCTGCCACAACTTCAGGGCGGAAAAGTGACCCGTGGGCGGATTGGTGTGAACATCACCGCTGTGCAGCGGGAAGCCGTCGAACTATTCGGGTTAACCGATACACAAGGGGCGGTAGTCGCAAGCGTTGAACCTGACGGGCCGGCAGCACTAGGGGGTCTCGAACCTGGCGACGTGATTGTCGAGTACGACGGAGATGCCGTGATCGATACAANTGACTTGCAGAACAAAGTAACCCGCACGGCTCCGGGGACCGAAGTGCCAATCACAGTTATACGGGACCAGGAGCGAACAACCCTAGAAGTGACCATTGGGGAACTCGACNTGGAAGCCGAAGCCCAGCCACGTTCGGCCAGCAATAATGAGGATCAGAGCACTGGGTTCGGAATGACGCTCTCCGACCTCAACGGTGAGCTGTCACGGCGGCTTGGAGTTCCAAGCGATATTACAGGTGCAATCATTAGAGAACTCGAACCTCGAGGCGCCGCAGCACANGCTGGCATGCGGCAGGGGGATATCATCGTCGAGNTTAACCGAGTCGAGNTCGATAGTGCCCGTAGTGCAGTGCGAGAATTGNAACTCGTCGACTCCGGAGAACCGGCCTTCTTCCTGATTTGGCGAGACGGCACGGAGACCTTCGTTCAAGCGACTAAAGAGTGAATCATTTTCACTAGACCCATGGTGCTCCGCGACCTAATAGTGGAGCGGGCTCGTAAAAACGGCCCGCTCACCTTCGTGGAGTACATGGAGTTGGCGCTGTACCATCCCGAGCTTGGTTACTACACGCGCGCGTCCCAGCGCTCTGGTCGTGCAGGTGATTTTTTCACCAGCGTCGACGTTGGAACTCTTTTCGGTCAGTTGNTGGCCGTGCAGTTCGANGANATGTGGTCGCTCGTCANTCGACCTGNNAAAGAAGAACNACGGTTNGACATTGTCGAGGCTGGCGCTGGTAATGGNCGCTTATCCCGAGACGTGTTGAGTGCGGCAAGCTTGGACCCGAATTTCTACGACTCTATCCGACTCCATCTCGTAGAACGCAGCATCAACGCCCGTTCCGAGCAGTCTGCTGTGCTCGGACCCCATATTGACAAACTCGTTTACAGCAATGACGTGCTACCTCACGCGATCCGTGGTGTCATATTCGCCAACGAGCTCCTCGACGCATTTCCCGTTCATCGGATCACAATGACCGCAGACGGACTGCGTGAGATCCGCGTGGACGCGGACGGCGATCGCCTGGTCGAACGGCTCCAGCCTGTTCAGACGCCAAGCTTGTTGAAGTATTTAGACAAGCTTAAGGTCACGCTGCCGATTAATTCCTCTGCCGAAATCAATCTACTTGCACTAGATTGGATCCAGACAGCGGCCAATCAGCTTCATCAAGGCTTTATCGTACTCATCGACTACGGTCATGATGCGCTGCAGCTCTACGGCTCCGCACAACGTCACGGAACGCTGGCTGCATACCGTCAACACGTCCAAGCACCGAGCAGAGCTTTATGGCTAAATGAACCAGGCGACTGGGATCTTACGTCGCACGTCGACCTCACATCGGTGACTCGTTGCGCCGAACACTGCGGACTTCGGTGTCTCGGCTCACTCGACCAAACCTATTTCCTTCTTGGACTCGGCAGTGCGAACATTTTTTCAAACCAGCCAGACAATAGTCTTGACGAACTCAAACAACGTCTCGCCGCAAAGACGCTGTTCATGCCAGGTGGGCTAGGTAGCACACACAAAGTATTGGTCTACGCCAAAGGCGTTGGTTCGCCACCACTCCGTGGCTGTTCTTACGGTACGCGGTTGACCTAGATGCGCTGTGGAGGGCNGGCGCCTAGGATGGGTTATCGCTATAATTTTCTGGACTAGGTTATAGACACGGAACACTGAAGGATGAACCGTCCTCTGGAACGCGAAGTCAAACTCAGGTACTCCAAGCCGGATGAAGCCAGAGAAGCGATACTTAAAACTGGCGCAAGGCTGACGCGCAGACGAAGACTTCAGCAGGATTGCTTACTGGATACCGGCGATGGCACACTGAATCGNAAAAATTTGACATTGCGTGTTCGTGTAGAGTCTGAACAAGCCACCGTAACATTCAAGGGTCCGACGATTCCATCGACGATGAAATTACGCGAAGAGCTGGAGACCTCTGTCGGTGACGGTCCCACGGTACTCAAAATGCTTGAACGAATCGGTTTCACAATCGCATTTCGCTATGAGAAGTATCGCGAAGAGTTCACGAGCGGTGATGTCATAGTAGCTATCGATGAAACACCCATTGGGACCTTTGTCGAGCTTGAAGGCTCGGCACGGGGCATCGAGGCACTTACAGTGCAACTGGGTCGGACGCAGTCTGACTACATAACCGAAACCTATTACGAGCTTTTCATACAGACAGGAAACACTGACACAACCGCGAGTCCTCACATGATATTCGGAAGTGTAAGGTGACAAATCTGATTCCGACTCAGGCCTTAGTACTGACCGCAGGACTCGGCAAGCGCCTTCGTCCTCTGAGTAACATCCGCGCCAAACCGGCTATCCCGGTTGCAGGCGAGCCACTCGTGCATCGCCTACTGCGCTGGTTAGTTGATCAGGGTATTCGGGATGCAGTGCTGAATCTTCACTACCTCCCAAACACGATTACAGGTGTAATTGGCGATGGAAGCGGACTCGGCCTCCGTATACGTTACACATGGGAACCGCGTTTACTTGGCTCGGCAGGTGGACCGCGCGCGATGCTACCGTTACTGGACCCCCGTTCGACGTTTATTGTGAACGGTGACACCCTCACCGACATGTCTCTTGAACGATTGGCCGACGAACATAAGCAAAGCGGCGCTAGGGTTACTCTGGCAGTTGCCGACAATCCCGATCCCGTCCGGTACGGTGGAGTCACCGTTGACGATAGAGGATGGGTCCGCGAGTTCTTACCACCAGGCCACCAAGCGCCTTCTAAGCATTTTGTTGGCGTGCAACTAGTTGAGCCAGGCGTGTTTGATCAACTAATTTTGGGAGAAGCCGCTTCAACAGTGGGCGGACTATATACGGATCTGATAGCTTCCGAACCTGGTAGCGTTCGTGCGCATAAAATCTCTGGGCGTTTCCTCGACATTGGTACACCGGCGGACTATTTGAAAACCTCGCTCGCGCTTGCTCCCGAGAGCGGACTTTCAAAAATTACTGGTGCCGGTAGTTGCGTTGATCCCTCGGCCAAGCTAGTTCGGACNGCCATCTGGGACCGAGTCACCGTNGAGGCGAATTGTGAGCTNACTGACTGTGTTGTCACCGACGGGGTGAAGCTCCCATTGGGCAGTCGGTTTACANAACAGGTNCTCNTACTNCAACCTGGTTCNGCNGAGCCTCTAGTGACTCCTNTAGTCNCCAAACCNGCATCATCACCGNAAGGTGCGACCGGANCATGACCCAGCAACCATCTCAACCCGTCAACGAGCCGTGGCGTNATCGCGTTAANCAGTTCCTCGAACAGAGCCAGCTCGCANAAGTAGGTGCTCCAACTGTNCCATTGACTGGTGACGCCTCCAATCGACGCTACTTTCGTGTNATTCCTAGGAGTGNTGNATCGTTTGTCCTNGCCNTGTACGATAAANCGTTTAGGTCTGAAACANTTTCGTTTATCAAGGTGGCNTCACTGTTGGANCAGATGNAGGTGNCGGTNCCTGCGGTCCTTGAACATGCNACNGATCTCGGAATATTGGCATTACAGGACCTAGGTGACGTTACGCTGCAGGCCCACCTAGGCACCAGTTCCACCAATGACCATTTAGCAGTGTACCGAGAAGCGGTCGATCTCATTACGGTGATACAACGGAAGGGGCTAGCAATGGCCGCGCCAGGAGTATTACCTTTCACGGTCAATTTCGATGTCAAGAAGTTCATGTGGGAGCTTGATTACTTCGCTGAACACTTTCTAGAGGGCTATCGCGGTGTAACGCTAAACGACGAGGCGCGCCGGAACATCTCTCAAGAATTCCAAAATTTGTCTGAGGAGCTTGCTAANGAACCTCANGTCCTCTGNCACCGCGACTACCATAGCCGNAACTTGATGCTGCATAACGANCGCTTATATGTCATCGACTTTCAGGACGCGCGNNTNGGTCCGGCCACCTACGACCTTGTCTCGTTGCTACGTGATTCTTACGCCGACCTGAAGGAAGAAACGATTGAAGNCTTGATTGATCGCTTCTTGGCTAATACNCACGCNTCCCTACCTNCGGATAAGTTCCGACGNCAGTTCGATGCGATGGCTCTTCAGCGNAACCTCAAGGCCCTCGGCACATTCGGATATCAGACATCCATTCGCCGAAATCCTGTCTACATCCAGTACATCCCTCGGACAATTCACTACTTGCGCCGAACATTTGACCGGAACCCACGCTTCGATCCTCTTCGTGGTGCACTCGCTCCCTTCCTACAAGAAATCGGGTAAACGGGGATGACCACGGGAAGCGCGACGAGCACCCGGTCCCATTCNGGGGTTCCGTCGACTGGTCAACAGATCTGATGACCACGCAGAAGATCGGCTACGATTGTACGTGGACCNTCCTGGCAGGCCATAGTCGAGGTCTGGAAACAGACCTTGACACCGTCTGTCGTGTCCGTACTTGTATTGAGTAGTTACCAGGCTGACGTAATACGCTCAGACTACCCAGCTCTATGACCGCCTACATTGAGGAAATCGCGGGTTTTGAAGGTCAGCAAGTCACTCTACGTGGTTGGCTACACAAGCGCCGCTCAAGTGGAAAGATTCATTTTTTGACCGTGCGAGATGGCACGGGTTTCATGCAAGCCGTGATGTCGAAATCAGTGGTTGGCGAGGAAGCCTTNCACCGTGCTGATCATCTTGGCCAAGAAACATCACTCGCTGTTAAGGGAACGGTCCGTGCCGATAAGCGAGCCCCGGGAGGCTACGAAATTGATGTTACANACCTTAGTGTCATCGGAGAGTCAACCGGGTACCCAATCACCAACAAGGAACATGGCGTGGACTACTTGCTCGACCGACGGCACCTATGGATCCGGTCGCCGCGGCAGCAGGCAATNCTAAGGATCCGTCATGTCGTCGTAGACGCTGTACGCGACTTCTTCAACAATCGGAACTTCACACTTGCAGATACCCCAATTTTCACCCCGGCTGCGTGCGAAGGAACGACTACCCTCTTCCCTGTCCAGTACTTCGACGANACAACNGCNTACCTGGCGCAAAGTGGACAGCTATACAACGAAGCGAACATCATGGCNCTGGGTCGAGTCTACTGCTTTGGNCCGACGTTCCGTGCTGANAAATCCAAGACTCGCCGCCACNTAACNGAATTTTGGATGGTCGAGCCGGAAATGGCATTCGCNACGCTCNATGATGCGATNGAACTCGGCGAGGCCCTTGTNGTGACTATCGTGGCACGGGTGCTGGAGACACGGCGGCANGANTTAGAGATACTCAACCGNAACATCGCTGCCCTTGAACGGGTGCGAGCACCGTTCCCCAGAATTACCTACGATGAGGCCGTGGACCTCCTGAAGCTACAAGGACAACAGTTCGAGTGGGGTGGTGATTTCGGCGGCACTGATGAGACCGTGCTCGCAGAACAGTTCGACCGACCGGTCGTCGTGCATCGATTCCCATCTGCAATTAAAGCTTTTTATATGAAATCTGATCCAGAACGACCGGAGCTTTCACTTTCAGTGGATTTCCTCGCACCTGAAGGATACGGNGAAATCATTGGTGGCGGAGAACGCCTGGATGACCTAAACGAACTACTTGCTAGGATTGAGAAACACAATCTCCCGAAAGAATCCTTCGAGTGGTATCTTGACCTACGGCGGTACGGAACCGTGCCGCACTCGGGGTTTGGAATGGGAATCGAGCGTGTCCTGACTTGGATTTGCGGTCTGGAACACTTACGGGAAACGATTCCTTATCCACGAATGCTTCATCGAATGTATCCTTAGTAGACCAAACAGTGCTCACAAAACATCCAGTTGGCCGATTGGATACCGGTAGATCTCGCTCCGCCACTTCTGACTTATGAAAATTGGTTTTGTCTCGCTCGGGTGCCCGAAAAACCTCGTGGATTCCGAAGTGATGATCGGCCTCGCCGAGCAGGCCGGTCATGAAGTGACGAACCGAGCGGACGGGGCTGACGTCATCGTGGTGAATACCTGNGCCTTCATTGATAAGGCGAAGGAGGAATCGATTGAAACGATTCTCGAAATGGCTCGTCACAAGCAGGATGGCACCTGCCGTCGTCTTATTGTCACCGGTTGTCTGGCAGAACGCTATCAAGAGGACTTGCGGCAGGAAATGCCGGAAATCGATGTGGTGCTTGGCACTGACGGTGTCCCTGACATTGTTAGAGCTCTAAATGAGCAGCCTCAAGGGTCTGGAACCCAAGTGCAATTGTTCCGCAATCATCTAGAAGCCACGAGCTCAGCACCTAGCGTGAAGCAGTTGAAATACCTTTACGACGCTGATACACCACGGCGACGAACTACGGCATCCCATCTAGCCTATGTGAAAGTGGCGGAAGGTTGCGACTACTCTTGTGCGTTCTGCATCATTCCGACATTGCGCGGGAGCTATCGAAGCCGACCTCCCGATTCCATCGTAAGCGAGGCTCGTGCGATGGCAGAGCGTGGCGTCAAGGAACTTATTCTGATCTCGCAGGACACAACGATGTACGGGTTAGATCGCAACGACCGCGGAGCGCTATCCAGACTGCTACATGCGTTGAACGATATTGATGGCTTGGAGTGGATCCGCTTGTTGTATCTCTATCCGACAACGATTGGTGCCGATACGATTGACGCAATTGCAGATTGCGACAAAGTCTGTAACTACATTGACCTGCCGTTGCAGCACGCTGCAGACCGGCTGCTAAAACGGATGGGACGACCGGGCACGCGGCTTAGCTATGAACGGTTACTTGAATCTATTCGCCACCGGATACCCGAAGTGGCACTACGCACAACATTCATCGTAGGTTTTCCTGGTGAAACCGACGAGGATTTTCGAGAACTTTGTGACTTTATTGAGGATGTACGCTTCGATCATATCGGTGTTTTTACCTATTCTCACGAAGAAGGCACACGGGCCTTCGCTCTCGCCGACGACGTGCCCAGTGACACGAAAGCTCGTCGACGGCAGGATTTGATGCTACGTCAGCGAAAAATTGTGGAACGTCGCCAAGCGGAACGCGTCGGGCAAAAGGTGCGTGTACTCATCGAGGGCCGTTCCAAAGAACATCCTCTTGTGGTTCAGGCTCGATGGGCGGGCCAAGCCCCGGAGATAGATCCTGTCACCTACCTTACTGAGTGCGATCCATCTCAGTTTGCCCCGGGTCGACTCGTGGACGCCGAAATTCTTGGCAGTCACGACTACGATCTTTTAGCCCGTCCATTGCCGTAGTAATTTTGTCGTGATAACATCGTCGTTCTCGGTCCTCGGGGATCGAGATGGAGTGGGCGCGTGCCCACTTTTTGTGTTTTAAGTGGCACCGTCAGTTGAATTGTGGGACTTTCACTCACGGAGAAGCGGCGGCAGATATTCGCCATAGCTGAGCGCGTAGCCAGCAGTCATGGCGTGGAGGTTTTCGACGTCCAGCTACGAAGAGAATCGGTAGGCTGGGTCCTGCGAGTGGTGTTGGACCGCCAAGACTCGAGTGTGGACGACGATGGTATCAGTGTCGATGACTGCCAGAAGGTTAGCCAGGATCTCAACGCAGTGCTCGATGTCGAGGATACGCTGGATCACGCTTACACCCTTGAGGTGTCGTCGCCTGGGCTGGACCGACCATTGCGAACGCCGGGCGAATATCAGAGGTTCGTTGGCCGGTTGGCACAGATTGTCGTCTCTGAAGCTATCAATGGACAAACTTTTCTAAAAGGACGC
>PAWT01000001.1 GCA_002714165.1 Acidobacteriota bacterium
TGTCAGGAACGTGCGCAAAACACCAACGCAAATTGACAACGGCGGTAAAACGTGCGCGGCAACTGGCGTTAATCCCCTTCACGACCGATTAACCCGACTGAACGAGGTTGCTATGGAAGTCATCCTACGCGAAACAATCGATAACCTGGGTAGACGAGGTGAGATTGTCGATGTTAAAAGAGGATACGCGCGTAATTTTTTATTGCCACAGAAAATAGCATTGCCTGTGACCGATGCGAATAAGCGACAGGTGGAGCGTGAGCGTGAGACGGTAGAGTTACGTGAGTCAGAGGAACGCCAGGTTGAAGAGGATCACGCAAAACGCTTGCAATCAGTCGAGTGTGTAATAGCTCGGCGTGTGGGCGAAACAAATACGCTATATGGTTCGGTGACAACAGCAGACATTTCAGAGTTCTATGAGAAACAACAGATTGTTGTTGACAAACGGAAGATTCAACTCAGCGAGCCACTTAAAGAACTTGGGGAATTTCAGGTTGCCATACGGTTGCACCGAGATGTGACGGCTGAGATTACCGTAAAGGTGGTTAACGAATCTGCAAGCACTACTGACGAGCCTGAACAAGCACCAACATCATCAGAGTAGAGTAGGTCGCGTCAACCCTTGAGAGGGGTGCAGTTATAGAGGGGCATGAATCGCGATATGGTCCAGCAAGTCACTGTTCCTTCTGAAAAAACGCTTCCACACAACCTTGAAGCGGAACGGTGCGTACTGGGCGCGATTCTTATCCATAACGATGCTTTCAACGTCGCCGCCGAATTGGTTGACGCTGACGATTTTTTTCGAGAGGCTCATCGTCGCGTCTTCGATAAGATGGTCGATCTGAATGAGCGACAACAAGCTATCGACTTCGTCACTCTTAAAGATGAACTAACTCGGTCCGGTGATCTTGATGAAGTAGGAGGTCCTGCCTATATTTCCTCGCTTGCGGATGGAGTGCCACGCTCGACGAATGTTGAGCATTACGCTCGTATCGTTAAAGAGAAGGCCACGCTTCGGAATCTTATCTATTCAGCTAACAAGATCGCAGCGTCAGCCTATTCTGCTGAAGATGACGCCGACGCTGTGCTTGATCGTGCTGAGCACGAAATTTTTTCGATAGCCGAAGACAAGATTCATACCGGGTTTGTGCCGTTGAGTGAGTTGGTACAGGACGGGTTTTCGACGATTGAGAAACTCCAAGAGCAAAGGAATGTTGTTACCGGTGTACCAACAGGATTTGCAGATATTGATGAGATGACATCCGGTTTGCAACCGCAAGACCTAGTGATCATTGCGGCTCGACCGTCAATGGGTAAAACCGCATTTGCTTTAAATATTGCGCATCACGTCGGAACAAAAACTGACCGAAATGTTGGAATTTTCAGCCTCGAAATGTCCAAAGAACAATTATTTCTTCGACTGTTGACTAGTGAGGCTCAAATCGATAACACACGCTTTCGTACAGGAATGTTAAGTGACGCAGATTACGGTAAGTTGTCCGAGGCGATGCGGAAGTTGTCAGATGCCAATGTATTTATCGATGATTCTCCTGGGCTCGGAGTTCTTGAAATGCGTGCGAAGTCTCGTCGATTGAAGGCTGAGCGTGGACTCGATCTAGTCATTGTCGATTACCTTCAACTTATGCAGGGGCGTGGCCGATTTGAGAATAGGACGCAAGAATTGGCGAGTATTTCCCGAGCGCTTAAGAATTTGGCGAAAGAGATAGATGTTCCTGTAATAGCGTTGTCGCAATTGAGCCGCGCGCCCGAGGCGCGTTCTGACCATCGTCCGCAACTGTCGGATCTTCGTGAGTCAGGTGCGTTAGAGCAAGACGCGGACGTTGTTATGTTTATTTTCCGAGAAGATATGTACGAAGAAACGCCGGAAAACCAGAATACAGCAGAAATTATTGTGGGCAAGCAGCGCAATGGCCCTACTGGGCTAGTCAAACTAGCTTTCTTGAAGCAGCAGACACGTTTTGAGAGTCTGGTGCAGCAGGATTACCAATAGCGGAACGTCTGGAGACCGGTGGTTCGACCGACTCATGCGGTCGTCGATCTTGACGGCCTGACTGCTAACTACGTGGCAATTGGACGCCATCTGGCGGCCCATGAAGCAGCAGCTCCCCCTCGCATAATTGCCGTTGTTAAAGCGAATGCATATGGACATGGTTCTGTCCCGGTCGCGCGCGCACTCGAGAAGGCAGCGGCTGACGGTTTGAACACCTCACTTATTCTTGCTTGTGCTGATATCGAAGAAGGTGTGGAGTTGCGACGAGCCGGTGTTACTGCTCCAATCCTGGTGTTTGGTGCGCTTAGTGTGAGTGACCTTGAAGGTGTCTTTGATTACCGGTTAACGCCTACAGTATCTTCACCTTCTGCGGCAGAAGCTCTTGAACGAGCTGCGACTCTAAGAGGTGTCCGCATCGCTGTTCATGTCAAAATTGATACAGGGATGAATCGATTTGGGTTTCGGTATGACAATCTATTGAAGACCCTTCCACAGGTGACGGCCTCAGATCATATTGCTATTGAATCTGTGTATACACATTTTGCAACTGCGGAGCAGGAAAAAGAGCCGTTGTTTGGACTACAACAGACTCGGTTTGAGAAGATTCGTTCCGATGCCTCGGATCTTAACATTGAAAATGTATGCTGGCACGCAGCAAACAGCGCTGCACTGATTCGAGATCACTCCACGTGGTACGACGCAGTTCGCCCAGGTTTGTTGCTCTATGGTGTGGTACCTTCGCCATTTGAGACACCATTAGGGATGGAACTTCGCGCTGTGATGTCTTTGCGTACCCGTGTGGTTGCCGAAAAAGGGATGCGCCGTGGTGAAACCGCTGGATACGGTGCGCGATTTGTTGCAAATCGTCCGATGAGAGTTGCCGTGATTCCTGCTGGGTATGCGGATGGGATGGATCTTAGACTTGGAGGGAGAGGCTCGGTATTAGTTAGGGGGCGGCGTGCACCCATTATAACGGTGTCGATGGATTCGACCACGATTGATGTGACCGATATTTCGGCACATCCCGGCGATGATGTTGTAGTCCTTGGTGAGCAAGGAGACGATCGTATCGATGCTCGTGAAATCGCGGCGTCCGTCGGGACGATTCCGCATGAAATTCTTTGTCGAATTGGTTCTCGGATTCAGCGTACGTATAGCCGGGAAACGGTAAACCCGTAGCATTCTATTCATGCCAAAGGTAAAAGCACCACGCTCGGCGTTCGTCTGCCAATCGTGCGGATCGCATTCGCCTAAATGGGTTGGAAGGTGTGCGGATTGCGGCACTTGGAACTCACTTGTTGAAGAGCAAATTCAACCGCAGAACCCGACGTCTGAATTCAATCGGTATGGACTTGCAAGCGGTTCAAATAAGGCTAGTTTGTACTCCGATGTGGATATGGTGACGACGGCACGCCTCCCGAGTGGGATTGACGAGTTTGATCGAGTACTTGGAGGTGGGATTGTACCGGGTTCGGTGGTGTTGATCGGTGGCGAACCAGGCATTGGAAAGTCGACTCTATTGCTTCAAGCGGCAGGACAAATTGCGTCTACTGTCGGCACGGTTCTTTATGCGTCTGGTGAGGAGTCTGAGCACCAGGTGAAGGACCGAGGACAGCGTCTTGGCATAGCTGCCCCAGATCTATATTTGTTTGCCGAAACTTGCGTTGAAAAAATCATTGAACAAGTAAATCGNCTTAACCCTTCGTTGCTTATCGTNGATTCAATTCAGACGGTATTTTCGTCANATATGCANGCCGCNCCTGGGAGTATNGGTCAAGTTCGTGAGGCAGCAACCCANCTTCTTTTNATGGCNAAACGGAAGNATTTGCCGATNTTCCTTGTGGGTCATGTAACTAAGGATGGTGGCTTGGCTGGACCGAAAGTTTTAGAGCATGTTGTGGATACNGTTCTCTATTTTGAAGGNGAACGCCATCACTCGCATCGCNTNGTGNGAGCGATCAAGAANAGATTTGGAGCAGTTAGCGAACTCGGCGTNTTTGAGATGACTGGTTCAGGATTAAAGCCGGTGCCTAATCCNTCGCGTCTCTTTCTGTCGGACCGAACTGCCAANGTGCCTGGTTCGGTTGTTCTCTCCTCTATTGAGGGTTCGCGTCCCATTCTTGTTGAAATACAGGCNCTGGTNACCAGTGGNGTCTATGGNACGTCTAGGCGGATGACGAGTGGGATTGANCAGCAGCGNCTGTCTTTACTTCTTGCTGTGCTNGAAAAACGGGCCGGNTTAAATTTNGCTGGAGAAGATGTGTTCGTCAACGCNGCCGGCGGCTTGGCGATCCATGAACCAGCAGCGGACCTNGCGGTCATGGCTGCGGTGGTATCGAGTTTTCGCGATCGCGGTGTTCGGCCCGAGACNGCAGTTTTTGGCGAAGTGGGGCTTGGTGGTGAGGTTAGAGGGACNCCCCACGCAGGTCTTCGTATTAAGGAAGCCGTACAACTNGGATTTTCGCGATGCGTGGTGCCGGAGGCAAACAGTGCGGAAAAACATCCGGAGTGTGAGCTTATTGGTGTTGCCACGGCTGGTCAGGCGTTGGAGGAATTGTTCGAGTGAGGATTCCCCCGTTTCACTGGTGGCGCACGGTNTTCTGGTTAATCCCGGCTATAGCGGTTTACACGATTGTGCTTGGTTCCGTGTCGCTAGCATCAATGTTGGTCGACCGACGAGGCANCNTTGCTCATAAGTGNGCACAAGCTTGGTCATGGTTGATTTTGGCNACGACCAGCGTGAGCGTCCAGGTAAAAGGTTTGGACCAGCTTGANCCAAAGCAANCNTATGTATTTGTNTCCAATCATCAGAGCATNTACGACTTTCCGATACTTATTACTTCGATTCCATTTCAATTACGTATCTTGGCTAAGTCGTCGCTNCGANCGTTCCCTGTGCTTGGNTGGCANCTCCAGNACACTGGCCATTTGCTGATCGATCGTGNCAGAGCCGGTCGNGCGACNTTGGCGAGNATTGCCAGTCTTATGGGNCGAGGCCACTCGCTTATTTTGTTTCCAGAGGGAACGNGAAGTATNGATGGNGNGGTGCTTCGATTCAAGCCCGGAATTTTTTCACTGGCGATAGAAGCTAATCTCCCNGTTGTTCCNGTNGCTGTAATCGGTAGTCGGCATGTGATGCGNAAAGGAAGGCTAATGACCTGTCCGGGAAACGTCGAATTAGTAGTNCATCAGCCACTGTCGACAGTAGGACTTGGCCGGAGCGATGCTCGCGGGTTTTCCGCACGTGTGCACGAAATCATCNCAGATACTGTTTGCTTACATGNTNGTGTTACNAGGCGTACAGCTGATTCGATCGTCAAGGCGGCAGGCTAATAGNNGTGTTGTGTTCATGNACATGATTGGTGNTGTGGNGACNGTTCGTTGTGTAGNCATTGCTCCCACNGGTTCGNGCTGGTCATTTAGGNCTGCCTTCTTTGAGCGCAGAAAGTNGAATTGATTATGCGAGTAAGTGCAGTGATTGCCGCGGGTGGTCAAGGTNCNCGAGTAGGTGGCGATGNGCCAAAACAACTACAGGATCTTGGTGGCGAGACACTCCTTAGTATGGCTATTAAACCGTTCGACGAATGTCGAAGGGTCGATGAAATAGTAATTGTGTTACCAGAAACGGTTACAGAGNNAGAATCGGCGNTGNGTATTCAAATTGATACGCCGCTACGTTTGGTGAGCGGTGGTTCTCGTCGNCANGATTCTGTGGCACTGGGGGTNGACAATGTTTGTAAAGACGCTGATGTCGTACTTGTTCACGACGCNGCTAGACCCTTTTGCACGGTTTCACTTATNGAAAAAGTTATCGATGCAACAATCGAAGCAGGGGCNGTTGTNCCCGCGATCCNAGTGATTGATACAGTAAAGAAGGCCGATGTTATCGACACTGAAGGGGTTCGATTTGTGGAAGCCACTTTGCCTCGGGATCAGATTTACCTTGCGCAAACGCCGCAGGGGTTTGCGCGTGATGTTCTGAGAGATGCCGTCGAATTAGGCCGTAGTGGTGTTCAGGCGACAGATGAGGCGGTGTTGGTAGAGCGGAACGGCCACGCTGTTCGTCTCGTAGAAGGAGACATGGGAAATTTTAAAGTTACTACCCCGGATGACCTTCAACGTGTACGTGACCGGATTCGCAGTGATTTGTTTGGCGACGTGCCGCGGACACGCGTAGGTTTTGGTTATGACTCCCATCGGATGGTGGCCGGTCGGCGCTTGGTACTTGGAGGCATTGAAATTCCTCACAAGTACGGTCTTGATGGGCATTCTGATGCCGATGCAGTGTGTCATGCGGTTACCGACGCTGTGCTTGGAGCGGTTGCCGCGGGTGACATCGGCCTGCATTTTCCGGACACTGATCCTCAATGGAAGGATGTGTCTAGCATCGAGCTATTACGCAAAGCGGTAGACGTTGTTTCAGGTCTTGGATTTTGTGTTGGCAATGTTGACGTCGTCGTGATCGCGGAACAACCTCGCATCGGACCTCATGTTCAGGCTATGGCAGATCGGCTTTCTAGAACACTTGGTGTTGCTGCCGATTTGGTTTCTATCAAAGGAAAAACTGCGGAGGGTATGGACTCGGTTGGGCGGGGTGAAGCGATAGTTGTTCATGCGGTAGCAACTGTGGTTCAACGATGAAAATTTGTGGTTTTAACGCTGTCGTTGAATCCCTCCATGCCGGTCGAGTGGAAGCATTATTCATTAGNGATAAGCGTCATGATGGTTTGAGTGAGATTNTTCGACTCGCTGAGTNGCAGCGAATACCGGTCACGCAGCTTAGTGAAAAAGAGCTTGATCGCGTGGCTGATGGGCAACGCCATCAGGGAGTTGTGGNGTCACTTCGCCCACACGTCATGTCAACCATTAGTGATTTAGTTCAGAGTTCGGACTTGCCGCTNATCGTTGCANTGGATGGGATCGAAGATCCGCACAACTTTGGTGCGATTGCCCGAGTGGCAGAAGCAGCAGGTGCAGCAGGGCTGATAGTTCAGACACGCCGGGCTGCGCCNTTGAGTGCTGCGGCCGTTAGGGCNTCAGCAGGAGCNCTAGCTCATCTGCGGTTGTCCTCAGTGGTTAATCTCGCTCGGGCTCTTGGGGAACTTAAGGCTGCGGGAATTTGGACGGTTGGACTTGATGTGGATTCTGACCACTCAATTTACGACATTGACTTCAGGCAGCCTACCGCGATCNTTGTTGGGTCTGAGGGACGAGGNTTACGTCGTTTGGTNCGAGAACGTTGTGACTGGAGNGCTGCGTTGCCCATGATGGGACGAGTGGACAGCCTAAANGCGTCGGTGGCTACGGGGGTNGCNTTATTTGAGGCTGTAAGGCAACGGACACGGGNCTAATAACTANTTAGNTNAAGTNAAAAAGAACTTTTTATTAGGANCCGATGANTGTGGANTACGTGAAAAGNATCNGNCTACTCCTGTTAAAAGGTNTTTCTTAGTGTGATAAGATAATCAATTCGTTTTGCTGGCGTAGCTCAGCTCGGTAGAGCAGCTGATTTGTAATCAGCAGGTCGGGGGTTCAAATCCCTTCGCCAGCTCCACAGGAAGCGCGGGCGAGCCTCAAGACTATATCTTGGTAGGCGGGCGGCTTGGCGTCCGTACCGGCTTAACAGGGGCGGGTCGGTTTAGGAGGTTCGGGTCGGTTATTGAAGTGAACACCATCCGGTAGAAAGATAACGACAGTTTACATACCAGTATTGAGATGCACTCAGCGTTCGGCACGGCGGTAACCTGACGTCGGACGATGGTTGACTTTGGCGAGGTTGCGGAGCGGTCAAACGCAACAGACTGTAAATCTGTCGCCCTAGCGGCTTCGGAGGTTCGAATCCTCCCCTCGCCACCAGNGAGTAGTGGCCCCTTGGCCGAGGGGGATGACCGGTTTGGTGGCTCGGGTGTGAGTGGGATTCGCGGGAGTAACTCAGTGGTAGAGTCACAGCCTTCCAAGCTGTTGGTCGCGGGTTCGATCCCCGTCTCCCGCTCCATCTTCGGGGACGTAAGCCAAACGAGCTTGGTGACAAGTGTGTGGCGGTTGATATGCCGCTGACGGGTGACGAGTTTCGTTGTCGAATTCGTGGCCGATGTAGCTCAGTTGGCAGAGCGCGTCCTTGGTAAGGACGAGGTCACCGGTTCAATCCCGGTCATCGGCTCCAGCATCTGTGGATGCTGGTTGGACGATGCCGGTAGAGTGGGGGAGAGAGGGATAAGTCATGGCGAAGGAAAAATTTGATCGATCGAAGCCACACGTCAACATCGGCACAATTGGCCATATTGACCACGGGAAGACAACGTTAACGGCAGCGATTACGAAAGTGCTGTCTGCTGGGGACGACAAGGTGTCATTCCGGTCATTCGACTCGATCGACAACGCACCGGAAGAACGAGAGCGGGGAATTACCATCGCAACGGCACACGTGGAGTACTCCACGGAGAATCGCCACTATGCGCACGTGGATTGTCCGGGTCACGCTGATTACGTGAAGAACATGATCACGGGAGCAGCGCAGATGGATGGTGCGATTCTAGTGGTGGCGGCAACTGACGGACCGATGCCTCAGACGCGGGAGCACATCCTGCTTGCGCGGCAGGTAGGGGTGCCGTATCTCGTGGTATTTCTGAATAAGGTCGATGCGGTGGACGATCCGGAACTTCTGGAGCTGGTGGAGTTGGAAGTACGGGAACTGCTGAACACATATAAATTTCCAGGGGACGACCTGCCGGTGGTAAAAGGCTCTGCCTTGAAGGCGCTGGAGGGAGACGAGGAGGCGGCCAAGTCGCTCAAGGAATTGATGGCCGCTGTGGATGATTACATCCCAGTTCCAGAAAGGGATGTCGACAAGCCGTTTTTGATGCCGATTGAAGACGTCTTCTCAATTTCCGGGCGCGGCACAGTAGTGACAGGCCGCGTGGAACGAGGGAAGGTGTTGGTCAGTGAAGAAATCGAGATAGTCGGTTTTGCGGAAACGCAAAAAAAGGTGGTAACCGGGGTTGAAATGTTTCGGAAACTGCTGGATGAAGGTGTGGCGGGTGACAACGTGGGTATCTTGCTTCGGGGGACAGAGAAGGACGACGTGGAGCGGGGGCAGGTGTTGGCCAAGCCGGGCTCAATCACACCACACACGAAGTTTAAGGGTGAAGTCTACGTGCTGACGAAGGACGAAGGTGGGCGTCACACGCCGTTTTTTAACGGGTATCGACCACAGTTTTATCTACGTACAACGGATGTGACGGGAGTATCAACATTACCTGAAGGTGTAGAAATGGTAATGCCTGGAGATAACGTAACTGTGGCGGTAGAGTTGATCACACCGGTGGCGCTGGAGACAGGGTTACGGTTCGCAATTCGTGAAGGCGGACGTACGGTTGGGGCTGGCACTATTACCGAGATTGTGGAGTAGGGATACGGGATTGAGGACCAGTTAATGCGCGACATTATTTCGCTGGCGTGTAAGGAGTGCAAACGGCGTAACTACAGCACGACCAAGAATAAAAGGACGATGTCGGATCGCCTTGAGATTAAGAAATTCTGTCGNTGGTGTCGGACGCATACAGCCCATCGAGAGACGAGGTANACGGAANTTTATTGTTGTAGGCCAGTAGCTCAATTGGTAGAGCACCGGTCTCCAAAACCGGGGGCTGGGGGTTCGAGTCCCTCCTGGCCTGCCATCCACATCCTCCACCTGCTTGCAGGGGGAGGGAGCGAAANGGTCGAGACGTTACGATGAGCGGTGTAATAGGATTTTGGGATCAGTCGCGAACCTTTTTGGCCCAGGTNCGGAACGAACTGGAACGCGTGACCTGGCCGTCGAAAAAGGAAGTGTACGCGACGACCTTCGTGGTCATACTGACGTCGATCTTTTTCGGTATTTATCTTTGGGGNATCGANCTNNTGCTCAACGCCGTGATGGGGCGGGTGTTCGATGCGTTTGGTGTNGCATGACAGANGTNNTAACAAAGCAGTGGTATATCGTGCACACCTACTCTGGTTTTGAGAATAAGGTGGCGGAATCGCTCGCNCAGCGTGTCCAAGCCTACGAACTGCAGAACGAAATTGGCGAGGTTCTNATTCCGACTGAAAACGTACTGGAAATGCGAGNCGGTCGGGAAGTNGTTANTTCGAAGCGNTTCTTTCCCGGCTACATTCTGGTCGAGATGAANATGNCCGACCATACGTGGCACGTTGTTAAGAACACGCCGAAGGTNACGGGCTTTGTNGGCGCNGGCGTGAAGCCGACTCCCCTGACTCGAGAGGAAGTCGACCAGATTCTGCATCAGGTCACAGTTGCCGCCGAGAAGCCAAAGCCGAAGTACATGTTCGACAAGGGCGATCAGGTGCGCATCAATGAGGGCCCCTTTACAAACTTTAGCGGTACGGTTGACGAGGTCAACCTCGATAAGAGCACTTTGAAGGTCATGGTGACGATTTTCGGCCGTGCAACGCCGGTAGAGTTAGATTTTTTACAGGTGGAGAAGCTCTAGATAGGGTTTACACGACGCCTGTGTTGGAGTGCGAGTAGAAGTATGGCGAAGAAAGTTCTAGCTCAGGTGAAGCTTCAGATCGCTGCCGGTAAGGCAACGCCTGCACCTCCTGTAGGCACGGCGCTCGGTCCACACGGGTTGAACATCATGGACTTCTGCAAGGCGTACAATGCAAAGACGGCAGGTCAGGACGGGCTCATTATTCCCGCGGTCGTTACGGTTTATGCTGATCGCTCATTCACCTTTATCACCAAGACCCCGCCGGCGTCGGTACTGCTAAAGCGCGCTGCTAACATTGCTAAGGGTTCAGGTGAGCCCAATAAAACTAAGGTTGGGACAATAACGACCAAGGATGTTGAGGAGATAGCCAAGGTAAAGATGCCCGATCTGAACTGCGAGTCCATAGAGTCCGCAGTAAAGATTGTGTGCGGAACGGCACGGTCGATGGGGTTGGACGTCACCGGGTAACGCCGCAAGACTTGAAGGTGTGTAGATGCAGCGGATGACAAAGAAGTTCAAGATAGCTAAGGAGAAGGTTCCTGAGGCATTGCTGAAGCTTGAGGACGCGATTCCGCTCGTGCAACAAGTGAAGTTTGCTAAGTTCGATGAGACGGTTGAAATGGCGCTTCGTCTAGGGGTTGATCCGAAACACGCAGATCAAATGGTGCGTGGCACAGTTGTTCTTCCGCACGGACTTGGCAGGAGTAAACGCGTGCTAGTAATTGCGGTAGGCGAAAAGCAAAAAGAGGCTGAGGAGAGCGGAGCGGACCTTGTCGGTGGTGAAGAAATTGTAGAAAAAATTCAGGCTGGCTGGATCGATTTCGAGGCAGTGGTGGCCACGCCAGACATGATGCGATCAGTCGGAAAGCTTGGGAAGGTGCTCGGTCCGCGGGGGTTGATGCCAAATCCAAAGACTGGAACGGTCACCGTTGAGATCGGGAAGGCCGTGAAAGAGATTAAGGCGGGGAAGGTGGAGTTTCGCGTGGATAAGACCGGCATTATTCATGCGCCGATTGGTAAAGTCTCGTTTCCGAAACAGAATCTTATCGACAACGCTCAGGCGATTGTGTCAAGCGTCATGAAGGCGAGACCCGCTGCTGCGAAAGGTAAGTATTTGAGAAGTCTGACGGTGTCGTCGACGATGGGTCCAGGAGTGAAGGTCGACCCCGCCGCGATCGAGGAAATGGCGTAAGTCATGGCAGTTACGAGAGCGGAAAAAGAGGTTGAGCAGCAACAGTTAGCGTCGCTGTTTAAGACAGCGGATAGCGTATTGCTCGTAGACTTTAAGGGTCTAGATGTTCCTAAAGCTACGGAGTTGCGTCGACAGGTGCGTGCTGTGGATGGCCAGTATCGAGTAGTTAAGAACAGGCTTGCCAAAAAGGCGATACAAGGGAGTGCCTTCGAGTCGTTGGGTGAAATGTTTCAAGGTCCAACGGCTGTAGCATATTCCGAAGCCGATCCAGTGTCGTTGGCGAAGACGCTCACCATATTTGCAAAGACGGCCCCTGGACTTAAGGTTAAGGCAGCCATTGTCCAGGGACGGAGCTTCACGCCTGCGGAGGTGGACGAACTAGCAGCGCTGCCTAGCAAGCCTGAACTCTACGCCAAGCTTCTGTCCGTGCTGCAGGCCCCGATGACTCGGTTGGTCACAGTGCTGGGTGGAGTTCCGCGAGATTTTATGAACGTGCTTGCACAGATTGAGGGAAAGAAAAGCGATTAATTCGTGGCACTATCCGTGCTGCGTGCGCTCGTCTTACGTCAGGAGAATAAATGATGGCTGAGGTTACGCAGGAACAAATAGTTGAATACATCAAGGGAATCTCTGTGATGGAGCTTTCGCAGCTTGTTAAAGCCCTTGAGGAAGAGCTGGGTGTGTCAGCCGCGGTGCCAGTGGCCATGGCGGGTGCGGTAGCTGCGCCGGGTGCCGCGGCAGCAGAAGAGCAGACCGAGTTTACGGTTACTCTCACTGATTTTGGCGACAAGAAAATTAATGTCATTAAAGCGGTTCGTGAAGTCACTAGCCTGGGATTGAAGGAAGCAAAGGATTTGGTCGAAAGCGCGCCTAAGGCTGTCAAGGAAGGCGTGCCGAAGGACGAGGCTGAAGCAATCAAGAAGAAGTTTGAAGCAGTCGGCGCCAAGGCCGAAATCAAGTAGTTGTTGCGTCTGTAGGGAGTGCCATGCCAGTTGAGGCCAGGGTGGCACTTGTCGAACGGGGTTCGTGCGCGCTGGGTCGGCCAGATGGTGCCACGAGTCAGAGTTGATAACGTTTTTTTTCCACAGGAACGGTTTAATCGCCGTGCCATGAGTTCACTCAAGTATGTACAACAGCCTAACTAAGAACGTTTATCGAGAACGCATCGATTTTTCAAAGATCGCCACAACAGTACCAATTCCGAATCTTATTGATATCCAGCGGAAATCATACGAGCGCTTCTTGCAGATGAATCAACTGCCATCGGAGCGCCTGGAGCATGGACTGCAGTCGGTCTTCAAGTCGGTCTTTCCGATTAGTGATTTTCGTGAGAACTCGTCACTTGAGTTCATCGATTACTGGATTGGGAATTGGGAGTGTAGATGTGGTCGACTCTCCGGATTAAAGCACCTTCGGATTCCATGCGGAGGCTGCGGGGTGATGTTAATCGCAGATCCTGATGGTTTAGGGGAAGTGCTGTGTGCCGAGTGTGGACAGGCAAACCTCGCGCAGGGTGACATGTGCGAGGTCTGTGGCACCTCCGTCGGGTTGAAGGCGAAATATGACGTTGAGGAATGCCAGGAACGAGGCATGACCTATGCTGTGCCGCTCAAGGTCACCATTCGCTTAGTTGTTTGGAATAGGGACCCTGAAACTGGGGTGAAATCCATTCGTGACATCAAAGAGCAGGAGGTTTATTTCGGCGATGTTCCGTTGATGACTAAGAACGGCACGTTCATCATTAATGGAACCGAACGTGTAATCGTTTCGCAGCTTCACCGTTCACCAGGAGCGTTCTTTCACTCGTCTGACAAGACGTCGTTTGTTTCGCAGATTATCCCGTATCGGGGATCGTGGGTCGAATTCGAGTACGACGCAAAAAATTTGCTCTACATACGCATCGATCGAAAGCGCAAGTTTCTGGCGACTGTGTTCTTGCGCGCTTTAGGACTGCGGAGTACCGACGAGATCATTCGAAACTTTTACACTGTCGACACGCTCCAAGTTAAACAGGGTAGTCTCTGGTGGATGGTCAAGGAGTCAATCGTTGGCCGTCGAGCGGCAACGAGTCTAGATATTCCTGGTTCCGACACCTCCGTAGTCTCTGGCAAGAAGATCACTAGTGCTGTAGTGACCGAGCTGAAAAATGCAGGGGTTGAGTCAATCGAAATCTCTGCTGTCGAGCTTGAGGGTGCTTTTGCAGCCGCCGATGTGGTCGATCCCGCTACTGGTGAAGTGATTCTCGAGTCCAATGAGGAGGTCACGCCGCGGGTGATATCGATGGCGGAGGAAAAGAACGTTGAAGCTCTCGAGATCTTCTTCCCGGAAAGCGACGAAATTGGCACTGTCCTTTCGACGACCCTCAAAAAGGACACGGTTAGAACCCATGAAGAAGCTCTTATTGAGATCTATCGTCGTTTGCGACCAGGCGACCCACCGACACTTGATAGTTCGCGATCGCTTTTTGAGGGCATGTTTTTTAATCATCACAAGTATGATTTTTCTCGTGTCGGTCGTTTAAAACTCAACACTAAGCTGAAGCTCGACACTCCTCTTGATGAGAAAATTCTTCATCCTCAGGATTTCTTTGAGGTGATTAGCTATCTCTTAAAGCTAAGACGAAATCCCGCGAACGTTGATGACATCGACCATTTAGGTAATCGCCGTGTCCGGTCGGTTGGTGAGTTGCTTGAGAATCAATTTCGAATTGGCTTGGTACGGATGGAACGGGCAATTAAAGAAAAAATGTCTGTCTACCAAGAAATGACGACGGCGATGCCGCATGATCTGATCAACGCTAAACCGGTCATGGCTGCGATCCGAGAGTTTTTTGGATCTTCCCAACTGTCTCAATTTATGGACCAGACCAATCCGCTCTCGGAGGTCACCCATAAGCGTCGTTTGTCGGCGCTTGGGCCAGGTGGTCTATCACGTGAACGGGCTGGGTTCGAGGTGCGCGACGTCCATCCGACACACTATGGACGGATTTGTCCGATCGAAACGCCGGAAGGTCCAAATATCGGCTTGATTTCNTCNTTGNCNTGCTANGCCNGGATCAACGAGTTCGGGTTTATTGAGGCGCCCTACCGCCGTGTCAAGAACGGCCATGTAGGTGATGCAGTCATCATTACCAATGCTGGTGGGACGAAATTTACGANCGGCGATATCGTCGAATTACAGGAAGTACTTGACGAGAACGCTACGGTAAAGTCGCGGAAGAAGCGTGCGGCGGAATTCGAACCGCACTCATTCTATCTATCTGCTTGGGAAGAGGATCGATACATCATTGCGCAAGCAAATGCCNCGGTTGACGAGCAGGGAATGCTTGTAGGTGACCGTATCAGCGCTCGCCAGGCAGGCGANTTCATTCTAGCGCCACGTGACAAGATTGATTTCATAGATGTTTCACCGAAACAGCTCGTATCTGTCGCGGCCTCGCTGATCCCATTCCTAGAACATGACGACGCAAATCGAGCGTTGATGGGATCAAACATGCAGCGTCAGGCAGTGCCGTTATTACGGGCACGTGCGCCGTTTGTAGGCACGGGTATGGAGTACATCACGGCACGCGATTCAGGGTCAGTCGTGAGCGCGCGTCGTGGTGGAACGATTGATTATGTTGATTCACAGCGCATTGTGGTGCGAGTCGATAGTAGTGCTGAGACTGGTGCCGACATGANGCGCTGACATTTACCCNCTNANNAAGTTTAAACGGTCAAATCAGAATACGTGTATCAANCAGAAACCNATCGTCCGCGACGGACAACGTGTGGAAATNGGCCAGGCGCTTGCAGATGGACCCTGCACTGAGCTCGGCGAATTAGCACTTGGTCGAAATGTGTTGGTCGCGTTCATGCCTTGGCGCGGTNACAATTTNGAGGATGCAATTCTCGTTTCCGAACGGATGGTTAANGACGATTACTACACGTCGATTCATATCGAAGAATTCGAGATTGAAGCTCGTGACACGAAACTCGGTCCTGAAGAAATCACCCGTGACATTCCTAATGTATCCGAAGGATTCTTGAACGATCTCGACGAAAGCGGAATTATTAGGATTGGCGCTTATGTGAAACCTGGCGACGTTTTAGCTGGCAAGGTGACGCCTAAGGGCGAAACGCAACTCACACCNGAAGAAAAGCTGTTACGTGCAATCTTCGGCGAGAAAGCTGGTGATGTGCGCGATGCGTCTCTGACATGTCCTCCCGGTATCGACGGCATCATTGTTGGCGTGAAGATCTTTTCGCGTAAGGGCATTGAGAAGGATGACCGAGCCAAGGCGATTGAAGCTGAAGAGCTCGAGATGATGGAGAAGAATTTAGANGATGAAATACGTATTTTGCACGACGAGGTGAAGAAGCGCCTCCTTCAGATGCTCCCAGGGGAAAGGTTGAAGAAAGACCTACACAACGAGCATGGTGATGTGAAACTTCTCGATCAAGGAACCGTTCTTACTGTTGAGATGCTTGAAGGGATGCCTTATGAAGCGATCGCGAGGATGGCTGTAGCAACCGATGACCCTCGACTTGAGGAAGATTTGAATGGCCTCAAAAACCGAACCACGCGATCGGTCGAAGTCACTAAGCAAGTATTCGATGACAAAAAGGAGAAGATTCGGCGTGGCGATGAGTTGCCGCCAGGCGTGATCAAACTTGTCAAGATCTTCGTTGCTATGAAGCGAAAGCTTTCTGTGGGCGACAAGATGGCCGGAAGGCACGGTAACAAGGGGGTCATTGCGAGGATACTGCCAGAAGAGGATATGCCGTATCTGCCTGATGGAACGCCAGTTGAGATTGTGTTGAACCCTCTCGGNGTTCCATCACGGATGAACGTCGGTCAGGTTCTTGAAACTCATCTCGGGTGGGCCGCACATGCGCTCGGGCTATATTTTGCGACTCCGGTCTTCGATGGAGCCATTGAAAAGGAGATCAAGGGCTGGCTTGAGCAAGCGGGATTCCCGACCGGCGGCAAGACTCAACTTTTTGATGGAATGACTGGAGAGGNGTTCGAGCAAGATGTGACCGTTGGTTACATTTATATGCTCAAGCTATCGCATTTAGTCGATGAGAAAATTCACGCGCGATCGATCGGTCCATACTCGTTGATCACACAGCAGCCGCTTGGTGGCAAAGCGCAGTTCGGTGGCCAACGGTTTGGAGAGATGGAGGTGTGGGCGCTCGAGGCTTACGGTGCAGCGCACATACTACAAGAACTCTTGACTGCGAAGTCTGATGATGTGACTGGGCGAGCGAAGCTTTATGAGGCAATTGTGAAGGATGACACGTCGTTCACACCAGGTTTGCCGGAGTCGTTTAACGTGCTCATTCGTGAGTTACAGGCTCTTTGCCTCGATGTGGAATTGTTGAAAAAGCCGTCAAAAGTGATAGAGCAGCTTCCACCAGCGGAGAAAGAACTTGAGGAAGTGTAGGGTGAATCACCACTTGGACATGGTCGACGACCGGTTCCTGAAACTACATTTGNGATGAAGGATCTAAAAGATCTATGAGACCAAGCTTTGCAGAACGCGGNTCGTTAACTACAGAATTTGACCAAATCAGGATTAGTCTTGCCTCGCCCGAGCGAATACTTTCATGGTCGCATGGTGAGGTGACGAAACCAGAGACGATCAACTACCGAACGTTCAAACCTGAACGCGACGGTTTGTTCTGTGCGAAGATTTTTGGACCGGTCGTAGATTGGGAGTGCCTCTGCGGAAAATACAAGCGGATGAAGCACAGAGGTGTAATCTGCGATAAGTGTGGTGTTGAGGTTACGCAAGCGAAAGTGCGCAGGGAGCGCATGGGCCACATTCAGTTGGCGGCACCGGTCAGTCACGTCTGGTTCTTNAAAGGTCTACCAAGCCGTATCGGTCATTTGTTGGATATCTCACTTCGTGACCTTGAGCGAATTCTATACTTCGAGGCCTATGTCGTCATCGATGCTGGGGATACTGAATTTAAGCAGAACCAGTTGCTGAACGAAGATCAGTTCCGCGCAACAAGGGTAAAACCCGGTCTTGGGTTTAAAGCGCAAATGGGTGCTGAGGCCATTAAGGAGTTACTGAAGCGCATCAATGTGGAAGAGCTGGCTGAGGAGCTCCGCGACCGAATGCGGAGTGAAACGTCGGTGCAAAAGAAGTTGAAATATTCAAAGCGGCTCCGCGTGGCTGATTCTTTTCGGCGTTCTGATAATAAGCCGGAGTGGATGATTCTCGATGTGGTTCCTGTAATTCCCCCCGAGTTGCGTCCGCTCGTACCACTCGATGGCGGACGGTTCGCTACATCTGACCTGAACGATCTCTACCGCCGTGTGATTAACCGCAACAACCGTCTCAAGAAGTTAATGGAGCTCAAGGCTCCCGATGTGATCGTTCGGAATGAGAAGCGGATGTTGCAAGAAGCAGTTGACGCACTGTTTGACAATGGCAGACGAGGTCGCGTATTGCGTGGCGCTAACAACCGGCCATTGAAGTCGCTGTCTGACACGCTTAAGGGAAAACAGGGGCGGTTCCGGCAGAATCTGCTGGGTAAACGTGTCGATTATTCCGGACGTTCCGTCATCGTAGTCGGACCGGAGTTAAAGTTACATCAGTGCGGCCTTCCAAAGAAGATGGCGCTGGAGCTTTTTAAGCCCTTTATCTACAACAAGCTTGAAGAGCGTGGGCTCGTGACCACTATTAAGCAGGCCAAGGAAATGGTCGAGCAGCACCAGCCTGAAGTTTGGGACATTCTTGAGGAAGTAACCCGTGAACATCCTGTACTCCTAAACCGGGCACCGACACTTCATCGGCTTGGGATCCAAGCGTTCGAACCAGTGCTGGTGGAAGGAAAGGCTATCCGAATTCATCCGCTCGTCTGCACCGCATTCAATGCTGACTTCGATGGCGATCAGATGGCCGTTCATATCCCGCTAGCTCCAGAAGCGCAGATCGAAGCTTCAGTGCTGATGATGTCCTCGAAAAATATCCTCTCGCCAGCGAACGGTGCACCTATCACGGTGCCATCACAGGACATCGTGCTGGGCTGTTATTACCTGACTATGTCCAAAGCGGGTGCCAAGGGGGAGGGTCGTCTGTTTGGCTGCGGAGACGATGTGCTTCTTGCGAAGGAGGCAGGTGAAGTTGAGACCCTGTCACCGATTCGGCTAAGGGTGAGTGGAGAGCTGATGGACCTCTCCTCTAGTCGCGTTGATCAGGATGTGTTGTATGCAGACGTGAAGCAGGTATCCAAGACGATTATCACTACGACGGTTGGGCGCGTCATCTTTAACAACGCACTGCCTGACGGCGTGCCGTTTGTTAATGGCTTGCTAAAGAAGAAAGGGCTGCAGCAGCTAGTTCAGTACGTCTATCTCCGGTTCGGTTTAGAGAAGACCGTCAGTATGCTCGATGTGGTTAAGAATCTCGGTTTCCTTTCCGCGACTCAATCTGGTCTATCTATCGGTATTGATGACCTGATTATCCCATCTGAAAAGGCGCAGCTTGTTGACAAGGCGCGGGCTGACGTTATCAAGGTTGAGCAACAGTATCTGGATGGAGCGATCACAAACGGTGAGCGCTATAACAAGGTAATCGCGATCTGGTCGGAGGTAACCGAACGAATTGCCGACGAGATGTTTGCAGAGATGGACGAGTCGGACCCGTCAGGCCGGAATTTTAACCCGGTCTACATCATGGCTGATTCCGGTGCTCGGGGTAGTAAGCAACAAATTCGCCAGCTGGCCGGCATGCGCGGATTAATGGCAAAGCCTTCTGGTGAGATTATCGAGACGCCGATTACCTCAAACTTCCGTGAAGGTTTGACTGTGTTGCAGTACTTCATCTCAACTCATGGGGCGCGAAAAGGTTTGGCCGATACGGCACTTAAAACCGCTGATTCTGGCTACTTGACTCGTCGTTTAGTTGATGTCGCGCAGGATGTAATCATTTCCCAGGATGATTGTGGAACGATGGATGGGATTGATGCCCGGGCGATCGTAGAGAGTGGAGAGATCATTGAGCCGCTGCGCGATCGGATTATCGGTCGCGTTACACTCGATCCCATTCATGATCCCATCACGAACACTGTAATTATTAATGATGGTGAAGAGATCACGGAAAAGTTGGCTACGGATATCCAAGAAGCTGGTATTGAGCGTGTCCGTATCCGTTCGGTGCTCACGTGTTCGTCGCGTCGGGGTGTCTGTACAAAATGCTACGGGCGTGATTTGGCAACGGGTCAGTTAGTCGAGCGTGGTTTAGCAGTTGGCGTCATTGCTGCACAGTCGATCGGTGAGCCTGGCACTCAGTTAACGATGCGAACATTCCACATTGGTGGAACTGCCTCACGAGTGTCGGAGCAGTCAACGCTCGAAGCAAAGCATTCCGGCACTGTGCGGTTTGAAGAACTGCAAGTTGTTGAGGCGCGAGCGGGGGCGCTTGTGGTGATGAACCGAAGTGGCAGACTGGTTATCCATGATGCCAAGGGTCGTGACCGTGAAAGCTACACTGTTGTCTACGGGGCGCATCTCAGAGTACGGAACGGTCAAGAGGTCGAGCCTGGCGAGATACTCGTTGAGTGGGATCCGTATACCTTCTCGATCGTGACTGAGCATCCTGGCACCGTACATTTCAAGGATATTGATGAAGGGTTGACCGCCCACGAGGAGGTCGATGAGGTGACCGGATTGTCTCGGCTTATCATCGTGGACTCTCCAGATGAGAAAAAGCAGCCGGCTATCGAGGTGCGGAAGAAAGATGGCAAGGTGCTACGGAAATATCATATGCCGTCGCACGCGCATATGATGGTTGTCGATAGTGAGGAGGTACACGCCGGTGACATACTAGCGAAAATTCCTCGGGAGACGACAAAAACCAAGGATATTACGGGTGGGCTACCGCGTGTGGTTGAGCTCTTTGAGGCGAGGAAGCCGCGCGAGACAGCAGTCATCAGTGAAATCGAGGGTGTTGTCCATCACGGTAGTGTTGCGAAGGGGCTACGTAAGATTATTGTTGTCCCCGACGAGGCTGGCGCAGAGCCTCGAGAGTACTTACTGCCGAAAGGTGTGCACGTAAACGTTCAGGAGGGTGACCGCGTCAGAGCTGG
This sequence comes from Acidobacteriota bacterium, assembly GCA_002714165.1. Taxonomy (GTDB): domain Bacteria; phylum Acidobacteriota; class Vicinamibacteria; order Vicinamibacterales; family UBA823; genus UBA11600. Next base: position 20,776 of record PAWT01000001.1, read on the forward strand.
CGAGCCGTTGATGGATGGACCAAGTAACCCACATGACATCCTCAGTGTTCTTGGTGAGAAAGCCCTGCAGAATTATCTCGTTAATGAGATCCAAGAGGTTTACCGGCTTCAAGGTGTCACCATCAACGATAAGCATATCGAGGTCATCGCTCGGCAGATGATGCGCTGGGTCAAGATTGAAGACATTGGTGATACGGAGTTCCTCGTAGATGAGCAAGTTGAGCGCGCTCATTTTATGGCGGAGAACGAACGCGTAATTGGCGAGAATGGTCGCCCAGCGATCGGCCGCCCGATGTTGCTTGGGATCACGAAGGCTTCACTGTCGACTGAGTCATTCATTTCGGCTGCATCGTTCCAAGAGACCACACGTGTACTAACTGAGGCTTCGATTTCGGGTAAGGTGGATCATCTCCGGGGTCTCAAAGAGAACGTGACTATGGGAAGGCTGATCCCCGCCGGTACCGGTTTGGACTATTACCGGCAAGTGAGTATAGAGCGGGATGATCCGCCTCCACCTAAGCCAGAGGAATTTGACCCGGAGGGCGAATATCTCGAGCACGAGGAAATCAGCGGCCGGGACGGTGTGGCTCCTCTGGCTCTAAGGAAATAAGGGCTAGCCCAGAAGAGTCAATTTTAGAGTGGTTAAAGCCGCTGGTCTTCGACTGGCGACTCTAATACGCTAAGTCCTGATGGACGAAGGACTTGCTTCAGGTTTTTCTGTTGTGATATCCTCGTAAGGTTATATCGGAGTTAGGAAACCCTATCTAGCTCCGCTCAGCCTCATCGGAAGCCGAAGCCGACGTAGGGGCAGAAGAGGAAGCGGTGGCTGCTGTTTTGAGCCGTCTCCACGAAGCGTTTCTTCACCTGAGTGATTGCGCGGTAGTCCACGCACGAACACACAAATAGGGTATTCGGGTTTCCAGGCGCCAAATCGACGTTTGACGTCATTTTTAGGCCTGGAGCAGGAACGGACCGGAGTGCATTCCGGGTCGGGGGGAGAGTTGTTGACTTAGTCCCCGGTCGGTGGGGTGCAAGCGGTCGATGGAGTGCTCGTGCCAACTATCAGTCAACTTGTACGCCACGGACGAAAGAAGCTTACTACCAAGACGAAGAGTCCAGCGCTTCAGGAGAGTCCACAGAAGCGTGGTGTATGCGTACGGGTGTTCACGCAGACACCCAAGAAGCCGAACTCAGCACTTCGTAAAGTCGCGCGCGTTCGGTTGACCAATGGTATCGAGGTCACCTCCTACATTCCTGGCGTCGGCCATAACCTTCAGGAACACTCGCTAGTCTTGATTCGTGGGGGACGGGTTAAGGATCTGCCTGGCGTTCGCTACCATGTCGTTCGGGGAACACTTGACGCTGTTGGTGTACAGAGCAGGAAGCAATCTCGGTCTAAGTATGGGGCGAAGCGGCCTAAAGCATAGTGACCGGGAGTTGATGATAGTCGTTTACAGTTTTTAGTAGGGATAGCGAAGATGCCACGCCGACGCGAAATTGCCAAACGCGACGTTCCACCTGACCCGCTCTACAAGAGTTCTCTGGTTACGAAGTTTCTTCGAACGATTATGTTGAGTGGGAAGCGCAGTACAGCAGAGGGGATTCTGTACGGGTCGCTAGATTTAATCAAAGAACGGACCAGCGATGACCCGATCAAAGTGTTCAAGAAGGCGATAGACAATGTTAAACCGACGCTTGAGGTGAAGTCTCGACGAGTTGGCGGTTCGAATTATCAGGTGCCGATCGAAGTGCACCAGAACCGTAGGCTGTCGCTTAGCATTCGATGGTTGGTCACTTCTGCACGTGCGCGGGGGGATGGCAAGACGATGCGTGAGAAGCTAGCGAATGAACTCATCGACGCATCGAATCTACGTGGCTCGGCTGTTAAAAAGCGTGAAGATACCCACCGGATGGCAGAGGCGAATAAGGCCTTTGCTCACTACCGGTGGTGACAGATTGATTTGTCCCCCGTTCATAACGGGGAAGTTTGTTGAGGCGGCCAGCTAGGTGGCTGGTTTGTAACCTTTGTTCACTACCGGTTGTAAGCGAGACGAGAATTCTTCGCCCACTATCGGTGGCGAGACCGTAGATATCATGGCGAGGCTGGCACCGATCGACAGGACGCGCAATATTGGCATCATGGCGCATATTGATGCTGGAAAGACAACGACGACTGAGCGCATTCTGTTTTACACGGGTATCACCTACAAGGTCGGCGAAGTGCATGACGGAACGGCTGTGATGGATTGGATGGCGCAGGAGCAGGAGCGTGGGATTACCATTACATCCGCAGCCACTACCTGCCTTTGGCGTGATCACCGTATCAACATTATCGATACGCCTGGCCACGTCGATTTTACTGCCGAGGTTGAACGTTCACTGAGGGTTCTTGATGGTGCGGTGGCCGTGTTCGATGCTGTCGCTGGTGTTGAGCCTCAGTCGGAGACCGTTTGGCGTCAGGCCGACAAGTATCGTGTTCCACGGATTTGTTTCGTAAATAAGATGGACCGTGTGGGAGCTGATTTTGCTCGCACACTTGATCAGATTAGGACGAAGTTGCAGGCGAATCCGGTTGCCTTGCAGATTCCGTTTGGCTCTGAAGCTGAATTTCAGGGCGTGATCGATTTGATCAGTATGAAGGTGATTCGTTATGCCGATGAGACCTTGGGAGCGGAATCGCTCATTCAGGAAATTCCTGAATCAATGATGCCTGAGGCGACGACTTACCGGGAGCAGTTGATAGAGAAGGTCAGTGAAGCTAACGATGAACTGCTAGAGAAGTACCTTCGCGGTGAACCGATGGCTGATGATGACATCATCGCTACACTACGTCGTCGCGTCATCGAGTCGGTGCGCAGTGAACAGGCGCCATTCGTACCAGTTTTGTGTGGTGCCGCGTTTAAGAATAAGGGAATTCAGCCGCTCCTTGATGCCGTTGTTAATTATTTGCCGTCCCCCACCGACGTGCCCTCCGTTACCGGTCTAGACCCGACAAAGGCCGAAGAGACGATTGTTGAGCGGGAAGCAAGTGACGACGCTGTGTTTTCAGCACTGGCTTTTAAGATTCTTACTGACCCATTCGTTGGGCAACTGACCTTCTTTCGGGTCTATTCTGGGGTTATGAAGACGGGCGCGTCGGTCTACAACCCAACGAAAGATCGCAGCGAGCGTCTTGGACGAATTTTGAAAATGCACGCTAATAAGCGTGAGGAGATTAACGAGGTGTACGCGGGCGATATCGCGGCTGCGGTTGGTTTAAAGAGCATGGCGACGGGTGACACGCTATGTGACCGAAGATATCCGATCACGCTTGAGGCGATGGAGTTTCCTGAACCCGTTATTTCACTCGCAATTGAGCCGCGTACGCGTGTTGACCAAGAAAAGCTTGGGCAGGGTATGGCGAAGCTGATGGCCGAAGATCCAACCTTTAGGGTTCGGACGGACCACGAGACGGGCCAAGTTGTGATCTCTGGCATGGGCGAATTGCATCTAGAGATCATCGTTGACCGGCTGCAGCGGGAGTTCGGCGTGGCGGCCAGCGTCGGCCGACCGCAAGTGGCTTACAAGGAAACCTTAACAAAGCCATCCGCCGGAGAGGGTCGGTATGTTAAGCAATCTGGTGGACGTGGGCAGTATGGTCACGTGAAGATTCGGATTGAACCAGGTAAGCCAGGCACTGGCTTTGTATTCGTTAACGACATTGTGGGTGGTGCCATCCCAAGAGAATTCATTAAGCCTGTAGAGGGAGGTATTCGCGAAGCGATGACGACCGGTGTTCTTGCCGGGTACCCCCTCGACGATTTAAGCGTTTCACTCTATGACGGTTCTTTTCATGCGGTAGATTCCTCAGAAGTAGCATTCAAAATCGCTGGGTCAATGGCATTTCGAGATGCAGCGAAGAAGGCTGGGCCGATTCTACTCGAGCCCGTTATGCGCGTTGAAATTGTAGTTCCAGAGGATTACTTAGGCGAGACGATGAGCGACATGAAAGGGCGTCGGGGGCGTATCCACTCGATGGAAGCACGTGGTGGTACGCAAATCGTGACCGCGTTTGTGCCGTTGTCGGCCATGTTTGGCTATGCCACTGACTTACGGTCCCGCACGCAAGGGCGCGCAACTCACTCGATGCATTTCTTTCAGTACGAACCAGCCCCTGAACAGGTGAGCGAGGAAGTCGTTGCGCGCGTTCTTGGTCGGTAACGGATGTTAGTTGGACGATGTCGGTAAAGTGAGGAAGATGAGATGGCTACGTTCAGTGACAAGATTCGAATTCGCCTGAAGGCATACGACTACCGGGTGCTTGATCAGTCGACCACGGAGATCGTCGAAACGGCGAAGCGGTCCGGGGCCCAGCTCGCCGGTCCTATTCCGTTACCCACGGAGAAGAATAAGTGGACGGTTCTACGATCACCGCACGTCGATAAGAAGTCCCGCGAGCAGTTTGAGATCCGTACTCACAAACGACTCATTGATATTTTTGAGCCGACGCCACAGACGGTGGATGCACTAATGAAGCTTGATTTGCCTGCGGGCGTGGATGTTGAGATTAAGGCCTTTGGTAAGGAGCACAAGTAATTCACGTCCTAAGGACTATGAGGGCCATGATGGTCACAGGCATTATAGGAAAGAAAGTTGGGATGACGCAGCTCTTCGATGAGGGTGGCAGGATCCGACCTGCGACCGTCATTAAAGCTGGGCCTTGTGTGGTCGTGCAGGCCAAAGCGTCGACTCGGGACGGGTATGAGGCTGTGCAACTCGGTCTAGTCGAGGAGGGGCCAGTTAGGGTGACAAAACCGCTTGCCGGTCATTTCAAAAAATCGGATCTTCCACCGACGAGGATTCTTCGGGAAGTTGCATCAGTACCCGGCGAGGAACCGGTGAAGCCAGGCGATCAAGTGCTGGTGTCGATGTTCACCGGCGGTGATCGCGTTGATGTAATCGGTACGGGCCGCGGTAAGGGGTTTCAAGGAGTGATGAAGCGGCACGGATTTTCTGGAGGGCGTGCAACCCACGGGTCCATGTTTCATCGTAGGCCGGGTTCAATTGGTGCTTCGTCGTATCCGTCTCGCGTTATTAAGGGAATGCGGGGACCAGGTAGGATGGGAGGTCGTCGTGTGACTGTACGCAGCCTGCAGGTGGTACGAGTCGATGAAGAAAACCACTTACTGATCGTCCAAGGCGCTGTACCTGGAGCGCCAGGTAGTTATGTGCTTGTTCGGAAGGCAATTGCTGCGAGACCGGTTCAGGTCGGACAGAAAGACGCATCTAAGGATAAGAAGTAGCTTAGCTCCGATAACGGTGAGTTGGAGACGTGCATGACTGTAGACGTTGTGAATGAACAGAACAAGAAAGTTGGTTCTGTCAATCTCGATCCTAAGATATTCGGCGAGCGTGCGAACACCGGGCTTATTTGGGAAGCGGTTGTGTATCAGAATGCGGTCGATCGGCGTGGCACCCATGCGACCAAAACCCGTGGTCTCGTTAGTGGCAGCGGCAATAAACCTTGGCGGCAGAAGGGTACCGGAAGAGCGCGAACGGGCGATATTCGGAACCCGATCTGGCGCAAGGGTGGGACAGTGTTTGGCCCACAGCCTCGGAGCTATGGTTACGCAATGCCGCGAAAGATGCGGCGAGGAGCTCTGCGCGCCGCCTTGTCCCAACGGATTTCTGAGAATAGCGTGACTGTGGTGGATAAGTTGGCACTTGGTGAGGTCAAGACAAAACTTGCAGGTGAATTACTCGATCGGCTTGGGGTAAGTCGGAGCGTTCTAATGGTTGACGTGAGACCAGATAACAAGCTGCTACTGTCGGTCAGGAATATTGAGGGTGTTCGCCTGGTTGGGATGACTCATGTGACGGCGCGCGACGTTATTGAATCGAGCTCTGTAATTACAACTCAAGCCGCAATTGAGGCGCTACAGGAAGTGTTGGCACAATGAAGCTCACAGAGGTGATCCGACGGCCACTTATCACTGAGAAAACCACTGTTATGCGGGAAGACGGCCTGACGCTCGCGTTTCAAGTTGCGATGAATGCAACGAAGATTGAGGTCAAGCAGGCTGTTGAGCAGTTGTTTAAGACTAAGGTGGCCAGTGTTAGGACTTCGATCACCCATGGTAAGACGAAACGGCAAGGGCGTTTTGTCGGGCAGCGTCCAGATTGGAAGAAAGCGTACGTCCGTCTTCGTGACGGTGAAAAGATGCCGGAGTTCCTTGAGGGTGCCTAGGTTTAATAAAGGGCAAAATGGCAATTCGTAAATACAAGCCGACATCGCCAGGCCGGCGGTTCCAAACGGTGCAGACCTTCGATGAGATTACGTCTGTTGAACCGTATAAGCCGCTTACTGAGTCGTTGCATCGCACAGGTGGTCGGAATAACACCGGGCAGCAGACCTCTTGGTGGCGTGGCGGTAGACACAAGCGTCGGTATCGCATTATTGATTTTAAGCGTTCAAAGCGTGACGTGCCGGCGACGGTTTCAACAATTGAATACGACCCGAACCGGTCGGCGCGCATCGCCCTAGTGACCTATGCTGATGGAGAGAAGCGGTACATTCTTCAACCAGAAGGCGTTAAGGTCGGCGATACGATAGTTGCCGGGGATCAAGTCGACATTCTTCGGGGAAATGCACTACCGCTAAAGAATATTCCTCTGGGAACGCAGGTGCACAATGTTGAGTTACGCCCAGGCAAGGGTGGGCAGATTGCGCGCAGTGCTGGCTCTTCTGTCCAGCTGGTTGCAAAAGAGGGTGCTTACGCGTCGATGAGAATGCCTTCGGGTGAAGTGCGTCGTATTAATATTGAATGTTTTGCAACTATTGGTCAGGTCGGCAACCTTGATCATGAAAATGTGTCGATTGGTAAGGCAGGGCGCAACCGCTGGAAGGGGAAGCGTCCGCACGTCCGTGGTTCGGCCATGAATCCGGTAGACCATCCGCTAGGTGGTGGTGAGGGTAAGACCGCTGGTGGTCGACACCCGGTGTCTCCTTGGGGCATGCCTACAAAGGGTTACAGAACCCGTAACCGCAAGATGACCGACCGGTTCATTATAAAGCGGCGGGCAAAGCGCAAGTCGAAGTAGCGAAGGACACTATGAGTAGATCGCTGAAAAAGGGCCCGTTTGTCGACCTATCGTTGCTTGAGAAGGTCGAGATCATGAATCGTGGTGGTAGCAAGAAGGTGATCAAGACTTGGTCTCGGCGGTCGACAGTCGTGCCGGAGATGGTCAGTCACACGATCGCCGTTCATAACGGGCGTAAGTTTATTCCGGTCTATATCACCGAAAATATGGTGGGTCACAAGTTAGGGGAGTTTTCCCCGACTCGCCAATTCAAGGGCCACACTACCAAGAGTGAAAAGGCTGCCACCNTGGGCGGTGCACCTAGGATGCCGCCAGGAGNCAGGTCGTGATAGAAGCTAGCGCCACCGGTCGCTACATCCGCACTTCTGCGCAGAAGGCCGGACTTGTCCTCAACGTGATTCGGGGTCGTGATGTTAACTCCGCGCTAGTCGTGCTTCGTTATATGCGTAAGGCGGTTGCTCGGGACATTGAAAAGGTACTTCGTTCCGCCATTGCAAATGCACAGCAGAGGGACGGTTTTAGTGGCGATGTTGAACGGCTGGTGGTTACGGCCTGCTACGCCAACGGAGGTCCGTCGCAGAAGCGTGTCCGCCCTGCGCCGATGGGTAGAGCTTTTAGGATTGTGAAGCGGACGGCGCATTTAACAGTGCAAGTGGGTGAGCGAACGGTTAGATCGGTTGAGGCTGTTCAATTGGAATCGGAAGAAAACGATACTGAGGAGCGTCAGGTAACACAGTCTACGCCGGTGTCGAAGAGGAAACGGTCCCCGCGTAAGTCAGCGGTGAAGCGGCGAAAAAGTAACTGACGTTGAGGACATAAAAATGGGACAGAAGGTCCATCCGTACGGATTTCGGCTTGGCTTCAATAAGACTTGGAGCTCTCGGTGGTATGCGGATAAGGATTACGCAAAGTTGCTGCATGAAGATTTGGCTCTCAAGCGGGATCTGAAAAAGCGATTCTCGCATGCGGGAGTGTCGAAGATTGAAATAGAACGGGCCGCTAATAAACTGAAGATCGATATTCACACGTCTCGACCGGGCATCATCATTGGCCGAAAAGGTGCTGAGGTCGATAAATTGAAAACTGAGGTGCAGAAGCGAACCAACCGTGAAGTATTTATCAATATCCAGGAGATCCAAAAGCCCGAGCTTGACGCTCAGTTAATCGGAGAGTCGGTGGCGTTGCAGCTAGAGAAACGAGTGGCGTTTAGGCGTGCTATGCGGAAGGCTGTTGAGTCAGCGCTCAGATTTGGAGCGAGGGGCATTAAGGTCCGTGTATCCGGGCGACTCAACGGTGCTGAGATTTCGCGATCCGAGTGGTATCTCCACGGACAGCTTCCGCTGCAGACACTACGTGCTGACATTGACTATGGATTCGCCGAGGCTGGTACGACCTACGGGAAGATTGGTGTGAAGGTCTGGCTCTATAAGGGTGAGCGACTGAAGCCCTTGATTGGCCAGGAGGAAGAGTATAGTGCGCCACGTCGTCCGCGGCGAATGGGTTAACGATCATGTTGATGCCGAAGAAGGTTAAGTATCGGAAGCAGCAGCGAGGTCGCATGCGTGGAAAGGCCTGGCGTGGTTCGTCTGTTACGTTCGGCGATTATGGCTTGAAGGCTCTCGAACCGTGCTGGCTGACTGATCGTCAGATCGAAGCAGCTCGTATTGCCATGACACGTTTCATCAAGCGTGGAGGTAAGGTCTGGATCCGTGTTTTCCCGGATAAGCCAATTACCAAGAAGCCTCAAGAAGTGCGGATGGGTAAGGGTAAGGGTTCGCCTGAAGGGTGGGTTGCCGTTGTTCGTCCTGGACGAATTCTCTTTGAGATGGAAGGAGTCAACGAGGTCGACGCCCGTGAGGCGATGCGGCGTGCTACGGCAAAGTTGCCGATCCGGACTCAATTTGCGACGCGCTTCCTAGGGCAGGTGTCATGACGAAAATTGCTGACTTTCGTGAACTCACGGACGAAGACCTTCGGCATCGGGAACGTGACCTGGATGAACAGGTGTTTCGGTTACGCATTCAGAAGTCGATGGGGCAACTAGATTCACCTTTCACACTTCGAGAAACTCGTCGCGACTTAGCACGAGTGAAGACGTTATTACGCGAGAACGAACGTAATCAAGAGATTACAACGAGATCAACCGATGAGGTAGTGGGCGAGTGACGTAATGGCAACTAAATCTGAGGTTCAAGGAATCGTTGTCAGCGACAAAATGGAAAAGAGTGTCGTTGTAGCGATTGAACGGCAAATACGGCACGGCCTATATGGTAAGACGCAGCGGCGCACATCAAGATTCGTGGCACATGACGATACGAATGACGCCAAAGTTGGTGACCGTGTGGCTATTGCTGAAGGACGACCAATGAGTCGGCGCAAGCGATGGGTCGTGACGCGAGTACTTAAGCGGAGCCGTGGTGTTTAGAGGAGTGGGGCAGTCCCGATGATTCAAATGCAGTCGGTCTTAGATGTGGCCGACAATTCTGGTGCACGAAAGATCGCAGTCATCAATCCGGTTGGTGGCTCCACGGGTCGTTATGCGCGGCTCGGTGACATCGTTGCGGCGTCGGTGAAGGAAGCTACGCCAGATTCGGCCGTGAAGAAGGGGCAGGTTGTAAGGGCGGTGATCGTGCGGACACGTAAAGAGCAACGTCGACGGGACGGNAGTTATATCCGTTTTGATCGAAATGCNGCAGTNCTGATCAANGAACAAAAAGAACCACTAGGGACNCGTGTATTTGGTCCGGTTGCTCGGGAGCTGCGTGAACGTAAGTTTATGAAAATTGTGTCTCTCGCGCCTGAGGTGTTGTGAGTCTCNCGANCANTTGCACAGTTGTGTTAGTNACTTGGGTAAGGTGAAAGGTTTTCATGTCCCGCTTGCAGACGCCGATTCGACGAAACGATAACGTGATGGTGGTCGCAGGACGTGACCGCGGTAAAAGTGGTCGGGTGCTTCGAATTATTCCAGACTCTAACCGCCTTGTTGTTGAAGGAGTGAACTTCGTCAAGCGTCATACGAAACCGAATCCAGGAAAGAACATTAAGGGAGGTATCGTTGAGCGCGAAGCTTCACTACACGTGTCCAACGTGCAGCTTATCTGTCCTGAGTGTGGTGCCGCCACTCGGATTGGAAGGCTTCTCAGTGAAGGACGAAAAGTACGTGTTTGCCGGAAGTGCGAGGGGGTAGTCGACAAATGAGCCGGATGCGGGAACGGTACGTCAGCGAAGTGATGCCCGCTCTCCGTAAGGAGTTTGGCTATCGTAGTGTGATGGCTACTCCAAAGCTTGAAAAGATTGTTGTCAATATGGGATTGGGCGATGCAACGCAGAACGTCAAGCTCATTGATGTTGGTGTTGACGAGTTAAGTCGGATTACTGGCCAGCGCGCCGTAGTTCGACGGGCAAAGAAGTCGNTAGCGCAGTTCAAGGTAAGGCAAGGACAGCCGATCGGGNCGATGGTGACNCTNCGTGGNCAGCAAATGTATGAATTCCTTGACCGTTTGATTTCTGTGGCTTTACCGCGTGTTCGTGACTTTCGTGGTATTTCGTTGCGAGGTTTTGACGGTCGGGGAAACTACACGTTGGGTTTGAAAGACCAATTGATTTTTTTAGAGATCGATTACATGCAGGTCGAAAAGATGCGCGGAATGAACATCTCAGTTGTAACTACGGCGGGAACAGATGAAGAAGGCCGGAAGCTCCTGCAATTAATGGGGATGCCCTTTCGGACGAGTTGAAGGTGACCATACATTTAACAGTGTGTAGGTAAAGAGTAATGGCAACGACAGCCAAGAGAGCCAAAGAGAGTAAGACCCCTAAGTTCGAGGTGCGTCGGCGTAATCGCTGTTTGCGGTGCGGACGCCCAAGAGCTTATATGCGAAAGTTCGCACTGTGTCGACTTTGTTTTCGAATGTTGGCGCTCCGGGGCGATATTGCTGGAGTGATTAAGAGTAGTTGGTAGAAGGCTACGTCGGTGTAGTGGAANGGTGCTTGTAAATTCGCNCCGTTATTAGTGGGTAAGGTGAGAGTCAAGTTATGACTGATCCAATCTCGGATATGTTGTCACGAATTCGGAATGCCACAGTCGCTCGCCATCAGCGCGTGGACGTTCCATCGTCAAAACTTAAGATTGAAATTGCGCGGATTCTTCACAACGAAGGCTATATTCAGGGATACAGGGAACTTGATGCAAAGCCTGACGTCAATGGTGGAGTTCAGAAGACTATCCGCATTCTCCTGAAGTACGGACCCAGAGGTGAGCGGGTTATCACTGGAATCCACCGTGTGAGTCGGCCGGGTCGTCGGGTTTATTTTCGGCGCGATGCGGTGCCGAAGGTGCTTGCTGGGTTGGGTACCAATATCTTGACAACCTCGCAAGGCGTGATGACTGGCCGCGAGGCCAAGCGTACAGGCATTGGCGGCGAAGTCCTGTGCAACGTTTGGTAGCAGGTGTCTAGGGAAGTTGAATCATGTCTCGCATAGGNAAGAAGCCAATTGTTGTGCCCAAGGATGTGACGGTCAAGGTCGGCGAAGCCGTTGTNGACGTGAAGGGGCCAAGNGGCCAGCTCGCGCAGGCCATTCCACCGGGGATCGGCTTTCAGTTGGAAGGTAACATTCTTCAGGCGNAAATCGTCAGAGATGAACCAGGTTTAAGCAAGTTCCACGGGTTGGCGAGAAGCCTTGTCAACAACGCGGTACAAGGTGTGGTGGATGGCTTCACGCGTGAGCTCGACATCGTTGGTATCGGATACCGGGCCGAGCTCAAGGGACGGCAGGTGGTATTTACACTCGGTTACTCTCATCCTGTCGTGTTCGATTTGCCCGACGGAATCGANGTGAAGATTGACCGTCAGACTCACATTGTCGTGCAGGGTATTGACAGGCANTTGGTTGGCCAGGTTGCGGCCGACATTCGANCCCTTCGCAAGCCCGATCCGTACAAGCAGAAAGGCATTCAATATACCGGCGAGAAACTAAAGAAAAAAGTTGGGAAGACTGGTGCGTGAGGGTGAATGGGACATGAGAATCAAAACGAAGAAGGATCGGCGACAGCGCATTCAGTTCAGAACGCGAAAGCNTGTGACCGGCACAGCTGAACGGCCAAGNCTCANTGTTTTCAGAAGCGCGCAGCACATTTATGCGCAAGCGATTGACGATGTTTCTGGCACAACGGTAGTGGCTGCATCAAGCATTGAGCCTACCGTCAGGGCAGCGTTTGATAAGGAAACTGGTGGGGGTAATGTGGCCGGTGCGAAGGCGGTCGGAAAGATCGTTGCAGAGCGGTTGATCGCGAGCGGTGTGAATAGCGTCGTTTTTGATCGGGGAGGATTTCTATATCACGGGCGTGTGCAGGCGATGGCCGAGGCCGTGCGCGAAGCAGGGCTGCGGTTCTAACCGGACACAGAANGCGGAGNGGTCGCCGCGGTTGAGAGATTATGTTTGAGACGAGAGAAAAAATTGATCCNACGGAACTTGATTTGAGAGACATGGTTGTGTCAATCAATCGAGTCACGAAAGTCGTTAAGGGCGGTAAGAATCTGAGCTTCAGTGCTTTAGTTGTCGTCGGCGACGGACTGGGTGCTGTCGGCTTCGCAGTTGGTAAAGCAAAAGAGGTCCCCTCGGCTATTAAGAAAGGTATTCAAGCGGCTCGAAAGGCGCTGATCCGAGTGCCGCTACAGGGGACGACTATTCCACATACTGTGGTTGGCCGCTATGGTGCGGGTAAGGTTCTGTTAAAGCCAGCTCCTGAAGGTACAGGCATTATTGCCGGCGGAGCCGTTCGGGCTGTAGTTGAATCAGCCGGTATTCAGAACATTCTTACTAAGTCGATTGGCTCTACGAATCCGCATAACGTTGTACGTGCTACTTTCATGGGTCTTACGAGTTTACTAGATCCGGTTGCGGTGGCTCGTCTCAGGGGAAAGAGTGTTGAGGAATTAGGCGAGGCCTTTGTCCCAACGAACGATTAGGTCGACGTGCCCGTTGAATGATGCGGGAGGATGGGTAACCCATGGCTAAGCGGGCAAAAAAATCGGTGGTCCCCAAGGTAAAGGTGACGTTGGTGAAGAGCACAATTGGTTACGACAACCGGCAGGCAGCTGTTGTGCGTGGTCTTGGGCTACGTCGGCTAGGGCACTGCGTCGAATTACCGGACGCACCGTCGATTCGAGGCATGGTTCATAAGGTGCGCCACCTGGTAAGAGTCGAAGAGGTCAGTTCCTAATCAGGTTCACTTCAGGAAATTGGTAATGGATTTAAGCAAGCTTCAACCACCTAAAGGTCGCACCCACGCGAAGAAGCGAGTTGGTCGTGGTCAAGGTTCCGGTAATGGCAAGACCGCAGGTCGTGGACACAAGGGGCAGAAATCTCGCTCTGGTTATCACCGGAAAGTTGGTTTCGAAGGCGGTCAGATGCCTTTACACCGCCGGGTTCCGAAACGTGGATTTCATAACCCATTTCGCGTTGAGTACGCCGTGATTAATCTCGATACCCTTATGGAGCGGTTCGAGCCTGGCGTCGACGTAACACTTGACCTACTTCGCGAACACGGGCTGATTCATGGCAGTAAGCGGAAGGTCAAGATTTTGGCACGTGGCGATCTGACGAAAGCACTCACGGTGCACGCACACCGATTCAGCGTTAAGGCGGCTGAAAAAATCACGTCCGGTGGCGGTCAAGCGGTTGTGATAGAGAGCTCAGTGAAAACGACAGAGTAGTCATGTTAGAGAGCATTAAGAGCGTCTTTGCCGTTCCGGAGCTTCGGAATCGTGTGTTATTCACGTTCGCGGTGCTCGGTGTATATCGTGTGGGCAACCACGTACCGACGCCAGGTGTAAACACCGAAGCTCTTGCGATCTTGGCGGAGCAGGCCGCTAACACTATGTTCGGGCTCTACGACATGTTCTCGGGCGGGAATCTATCAAGGGTAACGATTTTTGCATTGGGCATAATGCCTTACATCAGCGCGTCGATCATTCTACAACTGCTGACCGTTGTCTGGCCTTATCTTGAACGGTTGTCGAAGGAGGGGGAGCTTGGTCGACGGAAGATTACACAGTACACGCGTTACGGCACCCTGTTTCTTTGCGTCGTTCAATCGCTTGGAATTTCAATTTTTCTAGAGCGTCAGACAAATATTGTAGGCGGTTTGCCACTAGTCTATGAGCCGGGTTGGAGCTTTCGTCTATTGACAGTGTTAACGCTGACGACGGGAACTATCTTCATCATGTGGCTTGGCGAGCAGATTACTGAGCGCGGAATCGGTAATGGGATGTCGCTTATTATCTTCGCGGGCATCGTGGTGGGTCTGCCGAGTGCGGTAATTACAACGGTCGATCAGCTTCGCTCAGGACAGATTGGCCTGTTTCGTCTGATTGCACTTGTTGGGCTCATGATGGCTGTGGTGGCTGCAGTTGTCTTTATCGAGCGAGGCCATCGGCGAGTCGTAGTGCAATACGCTAAGCGCGTTGTTGGTCGGAAGATGACTGGTGGTACCAGTACGCATATTCCGTTAAAGGTGAACACGGGTGGAGTTATTCCAGTCATCTTTGCTTCCTCGATTCTAGCGTTTCCTGCAACGATTGCGGGTGTGTTACCGGCTGGGGGCTGGGGGCAGACACTCACCGACCAACTGACCTATGGTATGCCTCTGTATTACCTTCTCTACGTATCCGGCATCATTTTCTTTGCCTATTTTTATACGGCCATCATCTTCAATCCTGATGATGTTGCCGAGAACATGCGTAAGTATGGTGGATTCATTCCTGGAATCCGGCCTGGGAAGAGGACAGCCGAATACATTGACACAATTTTGACGCGGATTACCCTAGCTGGCGCGATCTATTTGGCGATGGTCGCTGTTTTGCCAGATCTTCTTATCGTAGGGATCCGAGTCGCACCGATTCCATTCATTGGGGAACAACTTGATGCAGTTCTTCCGCAATTTATTACCCAGGGAATGAACGTGACGTTTTATTTTGGAGGCACGTCCTTGCTCATCATCGTTGGCGTCTCGATGGATACGGTGCAGCAGGTTGAATCGCAACTCATTATGCGGCACTACGATGGCTTTATGAAGAAGACTCGCATTCGTGGGAGACGAGGGTAGGGCCTAGCGGAGATGGGATGCAGCTTAACATTGCAATGCTCGGACCGCCAGGGGCAGGGAAGGGTACGCAGGCATCGCAGCTAGGTGAAGTACGAAATGTACCAAGAATTTCGACGGGCGATATCTTACGAGAGGCTGCACAACTGGAGACCGAGTTTGGCCGTGCGGTACAGGCAACCATGGATACTGGTGGCTTGGTGAGTGACGAGGTGATGATCGGAATTGTCCGTGAGCGATTGGTGAGGGAGGATGCTCTGGAGGGCTTCGTGTTAGATGGGTTTCCAAGGACCGCAGCTCAAGCTGAGGCGCTGGATGCGATATTGGTTGATCGCGATCCATTGATTGTCCTTGATATCTCTGTTCCCTCGGATGAGTTGGTGCGTCGGCTTGCTGCTAGGCGTGTTTGTGGAGAGTGCGGGGAAATTTTTGGTGACAAATTGGGAACTGAGTGCGGGAAATGCGGTGGTGCGTTGGTGCAACGAAGCGATGANCGCGAGNCGATTGTNCNCGAGCGGTTGAAAGTTTACGCTCGCGATTCNGANCCTTTGACGAGTTATTATCGNNGCCGCAGAACATTCGCTGAGATTGATGGAAGTCGAACNCCGGATGTAGTCGAGCGATNGGTGCAGGAAGCNATTGATCGTTTTCAGGGTTCGNNGGANCNGGACCGATNGTGACTGATGCGAGGATAGGCGAGTGATTGTGTGCAAATCGCCTGAGGAACTGATACGGATGCGTGCGGCGAATCAGGTTGTGGCAAGCGTGCTGGATGAGTTGCGGACGATAGCCGCGCCTGGCGTTACCACGGCCGAACTGGATGCGACGGTCGAGGCTCGTGTACGTGAGGCCGGTGCTACGCCGGCTTTCAAAGGTTACCGGGGTTTCCCAGCGAGCTTGTGTGCTTCGATTAATGACGAGGTAGTTCACGGGATTCCGTCACCGCGAAAACTGATGGCAGGCGATATCGTGTCGCTTGACGTCGGCGTTTTACTAGATGGTTATTACGGAGACTCTGCGCTGACGGTGGCCATTGGGACGGTTTCGGACGAGGTGAAGCAGTTNTTGCGGGTAACACGTGAGGCCCTAGATCTTGGCATTGAGCGAATGCGAGTAGGGTCGAGAGTTTCGGATATTGGCCACGCGATTCAATGTCATGTAGAAGNCAANGGTTTTTCGGTGGTTCGAGAGTTCGTAGGTCACGGTATCGGCACGAAGTTGCATGAGGAGCCTCAGATTCCGAACTATGGCGAACCTGGTAGAGGTCCGAGACTGGCCGAAGGCATGGTTTTGGCAATTGAGCCAATGGTGAATATTGGTAAACCAACTGTGCGCGTACTCGATGATCAGTGGACGGCTGTGACCAGGGACGGTAGCCTGTCTGCTCACTTTGAGCACACGGTTGCCGTAACCTCAAGTAGTGCAGANGTCTTGACACGGCGGCCGAGTGATTCGCAGACCGTAACAGCGTGAGGAAGCGGAAATGAAGGTTCGAACATCTGTCAAACGTATGTGTGCCAAGTGTAAGATTGTTCGACGACGAGGTGTCGTCAGGGTTATCTGTAGCAATCAAAAACATAAGCAACGACAGGGTTGAACGAGAAATAGCAGTGGAGTGCAACGGTTGCACGTGAGAGCGAAGGACACAGATGGCACGTATTTCAGGCGTTGATTTACCCAATACGAAACGGATTGAGATCGGTTTGACTTCTATTTATGGAATCGGCCGAAAGCGGGCAACTGATATTCTTGAGGTGGCTGGTGTCAGTGGCGATGTTCGGGTCAAGGATCTCACTGAAGACGACGTTCGNAAGATNAGTCGCGTGATCGAAGAGCAAGGTCAGGTNGAGGGCGACCTGCGTAAAGAGATCTCTGTGAGCATTAAACGGCTCATGGAAATCGGTTGCTATAGGGGAATGCGCCACCGACGAAACTTACCTGTGCGTGGGCAGCGGACTCACACCAACGCTCGGACTCGTAAGGGGCCGCGGAAAGGTGCGGTCGCTAGGAAAAGGACAGTTTAGCGCGAAAGGTCACAAGGCATGGCGAAGAAAGAAGCGATTGAAAGTTCACTTCCAGAACCGACGAAAAAGTCTGTTAGGCGGAAAAAGACTTTCAAAAAGCGCGGCGTGAAGCGTGTCGTACAGCATGGCCACGCGCATATTCAAGTGTCGTTCAATAACACCATTATTACGATCACCGATGCTGACGGTAATGTAGTCGCTTGGTCTAGCTCTGGTGGTATTGGTTTTAAAGGATCCCGCAAGGGCACTCCGTTTGCAGCAACCCAGGCAGCTATTACCGCGGGGAAGGCGGCTAAGGGAGTGGGTATGCGGTCGCTTGAAGTACGAATAAAGGGGCCTGGTGCTGGAAGAGAGTCGGCGGTTCGTGCTCTCCAGACGATTGGATTAGACGTCAGGTCGATCCGCGATGTGACTCCGGTGCCGCACAATGGTTGTCGCCCTCCGAAACGTCGGCGGGTGTAACAGTTATGGGAATTGTTATTGGAATGAGACGGTAAGGACACGACATGGCACGATACACAGGTGCAGTTTGCCGGCTTTGCCGGCGTGAGGGTATGAAGCTCTTTNTAAAGGGCGAGCGGTGTTATATGGAGAAGTGCGCCATTGAAAAGCGTAACGTTCCGCCAGGTCACCACGGCAAGGGTAGGAAGGCTAAGCTCATGGGGTACGGTTTGCAGCTTCGTGAGAAACAGAAAGTGAAGCGTACCTATGGCGTACTAGAGAGTCAGTTCAGACGCTATTTTGAGTCTGCCGATCGCCATCGGGGCATAACCGGTGAAACCTTACTTCAGCTACTTGAGCGTCGATTTGACAACGTGATCTACAGGCTCGGATTAGCGACCTCACGACCNCAGGCGAGGCAACTCGTGCGTCATGGACACTTCTTTATTAACGGCCGCCGTGTCAACGTGCCGTCGTACTCGGTGGGAGTTGGTGATGTTTTGAGCGTGCGCGAGTCAAAGGCCAAGAGTAAGTCGATTCAACACGCGATGGAGGAAGTTAAGGGACGGGGAATTCCCGAGTGGCTNGAGTTTGATGCNGAANANCTCTCCGGCCGCGTTGCGTCNCTGCCGACACGNCAGCAGATTAATCTGCCCGTGCAAGAGCAGCTTATAGTCGAGCTTTACTCCAAGTAATTCTCGACAACCGTCGAAATTTGGTAGAAACGATTTGAGAAAGGACTGATGTCGATGTTGTGGAAAGGTTTCCAACGGCCAAAGCGCTTGGAGTTTGAGCGGGAAACGTTGACTGACCGATTCGGTCGGTTTTCTGCGCAGCCATTCGAGCGTGGATTCGGCACTACTGTCGGGAACGCAGTGCGCCGCGTATTACTCTCATCAATCGAAGGCGCAGCGGTCGTTGCGGTAAAGATCGAGGGGGTACAACACGAGTTCTCTCCGATTCCAGGTGTTGTTGAGGATGCGACAGATATCATTCTGAATGTTAAGCAGGTGCCACTGCGGATGCATGTGGAGCACCCTAAGACCCTGCTGCTTACGTCGAACAAGGTTGGTGAGATAAAAGCCCGTGACATTCAGACGGACCCTGATGTGGAAATCCTTGAACCGGATGCTCACATCGCAACGATTGGTGAAGGTGGCCGATTACAAATGGAAATGAGGGTTCGCCAAAGCCGGGGTTATGTGTCGGCCGATAAGAATTTTGACGATGATTTGGGGGTTGGCTGGATTCCAATCGACTCCGTCCACTCACCGATCAAGAAGGTTAATTACCTTGTCGAGGCTGCCCGGCTGGGACAAACCACTGATTACGAAAAAATAACCTTGGATGTGTGGACTAACGGCTCGGTCACGCCGCGTGATGCAGTGTCATTGGCTTCGAAGTTGATTCAAGATCACCTAAAGATCTTTATCTCCCTAGATGATCCAGTTGAGCAAATACAGGACCTCTCAGTTGAACAGCCAAAGCTGACCGCGAACGAAAACCTCGAGAAGAGTGTAGAAGAATTGGAACTCTCGGTACGGTCATACAACTGCCTAAAGAATGCTGAGATTAGAACGATCTCTGAGCTTGTGCAGAAGACGGAAGCCGAAATGCTCAAAACTAAAAACTTCGGAAGGAAGTCTTTGAACGAGATTAAGGAAATCCTTACAAACATGGGACTTAGCCTTGGTATGCGGCTCGAACAGACAGTGCCGCAGTCTGAGGAGAAGCCACAATCAGAAATCGACCCTGCGGTCTGAAGCGCGTAGTGGACGAATGCGTGCAACATAGAACTGTGAAGGTTACATGCGTCATCGAGTAGCACATCGAAAGTTGGGACGGACTAGTGAGCATCGGAAGTCGCTGCTCAGAAATCAGGCTGAGGCGTTGCTTCGTCACGAGCGAATTCAGACGACCGTGTCCAAGGCAAAGGAATTACGACCGTTCGTGGAGCGGCTGATTACGATTGCTAAGCGTGGACTGGCGGCTGACGATGTGGGGCGTGGCGTACATGCGCGAAGACTCGTTCGTCGTGACATTGCCGATCAGGTGATTGTGAGTAAGCTGTTTGATGGAATTGCGCCACGCTTCGAGAAGCGGGCAGGTGGTTACACGCGTCTCCTTCGGCTCGGGTTACGGCAGGGTGACAAGGCAGAAATGGCGCAAGTGGAACTGGTGGGAAGCGAGTACTCGCCAAAGTCAACAGAACCGTTGCAACCTGAAGTTACGACTCCACAGAAGTCAAGCCAAGGAGTTGGAGGGCGGCTCCGAGCTGCAGCGCGACGAATTCGAGGTAAAGGTGATGTGGACGATTCTGCCGAGCAGTCCTAAAAGGTTCCGGAGAAACCCAAGGTCTTCTTGATATCTGGCTGCTGGGTCAGCTGTTGCCGGCTGTTTTCTATGAGCTTTCGGCCTTTGCTGCTGAGATGATGTCACTGTGGAGGTGAGCCGGCACCTCTTCGTAGTGAGAGAACTCCATTTGATACGCCCCTCGGCCTCCGGTCACGGACGTCAATTGCTGTTCGTAGGTCAACATTTCCGCTATTGGGACCTGAGCTTTAATCGCGGTCATTGCACCGCGAGGCTCCATCCCGCCTATGCGACCGCGCCGACTATTGAGATCGCCCATTAGATCGCCAGCAAATTCGCTCGGAGAGTNGATTTCAACGTTCATGATCGGTTCCAGAAGTGTGGGCTTGGCGCGTGTCATTGCATCCTTAAACGCCAAGGAGCCNGCCATCTTAAACGACATCTCGTTTGAATCTACTGGGTGGAACGAGCCATCGAACACCGTTGCCTTAAAATCGACAACTGGGTAGCCTGCGAGATATCCACGCATCCGTGACTGCTGGATGCCTTTCTCGACTGCTGGCACGAACTGTCTTGGGATGGAACCACCAAAGATCTCATTGGCGAATTCGAAATCGCTACCCCGAGGTAACGGTTCCATGCGGATCTTGCAGTCACCGAATTGTCCGTGACCACCAGTCTGTTTCTTGTGACGTCCGTGGGCCTCGGTTGAGGCCAAAATCGTTTCGCGGTACGCAATCCGTGGCAGCTTGAGATTCACCTCGACGCCAAAACGACGTTTTAGTTTGGCAACCGTGACCTCAATGTGTACCTGTCCCTGGCCCGAGAGCAGGAGTTCCTGAGTTTGGTCGTCTCGCTTGTACTCGATAGTCGGATCTTCTTCGCGAAGGCGTTGCAGGGATGTGCTGATTTTCTCCTCGTCACCACGACTTTTCGGTTCGATAGCGTAAGATAACACTGGTGAGGGGAAGCTGAACGGAGGAAACTTAATCGNGCTGCCTTTGTCCGCCAGCGTATCGCCTGTGTGCGTATCTTTTAGTTTTGCAACGGCACCGAGATCCCCAGCACGGAGTTCATCCACAGGAGTGTGAGTCTTACCTTGGAGTAGCAGTAAGCTGCCGAAGCGCTCAGCCGAATCCTTTGTGAGGTTATGTACCGTTGCATCAGCTTGAATGGTGCCGGAAGCAACGCGGAACATTGTGATTCGTCCGGCGAACGCATCGGCAATGGTCTTCCATACATAGGCAGCGGTTGGTCCATCGCTTGAGGCAACCTTCTGTTCGGACTCTTTGTCACTGTTTACACTACGGAACGGACGATCGGCTGGGGATGGAGCGTATTTTACGAGAGCATCTAGAAGCGGTACGACGCCGATATTAAGCGTAGCCGAGGTGCACAGTAGCGGTGCAACTTGGCCTGCGAGGACTGCTGTGCGGAGGCCGGCTTCGAGTTCTTCCTGTGTGAGCGTTCCAGCCTCGAAGAACTTCTCCATAAGGTTGTCATCGGCTTCCGCCACCATTTCAATCAAAGCCTCTCGTGCGGTTTTGGCCGAAGCGACGATGTCGTCTGGGATTTCTTCGACTGAAGGTTTGCCGTTGCTACCTGAGGTGAACACGAGCGCTCTCATGGCAACGAGGTCGACGACTCCCCGGAACGATTTTTCACTACCGATTGGCACTTGGATTGGCACGATGGTGCGCCCAAGCACGTCCTGAAGCGACGTAAGGGAACGAGTCAAGCTAGCTCGCTCACGATCAAAGTGGTTGAGTACGACCACCTTAGGAATACCGAGTTCTTCTGCCTCAGCCCAGGTCTTTTCCGTTTGCACTTCAACTCCTGAGACAGCGTCCACCACGACAACGGCGGTGTCGCTGACGCCCAATGCTGTTCTTGCCTCGCTGAGGAAATTAGCGATCCCTGGGGTATCGAGAACGTTGATTTTAATCTTGTTCCACTCAGCGTAGGCAGCACTCGCGGCCAAGGTATGTTTCCGCTCGATTGCCTCCTCGTCAAAGTCGGTGACCGTGGTGCCTTCGTCTACCATCCCCAAGCGGTTCACCATGCCCGCATCAAANANCATGGCNGAGGNCAGCTGCGTCTTTCCGGAGCCNCTATGNCCNACGATCGCAACATTCCTNATGCTCGGTGTGTCGTAGACCCTCATTNCGGTTACCCTCCCTNGTNCAAGAGACCCANACCTANCCAGTGTGCCCTAGGNAGNCAGGNCAGCTCCNAAACCCGAAANGNCATCATATATCAGGCCTCCGCTGTCGGACAGTAGAAGGNGTCCGNGAGNATTTCATCTTGACACTNCGGCGNNCGTTCCCTACGATGCAGGNCGCTTNGGGNNAAGTTCGTTGGNGGGTCTATCTGGCGTTTGGCGNGNGGTANGNTGTGCTCGGTTTCGTTCCTAAAGAAATNTTCTTAACNAAGGGTGTAGGCAGACATCGCGAGAAGCTCACGTCTTTTGAGCGGGCGCTGAGGTCTGCCGGAATCGCGGCGTGCAATCTTGTACGTGTCTCGAGTATTTTTCCACCAGGTTGTAAGATTTTGTCACGCACTGAAGGTGTGCGGCGGCTTCAAGCTGGGCAGGTCACTTTTGTAGTCATGTCGGATGCAGCATCCCGGGAACCACACCGACTTATTGCTGCTACGATCGGTTTGGCGATTCCACGAGATCC
The DNA here is from genome assembly GCA_002714165.1 of Acidobacteriota bacterium. GTDB lineage: Bacteria > Acidobacteriota > Vicinamibacteria > Vicinamibacterales > UBA823 > UBA11600. The sequence goes on from PAWT01000001.1 coordinate 43,419, forward strand.
GAAGGTTCATGGTTATCTTTCAGAGCACCATAGCTACGGCGAGAACGAGGAGACCGCTGGTGATTACGCCGAAGAGTTGGCTGCCGAGATGCTCGCGACTGCGCTGGATCTCGACTTCGATCCTGATAAGAGTTGGGACGAGAAGAAAGAGGTGTACCGGCTCTCCAATCAGATCGTCAACACTAGAAACGTTACTCAGTCTGCCGTTGGTGACAAGCAAGGGCGATGGACCACAGTGATTGCTGCTGCGGTGCTCGTTGGCTAAATTTTTCAACGCCAATCAATTCACGGTCTATCTTCTTGTTGTTTAGGCAAGCTAGCTTCTCGTGTGGATATTATCGCGCTGACCAAAACAACTAGCTGATACTTTGTGAAGAATATTAAAATCGACTGGAGACTGTGAAGGGTAATAATAGTTTCTCTTGGGTCGAGCTACTGATCGTTATCGCGGTTGTAGGCATCGTTGGAACCATTTCAGTTCCGAGCTGGCTTCGTGCCCGCGTAGCGGGCAGTGAGGCGTCCATAGTTGCTTTGCTGCACGCTATTAACAGTGCACAGTCGCGCTATGCAGCTAGCTGCGCTAATGGCTACTATGCGCCGACCTTAGCTTTGTTGGCCACACCACCTGCCACAGGTGGCGACCATGGTTTCCTTGGTCAGGATTTTGAAAACGATCCTTCGCTGAAGAAGTCATATGGCATCATATTAACTGCTGGTTTGGAAGCACCCGGCGTTCCTGCTCCGTGTAACGGTACGGTGCCTGGCACGGTCGTGACGACCTACTTCGTAACCGCTGTTCCGACGAATGATGGAGATCATGTTTTTGGTACGAATCAGAGCGGAAGGATTTATCAATCAAGCGGACNTATGAAGGTGACTTATAGTGGGGTCCCGTTTGGAGCGAGCGAGATTCAGTGAATATGGTGGTGTTCTTATGAGTTTAGCAGCCTTTCGGTTAAGTGCGGTGTTCGTGTTGGTTGGGTTCGGTGCCTCAGTCGCGTCTACTTATGTGCACGCTCGGATATTCAGCGATCCGACCTACGTCAGCTTTTGCGACGTTAGTAGCACACTCAATTGCACGCAGGTGTACCTTAGCCAATACGGTAGCATCGGCGGTGTCCCAGTTGCCTATCTTGGCCTAGTGTGGTTCATGTTTACTGGAGCCCTCATTCTGGCAGCTCGNCGAACTACGTCTCCAATCAGGGCACATCTCGCAGCGTATCTGTTCTTGTTGTCGACTTTGGCACTGGCGTTTGTGTTTTATCTAGCCTACGCCTCGTTTGTCGTCCTAGGGGCTATCTGTATGCTGTGCGTTGCTGTATACGTGGCGGTTGCAGGACTCTTCATCGTGTCGGGAGCCTCCATGTCGACGGCGATATCACATTTGCCAAGCCTAATAGTGACGGATATTCGGGTCCTAAGAAGATTTCCGATCGCATTTGGCTTAGTGATTTCATTGGTTCTTGGGTCAGTGTTGGGTGGGGCATGGCTTAGAACGACGACGGAATTAGAGGGGGTTNCAACGGCGCCAGCGACNTTGTCGGTCAGNGAGCGGGAGGAGTTTATTCGCTGGTGGAGTTCNCAACGTCGCGTGGAATTACCNATCGTGGATGAAGNTGNTGAAGTTCTTGTCTTGAAGTTTAANGACTACATGTGTCCACCATGCAAGCAGACCTATCTGAACTATAAGTCAGTGTTCGCGAAGTACGAGGCCATACGACCTGGAGCTGTCAAGCTGTTGACCAAGCATTATCCACTCGACCCGGAGTGTAATGAGACAGCACCTAACGGCATACACTATGCGTCTTGTGAGGCCGCCGCTGCGGTGCTATTGGCCGAGCGGGGTGGTGAGGAAAGGGTTGGGGCACTCGAAGACTGGCTTTTTGAGCACCAAGCCACCTTGTCAGCGAGCAGCGTTCAAACCGCCGCTCGAGATATTGGTGGGGTAGATGACTTTGAAGCCGAGTACTCATCGATACTTGAGAGGGTGCGCGACGACATTGCACTTGGTGTGAGTCTTAATGTCGAAGCGACACCGACATTCGTTATCAACGGTGTACCTGTTACNGGTGGCTTAACNGTGCAGTACTTTGATGCGGCGATCGCTTTCGAGCTNGAACGAGCCGGAACAACTCAATAGGATCGNTTGNGGCAGGTTGATGNTNGCNCNGNCTACTCNANCAGNTAGGGNCTTANGCCNAGTCGTTTCAATGCGGCGTTGATCTGTCTAGTTGTTACGTCGTCTACGACNANCNNTGTTCCGATCGACGNCGGCAGGACAAAGTGTAACTTTCCNTCCTTNATCTTCTTNTCACGATTGATCNTGTCAATGACCTGCTTTGAGGAGAGGTCGGTGACTGATGGCATAGGCCCAAGTTTAGNAANTANCNCTGACAATGCCTTNCNGGACTCTGGCGCGAGTGTTCGACGTCGTTCTGCAATATCNGCCGCTNCTAACATGCCGTAGCCGACAGCNTCNCCGTGTTTGAAGCGACGGTATTTTGTTACTGCCTCGATCGCATGACCGACNGTATGGCCAAAATTTAGTATGCGGCGAAGTCCGGCTTCCCGCTCATCTGTTTCTACGATTGAACNCTTAATTNGACAACATTCTGCAATGATCGGTTGGAGAGCCNTCTGGTTATGATCGAACAGCGCTGACAGATCGCGTTCAACGGTTTCGAAGAGATCACGGTTCGCAATCATCCCATACTTGATGACTTCATAGAGCCCAGCTCGGAACTCCCGCCGAGGCAATGTGGTAAGTAGTTCAGGATCGATGAGTACTGACGCGGGCGGATAGAATGCCCCAATCAGATTCTTACCAAGTGTGTGGTTGACTCCAACCTTACCGCCAATCGCACTGTCAACCTGTCCGAGTAGGGTGGTTGGGACATGAAAAATAGTGATACCTCGAAGAAACGTTGCACCTGCAAACCCCGCCACATCTCCTACGATGCCACCGCCGACCGCTACTAGGACCGCTTGACGGTCTGCTCCAGCACGGATCAACGATTCATAAATTCGGCTGACTGTATCGAGTGTTTTGAAGCGTTCGCCGTCAGGAATCTGAATAAGTTCTGCATCNGGAAGTGNGGNGCTAATAGTTTGGCCGTGAATCCGCCAGATGGTGGAGTTAGAGACGATGAATCGCCTGCCTTTTGGCGCTGTCTGGTCAACTAGCGATGAAAGACGCGATATCAGGCCGGTCGCGATATGAATCGGGTATGTGTGTGTGCCAGAGGTTATGTTGATGCAAGTCGGTTTCATCGGTGGAAGAAATCCTTCGACCATGGATCAGATGGTAGGATAGCAGTAATTTGGAGTTTTCGTGCGACCCACTCGGTGACCTGAGCGCGTCTTATGGANCGTCACCGGATGGGCAGATGTAGTCGGGCTGCGCTATTAAGTTTTATTATTCGNAATCCGACACGTTNANGAAGAGTGAGGCGGCGGCTCGATGGCGGACAAGAAGAACGCGTTTGTTACGGAAATCACACCCAGGTCGAANGATTTTTCCCGATGGTATCTCGACGTTGTGAGGCGGGCTGAGCTGGCAGATTATTCACCAGTTAAAGGATGCATGATCATCCGGCCGTACGGCTATGCAATCTGGGAGTTGATGCAGCAGGCGCTGGATCGTCGATTCAAGGCTACCGGCCACGTTAACGCGTATTTCCCTTTGTTCATTCCCGAGAGTTTGCTACGTAAAGAAGCAGCTCACGTTGAGGGGTTTGCGCCACAGGTAGCTTGGGTGACTCACGGTGGTGATGAGGAGTTAGAAGAGCGACTGGTTATTCGCCCGACTTCTGAGGCGATAATTGGCACGATGTACGCTAAGTGGATCCAATCGTGGCGTGACCTGCCGATCCTAATTAATCAATGGGCGAACGTGGTTCGGTGGGAAAAAGTAACACGACCATTTTTGCGAACCACGGAATTCCTCTGGCAAGAGGGACACACCGCCCACGAGACGGAGCAAGAAGCGGAAGAGGAGGCGCTTCGCATGTTAGGCGTCTATAAGGATTTCGCTGAACGAGAACTTGCGATGCCCGTGATTGAAGGCCGCAAGAGTGAAAGTGAAAAGTTCGCGGGAGCGGTGCACACCTACTCGATTGAGGCGCTTATGGGTGACGCACGTGCCCTCCAGGCTGGCACCTCCCATCATTTAGGGCAAAACTTCGCCAAAGTTTTTGACATTACATTTCAGGCGAAGGACAAGTCAGTGCAGTACGTCTGGCAGACCTCTTGGGGGATGTCAACACGTCTCGTCGGTGGTGTAATCATGATGCACGGTGATGATTCTGGGCTGATCTTGCCGCCTAAGATTGCACCTTACCAAGTTGTCATCGTTCCGATCCTGCGCGGCAACTGGCAGGAAACCATTTTGCCTCACGCCGAGTCGGTTCGGGACGAACTCAGTGCGGCAGGCGTTCGGGTAACTTTGGATGCTCGTGACTCATACACGCCGGGGTGGAAGTTCGCCGAATGGGAACTTAAAGGGGTACCAGTGCGCCTTGAAGTCGGACCGAAGGATATCGAAAAGTCGCAGGTTATGTCGGTTCGCCGTGATAACCGTAATAAGGTGCCTATTGCTCGTAAAGAGGTTGTCTCTGGGGTTCAGACGCTCCTCAGCGAGATTCAGCAGGATTTGTTCGACCGTGCGTGTCAGTTCCGTGACGAATATACGGTCAGGACGACGTCGTATGAGGAATTTAAGAAGATTATGGAGGGTCGACCGGGATTCGTTATTTCGCCGTGGTGTGGGGAAACGATCTGCGAGGCCGCCATCAAGGCTGAAACTCAGGCGACCATTCGGAACCTACCCATGAGTGGTTTAGAAGCGTCCGCCGAGACCTGTGTTCGCTGCGAAGCCCCAGCACGTGAACAGGCGTACTTTGCCAAGTCCTATTGATTTTTTCTCAACGAGACTTTCGATTTAATCGTCGTCGGGCTTTCTCTTTTGGAAGACCCACGCGATGCCGATGCTAATCCCATATAGGACTATCATTGGCGCGGCCATAGCAGTTTGCGTCACTGGATCGGCGGACGGCGTCAGAATAGCTGCAATGATGAAGATAATCAGGATTGCATACTTTGTATTCTTGATTAGAAACTTTGGTGTAACGAGTCCAAGCTTGGCGAGGAAGAACACGAGCGTTGGCAGTTGGAACACGATCCCCATTGCCAACAGCATTTTGACGTAGAGAGAAAACACCGGAGCGATTTTTGGCATGAAGTCCATGTAGTCGGTCGAGAATCCTGCGAAAAAGCTCCAGGCTAATCGGAACACTACAAAGTGCGAGAACAGCGCACCTCCAAGGAAGAAGATTGAGGTGAACGCGACGAATGGGATCGCCCACTTCCTCTCGTGTGTGTAGAGGCCGGGTGCAATGAATTTCCAGATCTGTGACACAAGGATCGGCATTGCCAGCAAGAGACCCGCCAGCGCTGCCATCTTCATNNAGAGGAAGAANGCNTCCCCTGGCTCTGTGTANATGAGTTTCCCGCCAGGCGGTAGCNCCTCCTGAAGCGGTACCATGATGAANTCNAAGATGNACNTNATGAACNCGAACGCAATGANGAAGCCNCCGAGNATNCCGTANACNNTATAGACNAGNCGNTTNCGNAGNTCGTCNAGNTGNTCNAGGAANNNCATCCGACCGCCAGCTGAGNNTCCCTCGTCGTCAGCGNCCCGAGGGTCCTCAAGCGATTGCGGTTGNACGGGTGCGGGATGCGGGTCTTTTTCTGACTCCGACGNCATCGAGTTCNGTNAGGGACAATCAGACNCCCGATTTTGGCGGGCTCTGTTCTGAAGCCNCGTTCGTGTCNGCCGGTGCNGATNCTGGCTCNGGNGCGGCGGCTGTGGAAGNTTNNGCTTCCNNGGGAGCTGGAGTCGGTGTTTCTGATTTNTTTGGCTCTGGNGTGCGGGTATCCTCGACNCGAATTTCCTCTTCCAGTGTNTTNCGNAGGTCGTTTGATGCACGCTTGAACTCACCGATNCTNTTGCCNANNGATCGACCCAGTTCNGGNAATTTNCNNGGACCGAAGATGATNAAGGCGATNACGAAGATGATGATGAGCTCNGGCATTCCAATTGAGCCAAACATGTTCTAGNGCTCCTTAAACCCTTCATTNTGGGNNGCNTCGGNCGNANNACCCACNNNCCCGGACAANGCGCNGNGCNGCAATCAGATCGTGATTGNACTNNCAGCNCNTANAAACANNCCNCTCGCATTATAGGAACGTGCNCAGNTCCGGTCAAGCTNGGCTCGACAGGGCCATGNTNGGAACNCATTGCGAGATATGAGCTTATTTTAGTACGATCCCNATCATGCGGATTATACGGTCGCTTCCGGTGCTGGTGATGGTCGTAGTTGTTTCTGCGCTTGCTGGCGGNCTGTTTGGCGGCCGGGTNTTGGCGACGCAGGATCAGGTGGCGGAGCAGTATAAGNCCTTCTCCAATGCCCTTGCGGTAATCGAAACTAACTACGTTGACGAGGTCGATACTGATCGACTGATTTACAGTGCGATNAATGGNATGCTGCAAACACTCGATCCGCACTCGAGCTTNATGGACCCGCGNACCTATTCACAGATGCGAGAGCGTCAAGAGGGGCGCTACTATGGTCTTGGCATTACGATTCAAGTAATAAACGGTGATATTAAAGTTATNGCGTTGTTCGANGGGTCGCCAGCNTATATGGAGGGTATCAGGCGCGGCGATGTGATCGCCGAGATTGAAGGGGAGTCCGCGAAAGGCTGGACCAGTGACCAAGCGGTAAGAAGTCTCCGAGGNCCTAAGGGTTCAGTGGTTAATATCGCCATTCGCCGTCTTGGCTACGACGTCCTGATACCTCTTGANGTGATGCGCGACGAGATCAATATCCAAACNATTCTTGGCGCNTTCATGGTTNGCGAGTCGACAGGTTATATNCGTCTGCGAGACTTTTCCGAGACAACCGATCGTGATTTAGGTGTGGCCCTTGAGNAATTGGCTACACAGGGGATGCAGCAACTACTTCTAGATCTCCGTGACAATCCCGGAGGGCCCCTCGATCAAGCTATTCGTGTTGCGAACCGATTTCTTCCACGCGGTGACATGATCGTCTACACGAGNGGGCGAGTACAGAACGCAGATCAAGATTATTATGCTAGAGAGGACAGTGATTTTGCCGATCTCACACTGATCGTTCTAGTGAATCGTAATAGTGCCAGTGCTTCGGAGATCGTTGCGGGGGCCATTCAGGATCATGATCGAGGTCTCATTGTTGGGGAGACCACTTTCGGTAAAGCGCTCGTGCAGTCGATCTACCAGGTAAGCCAGGGTGCTGGATTGGCTCTTACAACAGCTCGTTATTACACCCCAAGTGGTCGATTGATTCAACGGCCCTGGGACGGTACATTCGACGAGTATTTGAACTATTCGTTGCAGGACCAGGAAAGGGAGCGCGACCATTCAATCACTGACTTGAAGTACACCGATTCAGGTCGACANGTCTACAGTGGTGGTGGTATCGAACCAGATCGATTTATGGCCGGGCCCCTTGAAGGTTTCGACCCCACCCCTATGGGTCGCCGCTTGTTCACGCGACAGGCGTTTTCTGACTACGCTCAGAGGTACTCGGCGTCTGGGGATACGCGAATCACTGAACAAGGTCAGGACCGCATCAACGTTGATAGAGATTTTAAGGTTACAGACGAAATGCTGTCTGATTTCATGGATTTTGTGACCCAGAGACGGATAGCGATTGATGACGAGGAACTGGTTAAGGACGAGGCATTTGTGAGGGCCATGATCAGGTATTACATCGACTTAGACCTCTTTGGCGTTGGTGATGCGAGGCGGCATTTAGTCGAGATTGATCCGCAGGCGACGTTCGCAATGAGCCTGTTTGCTGATGCAGAGGCACTGACGCAACTGTCGGTGGNAGGCCAGCCCATCCATTAATGGACGGGCGATGCTACGGTCCTTCCGTGGGCTGGCGTCCTCGTGCCAGATACTATATTTAGTGGCGTAATTTCAACTTGCCCCAAGGCCTAGCCCCTTGGTACACTNCCATCGTGCCCGTGCGGCCTCGAGGCTCTCTGCTGTAGGGTATGAGTAGGCGGGGGACGGGCGTCTAGTAACCCGTGGAATCTGGTGGCGTTTCCTTAGGGTGCGCCAACTGACTTATATTTTCCATGGTGGCACCTGCCTTCGTTTCGGCCGTCTAGGTTGCTTTCAGGACAACGTTATCGAGTGCCCCCAGNCGCTCGATTGGCAAGGTGAAATGACCGTTAATCACGCAGCTGNTGTTTCNNACGTTTCTGGNCTGGTGCCAGTCCGTANCCATTGAAGGNTNCTTGATGTATTTGCAACACCTTGAGATTTCTGGCTTCAAGAGCTTTCCCGATCGTTCCAAATTGAAGTTTGACGATGGGATGACTGCNATCGTNGGCCCCAACGGGTGTGGTAAGAGCAATGTTGTTGATGCCATCACTTGGGTGTTGGGTGAGCAGAGCGCAAAGAGTCTTCGTGGTGATCGGATGCAAGACGTCATCTTTAGTGGTAGCGATGGTCGGAAGCCGATTGGTGCTGCTGAAGTCAAGCTTCTCCTTCGAGGTGTCACCGCAGCTAGCGTTGGACGGTCTAATGGGCACAGCCAAGGCGGTGGGAAGAACGGGTATGACAAATCCGATGTGAATCGGAAGAACAATGGCCACGGCCACGTCACGAATATTGTACTTGATGAGGTTGAGTCAGCGCCTGGTTCCGAGGCCGACTTAGGGGCTGCTGTGTCCAGTGTGGCACGTGATGTAGAGGTCTCCCGTCGGCTATATCGTTCGGGTGAAAGTGAATACTTGATTGATGGCAAGATTTGTCGCCTGCGAGACGTGCAAGACCTATTGATGGATTCTGGTGTTGGAGTGAAGGCTTATTCCGTCATCGAGCAGGGGAAAATTGGTCAGATTTTGAGCGCGCGGCCGAGCGACCGACGCCAGTTAATTGAAGAAGCTGCTGGCGTCACGAAGTATAAAAGCCGTCGTCACGCTGCTGAGTTAAAAGTGGAAGCTGCGAAGCTAAACCTTGCTCGTGTGGACGACATCGTCCACGAGGTTGACAAGCAACGAAATGCACTCAAGCGTCAAGCAGCGAAAGCACGACGGTACCGGCGGCTGCGGGAGGAGTTACGTCGATGGGAGAAGGTGCTATTCNCTCGTCGGCACCGAGCGCTCGCCCTGACCGTCGCAACTGCTGATGCTAACTTAGCCGACGTACGTACTGATGAGCAGGCCGCTTCGGCTCACCTAGCCGAACTTGAGAGTCGGCAAGAGCGGCAACGGATCGAATTGACCGAAAGTGAGATTCGGGCGACATCGACGCGAGACACGGCTCACAANCGAGAATTGGAAATCGGTCGATGTCAACAGCAGTTAGAATTTTGTCGGCAGCAGGTTGACGAATTGAACGTCTCCTCTGAAGAGCTTCGTGAGAGGCTGATGAAGCTCGAGGCTCAACGTGCCCCAGCTAGTGAAAAGCTCGAGAGACAGCGAGTTGATGTGACCAAGGCCGAGGCAGCGTGCCATGAAGCTGAACAGAAAATTATTACGGACGAGAAAGCGTACGCNGCNGNCCGNCTCGAAATTCAAAATAGTGAANCTAATGTNGAATCTTCCNGGGACGAATTGTTTTCATTAGCTGATGCAGCTACCGCCCTGCGCCATGAAGTCGANCAAGCGGTCGNGGCGCGCGAACGGGTGGTGGAAGATCTTGGCAAACTTGATTTAGAGAAGGTTGANTTGGCGTCCGAACGGGACAAATTGACGGNCAANAGCCAGNTGGCGTCGGANGGTCATGTTGAGGCNCNGCAGGCGGTGGATCGGGTCGGGGTTGCNCACNCTGAGGGAAGTGGAGAGNTGGACGGCATTCAGCGTGAATTGCAAACAGTCACTGAGGAGCTACGATCGGATGAACACGAACTGGCCGCTCTAACCGCGACGCTGAAGTCGTTAGAGGAGGTTGAGGCTGCTAGGNNAGGGTATGCCGATGCNGCNNGGCTGATTTTAACTGAGTCGAACGGTGAGATTAGCCACTTGGGTTCCGTGGCAGATTATCTTGAGGTCGACGATAAGTACGAACTTGCTGTCGAAGCCTGTCTTGGTGAGTTGCTTCAGTACGTTGTGGTGGCTCGTAGTGAGCACGCCGTTGCTGGACTCAAGTTTGTNCGTGAAAAGGATGCTGGACGATGTGGGTTCCTCGTGATTGCGACCGACGACAATAACGGGGCCAAGGCTCACGNTGCCAGTTCTTCCGAGTCACTTCCTTCTGGACTATTACCCTTGATGTCGGTTGTTCGCGTCAGTGGACCATGCGCGCCTGCTATTCGTTCGGTGCTCGATCGTGCTTACTTCGCTGATTCATTGGAGCAGGCTGTGGAAGCGGCCACGGTCGTTACTGGATCGATTGCGACACTATCCGGCGAGGTCGTCCGTGGAGTTCACTTGGTGTCTAGTGGTGCCAAGTCCTCGGCCAAGGGTATTTTTGCGACAAGGCGGGAGATTAAGGTCTTGCGTCATACGATCGTAGAGAAACAGACGAGTGTTGAGACGATAGGACGGCGATTGGACGACCTTAAACGAGGTGTCTCGGCAGCGGTCGAAGTTTTGGCAAAGCTCGATGAGGAACGACAAGTCCATGAAAAGACGGCCTTGGAACTTAATCTCCGGTTAGCCACATTGGGCGAGGAATCAGAACGGGTCACGCGTAAGAGTGAGTTGCTTGATGCTGAGTGTCGGCGTGCTGAGGAAGAGCAGGCTTCTGCGGAGAGCAGTCAACGGCAGGCGCGGGAGTCACTTTTCAAGCTCGATGGCGAGAAGCAAAAGGCGGAGGAAGTGCTCACAGTGGCCCAGGAGAAGCTATCTAAGGCGCGCACGTCGTTTGACACAGTGGGCCAAAGCTTTGCTGACAGTAAGNCCTCCCATGCACGCTTCGTCGAGAGAGCTTTGGCCGAAAAGGCTGCAGTGAACCGTCTTCAGGAGGAGACTACGGAATTAGAGTCACGCGTTCTGAGTAGTCGAGACGACCTGTCCCGCGCAAACAGTCGGAAACAGTTATTGCAAGTGAAGATCGTTGAATCAGAGCGCTCTCTCGATGATGGAGTTCGGGATCTGGAGAGCATCAGGGGGCAGGTGCGAACAGCCGACAACCTTCTAGTCGAGTTGAGAGGCCATGTTGAGACAGAAGATGTGACCATTCGATCGGCACGCGAGACGCTCGANGAGGTTCGGGATCGCTTAAGTAAATTNGAGGTATCACAGGCGACTGCTCAGGCAGAGCTNTCGCATCTGGCGACTTCNTGTTTGGAGACATTGCAGGTCGATNTAGATTCAGTCATTAACGAGGTTGAGAAGCTTGAAGCTGATGGTGAGGTTATGCCTGACGACGGCTTTGCACAGTTGCCTCCTGCCGGTGCGGTCGCTGAAGTTAGTGAAGACGAGTACGGGCATGAAGTCGGCAGCGACAGTGCAGAAACGACCGACACTAGTGTTCCTGTCACAACAGAGGACGTGATCGCCGTGCTAAAGGGAAAAATCGAACGGTTGGGCGCCGTCAATATGATGGCAATCGAGCAGTTTGACGAACTGGATACCCGCTACGACTTTCTGACTACGCAACGCAAGGATTTGGTCGATTCGATTGCCGCGACGGCAGAAGCAATCCGACGTATCAATAAGACGACGACAGAACGTTTCCGTGCTGCATTTGACGCGATCAATATGCACTATCAGCAGACGTTCTCCACACTATTCGGTGGTGGCAAGGCAGGTTTGGTCCTTCTCGACGAGGCTGATTTACTAGAGAGTGGCATCGAAATCATCGCACAGCCACCCGGTAAGCGGCTTCAGAGCGTACAGTTACTTTCTGGTGGCGAGAAGGCTCTTTCGGCGATGGCATTCATGTTTGCAATTTTTAAGTACCGGCCAAGTCCGTTTTGTCTATTGGATGAGATCGATGCGCCGCTTGATGATGTCAACATTGGCCGGTTTATTGAGATGTTGCGTGGGATGGTTGACGAGACTCAGTTCGTGCTCATCACTCATAACAGAAAGACGATGGAGCATGCGGATCGACTGTACGGTATTACGATGGAAGAACCCGGAGTATCAAAGTTGATTTCCGTCCAGTTTAACTGAGTCAGTGGTCCTTCGCTTTAGTTCAGGCGAAGCTCAGTCGAATTCCTGGTTTGCTCGTTGGTTCGGTTTTCGGCCGGTAAGGCATTCTTGCACCAGTCCTGCTCCCGGATGTTCCAGAAGCCGTGAATGAAGACAAGGCCACCCGCTATCATAGGCTCAGGCGTAGGGCGCTGTCGTCGGTAGTTGGGCTAACAGGCCTGCTGCTTACGTTGATGCTTCTGACAGGAGCATCGAAGGCTCTTCGTGATTTTGTAGTACCAGCTACACCAATTGACATAGCTTGGCTTTCCGGTGTTGCGCTCTTTGCCCTGTGTATCGGCTTGTGCCACGAAGTAATAACTTTACCTTCCCGAGTCTATCTTGGAAGGCTAGAGTGGCGATACCGTTCTGCAATGGCATCGTCGGGTGGTGCAGTGCAAGAGTATTTAAAGGGTAGAGCCGTGCTGCTTAGTTTTGGCCCAGTTGGAGCGGTAGTGATGTATGCGGCCATTCGGGCTTGGCCGTCCGGTTGGTGGATCATCGTTGGTGCTGGCTTTGGATTAGTCGTGATGCTCTTGGTGAAAGTCGGTCCGCTTGTGTTGCCTTGGTTTGCGACTGTTACGCCGGTGGTTAGGCCGGAATTGGGTTTGCGTCTTGAGCGTTTGGCAGCCCGCGCTGGCGCAGCCGAGATTAAGGTTTACCAGTATCGCATGGGAAACGCGTTACAGCGTTCCAATGCGGCGCTCGTTGGAGCAGGACAGAGCCGACGTATTCTTCTGTCCGAAACACTGGTCACAGACTATTCCGACGAAGAAATTGAGATTGTGCTCGCACACGAGCTTGCACATCATTTGCATGCGGATATATGGAAAGGGCTATTGATGGACCTTGTAGTGATTATGGTCGGCTGCTACGCGTCATCACGAGCGCTGGTTGTGCTTGGACCATCACTCGGTCTACTTGGATCAAGTGACCCGGCTGGGCTCCCACTCGTGATTCTCACGGGGGGTACAGTTGCACTTGCAATGGTGCCATTTGCTAACTTTGTGTCTCGACAACAGGAACGACGGGCCGACCGGTTCGCACTCGAATTGACCAAGAGTCCAGAAGCCTTCGTTTCGGTGATTCGACGCATTGGTGAAGAACACCTCGCTGAACGGCCATCCCGCTGGTTAGCATTTTTGTGTTACGCCCATCCGCCTGTTCATGAGCGGATAGCAGCAGCGGGAACTCTAACCCAAGCCTAGGGGAGCTTCTTGCAGGCAGGGCAACGCTGAAATAGTCTTCCAGGATGGAGAGGGGAGACGGATCGTCAGGCCTTTTTCACTGACTATGGCTTCGACGAACCTCCAGCGTCGCCATCGCTGCCTTCTTGTAAAAGTGCTTTTCGGCTTAGTCTAACTTTGCCTGAGGGATCAACGTTGATCACTTTGACCCTCACCTGTTCACCGTCTTTCAGTTCATCACGCACATCTTTCACTCGATGGAGCGCGATCTCTGATATGTGGAGTAGCCCGTCAATGTTTGGCATTATTTCCACGAACGCTCCAAAATCAGTGATCCGTACGACTTTACCTACATAAATCTTATTAAGTTCAGGGCTCGCCGTAAGTTCCTGAATGATATCGATTGCTTTCTGTGCCGCTGTCTCGTCGCTCGACGCCACGTTAATCGTTCCATCATCTTCGACATCGATCTTGACACCAGTCCGCTCGATGATGCTTCGGATCATCTTTCCACCGGGTCCAATGACATCTCGGATCTTATCAGTGGGGATCTTGATTGTAACGATCCGCGGGGCAAACGTAGAAGTGTCTTCCCGTGATGCACTGAGTGTTTCTGCCATCTTACTGAGAATGTGAAGTCGCCCAGTTCGGGCTTGCTCGAGTGCCTCGCGCATGATTTCTGTTGTTATGCCAGTGACCTTAATGTCCATCTGGAGCGCGGTAATCCCATCGGTCGTACCCGTGACCTTGAAATCCATGTCACCGTAGTGATCCTCTGCTCCAGCAATGTCACTCAAAATTGCGTAACGGCCACTCTCCTCATCCATGATGAGACCCATCGCTACACCCGCTACCGGTGAACGCAGTGGAACACCAGCATCCATAAGACTGAGTGAGCCTCCGCATACGGTAGCCATCGACGATGAACCGTTCGACTCCAGAATGTCCGAGACCACACGGATAGTGTATGGAAACTTATCCTCGTCCGGGATCATCGGCGCCAACGCGCGTTCAGCTAGGGCTCCATGTCCGATTTCCCGCCGGCCTGGGCCACGCAGAAACTTAACTTCGCCGACCGAAAACGGTGGAAAGTTATAGTGCAACATGAAGCGCCGATAGGACTCACCGGCTAGCGATTCGATCTTTTGCTGGTCATCGGCTGTACCGAGTGTCGTCGTCACCAGGGCCTGTGTTTCACCTCGCGTAAAGACAGCGGAGCCGTGTGTCCGAGGTAGTGTGCCGACCTCGGTCCATATCGTCCGAATCTCGTCGAAGGTTCGGCCATCGAGACGCTTATTCCGCTCAAGAATTTCGGCACGTAATACCTGTTCATTCAGTAGCTTAAAAATCCGTTTGGCGTCAGCACGTTTGTTTGCGTCATCCTTTGGTATCGATTCCAAAAGGTCGGCTAGTACGCGATCCACCTGCTCGTAGTTCTCGATCTTATCCTTTACCCGCATTGCTTCGGTGAGAGGGTTAAGCACCTGACTCTCGACCTCCTGCTGTAACTCCGGCATCAATGGTGCAGGTGAAGCTGCTAGTTTGGGTTTACCGATCTCGCTGGCCATTTCGTCAATCTGCTCTACGATTTGTTTGATGGCGTCATGTCCAGCTTCTAGAGCTTGGACAATTTCGTCCTCCGAAACCTCCATCGCTCCAGCTTCTACCATCACGAGGGCCTTGTCACTACCAGCCACCACGAGATCGAGTTTGCTCTTCGCACGCTGGTCAAAGTTTGGATTGATGACAAATTCGTTATTCACTAGGCCAACGCGCACTGACGCGATCGTGTTTTCAAAGGGGATGCGTGAAAATGACAATGCTGCTGAAGCACCGGTCAGAGCTAACACATCCGAATCATTTTCACCGTCGGATGACAAGACGAATGCGATGACTTGGGTCTCCCGTCTCCAACCCTCAGGAAACAACGGCCGAAGGGGACGGTCAATGACTCGACTGGTCAGCGTTTCTTTCTCTGACGGCCTGGCTTCTCGCTTGAAGAATCCACCTGGGATTCGCCCAGAAGCGTAGGCGTACTCTCGATAATCTACCGTCAGCGGAAGAAAATCGATCCCTTCACGTTCTGTACTCGCGCAACAGGCGGTAACGATAACAACGGTGTCACCGTAGCGCACGATGGCGGAACCATCTGCCTGCTTAGCTAGTTTTCCTGTTTCGATTGAAAGTGTCTTGCCGCCGATCGTTAACTCACGCCTGTACATAGATTTCGTCGCCTCGGATAGTGCAGTCGGCGACCCGCGCCGCCGTCACAGAATTGTGGTCGGATAGGGACGTCCAACTATCGGTCTTGAGCCTACTTACGGATGCCCAACCGTTGGATCAAGTCTGAATACCGCTTGGCATCCTTGTGTTTTAGGTAATCCAGCAAGCGTCGACGTTGTCCGACAAGTTTAAGTAGGCCCCGTCGTGAATGATGATCTTTCGCATGCATCTTGAAGTGTTCGGTTAAATAACTAATCCGACCACTGAGGAGGGCAACCTGAACCTCTGCGGACCCAGTGTCTTTGTCGTGGGTCTGGTAGGAACCGATCACATCAGTTTTTTGCTCCCGCTGCAGAGTCACGTTATTACCTCCGCGTACAGTTCGGAGTGAACACTGCAGGCTCGTACGCCAACTCCAGACCGCCGCCCCTGTTCGGTACTTTCCTTCATCTAGGAACCTGCCATGTTAGACCAGAACAACCCGGGGATGCAAAGCACCATCCCTGTTTTCTGCAATCGCGACGAGTTGCCCTGTTTCGTCGAACAGCCGAACTCTACTGGTTGCTATCCCGATAACGTCATCAATGTGCGTCAACTCGTCCTGGTTAATAGGCTGACCGTTGGAGGCACAACGTCTTCCTCGACTCGTGAGGATCGCAGATGGTAAGGTTCTTAGGAGTCCGGATAACGGCAGGATTCGGTCGACGATAGGAGGGGCGGGATTAACCATGTCCTTCGCCTCACCGCTACCCTGTACGGCGCTTTCAAGCGGTATTGCATGTGTGAGATCAAATTCTCCGCTTCGCGTTCGTCGCAACGCTTGAAGATGAGCACCGCAGCCAAGCATCTGTCCGATGTCGTGCGCTAGGGACCNTACGTAAAATCCTGATGAGCAGGTTATNTCGACTTGCAGTCGACTNTTCTCGGCCTTGAGNAGTCTGAGTTGGNNCACAGTTACCTGTACCGGNACCGTCACCACAGGCCCACCGCGCCTAGCGATCGTATANGCACNTACNCCACCGATCTTCTTTGCAGAAAAAGGGGGTGGACATTGATCAAATGTGCCNCGAAAGCTATTCAGAGCTGACTCGATTACTTGGTTTCCCAACTCGTGGGACAAGTCTAGCGAGGGATCCCCATTTGACCCTACCGGTGTTCCGAGTGCGTCATAGGTGTCTGTCGAGAAACCCAGTCGGATGGAGGCGTTATAGGTCTTTGAGTCTTTTGANAAAAACTGAGTTAGACGAGTCGCGCGGCCAATCACAAGTGGCAACACGCCCGTCGCCATCGGGTCAAGGGTTCCGGTGTGGCCGACCCGCTTGATTCGGAGAACTCGCCGGACTAGAGCCACAATGTCGTGTGACGTAGGTCCTTCGGGCTTATCAATGACCAACACGCCATCCATTATCCTGGCCTGATTAGCGGCCTCTCCTTCGCAGGAGTCTCACCAACGGNAGGTCCGAGAGCTCTCTTCACCGCTTCTATGACCTGATCAATCACGGCTTGGCACTTATTTTCGGCAGTGCTTTCTAGTGTGAACCCAGAGGCGTTCGCATGCCCGCCACCCCCAAATGCCGCAGCAACGATCCTGACGTTTACGTCTCCCTTTGAACGTAGGCTGACACGCAGTGGTTGACCTGGTGCGGACTTAAAGAGAATGACGGCCTGGACTGTGCGTGTTGTTAGCGGGAGATTAACGAGGCCGTCAAGATCATTTGGGGTGGCGTTGCTTTGCGTGAGCAGACTTTCGTCGATNTTGAGCACGGCTACTCGTTCTTGGTCTTCTAACTGCATCTCGTTCAACATTGTGGCGATTACTTCTAGACGNCCGACCCTGTATTGGTCGAACATTTGGTTCGCCAGTGCCCCTGGGTCTGCTCCTGCACTCGTAAGACATCCGCAAATCTCGAATGTTCGTGTTGAGATCGGGCCGTGGTGAAACGAACCGGTATCAGTGAGAATTGCGATGTAGAGATGCGTAGCGATGTCTACTGTGATCGGGACCTGGAGGCCCTGGAGAACTGAAAAGACTAGTTCACCGCAGGCCGCGGCTGACTCATCAAAATAGTTGACGTTACCAAAAAAGGTATTACCAGGATGATGGTCAATGTTCAGGACGAACCCGTCATTTAAGCCCGTCAGTTCTGTGCGGGATAATTCTGGACACTCCATGACGATGNNTGCGTCCCAACTGCCNGCCGCTGCCGACGTGACCTCNATCTCGTCAACACCGGAAAGTTCACGGTAGATATCCGGNANCGGNCCTGCGCTAATGAGNCGAACNTGTTTATCAAGCGCCTTCAAAGCGAGACCCATCGCNACCTGTGANCCGATCGCGTCGCCGTCTGGCCTGGCATGCGAGACAACGACAAAGTTGTGGTGAGACCTAATGGCATCGCAGACGTCCTGAACAGTGTGATTCGTAGCCTTACTCGTCGTGTTCTTGGTCTTCATCGTCATTTTCACCTGTGTGAGTACTCGGTGATATTTGTAATTCTTGCAGTAGTTGCTCCACACGTTCCTGATGGCCAATTGACTCATCGAAGTGAAATGTAAGCCTAGGTGTTCGCTTTAGAGTCAGCCTTTGGCCGATCTCGCGCCTGAGAAATGGGGTTGCACGCTCCAGCGCACTTCTTGATTGCTCGCGCTGATTGTCGTCACCGAGAGTTGTGAAGTACACGCGTGCATGCTGGAGGTCGGGTGTCACCTGGACGCGCGTCAGGGTAACGAAGCCGACGCCGGGATCGTTCACCCGACGTGCGAGGAGTTCACCGAGTTCTGCTCGCACTAGGTCCGCAACACGTTTGGGACGCGAGCCTTGGGCCATAATTGAATCAGGTCTCAAGTCAAGAAATCGACATGAGTACGGGTGACCATCATGGGTGCAGTGCGTTCAATTTCATTCTCAACCGAGGCGAGAGCCTCGCGTACAGCTGTTGGCGTCGAACTGACCGCTACAATCGCGAGCGCCGCCCGTTGCCAGAGCTCCTGATGGTCAGTTTCGGCGATTGAGACGTTGAATTTCTTAAGCCGGTCCTTCACGCGTCGCAAGACCATGCGCTTGGCTTTGAGAGAGTTGGCATCGGGGATATGAAGCTCCACTGATAATAAAGCAACGATAGACATAATCCGGCGGAGTTGTTTAACTCCTGAGTGTTCAGGGCACTGGGCGAGCACGCCTCAGACGGTTACGGCCACTTCTTCCACTTTGAACGCTTCGATTACATCGCCCACCTTGACATCCTTAAAGCGTTCAAATGCGATACCGCACTCCAAGCCGGTCTTCACTTCATTTACGTCGTCCTTGAAGCGGCGGAGTGAACCAATACGACCTTCGTGCACGACAACGTTGTCACGTAGTAAGCGTGCTTGCGCGTCACCCGATCTAGCAATTAGTCCTTCAGTGACCATGCAACCAGCGACGAAACCGAACTTAGGCACCTTAAACGTCTCTCGAACTTCAGCAGCGCCGAGTCTCACTTCCTTCTTCGTTGGTTCGAGTAGGCCTGCCATTGCCTTCTTGATTTCGTCTGTAACATGGTAGATAACCTTATGCATTCTCATGTCGAGTCCGTCGCGCTCTGCAACCTCGTTAGCATTACGATCCGGACGCACGTTGAAGCCTATCACTATGGCATTGGAGGCTGACGCTAGTAGAGCGTCAGATTCNTTGATTGCGCCAACCCCCGAATGGATGATCCNGATCTTAACTTGCTCATCGCTTAACTTTGCCANTGTGTCAGCTAGCACTTCNGCTGAACCTTGAACGTCCGCCTTGATAATGATGGNTAGCTCTTTGACATTACCCTCGGCGACCTGTTCCTGAAGTGATTCCAATGTGAGTCGAGGACTCTTTGAACCGAGCTCTCGCTCCTTCGCTTGAGTTTGGCGTAAGTTAGCGATTTGTCTNGCCTTGCTGGCATCGGGAAGCGCTTGGAATGCATCGCCAGGCTGGGGGAGTCCCCCTAGGCCAAGCACCTCCACCGGTGTCGAGGGTGTTGCGGATTCGATTTTCTGTCCTTGGTCATTGATAAGTGCGCGCACCTTACCTACAACGGTGCCAGCGATGAATGTGTCGCCAACGCGTAGTGTGCCATCNTGNACGAGAATCGTCGCAACTGGTCCACGCCCGCGATCGAGTTTGGCTTCAAGCACAGTTCCAGCTGCATTCCGCTTCGGATTGGCCTTTAGCTCCCCGAGGTCGGCAACGAGTAATATCATCTCAAGAAGAAGGTCGANATTTTCCCGCTTCTTTGCAGANANGTCGACCGTTACAGTNTTGCCACCCCAGGCCTCAGGCGTGAGATCAAGATCCGAAAGTTCGGTTTTAACCCGATCGGGATTAGCGTCAGATTTATCAATCTTGTTGACCGCCACGATGATCGGTGCGTTAGCGGCTCGCGCGTGATCGANCGCTTCTTTCGTCTGAGGCATGACGCCGTCATCGGCTGCCACNACGAGAACGACCANATCAGTNACCTTCGCNCCCCGCGCNCGCATCAGCGTAAAGGCGGCGTGACCTGGTGTGTCGAGGAATACGATGCGCTTATCCTTCACGTCCACGGTATAGGCACCAATGTGCTGTGTGATACCGCCNGCCTCNCGCTCAGCGACTCGTGTTTCTCGGATACCGTCGAGNAGCGTTGTCTTTCCATGATCGACGTGCCCCATTACAGTGACNACTGGCGCTCNGGGGAAAAGGTCCTCTGGCTGCGCGTCTTCCTGTTCTACGTGGAGCATTTCTTCTTCAAAGGTCCGCATCTCGACGTCTGCACCAAACTCACGCGCAATCATCGTTGCGGTGTCCGTGTCGAGTGTTGTGTTAATCGTCATCATGATGCGCTTCTCAATTAGCTTCTTCAGCACATCCTTCGCACGCGTGTCGAGCTTGTCGGCCAGGTCCTTGACTGTCATGCCCTCAGCGAGCGTAACCGTACGAGTGATGTCGGGCAGCGGTGTTTCTACGACTGCCGTAGCCGCGCGTGGATGCTTGCGTTTGCCAGACCGCCCACCGGGCCGGAATGGTGGGCGCCGTCCACGGCGTGGTGGTAATCCACCGGGTCGTTGAGGTAGCGCCGCTGGCCGTGCCGGCTGCGCGGCAAGTGGTTTCGGTCCACTGAGCGGCGCGCGAGATGGTGCCACAGTTACACGAGGCGAGCCTTTTGGACTCACNGGACGCGTAATCGGCTGTGCCGGCNGCGNCGTGGTTNCCNGGCGNTTCTCGGGTTTCGCTGGCGNGGCNACTTTCGGCGCGGNCGGGGTGCCCTCATCCTCGACTCGTAANCTGAGTGTTGGCGGAACTACGCGTGACGTCCTCGGCGACTCCAGCTCCACTGGTTTTTCACTTAGTGGTGCAGGTGCTTTGGCCGCAATGAGGGTCGCGGGCGGTTGCGGCTCGATAGCCTCTGAATCCTCAGCCTTAGGCTCCTCACCTTCGTCTACTGGCGGTTTGAGTTTGGCCTTCACCAGCCGCGGTGGTGGTAATGGTTTNGCTGCTGGTTTCTTNGGNTCGANTTNTTGAGCACTCGACTTAGCNGNNTTGCGGCGCCTTACTTTCGGCTTACTGGTGAACGTCGCACTNGGCACGCTCAGACCACGCTCNCTCGCGACGCGCTCAACGAATTGNCGNGCAACGACNTCTTCGATCGTGCTAGAAGCGCTCTTTNCGTCAATGCCATGATCACGCTTTAGNAANGCCACCACATCCTGGCTTGTGGTATTCAGCAATTCAGCGACTTTATAAATTCGAACGGTAGCCAACGTATCCTCGTCTCGGTCCTTAGTGGTCGGTATTCGTATCTATTTCGACGGTTCTTGCTTCTCCACTGTTTCGCCGGTGGATGTGTCAACGGTAATTGGGTCCACCACGTTCTCTGATTTAATGTCGGCTTGGTCGGCTGCCACTTCACTAGTGGTGGCCTCCGGTGTCTCGGATATGGTGTCACCGGATGATGAAGCCGACGCCGGAGTCTCGCCTCCGTCGACTGGGGTCTCTACCTGGTCTGGACCAGAGCTAAAGAGCGCATCAAGGGCCTCAGCTGGCCGACGTGCGCTCACAGTGTCCAGGGCCACCTTCTGAATGGCCTTTGCAAGCTCATTACTAATACCGAGAATCTGTTCCAATTCCTGAGTTGCCATGTGGATCAGGTGCTCGGCCGTATTCAGTGATGAATCTTGTAGTGTCTGCCACATGCCCTCATTGAATCCCTGAAGGGAGAGTAACGATGCTGCTATATCGGCTTGGGCGCGCTCAGCATCGAACCCTTCGAACTGCGCTTCGACCTCACGCCGCTTTTCTTCCTCACTCTTGATGTCGATTTTCCAACCAGTCAATTTTGCGGCTAAGCGAACATTTTGACCCTTTTTTCCAATCGCGAGGGAAAGCTGTCTATCCTCGACGACAATCTCCATTACCTTCTCAGCCTCGTCGATGACCGTGACTCGCTGTACTCGCGCAGGGCTGATGGCATTAGTCACAAGTATGATTGGGTCATCTGACCATTCAACGATATCGATCTTCTCGCCCCGAAGTTCTCGGATGATCGACTGGACGCGAGTACCTTTCATTCCAACACAAGCACCCACCGGGTCTACGTCCCGCTCACGTGAAAAGACTGCTACCTTTGCCCGATCACCGGCTTCGCGCACGGCACCTCGGATTTGTACCGTTCCGTCATAGATTTCTGGCACCTCTTGATCGAACAGCTTAATAAGAAGTGCTGGATCGGTACGTGACAGTGTAATCTGTGGCCCCTTTGCGACCCGGTTGACCTCCTTGATCACAGCCCGGACACGATCGCCCGCAGTGTAGTTCTCGACCCTTGACTGTTCTTTCCGGGGTAGAAGCGCTTCGACCCAACCCATTTCAACGATGACGTCGCCGCTCTCGAATCGTTTGACAAGACCGTTGATGACCTCACCAACTCGGTCGCAGTACTCCGCGTAGATATTTTCTCGTTCAGCTTCGCGGACCTTTTGAAAAATGACCTGCTTGGCCGTCTGGGCCGCGATCCGTCCAAGCACATCAGTTGCTTTCGGGAATTCAATCCGCATGTCGACTTCCGCTTCAGCACCATAGAGTTTCTGCGCCTCCTCCAATGAGATTTCGGTTTCGGGATCCGCCACCTCATTGACAATTTGACGCACGGCAAACAACTCAACCTCGCCAGTCTCGGCGTTGAACTTCGTACGAAGATCCTCATTCGACTTGTAGTATTTACGCGAGGCTGCCAAAACTGCATCCTCGATTGCCGTAATGATGACGTCTGGTTCGAGGCCTTTTTCCTTCGCGAGTGCCTCAATAGTGTGTTGTAGCGGAT
The DNA here is from genome assembly GCA_002714165.1 of Acidobacteriota bacterium. Taxonomy (GTDB): domain Bacteria; phylum Acidobacteriota; class Vicinamibacteria; order Vicinamibacterales; family UBA823; genus UBA11600. The sequence goes on from PAWT01000001.1 coordinate 66,343, forward strand.
TACTCATGATGTTTTCTTATTAGAATTCTACTTCCAGTTTTGCTCGGCTAATAATCGCGAACGGCACCCGATGTGGTCTGGATTCACTCCCCAAAAGGACTGCCTCGTCGGTTACCTCTCGGATGCGTCCTTTTAGAAAAGTTTGTCCATTGATAGCTTCAGAGACGACAATCTGTGCCAACCGGCCAACGAACCTCTGATATTCNCCCGGCGTTCGCAATGGTCGGTCCAGCCCAGGCGACGACACCTCAAGGGTGTAAGCGTGATCCAGCGNATCCTCGACATCGAGCACTGCGTTGAGATCCTGGCTAACCTTCTGGCAGTCATCGACACTGATACCATCGTCGTCCACACTCGAGTCNTGGCGGTCCAACACCACTCGCAGGACCCAGCCTACCGATTCTCTTCGTAGNTGGACGTCGAAAACCTCCACGCCATGACTGCTGGCTACGCGCTCAGCTATGGCGAATATCTGCCGCCGCTTCTCCGTGAGTGAAAGTCCCACAATTCAACTGACGGTGCCACTTAAAACACAAAAAGTGGGCACGCGCCCACTCCATCTCGATCCCCGAGGACCGAGAACGACGATGTTATCACGACAAAATTACTACGGCAATGGACGGGCTAAAAGATCGTAGTCGTGACTGCCAAGAATTTCGGCGTCCACGAGTCGACCCGGGGCAAACTGAGATGGATCGCACTCAGTAAGGTAGGTGACAGGATCTATCTCCGGGGCTTGGCCCGCCCATCGAGCCTGAACCACAAGAGGATGTTCTTTGGAACGGCCCTCGATGAGTACACGCACCTTTTGCCCGACGCGTTCCGCTTGGCGACGTTCCACAATTTTTCGCTGNCGTAGCATCAANTCCTGCCGTCGACGAGCTTTCGTGTCACTGGGNACGTCGTCGGCGAGAGCGAAGGCCCGTGTGCCTTCTTCGTGAGAATAGGTAAAAACGCCGATATGATCGAAGCGTACATCCTCAATAAAGTCACAAAGTTCTCGAAAATCCTCGTCGGTTTCACCAGGAAAACCTACGATGAATGTTGTGCGTAGTGCCACTTCGGGTATCCGGTGGCGAATAGATTCAAGTAACCGTTCATAGCTAAGCCGCGTGCCCGGTCGTCCCATCCGTTTTAGCAGCCGGTCTGCAGCGTGCTGCAACGGCAGGGCAATGTAGTTACAGACTTTGTCGCAATCTGCAATTGCGTCAATCGTATCGGCACCAATCGTTGTCGGATAGAGATACAACAAGCGGATCCACTCCAAGCCATCAATATCGTTCAACGCATGTAGCAGTCTGGATAGCGCTCCGCGGTCGTTGCGATCTAACCCGTACATCGTTGTGTCCTGCGAGATCAGAATAAGTTCCTTGACGCCACGCTCTGCCATCGCACGAGCCTCGCTTACGATGGAATCGGGAGGTCGGCTTCGATAGCTCCCGCGTAATGTCGGAATGATGCAGAACGCACAAGAGTAGTCGCAACCTTCCGCCACTTTCACATAGGCTAGATGGGATGCCGTAGTTGGTCGCCGTGGTGTATCAGCGTCGTAAAGGTATTTCAACTGCTTCACGCTAGGTGCTGAGCTCGTGGCTTCTAGATGATTGCGGAACAATTGCACTTGGGTTCCAGACCCTTGAGGCTGCTCATTTAGAGCTCTAACAATGTCAGGGACACCGTCAGTGCCAAGCACCACATCGATTTCCGGCATTTCCTGCCGCAAGTCCTCTTGATAGCGTTCTGCCAGACAACCGGTGACAATAAGACGACGGCAGGTGCCATCCTGCTTGTGACGAGCCATTTCGAGAATCGTTTCAATCGATTCCTCCTTCGCCTTATCAATGAAGGCGCAGGTATTCACCACGATGACGTCAGCCCCGTCCGCTCGGTTCGTCACTTCATGACCGGCCTGCTCGGCGAGGCCGATCATCACTTCGGAATCCACGAGGTTTTTCGGGCACCCGAGCGAGACAAAACCAATTTTCATAAGTCAGAAGTGGCGGAGCGAGATCTACCGGTATCCAATCGGCCAACTGGATGTTTTGTGAGCACTGTTTGGTCTACTAAGGATACATTCGATGAAGCATTCGTGGATAAGGAATCGTTTCCCGTAAGTGTTCCAGACCGCAAATCCAAGTCAGGACACGCTCGATTCCCATTCCAAACCCCGAGTGCGGCACGGTTCCGTACCGCCGTAGGTCAAGATACCACTCGAAGGATTCTTTCGGGAGATTGTGTTTCTCAATCCTAGCAAGTAGTTCGTTTAGGTCATCCAGGCGTTCTCCGCCACCAATGATTTCGCCGTATCCTTCAGGTGCGAGGAAATCCACTGAAAGTGAAAGCTCCGGTCGTTCTGGATCAGATTTCATATAAAAAGCTTTAATTGCAGATGGGAATCGATGCACGACGACCGGTCGGTCGAACTGTTCTGCGAGCACGGTCTCATCAGTGCCGCCGAAATCACCACCCCACTCGAACGGTTGTCCTTTTAGCTTCAGGAGGTCCACGGCCTCATCATAGGTAATTCTGGGGAACGGTGCTCGCACCCGTTCAAGGGCAGCGATGTTACGGTTGAGTATCTCTAATTCTTGCCGCCGTGTCTCCAGCACCCGTGCCACGATAGTCACTACAAGGGCCTCGCCGAGTTCGATCGCATCATCGAGCGTCGCGAATGCCATTTCCGGCTCGACCATCCAAAATTCTGTTAAGTGGCGGCGAGTCTTGGATTTTTCAGCACGGAACGTCGGCCCAAAGCAGTAGACTCGACCCAGTGCCATGATGTTCGCTTCGTTGTATAGCTGTCCACTTTGCGCCAGGTACGCAGTTGTTTCGTCGAAGTACTGGACAGGGAAGAGGGTAGTCGTTCCTTCGCACGCAGCCGGGGTAAAAATTGGTGTATCCGCAAGTGTGAAGTTCCGATTATTGAAGAAGTCGCGTACAGCATCTACGACGGCATGACGGATCCTTAGAATCGCCTGCTGCCGCGGCGACCGGATCCACAGGTGCCGTCGGTCGAGCAAGTAGTCCACGCCATGTTCCTTATTGGTGATTGGGTACCCGGTTGACTCTCCGATGACACTGAGATGTGTAACATCAATTTCGTAGCCTCCCGGGGCTCGCTTATCGGCACGGACTGTTCCCTTAACAGTGAGGGATGTTTCTTGGCCAAGATGATCGGCAAGGTGGAAAGCTTCCTCGCCAACCACAGATTTCGACATCACGGCTTGGATGAAACCCGTGCCATCCCGCACGGTCAAAAAATGAATCTTTCCACTTGAGCGGCGCTTG
>PAWT01000002.1 GCA_002714165.1 Acidobacteriota bacterium
CGGCCTGGTGTAACCCTAAGCGTTGAACAGGAGTGGAATAGGATTTCACTCGGAGCCGACAATTTTCAAGTCCGCCTTTATCGTCTTGTTGCCGACACGCAGTTCAGTCCCTGGCTGTACTTAGTTAATAACGTGCAATTTGATTCGATGAGTCAGGTGATGGGCTGGCAATCTCGACTACGCTGGATTCTCACTCCTGGAAACGACCTCTTTGTTGTTTACACTCAAAATTGGATGGACCATGAGCTCTTCGATCGATTTGCCACTCTCGACCGCCGGGCAGCCGCAAAATTCGTCTACACTCACCGCTTCTAGGATCAGCTCTAGCTTTCAGCGGAGAACTCTGAGCAAGAGGACTCATAATCCTCATCAGTGACCAACTCAAGCCATTTAGTAGTCACGTTGACGTTAATGGCCAAGTGGGTCATCGGCACATGGGGCGGGGCTCCGTGCCAGTGCTTTTCACCAGGAGGAATAACCACAACGTCCCCTGCGGAAATAATCTGAAATCCCTGACTGAGCGTCAGGAGTGCGCACTCCCCTTCAAGAACAACCAGTAACTGGGCACCACTGTGGACATGCCATGCCGTACGCGCGCCAGCGTCAAACATTACCCGGTAGATGTTCACTTCGGGATTGGTAGCGGCCCCAAGCTTGCGTGCTACGCGAGCACTCCCTGTGAAATGTCTCGGGTCGGCCGGTTTGTATTCTCGTTCCTTTGGATGGAACATCACCACAGTTCTCCCCAGAAAAAGAGAAACGGATGACGCGCTTGGATGCACGCCACCCGTTCATTGAGGTCAAGCGCTGACTGCTATCGAACTCTAACCAGATGCTGAATTCTCAAGCAGTGGTTCCAAGGGCACTAGCTCGGCACCATTTTCCGTGCACACCGCAAAACGACTACGCTCAGTCGCATACATCGAAACGCCAGCGTATTCGCCCTTGGCGTTCAGTACGTAAAAGCTGATTCCGAACGCTGGCTCGCCCCGACTATTCAATAATCTTGGCTCCACCGTATTCTCCTGAATCCGCTTTAGTCCTGCCATGCCTGCATCCTTAGGACTCAAGCCGTTGCGAAGGTTTTCAACAATCAGATATGAGGTGAGATTGTAAAGGTTCGCTTCGCCACGACCAGTCGACCCAGCTGCACCATAGGTGCCATCGACATAAAGTCCCGCTCCTAGGATTGGTGAATCGCCGACACGACCCGGGATCTTCCAGGCTAGGCCACTCGTTGTTGTCACACCACAGATCTCGCCGCTGGAATTAATGCCGTCGCAGTTAATGGTCCCGAAGAAGTCGTGCTCATCAATTCGACCATCNGCCANCATGCCCAAGCCGGCCTCATACCCGNCCCGTGCTCGTTCANCCGGGTTAAGGTANTGTCCNGGGTCGATGCGACGCTTCCATTCAAGCCAGCGCTCTCGNGAGCGGTCGGTATTCAGNTCATCATGAATCGTAAATCCCATNTTTCGCGCNAAGTCNTGNGCGNCCTGNCCNACCAGNAGGTGGTGATCCGTGTGCTGCATAACCGCGTGAGCGACCAGGGAAGGAGTCTTTACCCCTTCAATGCCAGCAACGCCGCCAGCTCGTCTCTTCGGACCATGCATGCAGCAGGAGTCGAGTTGGACGATTCCATCTGCATTCGGGGATCCGCCGAAGCCAACACCTCCATCTTCGGGGTCCAATTCATTCAGATTGACACCAGCGATCAGCGATTCGAGAACATCCTCGCCCTCAGTCATCATTCGGAACGCTGTTTCGACGCAGGTTTCAGAACCTCCATTTCGGATTCGATGTCCGTTACCGGAAGCGATGACAACTGGTCTCACTCCAGACGACTGAATCGCCGGCGCACGGCCAAACGCGTTTCGCGAGGATGCGGCCGTGAGCCCAGCAACCACGGTGCCAGTCTGAATAAAATCGCGACGGCTAATCCTGTTGCTCATAACATTTCCTCCTGTAATTAATGTTGCCTCGAGTCACTCCCCCGCTTTCCTACACGGCTTGATTATATCGCCCTAGGATTCACCGACCCTGGTCCGAGTAGCGACTGNCCCCTCCGCTCNAACTAACCATTCGATCGCTGGAGCAATCCTTCTAGCGGAGCTAGCTCCGCCCCGTTTTCTGTGCAGACTGCATATCGGCTGCGCTCGCTCTCGTAGAGTGAGACGCCGGCATACTCACCCTTCGCATCAATAATGTAAAAGTTGACTCCAAAGGAAGGGTTTCCATCATCGTTTAAGAGGCGAGACTCCACCGTGTTTTCCTGAATCCGCTTAAGTCCTGCCATACCCGCATCCTTGGGACTCATGCCGTTACGAAGGTTCTCAACAATCAGATAGGAGGTGAGATTATAAAGGTTCGCTTCGCCACGCCCAGTTGACCCAGCTGTGCCATGGGTTCCATCAACATACAGTCCGGCTCCTAGGATTGGTGAATCGCCGACGCGACCAGGGATTTTCCAAGACAACCCACTCGTGGTGGTTACTCCGCAAATCTCGCCGCTCGAATTGATGCCGTCGCAGTTAATCGTGCCCCAGTATTCCTCTTCGGGAATAATTCCCTCAGTCACCATATCAAGCCCTGCTTGGATACCTGCCTCCAGTCGTTCTTCAGGATTGAGATAATGACCGGGGTCGGTTCGCCGCTTCCAGTCTAAGTATTGCCGCCGCGAATTGTCAGTGTTCAGATCGTCCTCGATCTCAAAGCCCATATTTCTGGCGAACTGTTGGGCCCCNTCTCCAACTAGAAGATGATGGTCGGTGTGATCCATCACCGCTTTAGCCACAAGGGAGGGAGCCCGGACACCTTCGAGCGCGCCTACACCACCGGCTTGGCGTTTCGGNCCATGCATGCAGCAAGAGTCAAGCTGCACGACACCATCTGCGTTTGGACGGCCCCCATATCCGACGCTTGCATCATTTGGATCGAGCTCAACGATATTTACGCCNGCAATCAGCGAATCGAGAACGTCATCGCCNGCNGTCATTTTACGNAAGGCAACCTCAACACACGTCTCTCCGTCACTATTTCTGGATCGGTGACCATTTCCAGATGCCACAACTACTGGCTTGACGCCTGCCGTTTGCACGGCAGGAGCCCTGCCAAAGGCCTTACGTGGTGCCACGCTTAATCCCGCTGTCGCCGCTCCGGCTAGTACAAATTCTCTACGATTAATCTTTTTCCGCATGGTTCCGCCCTCTTAATGGTTTGGATGTCCAAGACAAGGAAAATGCTGAACGCCTGCTGCCCTTATCCTGAAACATCATGCCGAACTCAAGATTTTGGCCGTGGCCTCTGAAGATGTCAATTCTTTAAGCGCGATTCACCAAATCCCTTAGCAATCTTAGGGCCTGGTATATAATTTTTGAGTCGCAGCGCCGCTTGTTAGGTGTCGCTTTCAAGCCGGGCTGCGACCAAGGTCGCTACTCCCTTGCGTTGGCGTCCGCCCGAGTAGGGCCTCCAAGATGATGCAACTCAATGTGGTTACTGCCCTTTTGGGAACCGCTGCAATGGCAGTTATGGCCTTTCCAGCGAATTTAACTCCAGAAAGTTCTCTACCAGGGATTGTCGATGGTCAAGACGTGGTCAAGGCATCGCCGCGATACCAAGTGGGATATTCGGACTTTGGAGCTTCTGGTTCCGCTCAGGCAAATCTCCCGCAACCAGTCATACCATCGATCGTTCGGTCTGTTGATGATCCGCTAGTTGACGAGAGCAACCTTCCACCATTTTCTTTTACCTGCCCGATGCACCCAGAAATCCATGAGACGCATAACACTCCCTGCCCAATTTGTAATATGAACCTCGTTGAAACACGACGGGCGGAGGCGTGGACCTGTCCCATTCACTCAGTGATTCTTGAAGGTGAAGACGGTGTTTGCCCGATTGGGGGACGCCCCTTAATGCCAATCCGACTCGAGTTGACCTGGACCTGCTCAGAACATCCTGAGGTTAGTGCTTCCGGGCCGGGAATCTGTCCCATGGATGGTCAGCGACAGCTCGTACAGCGACTGAATTCGTTGCCCCACGAAGATCACAGCCCAAAACATGGCGGCACTTTCTTCATGGCTCCTGACAACTGGCATCATTTAGAAGGCACCTATCCCGACCCAGGACACTTCGTATTGTATCTATACGATAACTACTCCCAACCAATGAACACCGGAATTGCTACCGGGCGCGCGGTTCTTCGAGAAACCTACAATATCAGCTCAGACTCCATGGTTGAAGACGTCGCCTATCCGCTCACAATTGGGCCAGAGGGTCGTTTTTTTGAGGCCGATATTGGAGAACTCGAACTCCCAGCCACCGTCACAGCCAAAATTCGTTTTGAGCCCGGGGCGGTCGAGGAAAGATTCGATTTCATTTTTAATTCAATGACGGATGACCCAGCAGACTCAACATCCCCGACTCAGCCCTCTGCAGGTCTCGGGGCCACTCAGGCCTCTCCGCCCCCAGCTGCTGCGACAACCGGGACCTTGCTGATAAATATTCCCGAGGACCCGAATGAGATTGCCATGGAGCTGGCTATTCGCAATGTGACAGTCCAGAATCTGGTACGTGACGGCGGCTTTACTGAGATATGGATTCCTGCGCTCGAAGCCAAGGATTTAGCCCTAGCACTTACAGTCCACCTCGACCGCCTGGCCCCAGACCAGCAACTACCCGTCACGCTCGCGGTAAAGGAACTGGTGCGCGCAGCCTGGCTTCTCGACTGGTACGGAGACCTTGGTAATCGACAGCGAGTTGAGGCAGCCTATGCAATATTTGGGCAAGCTGCTGAGATCATTGTTGCCACCTATGACCGTCAGTAACTTCTCGTTATAACGATGACCTATCGATACACGCTTTTGATCGTAGCCACCATTACGACGGCCATTTTGATCGTGGCGGTCACTGATGCTCATAAACCGATTACATCAAAATACACCTATCATCAGGACGTCTACCCTATCTTCCTAAATCAGTGCGGTGGCTGCCACGCCGCTGACGCCGTCGCTCCTATGTCTTTACTCACCTACGAAGATGCTTATCCATGGGCCCAGTCAATTAAAGAGGAAGTGGTTAATCTCACGATGCCACCATGGCAGGCCGAATACGGTTTTGGGGCTTTCAAGCATGAGGGGTCTTTGTCCGCTCGGCAGCTTGATATCGTGGTGGAATGGGCTAACGGCGGCACTCCCGAGGGCATTCCGACAAACCATGGCCCTGTTGAGCCTGAGGACACGTGGAGTCTAGGTGAGCCAAGTTTTGTTCTTGAAATGCCCTCCCCTTTCACCCTGCCCGCTGATGTTTCTGAGGCGACCAGATACTTTGTCATGCCTACCGATTTCAACGAAGAGACCATGATTCGTGCGGTCGATTTTCGGCCGGGCACAGCAACAATTGTTCGATCGGCAATTCTTTACGTCGATCTCTCTGGAGAGGCCGCTATCCTCGATGCCGCAGACCCGGCTCCTGGCTTTGAAGCGGATAGTCCTAATTTGCTCGTCGGAGCCCAGGTCCTCACCGCGTGGCTACCTGGGCAGGAAGCGATCGACCTCGACCAGGCGGCGTATATTGTTCCAGTCGGGGCCGAGCTCGTTCTGCGGCTGAACTATAAGAAGACCTGGACCTACGAAGGCCTCGAGGTTGACGATCGTAGTGTGCTGGCTCTTTACGCGGCAGACTCCGGAGCGGCCAGGGTTGAATCAATTGTGCTTCAACCACCAACGGAGGACGGTAGCAATGAGGGCCCGGTGGTCTCCTTCTCAAGTCACCTGTCACGCGACCTAGACCTTTTGGCGATNCTGCCAAATCTTGAGGCGGATGCACTCGGAGTCCAGATTGAGGCTGTGGGGATAAACGGCGAGCGCACACCGGTAATCCGTCTTGCTAGTCCTCGTCCCGAGTGGCGAACTCGGTATTGGCTAGACGAACCACTGCGGCTGACTCAAGGCACCACGCTTGAGGTTCAGGCCGTTCTTCGATCGGGTTCAGNNGAGGNCAATNCANCTGTTAGCTTCACTCTGGACTTACTTCCAGTTCAGACACCAACCGCTGAACCAAATTAAGCGCACTTTGCCCGACCTGCTCCACCTTAACCCTGCAGCCTGCTGATATTGGCGATGTCACCGTTGACCTCCTGGTCTGGAGGCGCCGGAACACCTTCAGTTAGCCAACGATCTAAGAAGTCCAGCGCTTCCTGCACTGTGGATATATAGGAGCCGAACTCCCCAGCGGCCTGCTGCACTTCCGGGCCAAAGCCCATCCGGNCCATGCGANGTTTGAAGCCCTCGAGAGCGTCATCCTCTCGCGAGATATGCCAGGCCGTCTTTACCTGATAAAGCCGGTGGTAATGGGCCGAATCGGGATTAGCCAATACCTTTTGCTTGTAAGCGAGAATCTCCGGCAATACAAAATCATCGAAGGTGCCGACCACCTCAAGCGTTGGTACTTGCAACTGCCCTGACGTGTTGTTTGCTTGCAAGCGCTCAAGAAATCCTGGTCGCTCTGCATAATCCTCTATGNGAAAGTTTTCAAGCTGACTCGCGGACAGNTCTTCGATACCGTAAACCTGCAAGGTACGCTGGAGACTCTCCGTTGATGCCGAGCCTCCAATAAACGGCCAGAGCGGCCTGGCTGCCACAGGGGTTCCAGCCCCCGTGGCGGCATATGCTTGCACCTTGGGGTCGTCATCTGGGAGGCCTGGATGCGCGCGGGGATCAATNNTTGGCCAGAGCGCCGCACGCCTCGCGAGCCGGTCAATCTGGNTTCCGAGGTCACCCCCGGAGCCTGCAATGATGACAATTCCGTCAAACAGCGCCTCTGGGTCCTCAGCAGCATACCGTGCAATGCCTCCTCCCATTGACAGGCCAACGAGATACATCCGCTCGGCGTTACGCCCAAGCGCTGTCTCTGCTCGTCCCCGAATAACTTCTGCAAATTCCTTGACCACTGCNAATCCNTGTGCGGTAGCTCCNAGTCCGTCCCGGTCCACACTTGCATATGCATAACCTCGGCGAATGGCGTGTTCGCCAATTAAGTCATCAAGCGAGGTTTCTGCAGTGCCAATTTCCGTCCCATCCGCAGAAAGCGACGGTCCGCCTGTGCCACCATGCGCTGCGACGACGATGCGGCCGTTCCACATTTTCTGGTCTGGATGGCGCAGGATAAATCTCTTCCTCTGGTCCACTGAGGCTAAGGTGATTAAGCCAGACTCCTCTTCAGGGGTTTCCGTATTAATCGGTCCGTAGTCAAAAGATTCGCCATTCGAAGAATCCAGATCGGGAGAATGTTCAGAGCATCCCATAAAAGATATTAAGANGAANGTCAGCGCGAATGGTCGAGGCATTGAATACATTGCGTCTCCCCTGCAAAAGGCACCTTTCAGCCCTCGATTACGAAAGCACCAACCGTCGTGATTNNGTCAAGAGCATCTGCTTCCGGCCAAGGTCAGCAGAGATCGGAAGCTGTGCAACTCCAATCAAACGTCGCATAATTTCTACCCCTGCAAATTGTTGAAGCAGCTTAGTCGACCTTGGAAGATTCGAGCAGGAGTCAGAATATGCCTGAAGGGTTCGATCGATCAGTTCTGTAGGCTGATTCGATAAGTGTAAATGCCCCANCAACACGCCAAAGTCGAACTCCGGNGGTCCAAAGAAACAGAATTCTGGGTCAATAATTCGAGGACCGCTCTGTGAATGAAGCCANCTTCCTGGAAAAAAGTCGCCGTGCAGCAGNGAGATTCCGCTCTGTAGATATAACTTGCCAAGCTCTGNCACCGCATTCACGTAATCCTTGTCATTGCTCAACTCNACTGCTGATTCTGAAAGNCCAGGTGTAATTAAATCTAAATCGAGTCCATTCTCCGGCTCTAATGGNATTTGAAAGATGTGTTGATGGTTCANTTGCCGCATGGCTTGATTGTTGAATCGGCCATCACTATCAGAGCCAAGGAACGAAGCGTGAAGAGTGCTCAGAAAGCTGATGAGCAGCTCCAACTCCTCCGATGTCAATATCTCCCCGCTATACAGGCCTGTGTAATCAGAGCCNGTTCCGACATCCTCAAGCATCAAAAGCCTCGACCGAGGATCGAAACCCAGGAGCCTAGGCATTTGAGCCTGAAGGACTGGAGTATGCTCGATCAACTGGTAGAACAGGCCTTCCACTACCGCACGCTCTGAAGGTGCCGCGATGTCATCGTATTTCTCAACCCATGGACGAGCCTGCTTGAGAATCATGCGCCTAGTAGAAGTTTCCACACGCAGGGTGCAGTTCATGTTGCCTTTGCCTGGCTTTGAAGCGGACACGAGGGCCTCCTCACCATTTAGCCATTCTTGATCATGCAAATAGACCGTGAGGGCTTCTAGGTCGTGTTCATCTAAAAAAAAGACCCCTGGGCAACTGGACTCAAATCTAGCTCGTTTTGTCATCACCATCGAAATAAGACTCAAAGAATCATGCGCCCGCAGAGCGCTCTATCGATAATTCGACTCTTGAGTGGAGCATTATCCTATCTGAAAGTGGACCCAATCATTGGCCAGGAGGGTAGAATACCCAGTGGTATTACCGCCTTGATAAGGGGATGGGCGGAAGACTAATCCATGGTCGATCGCTAAGAGTGCTATGGCATACCGTGCCCATTTTCGCTGCATTGCTGGCTGCGACGGCGAGCATGCCCTCGCTGAGCCTATTTATCGTTGTCCAACCTGTAATGACTTACTAGAAGTCGAGCACGATTTGGCGGCCCTAGGCAATCTGTCTCCAGAGGCCTGGAAGCGACTCTTCGACGATCGTTACAAGCGAACAACCTGGCCTTACGGCTCCTCTGTGTGGGGCAAGAAAGAGTGGGTGTGCCCAGACCTTGAGGACGAGAACATTGTTTCGATGGATGAGGGTGGGACAAATCTTCTGTGGGCGGAGCGATTCGGTAACGAGATCGGTCTTAAGGACCTGTGGATCAAGCTTTGTGGCAACTCGCACAGTGGGTCCTTTAAGGACCTCGGGATGACTGTTCTCGTTTCGGTGGTGCGGCAAATGATTTCCAAGGGGCGAACGATCCAGGCGATTGCCTGTGCCTCTACTGGCGACACGTCGGCCGCTCTAGCGGCCTACTCTGCTGCAGCCGGCATCCCAGCAATCGTTATCTTGCCACGAGGCAAGGTTTCCGATGCTCAACTCTTGCAACCACTCGCCAACGGCGCCACGGTGCTTGCACTCGACACCGATTTTGACGGTTGCATGGCCATTGTCCAGCGCCTCGCTGCAGAGGAGAGAATCTATTTAGCCAACTCAATGAACAGTCTTCGNCTTGAAGGCCAAAAGACTGTTGCGATCGAAATCGCGCAACAGTTCGACTGGGANNTGCCCGACGTTCTCATNATTCCCGGTGGNAACCTCGGAAACGTAAGTGCCNTAGGGGCAGGNCTCGACATGATGGAGGCTCTTGGCCTCACACAAAAACGTCCTAGAATTGTGGTTGCCCAGGCAGCCAAAGCTAATCCCTTGTACCGCGCTTACAAGGACCGCTGGAATTTTGAGCCGGTTCANGCCGAGAGCACTCANGCCTCAGCNATACAAATTGGNAATCCCGTTTCTATNAAGAAAGCGATTNCGACGCTTCAGCGATACGAGGGTATCGTTGAACAGGCGACGGAAGCGGANTTGGCCGATGCCGCAGCTCAGGCGGACCTCACAGGGATGTTCAACTGTCCNCACACTGGCGTGGCTCTCGCANCACTNATTAAACTACGACGGNNNGGGAAGATTNNTCCGNAGGAACGAGTTGTCGTAATTTCGACAGCCAACGGGCTTAAATTTACAGACTTTAAGCGCGCTTACCACAATCAAGAGCTGCCTGATATTAAGGCCGGCTACGCCTGCAGCCCGATAGAGCTTCCAGATGNTTACGACACTGTTTGCCAGACCGTGGACAAGGTCTCAGGGCAGNCTTCCCACTAGAANACCTAGNGCTGNGACTTCGATTNTTTTAGGACAGGAACAACGAGTACGCCTTGTTATTCGGCTCCGGATGATGCGGGTAGCCTANGCTNTCCAGGAATGCCGTAAATTCCTTACGTTCACTCTCNGGCACCTCAAANGCAACCAGTACGCGACCAAAATCAGCACCATGGTTCCGATAATGAAAGAGGCTAATGTTCCATCTACCCCCAAGTCGATCNAGAAACTGCATTAGGGCTCCTGGTCGTTCAGGAAACTCAAACCTGCACAATGACTCNTTCGTCACATCAGGAGCCCGNCCTCCAACCATGTGNCGNACGTGCAATTTCGCAATCTCATTATTCGAAAGATCGACAGCNTCNTATCCCTTTTGATTCAANTCCTNCNCNAANTCTTGCGCGTCGGTTTTTGATTGNNTCGCTACGCCAACAAANATGTGAGCCTCCGCCCNACTGCNCAGGCGATAATTAAANTCCGTAATTACCCGNCGCCCGATTGAACCGCAGAATTCNCGAAATGCCCCAGCGCGCTCAGGAATCGTNACNGCGANCACGGCNTCNCGGGCCTCGCCTAGCTCGGCCCTTTCGGCCACAAAGCGTAGACGGTCGAAATTCATATTTGCGCCACTGAGAACCGCAACCAAGTGTTCGCCGCGCGGTTCCTCGCGAGCAACATAGGCTTTCAGACCAGCCACGCTCAAAGCACCAGCCGGTTCCATGATGCTCCGAGTGTCATCGAAAATATCCTTCAGGGCTGCGCAGATCTCGTCGTTCGAGACGCGAATAACCTCATCCACGGTCGCCTGAGCTACCGACATCGTGTACTCGCCCACTTCCCGAACCGCAACTCCATCTGCGAAAATACCTACAGACTCAAGAGTGATCCTCTTTCCAGCCGCCATTGACTGGTACATCGCGTCGGCTTCAAAAGGTTCAACTCCAATGACTCGAACATTCGGCTGGATAGCCTTGATGTAGGCCCCAATTCCAGCAATGAGACCTCCGCCCCCAATTGGAACAAAGACTGCGTGTGGCCTTCCTTTGCTCTGCCGCAGAATCTCATCACCGATGGTGCCCTGTCCGGCTACAACNAGCGGATCATCGAACGGATGGACAAANATCAGATCNGTTTCGATTACCAGTGCGTCACACCGCTCCTTGGCCTCTGCAAAGGTNTCTCCCTCNAGAATNACTTCCGCGCCCATCTCAGCCACCGCNTCAACCTTGATGGCCGGTGTAGTCTGAGGCATCACAATTACAGCTCGAATTCCCAGACGCTTTGCCGCAAAAGCCACCCCTTGGGCATGATTGCCCGCNCTTGCGGTGATCACNCCTTTTGCTTGTTCTTCGGCAGATAATTGCGCGATCTTGTTGTATGCACCGCGCACCTTAAAACTAAAAATAGGCTGTAGATCCTCTCGCTTGAGGGAGACGCGGTTCTCCAATCGACTGGTCAATTTTGCGGCTGATTCAAGCGGGGTCTCTTTGGCCACGTCATAGACGCGACTGGAAAGGATCTCTCGCAGAAGTTCGTCCAGCATGGTTGGCTTAACAGGCACAATTCCGCAATCATCTGACCCGAAGGTCGTCATCATTCACGGTCAATAGATTATTCATAAGGGTGAACTCCTGATAATAGAAGCCATGGAAGTGCTGGTCAACCAACAGAAATCTAAACTGACCCCACTGTGCTAATGTGAGACCAGTCGAGGCTCCTCGAGTCCTTGAAACCATCATGAAGTCGACCTCAGACGTTGTGATTATCGGCGGCGGATGCATGGGCGCTAGTACTGCCTATCACCTGGCCAGTCTCGGCATTCAGAACGTGGTGCTGCTGGAGCGCGAGGCCCAACTAGCCGTTGGATCCACGGGACGAAACGCCGGTGGCGTGCGACATCAATTCTCTACCCGTCAAAATATTCAGCTCTCCATGGAATCGATCCACCTAATGGAGCGGTTCGAGGAGGAGGTTGGATATCCTATGGATTTTCATCAAGATGGGTATCTGTTTCTCCTTTCAACGCCTGAGTCAGTTGAAATCTTTCGAAACAACATCACGCTTCAACGGAGCCTTGGTATCGAGGTTGATTTAGTGAGCCCTGACGAGGCCGTCCGCCTCGCTCCAGGTTTGAGCGTTGACGGCGTTCTTGCCGCTAGTTACTGTGCGCGAGACGGCATTGCGGATCCGAATGGACTAACCATGGGCTTCGCCCGTGCTGCTCAGGCGAAAGGGGTCCAAATCGAACGCAACACAACCGTAACAGGGATCACGATCGATAAGCATCGGATTACCGGGGTAACAACGAATAAGGGAACCATCTCGACGCCATGTGTGGTTAATGCAACCGGCCCCCATGCAGCCCGCGTTGCAGCGCTTGCTGGTGTCGAGGTTCCAGTAACTCCACTTAGAAGAAATATCTTTATTGCACAGCCTCCCGATGAAGCCGCAAGCGGTGTTAATTACCCGGATAATCACATTATGGTGATTGACTCCGCCACCTCCTTTTACTTCCATCGTGAAGGGCCAAACATTCTCTTTGGAATGGGCGACCCAGATGAGACCCCTGGTTTTGATATGACTGTTCGCTGGGACTTTCTCGATTCGGTTGTAGAGGTAGCGATGTCGCGCCTACCAACGNTGGTCGAAGGAAAAGTCTCGCATGCCTGGGCTGGACTTTACGCTATGAGTCCAGATGGTAACGCGATCATCGGCGAGGCTAACACGGTGGCTGGTTTTTATCTGATTAATGGATTCAGTGGTCACGGCTTTCAACAATCTCCAGCAGTCGGTCGATTACTCGCGGCGCAGATCGCAGGGNANGACACAGACATAGACCTTTCACCGTTTGCGTTGGATCGATTTGGGGCAGGGACGACCTCCCCAGAAGCTAACGTGGTCTAGCTTCTCCACTCTTCAGGGGACTACTGGCAGCCGCCATGGATTATCCAGAAATNTTTTTGATGTACCNAGTAGGCCTCAAAATGGTTTTTCACCAGNCTCCATCNGGGGCCGAAGCCTAATGTTTATCCGTAGTAGCCAGGAGGACACATGCATTCAATAAAGCTCAGTCGTCGACACTTTCTATCCGGAATGACCGGTGTTGGGGCCATTCTTCCTGTCACATCTATTGCAGCAGGTTCCTCTCAAGCTGCGAGCCCGAAGCGACCCCTAGTGGTTACCTCTAAAACTAATCCACTTGTGCGGGAGGAAATTACGACCACTGCCTACGACTTAATGCTAAATGGCGGATCGGCAATGGACGCTGCTGAGAAGGGCACGAATATTTCTGAGAGTGATCCGAGAGATACCACGGTTGGTTACGGCGGCGATCCGAACGAAGACGGTTTTTTACAACTCGATGCGTCGGTAATGAACGGGGCCGACAATAACAATATTGGCGCAGTTGCGGCGATTGAAAACATCAAAACTCCCTGCTCGGTGGCT
>PAWT01000003.1 GCA_002714165.1 Acidobacteriota bacterium
TCGCCCCTTCCACGGAATCGAGCTTCTGCTGCTCCAGCCGTGAACATCGTAATGACATGACGTTCAACGTCCATCCGCCGCCGGTCTGTTAGCGCTCCGAACTCAGACCTCTCATAGATTCCCTTGTCTACACGCCGAAATTTGACGTGCCCAAGACTCCCCTGCTGCTCATCTGAAATGATCGTGACGTACCTAAACTTAAGCTCGTAGTGCAACGCAGCGACCGCGTGACCAGCTTCGTGGTGAGCAGTCGCCTGAAGCTGTCGCTGCTCAGATAAGGGCTTCTTCTTACGTCCTGAGTTGCCATCCATAAACGCGCGTTCTATCCCTGACTGGTGGAGGGTTCAACGTGATTAAGGCGTGTTCCAATTTGTTCCACGGATCGGATCATCTGTGCGTACCCGTGACCGGCTGTGACAATTTTTGTCAATAGAGACAGGCTGTGACTAGGTGTGACTAGGCTTAGCACTAGTCAACCGAACTACTTCCTTGGTGAACACGATTGAGGCTAGGTGCTACGGTGGTGTCAGCACTTCTCAAGTACTTAGTCTTCGCCGAATGCCCAGAGCGTCTCCTCAGTGCGGATGTAAATCCGCCCATCAGCAATCGCCGGCGTCGCATAAGCGGGGGACCCGAGGTCATTAAGCGCCAACACTTCAAAACCTCCACCTGGTCGCACAACAGCTACCTTCCCCATTTCACTCACGAAGAAAATTTTACCGTCAGCAGCAACCGGCGAGGCGTAGTAACTGTCCACTGCGCCGCGGATCCGACCGCGCTCAATGACCTCGCCAGTGGAAGGACGGAATGATGTGGCTATCCCGCCGTCGTTGATCATGTAGAGCACGCCCTGATACAAAAGCGGTGATGGGAGTTGCGGTACCGAACGATGGTAACGCCAGACAACGTTTTCCTCAGTCATGTCCCCCGACCCACCAAGACGGATGGCAACCATCCCGTTCAGACTCATCATGGCAGCCCGATAGTAATTCCAACTATCTTCATCCAACTGGCCGTCACCATCGAGGTCAACAAAGGAGAAAAATCCTCGCGTACGCCCCTGAGGAAACTCATCAGGCGTGATTAGGTTATCGCCATTAGCATCGTGGACCGCAATCGTGTCTTCCCAACTGTCCACCTCAGGCTGCCGGCCTGGTTGGTTGAGCGGCGTGGAGAAACCGTGGATGTAGAGCGTGTCACCGTCCATCACCGGAGTCGANTTCATTTCGAATGGCANTCCACCAACCCACCATNGCTTCTCACCAGTCGCCACATCGTAGGCNGTNAGGAGAAACGAGCCAGCCACNAGCACCTGGAGCGGTCCATCGGGGGGATCGTAGAGAACTGGCGACGAGTGTCCACTCTTCGCCTCAGGACGGTCCACCTTCCAACGCACCTCACCAGTATCGGCGTCAACTGCTAGTAGAAACGACCCATTCTGCTGATCACACGCTAACAGCACTAGGTTGTCAGCCACGATCGGCGAGGCACCCATGCCATAAATGTTGTCAAAGGGGCCCAAAGGGTGGCGCCACTGTTCAACACCCTCCCGGTCATACGCAACCAGACCGAACTCCCCGAAAAACACATAGACATTGCCAGCTGCATCGACCGCGGCACTAGCCGCAGCGGAGTGATTACGGGAATCCGGTCGATCGACACGCGTCCGCTCCACCGTCTGGCGCCACAACATTCGCCCGCTCTGCCGATCTAGAGATGTCGTAATTAACTGGTCGTTCTCGAACGCCGTAAGAAGCAGGCGGTCTCCACTAATTACCGGTGAAGAGAAGCCGGGTGCCACGGTGGTCTTCCAGACAACATTAGTCTCTGGTCCGAAGTCTAGCGGCAGCCCGGTGGCCTCAATCACCCCAGAGCCATTTGGGCCGCGGAACCGGTTCCAATCATCCCCAACCGCTTCGGGTTTAATTGCGACCACACCCATGACCACAACCACAAGCAGACAGGTCCTCGCTCCAGCCTTCAATCGTGCCATCAGCATCACTCCATTCTGCCGTCCTGCATCCATAGAAAGAGGTCGTAACCACCAAAACCTAGACAGCCTATTATGCCAGACCTCTTGTAAATCGTTGCAGCCCGAACAGAGGTTCAACGGCTCTCTCCTGAAAAACCATCTCAGCCGCCCACTCTCCAATTACTGGTGCGTGCTTAAATCCATGGCCTGAACCACCGCCAATAAGCCACACATTCTCTGCTGCAGGATGTCGATCTATTACAAAATTGCGATCGTCACTATTTTCGTATTGACACACTCTCATTGAGAGCAGAGGTGCGTCCTTCATGCCTGGAAACCGAAGAGCCAGATACTCGCGATGAAAGGCCAGCAGATCCGTTGTCGGAATGCGTTCTTCGGTAGTTGGATCAATAATCCGTACTCTTGGAGGGCCACCTTCAACTAACAATCCTCTAAAGTCACCATCTGGTATAACAGCAGCACTAGGACTGCGAGTGCCGTCTATGCAAATCGGTAAGTGTTGATCATCATACCGATGATCATCAACTGGTGTTCCAAAAAAGAACGCCTCAGCGCGAGACGGCCGAATCCGGATCGTTCCCGGAAACAACTGACCAAGCCAGGGTCCACACGCAAAGATATATTGGTCAGCGGACAGTCGAGAGCCGTCAGATAAACTGAGGCTGTCGAGTCCACTACCATCTATCTCAGGGGCTTTGACAGATACCTGCCGATACTCTCCTCCCTCTTCAAGAAAACCTCTGAAGAGTTCCTGACACGCCAGCCGTGACCGCAAATATCCACTGTCAACATCGAGCAATCCCCACGACACCCCTTCTAGATTAATTTGCGGGTAACGACGCTCTAAATCCCGCAGTGAAAGTTCCTCTACAGCAGTTCCCCGCTCACGCATATAAGCAAGAGCTTCCCTGCCATCTTGGGCATCCTCGGGTTGAAGAGTTAGTGATCCACAGGGAAAATACAATTGTCGGTTCCAGCGTTTTTCATGTTCACGCCACAGTTGAAGAGCGCGCGTGATCATGTCCATGTAGAGAGGTCGGTAGACCTCCTTATTCGAACCCGTGCTGCCCACAGCGTAGAGTTGACTGTGAATCATTCGCCGTTCACAGCCAGAACTGGCGCGAGCGTTTCCAGGTCCCCAAGTATCAAGCAAAGTGACCTTTGCACCTTTCCGGAGCAAGCTCAATGCTGTCCAGCCGCCAAACCCACCAGCCCCAATCACAGCAATGTGTGACTGCTGGTAACGGTTTCGAATCTTCTCATCCGTTAGTGAGGCATTCAATGTTGCCGCATCACCGGCCAACTGATAGCCAATAATCGAAGCCGCTGTGGCCTTTAACACCGACCTCCTAGTCATAGAATTGGAATTCGAGGACCTGGCGATTCTCTCAACTTGTTTCTGTTTCTTCATGTTTGGCTCTCACATACCACGCAGGTCAATTTCGTCGTCGAGCCGCCTTACCCAAGCACACCGAAATAAAAAAGGGTCCAGCCCCATTATCAGAGCTGGACCCGATTTAANCGAAGTATTCTGACANGNCTACANGTCGNTNANNGCAGCNGCCATATTATCNAGCGCCAGCTTNAGNNTTTNNCGNGANGTGGCTACNTTCATCCNCATNTGATTNTCNCCNCCNGGNCCNTANGACGANCCAGCATTCAACTGGACCTTNGCNTTGTCGANNAACCAATTNCCNACGATCGCTTCCGCCGTCACTGGTCTACCCGTTTCACTGTTCGCCGTAGCNTCNTCNGCTAANCGCTTNGCANCAAGGCGCTCAGCNACTCCNCNAANNTCAANCCACGCCAAGTAGGTACCCTNNGCCTTNGTATANTNGANCCCTGGCANGTTCTCTCGAATATATTGCTCAGNGAANTCNTGNTTNNCNTCAATGTAGNCNTTNACCTGATCNANCCAGTCNGCNCCNTCNTCAGTCAGNGCNNCCTGGTTNGCCACNACNCCCANCGTNTTNGTNTTNGCNCGATGNTGNGCACGNANCAGTNCNANNNANTCNGGATTCGNGGAAAANAACCAGGCAATCTTCATAGCCGCNAGNCTAAANGNCTTACTNGCNGCNTTNAAGGTNANGCTGTTNTCNACGACNTCNTTNTCNGGCAAGCTNGCAAATGGCGTGTACTTCTGCCCNTTCATNACNAAATCACAATGAATTTCNTCAGACAGNACCACCACNCGATGCTCNAGACACATCCGNCCCAANCGCAACAAATCCTCTTCCGACCAGCAGTTNCCCGTNGGGTTNTGNGGATTNCAAAGNATCANCGCNTCGGTGTCGTGACTCATCCGAGATTCAANGTCATCAAAATCCATCCGGTAGTGACCGTTTTCCACAATCATCGGACTATTTTCTGCAATGGTCCGACTCCACCTGAGGTCTCCATAAAACCCGCTATACACGGCCGTTCCCAAAAGCACTTTACTTCCGGCTGGTGCGAGTGCGTTCAACGCCGCGATCAGCGCCGGGTGAACGCCGTCGGAGAGGGTGATTGATTCGGGGTCTACTTCGAGCCCGTAACGATTTTTATTCCAGTCAGCAATCTGCTGATAGAAACTCCGAGGCGTACTCATGTAGCCCCAGTTTTCATGCTTGCAACGCTCCGCCAACCCACGAGTGATACAAGGAGCAGCGCGGAAGTCCATATCCGCGATCCCCATGCCAACATCAATATTCTCGCCGCCATACCTTTCGATCGCCGCGTCCCACTTCACAGAATTGGACCCGACCCGGTCGTACACCGTATCGAAGTCGTAGTTGGTGGAACCCGCCTGGTTCAGCGAATCGGCTCGCACAGGAGTCACCAGCGAAGGCCCCGAGTTGGCAGCGCCAGCGAGCGCAGTGATTCCCGCACCCCTCAGAAACGCTCTACGATTCAACCAAAGTCTCTCTGACATTCGNGCGCTCCTCGCTTGTTCTAAGTCCCTAATTACCTACCGAGATATCACGGTAATACTACACTAGGAGCGCTCTTAGCCGGAACCCGGGGCCCTAATTTCAAGGGTTGCGCCCCTCCCTAAGATCAGAGCAGCGCTACAGGCCAGAATCCGTGCTGCTTGCGAGCGCGAGGGCAAAATGCCCAACCCCGCCATTTATTCGATCGCCGCCTTCGCATTGCCAAATCCCTGTTTGGCGAGGCTGGGCTACAATTGGCCGTGGCCAAGCCCCTAACCGACCTCAGAGCAGAATTGGCCGACCTGGACCGGCAGATTCTGACGCTCGTCGCCGCGCGGCAGCGCCTTTCACTCACGATCGGTTCCACTAAACGTGCNGCCGGACTCCCCCTCCGCGATTACCGTCAAGAAAAAGCCGTTATTAATCGGTCCCGAGCGACAGCCGCCGAGCTCGGCTTCGCACCAGAACTTGCCGAACAGCTAGTCTTGTCACTGATCCGCTCGTCGTTGACGGTTCAAGAGCATGATGAGGTGGTGGCCCAAGCCAGTGGCGAGGGACAACGCGCCCTCGTGATCGGCGGCGCTGGAAAAATGGGACGNTGGTTTGTTAGGTTTCTAGACTCCCAAGGATTCCAAGTAGACGTAGCTGATCCCGCAGGNAAGGTCGAAGGCCATGCACACTGCGCTAATTGGGAATCTCTCGACCTCGACCACGACATCATCGTGGTAGCGGCGCCGTTACGCGCCTCCAACGTNATCCTCCTAGGATTAGCCGAACGATCACCAAATGGGATCGTTTTTGACATCGGCTCGCTGAAGAGCCCCGTACGTCCAGGACTTACTGCGCTTGCACAAGCAGGCATCCGTGTCACGTCGATCCACCCGATGTTCGGACCAGACACACAACTATTGTCTGGCCGCCATGTGATCTTCATCGACGTGGGCGTCTCAGAAGCCACCTCGACAGCGGAAGACCTCTTTAATTCGACGATGGCGGTTCGCGTCAGTATGGATTTAGAGAGCCACGACCGCCTGATCACTTGGGTTCTTGGTTTGGCTCATGCTACCAACATCGCGTTCATGACAGCGCTTGTCAAAAGCGGTGAGGCAGCACCCACCTTGGCTGAGCTTTCGAGCACGACGTTCGATGAACAACTGCAGGTTGCCAGCCGCGTTGTTCATGACAGTCCACAGCTATACTTCGAAATCCAATCTCTCAATGACTTTAGGATGGAGTCGCTCGATGCTCTCGAATCAGCAGTTGGACGTTTCCGTAACATCGTGGAGACCGGTGATGAAATGGCTTTTCAAGAACTGATGAAAGACGGCAGACGATACCTCGAAAAGCGATTACTGTAGCGAGTAGCTAGGTCCACGTCATCCACGTTACCGAATTCAGGGCTCTACTTTCCTGATCGAATACGACAACACGCAGAACGATGCCAACCATATCCACAGTGTCCGGCGCGACTTCAACGGGGACTTCGGCGAAGACCTTTTAGCCGTTCACTATCGACAGTTCCCGCATCACGCTGAGCAATAACCGTAGACTGCAAATGCCTGACATCAGTCACATCGCAAGGAGATCATCATGCTAAGAACCGGAGTGTTCGCTATGCTGCTCGGGTTGACCGCCACCCAATCACCCCCTGGCTCGACCGTATACGTCAGCGCTGATGATATTGCCGCAACGATGGCCGCAGCGCCGGAAGGTCGGGTCAGCGACCAATCCATCAGGATGATTGATGCGGGTGGCTACAACGTGGGGATTGGTCTCGTGCGCCGTCCCTCAACGCGGCCGGGTGGTGCGATTCAGCACCACCACCAGACTGAGGTGTATTACGTTGTCGAGGGGTCCGGCACGCTCATCACCGGCGGCACTTTGGTTGACGGGCAACCGTTAGACCCCGACGGTGATACCGTCAAGAACCTCACAGGACCAAGCTCGGTCGGACCACGTATTCAGGGCGGTGAGAGCCAAAGGATCGGCAAAGATGACATGCTTATTATTCCAGCCGGCACCGCCCACGGGTTCAGTAACATTGAGGAAGACATCGCCTATTTAGTCATCAGGGTCGACCCAGACCAACTAGTTCAGCTGAAGTGACATCACGGCATCGGTTGGCTAACCAGCGGATAGGCGACCTTTCTTCTCAGCTGCGGTAGAACCTCAGTCAAAGGACTGTCGCACGCGACCGTCAGGTTGCATCGAGACATGCACGTTTTTGCACTCACCGACTTAGGCTGTCTGGGTCGGCTCAAGAAACTTGCTGTCTAGACGTGAAGTCCTTACAATTGGCCCTTATTTCAGACACAGCAGGTAAGCATTACCCTTAGAGGTAGTCACTTATCGACGGAGAGAACGATGGGATACGCAAAGAGAAACCTTCTTGTTGGCGCGTCGTTGGCGGTAGTCCTGATNGTAATGGGGTGTGGACAGGCAGTACTGGANGAAACCACNGAGACCACCGCAACCACCGAGGCACAAGGCCCCGTAGCACCGATGTTCGAGGTCGACCCGCTATGGCCGAAGCCGCTACCAAATCACTGGATTCTCGGATCGACGATTGGNGTAACCGTAGACGANCAGGATCATGTCTGGATCGTTCANCGCGGAGCCATGTCNATGAATGCGCGCAACGAAACACCTGTCNTTAATGACCCNCCAATCGCCGAAGAGTGCTGTGTGCCCGCTCCNCCGGTNCTGGAATTTGACCAGGCCGGTAACCTCGTCGGCCATTGGGGTGGTCCGGGCGAGGGCTACGAATGGCCTCAGTCGAACCACGGNATCACCTTCGATCACAAGGGTAACCTCTGGATNGGTGGGAACGGCGGTGATGATGCCCATGTGTTGAAGTTCACCAGTGATGGGCAATTTCTCCTACAGGTTGGAAACTCAGGTGGCAATGCGGGCAGTAACGATACGGAAAACTTTGGCCGCGTGGCAAAAGTCTTCGTAGATGGTGAAGAGAACGAGGCTTACATNGCTGACGGGTACGGTAACCGGCGTGTCGCGGTTCTTGATGCCGATACCGGTGCTTTCAAACGCTACTGGGGTGCTTACGGGAATCAGCCNGATGACTCCATCACCTTCCGGTACGACCCGAACGCCGAACCACCGCAACAGTTTGGCAGCCCGGTCCACTGTGCCGAATTGTCCCACGACCGTCTACTCTACGTGTGNGACCGTTCAAACGACCGAATCCAAGTGTTTGAACCAGATGGCACCTTTCTCCGGGAAGCATTCATTGCTGAGCAGACGCTGGGCTCCGGCTCGGTCTGGGATATTGCTTTTTCAAAGGATGCGGACCAAACCTACATCTATGTTGCCGACGGTATTAACGAAAAGGTTCATGTCGTCCAACGCGACACGCTTGAGGTGCTCACCAGCTTCGGTGACGGTGGACGCCAGCCCAGTCAGTTCTTCGGTGTGCATAGTATCGCCACCGATTCGCAGGGCAACGTCTACACAACGGAAACCTACGAAGGGAAACGGGTTCAGCGATTCGTTTACAAGGGGATGGGCCCAATCACTGCGCAAGATCAAGGAGCTGTCTGGCCGAGCGCTTCACAGTAAATCACGCGACACATCTGAACCGTAGGGACCTTATGAAACTGTCCCGCCGTCAGGCGATCCACGTTTCTTGCACCACCCTCGCCGGTCTCTCGCTAGGTCGGCGACCCACGGAGTTGTACGCGCGCCCACAGCAAAGCGCGCAAGCAGGCCCAGACGCGCTCGTGGACACCGTGGTACGTAACATCGCACCACTACCTTTGCTACCCGACGGCTCCGCGCCCGAACACTCGTCGGCTGAAGCGGGCCCGATTTCTGAACCGACGCTCTGGCGCTATACCGGCGGTGAGCCGCCCGCGATCGACTTCGACTACCGCAACCTCAAGGTAAAGGTCGATGGCCGGCGCACGGCCAAGCGAACGGGCACCTTGAGNTTCGCGGACCTGGAAGCACTGCCGGAACACTCCCAAATCACCCTGCTCCAGTGCGGTGCACCGAACCCACGCGGGGTCGTCAAGTGGACCGGTGTACGATTTGCCGATCTTGCTGATCTATTGGAGGTCCAGNCGTTCGCCCACTACTGNAGGATCGTTGCNTCCGACGGCTACTGGATCGAAGAAGGGATTGAGACCATGCGGCATCCGCAGGTGATGCTAGCCTGGAAGCTCAACGACGAGCCGCTTCCACCGAAACACGGCGCTCCACTTCGGCTGGTGATGCCCTTCCGCTACGGCGCGCGCAGTCTGAAGGCAGTGCAGGAGATCTACTTCACCGCAACGTCGTTCCCGCTCCCGGCGTTGCCCGCAGATTGAACAGNTCGCGACACGACCCAGTTGGACGTCTGAATGTCCGCTCGTTGTGGGAGTGCGCCAGACTTACGGGCCGTCGTCAAGTAGGTACTCGATAGAGGCCGTCATCGTTTCAAAGCGCTCAGGCAGAAACCCCTCGACCCTCAGCCGCAGACGGCCAGAGCGATCGATGAGGATACTCGTGGGGAATACGATGACGCTATAGCGCTCGGCCAGACCATCGTCGAGCAATACTGGGTAGCTCATCCCGAATTCTTCAACGAAAGGCGGCAGGGTTTTGGGCTCATCGCCATAGTCAGCACCA
This sequence comes from Acidobacteriota bacterium, assembly GCA_002714165.1. Classification (GTDB taxonomy): domain Bacteria; phylum Acidobacteriota; class Vicinamibacteria; order Vicinamibacterales; family UBA823; genus UBA11600. The sequence continues at coordinate 9,529 of PAWT01000003.1, forward strand.
AGGATGACCAACCCACGGTCTCGCCACTGCCGATCCAATGCGACCAGTTCAGGGATNTCCTGCCGGCAGCTTATACACCACACTCCCCAGAAGTTGATCAGNACGACCTTACCGGTCAGGTCCGAAAGACGGACGATGTTTCCGTCAAGGTCCACTCCCTCAAATTCGATCGCCGGCTCGTTTACAAGGTCGGCAGGCCCGCCTTCCTCCTGCGCTGCCGCAGGCACGACCAAGCCGCACAAGACCAAACACAGAGTGCCGAGCGTCCTCACTCGATCATCACCTTGGCAATACTCACCTGGGATGAACCCTCACGCGTGTAAGCTTCCGTCCAGGTTACATAGATGTCACTACCAAAAACCGCCATCCTTGGAAAGCCACTGGCACGGCCAGAACCAGTATGCGCGATCAGGTGGGACGGACTAGGTCCGCCTAACGGCGACACCCGCCTGATCTTCACGGCTCCCTCGCCTCCTTCACCACGCTCAAGCCAAGTCATGACCGTCGCACCACCGAGCATCTCGATGTCGACGCGGCCCACCGGTTGCCCATCATCGACCCGAATTACTTCGCCGAAACTAGCCCCANTGTCACGTGAGAATTTCGCCTGAACACGCGGATCGCCACCGGACGCACTAAACCAGCCCACTGCCAAGCGGTCGCCATTGGCCACCACCTGCGGACCGTTGACCGGACACCCCGGGATCTGCCATCCGTCCTCGTGTAGCGTGACCGGCTCGGTCCAGGTGCCATCGGCATACCGCACAACGCTGATGTCCCGGATTTCGTCAGATGAGCGATCGCGGTANGCGATGAGCAGACCGTCAGCCGTTCGTGCCATGCCCGTCTGACAGCACTCGCAGATCCTGCCATCAAGCTGGTGTTCAGCCTGGAATCCCCCATCCGCGAAGGTCGTAAACATCAGCGNCATCTCGTTNTCACGAGCACCCTTACGAAACTTCCGTCCGTCCAGCCANACCCCGGCGAAGCCCGACTTCCCGTACTCAGCCAGCGAGACAAAACCATGTTCNCTCAACGTTCCATCGCGATGCGGCCGCTGTGGGGGACCCCAAGTCGTTCCTCCATCATCGGAGACTGACATCCAGATGTCGTACTGGTAGGTTCCGTTGGCCGCCTTCTCGAGCCAATGCGCAGCCAGCCGGTTATCCGCAAACGGAAGCATTGACCCAAAATCGGCCCAATTCGCAAAAAACGCATCAGAGGTGTGAATCGTTAGAGGCTCACTGAACGTTTGCCCATCCCACATGGCAAAACGGAACGCATGACCCTCGTCAAGCGATTCGAGCCAACTCAAGTAGAGTCCCGTATCAGACGCTACGAGATTTCCGGTGAGACTAGAGGCGGATGCAGGCGACACCAGTGGTTCAACCGTGAACGGCTGTTGGGCCCTTACCGGGGCACACGCGAAAATAACAACGGTTATTCCGAGAACCGAGGCCCAAACGTGTGGACGAGAAAAATTGAAGACCATACTTAAAGTGTCAGATATGTGTTGGGTAGAATTATATCCCACCCCCTAAGCAGGGGCTGGGTCAATATCAACTCGGATATTGCGCCACTTGCCCTGCTGAAATCGCAGGATGCTCAGTGCACAGCGGGCCACGTGTCCTAACACGATCGCCAGCCAAATGTCGCTTGCCTCAAGNCCTCGAGTCGATTGAACGATGAAACAAAGCCCAACCGGTATGATCACCTGCGACAGAATCGAGATGTAAAGTGGTCCCCTCGTGTCACCGGTGCCCTGTAACGCACCAGTAAAAGTCATCGCCACTGTGACGAAAAGTCCAGAAATTGCCAAATAGCCAAGGAGTTGCCGACCTAACACCAACACCGGTCCGTCAGTCATGCCGAACACCGCCAAGAGCGCCTCNGGAACTAAGACAAACGTCGCGCCAATGACACACGCTAAACCAAGACCAAAACCAGCGGCGACCCACGCGGATCGAGCGCTGCGCTGCGGTCGGCCGGCCCCTAGATTTTGACCAGCCATAGCTGAGGCTGCTCCCATCAGCCCCACTGACGTCCAGGTGATGAACGAAAACAGCTGCGTATAACCAACCGAGTAGGCAGCCTGCGCCTCAGCACTGACGCTCAAACCACCGATAAACCNGAGCATCATCAGACCGCCGAGGTTCATNACAATCCCCTGAAAACCAGCAGGCAGTCCAAACCTGAAGAGCGAGCGGATGATCTTAAGGTCGGGTTTGTAGGTCATCGNGCCAGAGAANTGNATGACCAGACGGTTCGATGCGANCAAATATAGAAACACTAGACCCACGACGCCACTCGCAATCACCGTGCCCATCGCTGCACCACGCGTACCGAACGCCGGAATTGGACCAACACCCCGGATTAGCGCGACACTAAGGATGACGTTGAGCGCGGTCATTAGGATTCCAAGTCGCATCGGGGTCTTCGCATCACCTGCAGCACGTAATGCCCCACTGAAAAGAAAAAACATCAACATCCCAATACTGAAAACAAACATGATCCGGATATACGGCAGTGCCTCTAACTGCACCTCGGGTGCCGCATTAATGAGACGTAGCAGCGATGGAGCGAAGTAATAGCCGAAGGGAGCAAGGACGCCGAAAGCTAGCGCGAGCGAAACGACAAACGCCTGGTATACCGAACGGTTAACTTTGTCGTGGTCACCGGCACCTGCAAAACGGGCTACCAACACTCCCATTCCAGTAAAGACCGAAGCCGCAAAGACAATGACCAGTATAAAGATCTGCATACTGACACCGATGGCAGCATTGCCGATATGACCCACATAGTTTCCGACCATCGCTTGATCGATCACGCCCTGGAGTCCACCAATCATGTTCTGTAACATCGTCGGCCAGGCGAGTCGCCACACGGCGAGACCGAGCGGTCCCTCAATGATCCGCCGATCAAACNTTTTCGTGGGTCTTGTCGTGTCGGTCATTCAGCGGACCACAGCATCAGACATCAACCGCGGGAGATACCTAGTGGAACGTCAGAGGCTTAAAAAACACTAAACAGCGTCCAGCCCATCCGCTCATCATGCCATAGACANGGCTACAGCAGTGGACCATCCCCTTCGGTNCGAACAAAGTCGANAAAGCGGATTAACGNCCTCTACCTACCNCGTNATCTCCANGCTGAGACAACGCGNCTTTCNGAGCCAGNGTGAAGGAGTAAAACGCCGAGGCTTATCCTCATTTNNGACAGATTTTNCGNGTAANATTANGTTTGGGTTTGGATCANCGGAAGCTCTGCTAATATTTATTTTCTGCGGNGCTGATGTCCGGCGCTGTGAATCAAGAAACGAGGANGNAAAATGATGAAACGACGGACCGGAATGATGANAATTCTGGGTATGTTTGCGATGAACCTAGCTGTGGGGTTGCTCGTGGCCGGACCAGTCGGCGCACAGAACACCCGCAATGACCTGCACGATGGTCCGCTCATCGAAGGGTTCGGGCGGCACGTTGACCTACCGAACGCCGATTTCGTCATGCGCACCGACGACAACATCTATAAAGTCGCTTTTGAGATCTTTCAGCCACTGAACGCTCCAGAACGGCCACACATGCGTCTAGAGGCAGCCGCACGTTTCATGAACATGCATGCTCATGCCGGGATCCCCCAGGAAAACTTACAAGTGAAACTGGTGTTGCACGGTGGAGGCACGCGGGCGGCAATGACAAACGAGGCGTATCAGGAACGCTACGAGATGGACAACCCAAGCTTGCCGTTACTTGAGGCACTCTCGGATGCTGGAGTCGAGATCTTTCTTTGTGAGCAGTCGCGCGTGCTCAATGGTCTCGATGCTAATGAAGTGTCGGCGCCTGTCAAGAGTGCCCTGTCGGCAATGACCGCCGTCGTGACGTTGCAGGCAGACGGCTATCAGTTCCTGACCTACTAAAACTCAAATGGAGACAACCCGATGAATCGTGTGGCACTGACCTGTGCGATCCTTGTAGTTATCGCCAACCTGGCCTCTGGACAAACCACTGAGGAGAAAATCTCTCAGGCTATCAAGGCTCTGCCAGAATCGATGCGGGCTGGAGCATCGGTAGTCGAGTACGACGCAATGGGCTACCGCACGGTTCTTCGGCAAGGAACAAACTCGCTGGTTTGCGAACCCGATGACCCCACTGTCGAGGGCTTCCGTGTCACCTGCTATCACCAGAACCGTGTTGCCAGGCTCAACTTCGAGCGACAGCTTGCGGCGACCGGTAAATCCGCCGCGGAAATCTTTCAAGCTCGAAGCGCAAAGGTTGACGCTGGAGAACTACCACTCCCCGTAGCCGGGCAGATGGGCTATTTCCTTGGAGGCACAGACGAAGCGAGTGCTGTGCCGACTCGTTCGGTCCGCCTCCCCTACGCCACCGCTGCATCGACAGGTCTGCCGACGGAAGCCGATGAATCGGAAGGCGTCTGGCTGATGCAAGCAGGCACCAACCGGGCCCACATTATGATTGTCGGCACACCATCGGGCGCTCCACCAACGGCTTCGTTGATTGAGTCCGACAAAGTTGTCACAGCCGTGCTCCCGGCACCAGTAGCCTTAAGGGCTGGTGCGACTGTCGTCGAGTACGATGAGAACGGTGAGCGCCATATCCTGCGGCAGGGGACCAACACCCTGGTCTGCGAGCCCGACGACCCCAACACGGAAGGGTTTACGGCGTGGTGTTACCAAGAGGGGCACGTGCCTCGTGTGAACTTTGAGAAACAGGTAGCCGCGAGTAGTAACGAACGCGCCGAGGTGTTTCGTCAGCGGGTGCAGGCTGTCGAGGCGGGCAAAATTCCCCTACCGGTAGCCGGCCAAATGCAGTACATCCTGTCAGGCGACAGTCTCGGGAATGCAACCCGTCGCGGCCAAGTGGCACGCCTCCCATACGCAACGTCAGCCTCAACCGGTCTACCGGAGGAACGAAGTCACGACGGCATCTGGCTGATGCAAGCAGGCACTAACCGCGCTCATATTATGATCATGCGTCCGTAAGAGAATTCTTATCGCCGCGCAGAGGGGTTGCTCGACCGCATCTCCTTCTAGCACGAACGTGAAATGGACCTTAATGACCCTGCCTGCCAAGAGGTGTGCGCTATAGTAGAAGTGGGGCGCCGATGACGCAAATCACAAGACGGGGTATGGCTACGATGGCAGTCATCCTCCCGCTGGCCGCCGTGCTTGGATGCTCGGCACCTTCGAGAGAATCAATTCCTCCTGCTGTCGAACTACCACGGATACCCCAAACCGGCGAGTTCGGCCCAGCGTCTCACACCTACAAACTGGTTGGCCCATTGGTACCGAAGACCACGACGATGGTCACGGCCTGGGACCTCCCCCAGAACCCTCTGACCGACCCCGCACTCGACATACGCCAAGACGCCGGCCTGATCCGCCAAGGGTTTCAGCTGTTCACCAATACCCCAGAGGCAACGCCTCGCTTTACCACCAGTGGCATGACATGCGCTAACTGTCATCTGAATCAGGGCCAGCGCGAGTTGGCGTTACCGCTGGTCGGCACATCCGGTATGTTTCCCGAATACAACAACCGCGCAGGCCGAAACTTCAGCCTGGAAGACCGGATTGTGGGATGTTTCTATCGCAGTGAGAACGCTGTGCATGGACCGGATAACGGTGGCCTTGCAGCCGCGCGCTCAGGGGCAGTGCCCTCGCCCCACAGTGTTAACACGGACACACCCATTCTCCCCAATGTTGATTCTCAAGAAGTCATCGCGCTCGCCGCATATCTGCGGTATTTGTCTGAGGGCTACACCCCTGGTGAAGACCCACCGTGGCGGAAAAAGAATCGGATTCTTCCCGAGAACCTTCTGCCGATCGACGCGTTGGACCCACAACGCGGAGAAGCAATCTATACCGAACTGTGCGTGAACTGCCACGGTCCAGAAGGCCAGGGCGTGCAGGTCGGTGATAAGAAGGCGGGACCGTTGTGGGGGCCACGGTCGTGGAACGATGGCGCTGGAATGGCCCGTTTCTATACGCTTGCAGGCTTCATTCGTTACGCAATGCCCTATCTCGACCCTGGTATCCTCGGCGATGAAGACGCGCAACACGTCTCTGCATTCATTATTTCAAAGCCGCGGCCATCCTATCCGTATAAGAACGAAGACTACCAAGTTGAACCGCTACCGGTCGACGCGGCGTTCTACGGTCTTGACGAAGCCGTGTCCGGCCACTAGCCGCAGCCGTAGCAGGCGCGCTCCACACTATTCGTAGCGGATACTCTGCAGGAACTCGCGGATACTGGAACTCCACCGGTCAATGGTCGGAGCTGGACCAACCACCTTCACGAAATACGGCCCGACCGGCGTCTCAACAACCGCCGCTTCGAGTGTAAAACCAGGCTTTTCGTGCCGCACAGGTGACCCGGGACGGACCTCCGCAACGTAGGTGCCATCTACGACCAGATGCGTGACAGGGAATCCGCCATCCGTTTCAAAGTGACCCAGCTTGGCCACCTCCTGCGAAGACTGACCGCTTGGCTGCTCCACCTGGCTGAGCCACCGCTCGAGATTCGCTTCCACGCTGCCACCCGAGCCCCCGAAGTAGTACACGACCAGTGAGGCATTTTCACCATCACCCTCGACATGCGGGAGGACAAACTCCGCGTATCGCATCGACGACCCGGGCTCAACCGTTAGCCAACCCTCAGGCGCATCAAATCTGAGTGCTCCTTGCGTAGAACCAACCCCGACCATGACAACCGCTAAGAGCCACTTCGACACCATCTACTCCAAAAAAAAGCTGGAGGCCGTCCAGACGACCCCCAGCGATACCCAACACTTTCACACTCAGAATGATTACTGCGGTCGGATTTTCGTAAGTAAATCTATCGCCTGTCTCTTCTGTGCCGAGTCGTTCGGAGAAAGGTCAATGAACGTTTCAAAATCGTCGGCCGCCGGATCGTAGTTCTCTTCTTCTCCATCGGCCAGTAGTCGATTGGCCTGCACTCGAGCCATCCCCCGGTAGTAATACGGCAGCGCGGTACGTGACGACCGCCTGATCGCCACGCCCAAGACCCGAATCGCATGGCCGTACTCCTCACGCTCCATCAGCGTGTTCGCACTAAGGTCGATAAACGCCGTCACCCAATCGCTAGGTAACGGACGACCGAGCCCATTGACGTAGCCATGCATCCGCTGATACAGGCCTGCCTCGCCAGCCATCATCATCGCCTGCATCCCAATCTCGACCGGCATTCCTGGATCCGCGGGCGGCGCCGCACCATCGGCCCAATGCGCAAGCATGGCGTCATATTCATCCAGTGCCTGTGGATACATACCCTCCGCATCGTAGGTCTGTGCGATCGCACCACGCAGGTTTATGTTGTTCGGAAGAGAGAAATAGAGCATCTGGTACTTTTCACGTGCGTCACTATAATTGCGCGCTGCGGAATCCGCCGCCGCCTGGGAAACCAGATCCTGCATAGCCGGAAGCACGAACTCGAGGTCTTCGTTGCCACGCGGGAGAACCTCAATTTCACGCTGGGAAATAATGTATCCGAGGTGGGTTCCGTTGACGGTGATTTGCCACGTCCCAGCCTTTAGATCGTCTAGGTCGAAATCACCGTNGCCACCGGCAAATTCCTGGTTCGGCCCCGTACCGGTTTCCAGGTAGACCGCTGAGACGGTGCTACCGGACAGGCCCTCTCCCGCAGCGTTGGTCACCGTGCCATCCAAATCGACCCGACCCTTCCAATCCTGACCATTGACCGCCACCGGCACTGCCAGCACAACAAACAGGACGACTATCCAGCGTAATGCGTAATCCTTCACGTTAGCCCCCAAAAACCGAAAGTTTGCTTGGCCCCTTGGGCTTCCAAGGGACAGACCACAACTAATTATAATTGACTCGTAAAGCAGCGGTAAACCCTGTGTTCATTAAAAACCTAGATAGTAGAAGTTAGCGGGCTCAGGGCGAGACATCCACTTGCACGTGGGCATTCGTCCAGCAACATTGGAATCCGCCACTGGCGCCAGATGAATCGTTTGCTTGTGCTCGGAGGATATATACGCCCGGGGCGCTAAAGGTAACGGTCGTGCTCGTCTCACCGGTTGTCTCGTCGGTTTCCGGTCGAGGTTCACTGAAGACGGCCTTCCCTTCGCCGCGATACTTACTCCATCGGATCCGAACGGGAGCACCTTCAAGAGCCCGCCGATTCGGGTCAACCTGCCCATCGTCAGTCGCCCACAGGGTCAAGGTCAACGAGTCGTCCACCGCCGCTTCATACTCAGCACTAATCCCTAGCGGGGGGCCGTGATGGAACTCGCCGGACGATGTGAACTTGACCTGCGGCGGTGTGTTTCCCTGCGCCGGTTCAAGGTAGGGCACAACTTCCCAGAGCGGATCCAAACCCATCGGCACTTGTGTGAGTTGCCCGTTCGCAACGATCGTCCAGGTAAGCGTCTGACCGGCAAAATCCGGNGGCACGGTAATGGAAAAGACCCCCCAAGCTCGACGAGGCAGGAAGTGCGTAGGCTGGCCATAGTCAGGACCACCAGGCTCAATCCGGTTGTCCGGTCCCACCGGAATATCGAGCACCTCCTCGGTATTCCGGTTGAAATACCCCACGAGCAAGTGAATCTGCCCATCTGAAGTTCGGAACCAACCCTCGTAGGCCGCGGTCACGCTTTGGCCAGAGGCTCGCATCGGCGCCAGAGGCAACTCTTGGGTTACTACCCGTTGTGGTACAGCTAAGAGGCCGACCACCAGAATCGCAGCAGTGCTGACGCGCGTAATGAATATCCAACCTGCGGTCACGACGGGAACTCCTGTCTGGGGAGGGACGTAGTCAACACGGACGAACGCAAGACCGTTGTCGGTGCGTCGACCGGCGGGGACACGCTCATCAACGCCCCCGCCGGAGACAACATTAAATAATTAGGGCTGCTGGTCAGTCAACGCAAGCTGGTTCGCTTCACGCTCAGCAAGCTCAACCTCGAGGTCTTCGTCACTCATGTAGGTGATATTCACCCACGCATGCGCCATCTCATCGACCGTTCGGTCACCCCACCCGACCCATTGGCTCGGGTCAGGATTATCACGATTCGCTGAGGTGTTGTCGTGCCATGCCGTAACCCGAAGTAGGGTCCCCTTAGGCAGCAACGGCGCCGCATCGTCAGCGTAGACGTAGTTGTTATGCCAATCGAACTGGTATTTATCAACGTGGTTCAACATCCGGCGTCTACCGTCCGGAAGCAGTGCCTCCATCGACATCGCCTTACCACGAAGGTGCATGTGGGGTTGGAAGTTCTCAACACGGCCGGCCTTCTTCAATGCAAAAAAACCCTGGTGCACGGAAACGGTATTCGGAGGAATATCGAGGCCGCGACTTCCACCCTCAATGCCATGAATCAGATGTAACACTTGGCGATACTTTGGTTCGTAGCCCTTGGGATGAAAGTAGACCGCAAGCTCAGCTGAATTGGTGATCTCGTCGCCGACCGCGTGATAGTGAATATCCCACACAATCTTGGACTCAGGCAGCATGAGCTTCCCGCTATCGGAACGGGTGATCTCACCCTGCTTGCCAACAGCCCATTCCATAAAGAGCCCGGGACCGATGTCATCAGGGTCATTCCCAATCATGAACTCTGGCTCCTCCTGTTGGAGCCGCGCGAGCGCGTGATGGGTGATCCGCCGGCCTTCTGGGGTGGACGGCCGAATCTCAATTGCTCGAACCCACCGAGGTTCGGTTAACCCGGTCTCAACGACCGGCTTATACCAGACGTCCTGTGCCTTCGCAGGCATCGTGTAGGCTGGCGATCGGATAATGAGGTCTGGCGGACCGAACAGTTCCTCATAGTTCCACGTTTCACCCTCAGGCCAAGTCATTGGCCGCGGCATATCCGTCAGGTCGCCCATCGGCGCATCGTTGTCGACCCATCGCACGATGGTGTCGATCTGCGCACTCGACAGGGACCGGTCATTCTTAAAATCCTGGATGCCAACACGCTGGTCCAAATGCCACGGAGGCATCTCACGTGACTCAATCACGGCCTTGATCCGCCGCGCCCATGGTCGCGTTTCACGATATGTCACAAGGGACATCGGTGCCATCGAGCCGTCACGGTGACACGCCTCGCACTTCTCCTGGAAGATCGGTGCAACATCGCGCGCGAACGTGACCGATGGGTCAGACGATTGCGCCGACGCCGTCGAGGTCAGCACCGCTACCACACCAAGCGCGAGCACGCCCACACTCAGGACCTGCCTCATCCCGCTACGGACCTGTGCCTCTACCATCACGCACTCCCCTGTCGAATCATCCGGGTGAACCCACGGAATCCGGTAGGTCTCGAATGAACGAGAGCCACTACCGAAACCCAGCGTAAGCATAACTAGCCCAGATTTTACCGCTATTTCACATAGGCCGCACTACCGGAATCAAAATGTCAAAAAATATTCACAAATCGACCAATTCTAGCCATAACCTAGGTGAGGGACGACTGGGCACACCGAATTACCGCAGGAACGTCACCTCACGGGGGAACCCTCACCCGAGGCTACTCAGACCGAAAAATGGAAGCCAGTATGGAAGAGGACGAAACCCGCAGCCTACAGTGGGGTCGGAACTGAATCACTACGTGTTCGCGCCTGAAGTCGAACGAATTAGGAGGAGGACCACCGTTTCATCTGCCTCTCATCCTCACTCTGACCGCGAAACGGTCGAGTTAGAAACAGGCCCATCTTCTTAAACACTTTTGCAGTTGAAACACTCGCCTTCGCGACACCCTTGGCNACCGAGGAGCTCACTTTCGCAACGCCCTTGGCGACCGAGGTGCTCCCTTTCGCGACACCCTTGGCAACCGTGGTACTCCCTTTCGCAACACCCTTGGCGACCGAAGTGCTCCCTTTCGCGACACCCTTTCCGACCGCGCTAACCGGACGGGTTAAAACTCGCCACCTAGACGGATCATCGGCCAATGGGTCGAACTCGCCGGACGGAGGAATCAGCGGGCCGATAGTCGACAGAGCGTCCCGAGCCGGCCAGCGCGCAGCAGGCCGGTGAGCCACCAGCCTCTCATCAAGCACTGGGCCAGGTGGCACGATCTCGTGAGGCNCCCACTCAATCGCAACCGGCGAAAGAACTCTTGGGGCTAAAAATGACTGAAGGGGGCTCGGAGGCGGGGGGGGGACCACGATACCCTCGAGCGACGGGTGCGGAAGNCCTTCCCGGCCATCANCCGATGTCGTGGGACCAAGCCCGAGCACAGCAGGCAGAGCTGACAAAGCCCGGTCGACCACCACGGGTGGCAGTGTGGCCAACACCGTTACGGTACTGGCGAGCAGGACAACCCAGCCGAGCAGGGACACCCTGGAATCACGCCGTCTCCGCGAGCCGTCTCGATTCAACATCTTTGGTGGAAAAANGCCNACCCCTATTATCGGAAAGGATACACGAAGCCGTAGCACAAAAAAAAGAAAACGATCGAACTCAGAAAACTGAAGAAAACCTTAGTGTATTGGNCTTTTACCCTTAGGCCGTCCTGCTGCTCGANGACCAGAAAAGCCNCCGGATACCNCTTTGGCTACCCCNAGCACTAGCNGGATTCTGAAGCACCCTANCCGTNCNCCCAAGCCGAAATGCTGCTACCGAACGCAAGGTCAACCATCAACATCGGTTGATTGGGTGCTGCAGCAAAAAAAACGGGGCGGGCTGGGAACCTCCCAACCCGCCCCGTTGATGTCTACCCTAAGCTCGCCTTAGTACGCGTAGCGTAGGCCGAGCTGGAGCTGCCGTGGCAGTCCATTATTCACGAGCGTCCGGAGAATCAGATAGGTGCTGCTTCTCCGTTTGTCACCAGACGGTGCATTGAAGTTGGAATTGTTGGTGATGTTGATGAAGTCAACATAGGCTTCCAACGTATCCGCATTCGGCATCTCCAGCGTATAGCCAGCACGTCCGTCGAGCTGGAAGTACCGCGGCCCAACGCCACCGTTACGGCCACCAGCATAGTCAACCGTGTAGGAATCAGTTCCGGTGCCCGAATAGCTCCCGGCCGCCAACCACTCGTCGTTCGCGGTGCCGTTCTTGTTCGTATCCAAGGTGCTGTCGAGCAGTGAGAAGCGTGCTCCACTCCGGACCCGCATGATGCCACTTATCCGCAGACCACCGGTGCCAGGAACAGCAATGGTGGTGTTGGCCACGAGGTTATGCCGGCGGTCGAAGTCCGACGGTCCATGGTTCGCGGACAGATTCAGGTCTCCGGCAGCCTGGGTATACACGGCCTGGGCGTCACCTTGGCGAGTGTTGCCTCGGGTATTCCCTAGGGTGTAGGAAACGCGGAAGCGGTAGTTGTTGCTGAACCGCTTGTCTAACGACAACTGCAATGCATCGTGGTCGATCGAACCACCATTGAGGAGTTGATAGACGTCATCGACGTAGGTCGAGTTAGGCCGCTGAATCTTCGCCGTCCGCGCCGTGCTGATGCGTTCGGGCTGGTTGTGATTGAACAGAATCAGCTGGTCACGTTGCATGACACGGATGTAGTCCATGCTTAACGCCATATTGTCAGCTACCTGACGCTCGAACCCGAACGACAGTTGGTCGGCATAAGGGTTCTGCCGGCCCGCATTGTCAAACCGGATATTACCAGCGTTCAGCACCTTCGACCCTGGCGGGTAGAGCGCATCAATAACCGCCCAATTAACCGTTGGCCCGTCTTTCAGATAGGCAGCGGTTGGCCGCAGACCATTCGACGGCCCTGAGTCGACGCCATCCAGTGGCAGAGTCACGTTGAACGAATCGTCGTACATCTGCTCACCGAACGTGTTATCGATGTGGGTGACGCGGAACTTCTGGTAGAAGCGACCCATTCCACCCCGTANCACGGTCCGTCCNGCNTCATCAAGGACATGCGAAAAACCGAGCCGTGGCGCGAGGTTGTTTTTGTCCATCGGGTAGACCGAGGCACTCACCGGCGCGCCGTAGAACTCGTTGTCCGCGTTCGGCGTTGGCATGATCTCCACGTCATACCGGACGCCGATACTCAACGTTGTCCTGTCGTTCAGCTGCCACTTGTCTTGCGCGAAACCACTGAGAACGGTTCCCGTCATGACGTAGTGCTGGTTGTTCGGCACCTGAATCGACAAACGCTCGGGGTAGGTGGAGTAGTCCGACGCATTGAAGTCCTTGTTCGTGTCGAAGATAAACCGCCCGTTCCGACGTCCGTTAGAGTTGTAGTTCAGGTTCATGTAGCGCCACGCAACACCAAATTTAAGGTCGTGGTCACCATTCTTGTCCGGGACAAACACCGAGAACTGGTTTTCTGCGCTAAGTGTCCAGTTGATCCGACGGAACATCGTGTTATGGGTTCCACCGATCCAGTCCAGGTAATTAAGTTGCGGCGCTGCTGTGATCTGCGCCTTTGGCGGCGAGCCAAAAGATTCTTCGGTCGAGCCCCAGTGCAGGTCCTCGTAAACTTCACCAAACCTCAGCACGTTGACTTTGTTGTTCCCGATGACTGAGTTGATTGACCCACCGGCTGCCCAGTCGTGGTCGTGCTCATGCTGCGCGGTGCCAATGCCCCAGTTCGAAGCTGCGTGGGTTGATGGGGACGTTTCATACAGCCAACGGCCTCCCCACGTATTGTTCGCATTGATCTGATGGTCGCCACGGAGAAAGAAGTTCCACGGTCGCACCGCTTCGATCTCAGCGCGGTTCTGGTCCGGCCGGGACGGAATATTTACCGTCACACCCGTATCAAGAATCGGCCGCTCGAGGCTCCAGAAGAAATGCACCTTGTCTCTGATAATCGGGCCACCAACGGTGAATCCCAACTGCTTCTCCGCCGTGTCCGGCTTCACCAGACTCTGCGAGGCAACGAAGTAGTCCTTCGCCGTCATCTGATGCCCCTTCACGAAGGCAAACANGGCTCCATGAAACTCATTCGTTCCCGACTTCGAAACAGCGTTGAGCACGCCGCCCGAAGCGAGTCCGAACTCGGCGTCAAACTGTCCGGTAAGAAGCTGGAACTCTTGCACCGCTTCGATCGGAATCCGCGCCTGCGCGCCAGCGGAGCCACCCAAGTGGTCATCATCGTTGCTAGCGCCATCAAAGTTGTAGGCCACGTTCGAGGAGTCCTGGCCGTTAACCATGATGGAGTCCGCTGCGAAGGAGGAAGTGGACCCGGTCGCGACCACTCCAGGTACCAAGTCGAGATATCCAGTGAAGTTCCGGTTGAACGATGGCGTATCCAGCAACTCTTGCTGCTGAACGTAGCCGCCGACTTCCTTCGAAGTCGTGTCAACCAGTGGAGCCTCAGCGGTAACGGTAATCTCTTCCTCGATACCGCCCACCGTCAACTCAACGGTGAGATTGAATGACGACCCGACCGTCAACGGAACATTCGGTCGGATGTAGCGCCGGAACCCCGGCAACTCTGCCGTGATCTCGTAGGTGCCAGGAGACATAACCGGGAAGAAGAAAGAGCCGTCAACGTTCGCAACGGTCTCTCGGAACTGCCCGTTATCCTGGTTGGTAGCAACAACGGTCACACCCGGAAGAGCGAGACCTTGGTCGTCAACAACCTCACCACGCAATTCTGAACTGGCGTTTTGCGCTGTAGCCGTTCCTGCTACGAGCAAAATCGCCATCATGAATAACACTAGCCGACGCATATGCTTTCTCCTTCGCAATCAAACCACCGAAGTATCAACTTCACATTTAAAACCACTGAACTTCCGGCATGCCAATGACAACTTGAAAACCTGATCATGGGGCACTCGCCAGGTCGAAAAATAGGGACAAAGACGCATAATCAAATAAACCGATAGCACGTTATAAAATTAACCTGCGCGCCCTGTCAAATACTTATTTTCGTATTGCCACCCTACATGTCCGACCATGTATAGCCATTTTACCGTTAACTCACAGAGAAAAAAAGACTTCGTCTACCGTGGTGCTTGGTAACGCTGCTGAGAGCACGCTACTACAATTAGCCATATTTCGATTAGTCGCGTCCCCNTTGTGAAACGTTACGNAATAANTCATTCCTGCNCAATTCACNANACTCTTTCNCGTTCAGCGAGCCAGCGCGTAACCCTCCGTTCGGGGATCAACTCCCGCATCGAGTACGCCAGTTGCNCCGTTCACTAGAATCGCNCCGATCGCACCAAGGCTCCANGCCGCCCTGACTGTGAGGTCATGCCCCTTAGCCACGAGACCGTTCTGGACGTCCTCCGAAACCGTTGCCTCCACCGAAAGGTCTCCCGGATACATCGTGTGAGGGAACGGCGAAGCTGGAAAGCTTCGAGTCGACCACCGCGGCGCTTCGATCGCCTGCTGGACATTCATGTCAAACTCGAGCATGTTCAGCAGTGTCTGCATAGTCCGCTGGATTTGATCATCACCACCCGGACTCCCCAGGACCATGTATGGTTCGCCATCCTTCATCACGAGCGTACTCTGCAGCGTGCTGCGGGGCCGCTTACCAGGCTCGAGCGCATTCGCCTCCCCAGGTACCAGCGAGTAATAATCCCCACGGCAGTTAAAGATAAACCCGAGGTCGCCGACAACTACACCAGTACCAAACCCACTGTGTAAGCTCGGCTCGAAGCTCACCATATTGCGGTCCTTGTCCACCACGGCGATGTAGCTGGTATCACCCTCGTGGTCAGCCTCACCCTCCAAGTTCACGTGAACGGGCCGGTCTAGGAGTCCGGAACTCCCCATGAACCGTTCCGGTGTTCCTGGCCGCAACTCGAACGACGCTCGATCCGGATCAATGAGAGTTCGCCGCTCGCGTGCGTACTCCTCAGACAAGAGGCCTTCGTAAGGAATGGTGATGAAGTCCATGTCACCAAGATATTTCTCCCGGTCGGCCATGGCGAGTTTGAGCGCTTCAGCACTCGTGTGTATGTACTCGACGCTGTTATGGCCAAGCGCTTGTAGGTCATAACCCTCAAGCATCTTGAGCGTGAATAGTTCCGTGGGACCCTGGTTCGCTGAAGGATTTTTGTAAACCGTGTACCCGCGGTAATCAATTGACACTGGCGTTTCAACCTTGACGGAGTAGTTGGCGAAGTCCTCGTAGCGATAGAGGCCACCATGCTCCTCAAAGAAGGCCGCCATGGTTCGTGCAATATCACCTTTGTAAAATCGATCGCGTGCCGCTTTCAGCGCAGCGTGGCGACCCGCACCAGCATTCTGCGCTTCAGCTTCCACGAGTTTCTTCAGGGTGTTTGCGGCATCGAGGTTCTTGAAGACCTCTCCAGCTTCGGGCGCCCGACCATCCGGCCAGTAGACATTCATAGTCGTCGGATACTTCCGAATCTTTTCCGACCGAGCGATCGAACTTGCAAGACGTTCACTCAGCGGAAAGCCTTCTTCCGCAACTTCAATGGCTGGCTGCAGTACTTCTGCGAACGTCATGGTGCCCCAACGGTCGAGCAAGACATACCAAGCATCAACCACAGCTGGGATTGAGGCTGACAACAGCCCATCACTCACCGGAATCTCGCCATGATTGTGTTCTTCATACCATTCAATGGTTGCCAGTTGCGGGGCCGTCCCCTCCGCATTGATCGAGAGCACCTCGCCGGTCTTGGCGTCGTGGATCAGTATCACTGCATCTGACCCGATGCCATTGCCCCCTGGGTCCACCAGCGCCAACACTGCCTGGCCCGCTACCACCGCATCAAAGGCGTTGCCACCAGCGTCGAGAATGCGCATCGCCGCCGCTGTGGCGGGAGCCTTCATGGACGTTGCTGCGTATTCTGTACCTCGAATCACAGGTCGCATGGTCCGTTGACTCTGGGCTAGAGCACTCTCTACCCCGACCAGAACCACACAACAGAGAACTCCCGTCAACGCCGAATGTTTGGTCCGCATGTGAATCCTCCTCGATAACACGAATCCCCTAAACCGCTCTATCGACCACCAAATTTAGCAAGACGTCACAAAGTCACCGGCGCGAGCGCCTCAGTCAAGGCAGCTGCGTGACCATGCCACTAGCCTGGTCCGCAAACCGCCCGTCCGGCTCAAGCTCGACGTAGCGTTCAAAGGCTATCTTGGCCCCGGCGAGGTCCCCTTCGTTCAAATTGGCCATGCCGACCCAGTAATGAGCCTCACCATGGTTCGGGTCAAGCTCGAGCGTCTCGGCGAACTGCGCTTTGGCCTCCTCGATGTTGCCGGCATTCCAGTTGATGAGCCCCTGGTTAAAAATGGTGTCCGGGTCTGCGAGGCCGCCGACTCCACCACCACCCGACAACTCAGCCGCCCTTGCACTGGCCTCCACGGCCTCATCAAACCGCCGCTGACTGTTGTAGATCGTGGCGAGCCCCTCATAGGCTTCAGCGTAGTCTGGATTGACCTCAAGCGAACTGCTGAAAGCCGCCTCGGCATCGCCGTATTCCTCTTGCGCGAGATAGGCCAT